>DATEEH010000071.1:0-40225 GCA_035281245.1 Nitrospira sp.
GATCGATGCTCTTTGCCGACGCTTGCAACGCAGGGGAGAACGCCTCGGCTCGACGATTCAACTCCTGCAATGGAACGGTCATGATGGTCGTATGGATTTCTTCGGGCGTGCCTAACGGACCCGCCGGCGGCCGATTTAGCAGACGATTGATGGCGGCGTGCAGACTCTCTTTTTGCTGCTCTAACACCGCGAGCCGATCCAGAACCCGAGAAATTTCGACCTGGGCGCGAAACACATCCTGCTGTGCTGCCTGTCCGACGCTGTACCGGGACTTGGCCGTTTTCTCGAATTGCGTTAAGAGAGCCTTGTTACTTCCAACGATCTCGATGCTCTTATGAACATAGTGCAAGCTGTAATATGCTTCCTTGAGCGACGCGATAAGCCGCAGGCGAGTGGCGTTATATTCCTGCTCGAGTCGTTCCGCATCACGTTGTGCGACCTCACCCTTCAATTTCAACTTGCCAGGGAAGGGGATATCCTGACCGATTCCGTACATCGCGCCCTGCAAGGGATCGACCATGGGCATCCGCTGGTAGCCAACTTGAAGTTTTGGATCGGGCAATGTTTGCACTTGAGGCACGACCGCTTTGGAGGCTTCCCATCGTTGCCGCGCAGCTTTGATTTCGGGGTTGATCGCTTCCAACTCTTGAATGAGCGCAGGAAGACTTAGACGAACATCGTGATCTTCCGAGTGTGTAGATTCTTTTTCGGAGATCGAACCACGAAGTTCCACCGCTCCAACAGGTTTGTCCAAGAACACTGTCGCACACAGAAGCAATGTGACGAGTAAGGAAGGGCGCCTATGAGCCAGTGAACAATTCACAATACACCTCCAAATTGTCTGGAAAGGACGGATCAACGCCCAAAGCCGGTTGGGTTAGGCTGTGAGCGAATAGAGGGATAGCGTTCGGATCAAATCCGAAGGACCGAGGACGCAGCTATGGAGATGGGGACAATGGATGGCACACTGCTCCAAGACCACAGCATCCAAGGGGAAGGAACAGTGAACATGACTGCCGGATTCAAGACAAGCGGTGCCAGAGGGTGCAACAGCGTCGCACCATTTTTGAACTCACGTTCCGGTGACGACGTCAACGAGGGAGGACACATCGCTACGGCTTCCATCGGGCAGCTCATGCCGTCTTCAACGATCGTGGCAACGTCACCAGCGACTGCCACATCCGGTATGACACACATCGTCCCAATGACCTGGCAGAAGACGAAGAAGAGCAGAAGTAAAGCGGCTTGCACTCGTGTTGCAGAAGGCAGAGGTCTCATCACTAGCTGGTTCATTGGTGTAATCAGTTCAAAATTCAAGCTGCAAAATCTAGAGCATCTCCAATGCCAGATCAAGAGCAGTCATTCCTCACATAAATCCTGATTTTCCGAGGTCTTGGAGCGAGGTAAGCGCATAAACTTACAAAGTGCTGATGCTTTTCGGGTCAGCAGGGAGTGAAGTGCCTGAGGCGAAGCGCACCAGAAATCGGGCCCTGCCGACCCGTCGGATACAGGCTCCTCCTGGCTGCAGCGGGACAGCGATCGTGAGTAGAACCACGATCGCCGTCCAGGATTGTTGGTCCAAACGTCATCAGAATCCTCTCTTTTGGATCAGTGATGCGCGTGTACCAGCGCATGCCCCTTACCCTGTCCTATCAGCCAACGATTGACAGGGAAGGCGGCGACGCCTGCGACGATCATCGCCACGACGAGACTCCCCCAGAACAATGGATCGGTCAAGCCGGCATCCATCGCACCCGGTATGACGAGGATAATCGCGTTGTCGACGAGTTCCATCGTGGCCATGGAGAGGGTGTCCGACGCGAACGCAAGCCCCAGTGCGGTGCCCCAGGCCATGCCAGCCCGACGTAGAGGCACCAGCGTCATCGCATAGCCGAAGAAAAACGCCAACACCACGGCGAGCGCGACGGTTGGCCAGTTGCTCCATCCGAACGCGGTGCCGAGCACCATCCCAAGGACCTCGCCAATCGTGCAGCCTGTCAGGCAGTGGACGGTGGCCATGAAGGCCGTTTGGTTCAGTGAGCCGGCCCCGTGCGCTGCATGAGCATGATGGCTGTGTTCCTGGTGACAGTGGTCATGGTGCCCATGAGTTTCTGTCGGTTCAGGCTTTTCATCCCTGACATGGTGGGTATGATCCATCGCGACCTCGCTTTCGAGCTGTATCATCTTTGAACCTCCGTTAATGTGGTGAATGCCCATTCACCCTTGTAGACGGAGGCGCCCCACGGATATTACACAGGCATCAAAAGTCCGCGGAAACTGGAAGGTTCTTCGGAGAGGCAGTATTCAGGAACAGGTGCAATTCAGGCAACCGTGCTTCGTGCACACACCACAGGCTTCTTCAAGGCTATTGCGCAAGGCTTGACGGGCTCGATGGAGCCGCACCGTGGCATTACTGGTTGATATACGAAGCGCCTTGGCCACCTCTGCAGTGGATTCGCCGCTTAGATCAATGCGTCGGATCAACTCGCCATAACCGGGGCGAAGTGTCCCTACCACCTGATCAAGGCAAGCACAGATCGTGGCTTTGACGTCGTCGAGAGATGGGACCTCCTGCTGCTGGAGCACCTCGGCTTCCTTTTCGAACGCCTTTTGACGAGACTCTTCAGCTGCGCGAGATCGATAGTAATCAATGACCGCGTTTCGCAGGATTTGATAGAACCAGGCGACGACACTGTCCTGGTTTTTCACCGAGTGTTGACGCTCTACGGCACGGAGGAGGCACTGCTGAAACAGATCCTCGACGACGGCCTCGTCACCGAGTCTTTTCCGGAGAAATGCGCGAAATGCAGGCTCGTTTTCGACGATACGGTAGACCACGTCGTGTAAGACGGTGGATGTCGATCGAGCCTGTGAATGGTCGTCTTGTGTGTGCAACTAGAAGCTCGTTCTGGGAGCCAAATAAGAATCCCGGCTAGTTCTTGACCTTCATATTTTTGATGCTGAGCGCGATTCGATCCTCGCCGATCATGGCGACGATATGATCCCCTTCCTTGACCTTATGCGGATCTTGGGTTGCCGACGTGACGCCAAAGCTGACTTCTTCTCCACTGGATTCCTTGATGGTGTAATGCCAGCCTTCGATGTGGGTCAATTGACCAGTCACCCGCTTCCCCTGGGTCTGAGAGGACTGGGACGAGCCGCCAGACGCAGACTTGTCTTCTTGTTGCGCGACCGCAATCAGCGGCGATGAGACAATGGTACATGCGGTCAGGATGAGTAATCTGAGCCACCACTTGGTCATTCCGCCCTCCTTTCATTAACGGCCGGCTTTCGGCAAATTTAAATGAGGTCACCATTCCGCACTACTATCTCGCATCCTAGTCTATGGTAGTGATGCCGATTAAGTCAGTAATCTCCTGATGCCTTTGCCAGCTCGCAGCGGATTTCTCCTCCGACCCGTTGCCGGAAGACCTATTCGTACAGCAGACCGGTTCCTCCAATTGAGGTAGATCGATGTCCGCTCGCGGGCTCAGTATCATGCGGGGCCTCCTTCCTAATTTCAATAATGCCAGGTGCTCATAGGTCTTGGGTAGAGAGCAATTTGTGCCTTTTCGGGCCAAGCATAGATGGTAAGCCGATTGCTCAGTCCAAAACTCTAGGCTGTTTTGAACATCGCCCCAGGAGTTGAACACTTCTTTGTCGAAGAGGTTTTGCCCGCCGACACGTCGATCCAGCCCAGCGAACAATAACTTTCCGGTCATGGCATCATGAACTGCAAATTCGATCGTCATCTCCCCAGCAAAAGCCGGCTTTCCTCTGAAAAGGGTGACGACGCCATTGATGGCCTGCAGTTGCCAACTCAGCTTGGATAATACCTGAGGTGCGATCCATGACCGTTCCGCATGCCTGAACGCGACTTGAATAGCCATAGTGCCCGGCCCCGGCTCTTGGACAAGGATGTAATCTTGAGAGAGTCGCTCAGACAACATGTCATGAAAAGTTGTGGCCAGTTGGTTGAGTTCTTCCTTCGCTTCGGAGTCCAACCCTTCTATAACGTCATTCGACACCCTAACGGGATTCAGTTGAATCTTATTGTAGGCGGACCAATTCGTTTTCGTTTTCGCGTGAACATGCGGCACTACCGCTTCTGCCGCAACACCAAATTGGCTTTTCTCGTGAAGGAAATTGGCCGCTTGTTCCGGTTTCGCCTGTAATGTCGAAGCGCAACCTTCCAATAATGCGAAAAACCCGACTACAAGTGTTAACGTGATACGATTCATGACGTGCCTCCTCATGCTTAGGGGTTAAGAACTTCCGTTATTCCTTAAGACGGAGGAAGCCTGCGACTATTACAGGCGGCTCGCTGACTCGTGGGTTCTCGTGGGTTTAGCTGGCTGAGCTAATGCGGTCCGACTCTTACCTCGGAGCAGAACGCGGAGATGAACAAGCAGAGTTTACCCGAGAAGTGTGTAGTGGGCTATCACCCGATCGTAGAAGCGCGACAAGGGCTCATGTTCGGGATTCGACAGCCGTTGGATGGCCCGATTTTTGAGACCAAGAAGGATGCAGAGAACTGGTGCATCCATGCCATGATCAGTCACTATGACCGCAGATTGGGGATGTCAGACGCCAAGATATATCCATTCAAGGGGAGGGTGGCCCGTTTGCCTTAGCCGTCGAATCAGCGCTGGCCGGCTTCCGGAGCCAACTTGTGCCATATTGACGGCTCTCCCTACAGGGTCCAGACTAAGGTATCTTTTCTTTTATCCGTCCCGTTCTTCACCGTCTTCATTCTTTTGACCAGTTTGAAAAGCACACGCGATGCGCTCCTCATTGCGAGGGGGGTCGTTGTCATGTCTGGCTCACTTGCTATTCTTCTCATCGATGGCAATCACCAGGATCGTGATCATTACGCTGAACTGCTGAGACGATCCTTCCCTAACTGTGTCGTCGTTCAAGCGACCACCGGCCGAACCGGGCTCGTCATGTGCCAGACGCACGCATTCGATTGTGTCGTGCTTGAACTGGATTTATCCGACATGTCGGGCTTCGAGGTCTTGACCAAGTTGGTTCCGCGTCCTCAACACCCTGAAATCGCCGTGATCATCCTCACGAGGCTCTACAATCCATACGTGCTGGACGCGGCCATCAAGAATGGTGCTCTAGCCACGTTGCAGAAGAGCACGGCCTCAGGGGATGTGCTCGATCAGACCGTCTTGAAGGCCGTGTCCGCCATACCCAGGACAAGCAAGGAACCATGCCATTTCACTGTCTAAGCCGGCCGCACATCGGTCTGGGCTATGCGAAAAACGTTGACGCTTATTCCCTGGGTTGACCTTCTCTCAATTTCTGCAGTGCCTGAAGAATCTCTTCCGGCCTCGGAGGACAACCGGAGATCCGCACATCAACCGGAATGTGGCGATCGACCGGTCCACTCACCGCATAGCTCCCTTTGAACATTCCACAATCGATCGCGCAGTCGCCGAGAGCAATCACCAATTTCGGAGCCGGTGTCTGTTTGTAGACATCCTTCAACGGGTGCTCCATGTTGATCGTGACTGGTCCGGTGACGACGAGCGCGTCGGCGTGGCGCGGCGAGGCGGCGATATGGACGCCGAACCGCTCGATGTCGTAGATCGGATTAGCCAAGGCATTCATCTCCATTTCGCAGGCATTGCAGGAGCCTGTGTCCACTTCGCGAATCGTCAAGGACAGTCTGAAGGGTCGCGCCTTTTCACGAGCTTCAGGCGGGAGGGTTTCGAAGGTTTTCCGCGCTTCGGGATGTTGTCCCGTGACGACGCCGGTCTTCAGACTCTTCTTAATGATCCGAAACATGTTTTCCTTTCTCGTGGGGGCGTGAGGCGTTAGGCCCCAGGGGACTCCTCACGGTCAAAGATCGTTCCCGGCATACGACAAATTAAAGCTCTTATTGATCAGTGGAAAATCCGGGATGATATTTCCGACGACGGCCCATTGGATCGCAGGCCAGTTGACGAACGAGGGATCGCGCACTTTGCAACGATGGATTTGCCCGTTCTCTCCGGCCATGACGAAATAGAGGATTTCTCCTCGCCAGCCTTCGACCGCCGACAGGGCCCACTCTCCGAGGCGCGGCCGATGATCAGACGTCGCCACGTGTGGACCTTGCGGTATCCTGTTGCGAATGTCACGGATCAGGCGGATCGATTCATGGATTTCGTCCATGCGCACGCGCAAGCGTGCACGGACATCCCCATAGCGATAGAGCGCGACTTTCACCGGCAATTCGTCGTAGGCGGCGAAGGGATGGTCGCGGCGAACATCCTGATCGAGTCCAGACGCCCGACCTACCACGCCGACCACTCCGTGGTCCCAGGCCGTACCTTCCGTGAGGACGCCGGTGGTTTCCAAACGGTCGGTGAGCGAGGCGTTCGCAAAAATGATGGATTCCAGCTCTGCAAAATCCTTTTCCATTGCATCGAGGACATCGACCAGTTCGCTTCGTTGGAGGGCGGATACGTCGTTCGTGACACCGCCGATAACCAATGCGCCCCGGAGAAATCTCGATCCGGTCAACTGGTCGTTGAGCTGCATCACCCGCTCTTTCATCCGGCTGCAATGGGCATGAGCCAGCGTGTAGGCAGTATCGTTGCAGATCGCGCCGACGTCTCCGAGATGATTGTGGAGACGCTCCAATTCCAGAAAGAGCGAACGGAGGTATCGCGCGCGTCTGGGAGCTTCGAGGTGCAAAAGACTTTCAACGGCCTCGCAGTAAGCCAAACCATGTCCCAGCGTCGTATCTCCGGAGACCCGTTCGGCAAGCAGGAGCGCGGTGGTCAGGGTGTGTTGTTCGAACAGCTTTTCGATGCCACGGTGCTTCCAAAAGTGGCGGATTTCGAGTTGCATGATCGGCTCGCCGGCGACCGAGAACCGGAAATGGCCGGGCTCGATGATGCCGGCATGAATCGGGCCGACCGGGACTTCGAAGACGCCTTCACCCTCGATGTGACGAAATCGGTATTCGCCCTGTTGCCGGCCGATCGTCTTATCGCACGCGAAATCTTTCATCAATGGATGGGTGCCCTTGGGCCAGTGCTCGTGGCGAACCAGGCGGCGAAGATCAGGATGGCCTTGCGGGATCAACCCGAACAGATCCCGAATTTCCCTCTCATACCACTGCGCCGCGTGGACGGACGGTGTAATCGAGGTGAAGAGACGATCTTGTCCGATCAGCTCTATCGTCAGCAGAACCCACGGCTGACCTGGGCCGAAGGCGAACAGATACTGAATCTCGTATTTCTCTTCCCCCGGGCGGCAATCTATGGCGAACAGCAGCGCCAGGCGACCCTGCAGCTTCTCGTGAAGAAATCGGGCCAGCTCCGGAAGTCGGCTCTTGTCCACGCGATACTGCATCAGGCGGTCGGATGAGCGCTCCGCGATCACGTCGGGAAAGGCTGACTGTATCCGTAGCACAGCCGATGATCGCTCCGTCACCGTCTCCTCTTAGCGGCTCAGTAATAACGTGGAAGCCATTTCAACGAACTGTCGCAACGACGACGGTAGTGCCAGGCAAAATCCAACAAGCACAGTGCCCAGCAGGATGATCGGAATGTGGCCCACGGACCATCGTTCTCCATGGACAACGTCTTTCGGCGCTGGACCCCAGACCATGCCGGTGATCCGATAAAGAAAGCCGGCAAAGGCCACGACACTACAGAGCAAGAGAATCACGACAGGAACTCTGGTGCCGGGCTGGGTCCACTCCCCAGGAAGGCCGGATGAGCTTAACGCCGTGATGATCTGCATCTCGCTGGTGAACAGCGCAAAGGGCGGGAGCGCCGTGAGCGCCAGTCCGGAAATCAACAATGCCAGCGCAGACCAGGGAAGCACGGCTGTGAGACCGCGGACCTGGTCGATCTCCACGGTTTTGAACCGTCGATGAATATTGCCTGCTGCGAAGAACGCGAGCGATTTGGCGAAGGCATGGTTGACCAGATGGAACAATCCACCAAACGTACCAAGCGGTCCGCCGACTCCGAACCCCACCATTGCCAAGCCCATGTGCTCAATGCTGGAATAGGCGAACAACCGCTTATAGTTGTGTTGCAAGAGGATGAAGAAGGCTGCGAGCGCAAAGGAGATGAGCCCGAACAGTGCCAGCAAGCCGCCGGTGAAATCGGGAGAGAGGGCCTGATCGGCAATCCCACGGCATCGGAGAATCGCATACACCGCCACCGTTTCCAGCACGCCGGCCAGCATGGCCGCGACCGGGGCCGGCGCTTCGGTGTAGGCGTCGGGAAGCCAGCTATGCATCGGCACCAGGCCGACCTTCGTGCCGTACCCGACAAAGAGAAAGACAAAGGCCAGTTTCAGAATGTGAGGATCGAGCTTGGCCGCCACCTGCTGGAGTTGGGTGATATTGAGAGCGGAGCTCACATCGCCCAGTACTCGAAGGGAGGAGTAATACATCAGCACGACGCCGAACAGCGCCAGGGAAATGCCGACCGAGCAGAGAATCAAGTATTTCCAGCCGGCCTCCAACGATTCGCGCCGCCGCCAGAACGCGATGAGAAATGTCGTGGCCAACGTCGTGGCTTCGATCGCCACCCATTGCACACCCAAACTGTTGGCGACGGTCGCCAGGACCATGGCAAGCAGGAACATATGAAACAGATAAAAGAAGAGACTGAGCCGTTTGGGCGCAATTACGCCCCGCGCCACCTGCTCATCCATGTATGAGCGCATATAGAGCGAACAGGCGAGGCCGACGGTGCCGATAATGAACAGGATGACCGATGACAGGGCATCGATGTAGACGATGTCGTCGAAGGCCGTCACCGATCCCTGTGAGAAAACGGCCTGCGCGATGACCGCCTCTGCGCCCACCAATGTCCCAATGCTGATGAGATTGGTGACATGGAGCCAGCGAGAGCTTCGCAACAGCAGGCTCAGGCACCCCGCCGAAAGTGGCGCAACCAGAAGCAGGCCGACTGCGATCATGACGGTGAACCCGGTCATTCCTTTAACTCAGTGAGATGAGCGGTATCGACGCTGTCGAAGGCGTCTTGCAGGCGGTTCGTATAAATACCTGCGATCAGGGCCGCCACCAGCACGTCGAAGAACACGCCTAACTCGACGATCAGCGGCATGCCGTACGTGGCGGCGGTGGCTCCCAGGAAGAGGCCGTTCTCCATGACGAGAAACGCGATCAACTGCGTGACTGCCTTTTGCCGGGAGATCATCGTGAAAAATCCGATCAGCACGATGGCCAAGGCAATGGCCAAGGAATCGCGTGTCAACAGATGTCCAAAGGGGATGATCGGTTGTGTAATGAAGAAGGCGATCATGACCAGCGCGCCGCAGATCAGCAGGCTTGCCGGCACGTTGATCCTCATCACCAGTTCGCGGGTGACATTGAGCCGTTCGATGACGCCTTTCAGCAGGCGGGGAATTACAATCACTTTCACCACCACGGTGAGAGCCGCGGCGATGTAAATGTGGCGGGTGCCGGTGAGGAACGCCACCAAGGCAGCCGTCATCGCCAAAAACAGCGACTGGAGCGCGAAGAGGTCCACGCAAGCCGAAAGCCGGCGCTGCGCCACAATGGCAAAGCAGGTCAGGAGCAGCATGGCCGAGCTGAAGTCGACAATTTGCGTTGCAATATGCGGCGTCAGCCAGGACACGGTCAGCCTCGCAAGATGTAAAAGAAGAGCAGTCCGAGCAACGCAAGGATGAACGCCACACCGAGCAGATCGGTGACGCGAAAGAGACGCAGCTTGGCGAACATACATTCGATCGTCCCGATCAGCACGGCAAGGCCGGCGACCTTGACCACGTACACCGCCAGTCCGATCGAGAGGGCCGTCGGCGTCACGCTTGTCGCAATGCCCCACGGAACGAACACATTGGCGATGAGGGTGAGGAACACAAGCAGCTTGATGCCGGAGGCCCATTCAATGAGCGCCAGATAGCGGCCGGAATATTCCAAGACCATCGCCTCATGGATCATCGTGAGTTCGAGATGAGTTGCCGGATTGTCCACGGGTACCCGCCCGGTTTCGGCGAGGGCGACGATGAACAGGGCGGCGAGTGCCATCACGTGGGAGGACGGGTCCGTCACGATGCCTTCCAGCAGCGCGGTCTTGTGAACAATCGTGCTGAGATTCGTGGAGCCGGCGGTCAAGGCGATGGCAAAGATGGCCATGATCAGGGCCGGTTCGGTCAGCGAGGCCACGATCGACTCCCGGCTGCTGCCCATGCCGCCGAATGATGACCCGGCATCGAGGCCCGCCAGAATGAGAAAGAAGGTGCCCAGCGCAAGCAGATAGACAAAGGCGATGATGTTGCCGGCGAAGTTCAAAGGCATCTGCGAAGCGAAGACCGGCACGAGCAGGCCGGCCGTCATCGTCGAAGCAAAGACGATGTAGGGGGTCGCCGTGAAGATCCAAGAAGTGGTCGTGGAGACGACCGGTTGTTTGTGGAACAGTTTCCTGAGGTCGGCGTACGGTTGAAAAATGCCGGCGCCCCGGCGGCATTGGAACCGCGCTTTCACCTTTCGAATGAGACCGACGATCGCGGGCGAAAGAACGATGAGGACGATGGCCTGACCCAGCGTGAGCGCGATCGCCTGGACTATCGAGTGGCCAGTGGTCATGACATTCCGTTACAGCGCCGCCAACAACAGCACGACCAACGTCACGAACATATAGGCCAGATAGAGATGAAGACTTCCTGCCTGGACGATTTTTAGGCGGTCGGCCAATCCGGACATGAACGTGATGACAGGGTCGTAGAGATACCTCTGAAACATCGGTTCGATGTGAAATTCGAAGCGCCGCCGCTTGGCGAAGTACCGCGACTCCTCCAAAAATTCCGTTTCGAGTTTGACCGTCGGTTGATAGATCGTGCTGAAGACTCGTTTGATCGGTTGCACGAATCCGGTGGCGCTGTACTCCATGCGAGGAGTCAGATTAAGCCCGCATGCCCAAGTCTTGCTGTATCGATAGGCACGGGTGCCGCCGTAGAGCGCGACAAGGGCAAGCCCGAGTGCTGCCGTTGCCGCCAGGACGAGACCAAGGGCAGGCGAGGAGAGACTTGAAAACTCGACGTTGACCGGTGCCAAGGCCCATCCGTCGAGCGCCACCATCTTCCCTGCGATCGAGGTGCCGATCATTGAAGCGGTCACGCGGTCCATCATGGGGACCGCCATCATGGGAGCCACGCCAAGAGCGATACAGCTCGCCGCCAGCAAACCCATGGCAATGCGCATGGGCCAAGGCACTTCTTCGGCGTGTTTGGCGTGGGAACTGCGCGGCAGCGCCAAAAAGGAGATGCCGAACGCCTTGGCAAAACAGGTCAGGGCAAGCACGCCGGTGAGGGCCAGCATGGCCGCCGCGATCGGAAGCATGAGCTTCATCAAGAGTGAAGGCATCTCGTAACTCAAGAAGAGACTTTGGAACACCAGCCATTCACTGACGAAGCCGTTGGTCGGCGGCAAGGCGGCAATCGACACTGCGCCGATGAGAAAGAAGGCGCCCGTCCAGGGCATCCGACGCAGCAGGCCTCCATATTCCTCCATATTCCGGGTGTGAGTCGCATAGAGCAGGGACCCGGCGCCGAAGAACAGCAGCGCCTTAAACACCGCATGATTGATCGTGTGGTACAGACCGGCGATCAGCCCAAGCGCAGCCAATTCCTCGAGGCCATAGCTGTGGAAGATCATCCCTGCCCCGATGCCAAGCAGAATGATCCCGATGTTCTCCACGCTGTGATAGGCCAGTAGGCTCTTGAGGTCATGCTCCATCAGAGCGTACATCACGCCAAGTAATGCCGACACCGCCCCGACGGCAAGGACGATGAATCCCCACCACCAGGGAAAATGCCCGCCGAAAAAATCGAAGTACACTCTGAGCAATGCGTAGATGGCGGTCTTGATCATCACGCCCGACATGAGGGCGGAGACATGCGAGGGGGCGGCAGGATGGGCATACGGAAGCCACACGTGGAACGGCACGATGCCCGCCTTGGTGCCGAAACCGATCAGCGCCGTCAGGAAGGCCACCGTTCTCATACCGTCCGGCAGGGGCTGATCCGGCTGGCGAAACGCATCGAACGAAAACGATCCGCTTCCGTGGAAGAGCAGGAGGAATGTCAGGAGGATGAATGCCGTCCCGACGTGCGTCATGATCAGATAGAACAAACCGGCGTAGCGCACGTCGGTCTTCTCATGCTCCGTCACGACGAGGAAATAGGAGAACAGGGACATGAGTTCCCACACGATCAGGAAAAAGAAACCATTGTCCGCGAGGACGACCAATGTCATGGACAGCAGAAAGCCATTGAAGAGTGACCCGAGCAGCGCAATCGAAACGCGCCCGTAGAATTCCCTCACGTAGCCGAGCGCATAGATGGATGCGGCAAGGCTCACCAACGAAATCGTGAGCAGAAAGAAGGATGCGAGGGGGTCGAGCCGGAAGGCGAAGGTCAAAAGAGGCAGCGTCGAAGGCACGGACATCGCAAATGGTTCGGCTGCGAGCAGGCCCGTGATGCCGAGGCACATTCCTCCAACCCCTGCAAGACCGCCAAGGCCGTGCGCAAGGAGGTTCTGTACCCTCGGTCTGGCGGGAACACAGAGTGGGAGCAGCAGTCCGGCCGCATAACCGACGAGAGTCAAAAGAAGCAGAATGGCCATGTGATGATCAGATCTAAGACTGAAATGGTCGTCCGGCCCGGTTCTTCCGACACCGGTTCACGCCTTCACGCGCCTTGAGATTGTTGGGATCAAAATCCAATACCCTCTTCCAATGGCAGGACGCTTCGTCAGGCAGATCCAACTCCTCGAGGAGGAGCGCCAATGCGCAACGAGTGATGACATCAGTGGGGCAGACTCTGAGCAGTTTCTGCAAATCAGCGAGACGCTCGATCCGCTTGTTCAGCATGTGCTTCCCTCGACCTTTGTCGGACTGTCACAGGATCTTTCGACCGATTGAGTGACCGCAGATCTCTCAGAACCCCGTACAGAACCGCCAGTAACAACAACGCGATGGGCAAATCGAACGGCCACAGAGCAAAAAGACTGCCGATGGCGAGACACAAGGCTGCCGCCGAACATAGAATCTCCAACCGGCCAAACTGTTCCCTAGACGGAGGGTTCATCGTTTCATTCAGGTGAGACGAGTCGAGTGATGTCCGGGCACATTGCAGGGAGGATGCCGGAGAGTCTTTCGCGAGGGTGTTAAGCCCTACGCAAACAAATCGCGTATTTGCGAATCAGGGGTTCGTCATTCAGCACAAGCGCAGGCCATGGTTGAGTCGTTCCTGCAAAATGTGCAGCTTGAGTGAGTAGTGGGCCTCTAAAGCGCTGCAGATTTTGCAGGCACCAAAGCCTGATGTGAGATGTGAAATTCGAGATCTGCGATCGCGACGTCATGCCGCGCTACTCGCGGATACCGTACTCTTTGATTTTGTACTGAAGCGCACGAAGGCTGATGCCAAGGAGTTTGGCCGCCTTCTCTCGGTGGTTGGTGACTTCGGTGAGCGTGCGGCGGATGGCTTCACGCTCAATCCCTTTCAGTGTGGACCCTAGTGTCACGACCATAGTCCGTGCATCTTCCCGGCTTGCCCGGATCTCCTCCGGCAGATGTTCTGCTTCAACCACCGGATCTTTCACCGTGACCACCAACCGCTCGATGAGGTTCCGTAGCTGGCGAATGTTGCCGGGCCACGCATAGAGGCGTAACAACCGCATGGCTTGCCGAGAGATCTCTTTCGGCTCCCGACGGTGCTGAGCGGAGAACTCACTCATAAACCGGTCGACCAACAGCGGGATATCGTCCCCTCGCTCTCGAAGCGGGGGCAGATGGATGGGAACGACATTGAGTCGGTAGTACAGGTCTTCGCGGAAATCTCCTTCTTTGACCGCTTCTTCCAGATTCCTGTTCGTGGCCGCCACAATCCTCGTATCGACCTTCACGATCTTCGTTCCACCCAGTCGTCTAAACTCCTTGGTTTCCAGCACACGCAAAAAATCGACTTGCGACTTGATCGACAATTCTCCCACTTCGTCCAGCAGTAACGTTCCGCCGTCGGCCAGTTCGAACCGCCCCGGTTTGTTCGTTGTCGCGCCCGTGAAGGCTCCTCGTTCATATCCAAACAATTCACTTTCGAAGAGATTCTCAGGCAGCGCTCCGCAATTCAAGGTGACGAATGGTCCGTCTGCCCGACGGCTCTTGTGATGAATCGCACGGGCCACGAGCTCCTTTCCGGTTCCGCTCTCTCCTGTGAGCAGGACGGTGACGTCGCTCTCCGCCACCATCTCGACCAGGCTGTAGACGCGCTGCAAGGGCCCGCTTTCACCGACCATCTGGGCAAAGCGCGTCTTGGTGTCGAGTCGATCCTTGAGCTGCTTGTTTTCACACGCCAACGCATGGCGCTCGAGGGCTTTCTCGACCACGACGGCAAGACGTTCACGATCGATCGGTTTCGTGACGTAGTCGTACGCGCCGCATCGCATGGCCTCGACCGCCGTTTCGATGGAACCAAAGGCGGTCATGACCAAGACCTCCGTGTCCGGCCACTTCCGTTTCAGGTGGCGAAGAAATTCCATGCCACCCATGCCTGGCATCTTGAGATCGGTGAGAACCAGTTCAGACGCGGCCGACTCGAGCTGCGCTAGTGCTTCTTCCGCGGTTCCGGCACCGCGCACCTGATACTGTTTCTTCTGGAGGAGCGTCACCAACGCCTCTCGGATGTTCACTTCATCGTCCACGACAAGAATGCGGCTTTCGGCTGTCACGATCTCGCCTCTATGGCTTGCGGCTGGGTCACAAGGGCAGGGAATCTCAGCGTGACGACCGTTCCAGCTCCCGGCGCACTCGAGACGCTGATCGATCCGCCGTGGTCCTGCATGATTCGGTACGCGATGGCGAGGCCAAGCCCCGAACCGGTCGGTTTCGTCGTATAGAACGGCTCGAAGAGCCGAGGCAACGCCTCTTCCGGTATGCCCACCCCGGTGTCTCGCACGGAAATTTCCACCCAACGTGTGCCATCGGTCGTGCATGTGGTCGCGGCGATCTGACACCGCCCCCCCTCTGCCATGGCATGGAAGGCATTAACCACCACGTTCACCAATGCCTGACTGATCTGTGTCTCGTCGCCAAGTACCGGCGGCAACGCTTTGCCGATCGTCTGTTCGAGTTCTATCCTGTGATCCTGCGCTTCAAGCTGCATGAGTGCGACGATATGTTCAATCACGCGATGAACGTCCACTTCATGATCGTCCACGGAGCTGGGACGCGCGAATTTCATGAAATTATCGAGAATCGCGGAGAGCCGTCGGCATTCCGCATTCATGACTTCCAAGTAATGCGCGGTCCCGCCCGACAGGGAGCCCTGCTCGTGTAATTCCTCTTCGAGGAGATGGAGGTTCAAATCCATCGCGCTGAGGGGATTCCGTAATTCGTGCGCGACTCCGGCGGATAGTGTATGGAGCGCGGCAACCTTGTCGGCGATGCGGACACGTTGTTCAAGTCCCAGCCACTCCGTCACGTCCTGCGCTTGCAAGAGGACGCCGGCTGGTTGGCGGTCGTCTCCAGTCAATTCGACCGTGCTGACGCGAATCGTCTGGAGTCGCCCGTTGATGCCTTGATACGGCAAATCTTTCTGGCTCACATGGCGATGGTTCTTGAGCGCTCCGTCGAGCACGTCCCGAATAATTTCACCGCCGGCAAACGTGGACTCATACGAATTCCCGAGGAGATCAGTCGCCGATCGTTTCAGCACCGTTTCGGCGGTAGGATTCACCGCGGTGATCACGCCGTTGCGATTGACGGTCAGGATGCCTGTCGGAATGCTTTGCAGAATGTTCCTGGCGAGCCCCTTCACCTCTTCAAGGGTTCGCTTGGTGCTGGCAGAGTGTAAAAAGCTGAACACCGCTGCGATGCTCACGGCACTGCTCAGGGCGAGGTACAATCCCAGGACGATCAGATCGCGCAACGAAAGTGTGCTGAACACTTCCACACTGAGGAGCAAGAGGACAATGACACCGAGGGCGAGAATAAACGGGAGCAATGCGATCAGGAGAAAGGGCGTTCTTCGAAGGAAAGGGGTTTCGGGAATGGGTCTAAACATCAGTATGACGAGGAAAGAGAAGGAAGCAGACCCTATGCTAACACGCGTCGGCGGTGGTGTATACACAGCGTTGAGCTCTGTAGGATACGTCGACGCAGCCATCATTTCCTGTAGGGTGTGTCACGATCTGTTGAGCCGCGCTGACTGTGCATCTCTCGGCGCACTCGATCCTTCCCATCATCGCGCGTCTGTTTCAGCAGTCTGCTTTTTCGAACGTTCAGGGCTTTTCACTCCGTCCGATGCTTTTCTGCTGACGACGGCAGAGATGTCTCTTCTCACCGACTCCGTTTAATCTCGATGAATGGGCGTTACCACCTGACGCCGTGGGTGGCATTGTTGCTTGCCGCCGCATTGCCCATCACAAAAAGCAACTTGACAGCATCACTGAAACGGTCCAAGCTGGGTTTCCTCACATTTCTTACACAGATGCCGACGGCCTCCTGGAAGGCCACACCGCCGACATACTGAGAAAGGCGGTGTCCCCTTGTCGGACGCGAAATCCATTCTTCTCATCGACGGCAGTGACAGAGATCGACGGCACTATGCCGATGTGCTCAAGGCTGTGTTGTCGGACGCCGTCTTTTTCGAAGCTGAAAACGGTCAAGCCGGCCTGGCCCTCTTCCGGTCACGTGCCGTTGATGCCGTGATTCTTGAACTCACATTACCCGACATGTCAGGGTTTGAGGTCTTGAAACAACTAGCCGCTCCGAATCGCCGCGTTAACAAACCAATCATCGTGCTGACGCGACTCTCTTATGCGACCATCCTGGACGTCGCCAAGGAGAATGGCGCAAATGCTACGCTCATAAAAAAGTCGACGTCTGATCAAATGCTCCGGGACACTGTGCTCGGCGCGCTTCATCCCCCTCGCAGGATCGCCGAAGGAAGAGAGCATTTACCCTCAGAACAAGGAAAAAATCTCTTGGGAAACGTTGGAAACCTGTTTTGACTTGGGAACAGCGAAAACTATTACTTTATGGAGCAGTTTCTTTCAGGCGTAAAGAGAGGTGCGCTGTGCTCATATTCCTACAGGTACTCTTGGCAGCAATAATCATTGGCACGTATCAGCTCTTAAGATTCGAAATAGTGTTGTCATGCCTTCACCATCCCAGACGGTTATTTTCAAGCCGCTAGATGCAGTCATGAGTCAGGTGCTCGAAATCGTCATTCGCGCACCTGGTTGCCAGATCCAATACGTGGCCAGCCTCCTACCCGCATTAACGCTTGGAGAGGTCTGTTACACATTGTGCTATCTGCGTCGAAAAGGCCGACTGGATCTGAACCTGGACAGTCGGGGAGGGTTCACCGTTTCCCCAACTTGGCGGTTATTCCACTGACTACTTGAGTTTTTATGAAAGGTCAGAGATGCAGCTGGCCCGCTGATACGGAGGACCTGCTATGAAATCCTGGGTGGGTCGCGTCACCTTCCCTTCAAGTGCACTTGAGTACGTTGGCGATATTGTTCTGAACCTCTTGATTGTGGTCGGGGGTATCATGCTGCTTATGATCGGCGTCTTCTTGTTCGCTCTATAATCCCAGACCTTCACCTTCATGAGTCTTCCTTCCCTGGGTCGCAACCACCTGAGTTTGTGCTTTTCGACCGGAAGTCATGTGTCCGTGCCTGTCGAATCGAATGTAGACGGTCTGGACGCTGAAGGCGAGGGTTTACAGGCGCTCGGGAACGGAAGAGAGAAAAGGGGGGAGGGGGAGGCGACCGCAGGTCGCACTCGATCATTCCGCTTTACGAGCGGTGATGTCTCGGAAAATGAAAATGGCACCCGGCGAGGAAGGAAACCCTTGAATTTCATACCACCGTTGGTCTGCCGGATAGTAAATCTCGTGCTGAATAGGGGATTCATCTTCAAGTACGCGGCGCAATTCCCTCTCCGCCATCGTCCCCATGAGCTCCGGAAACAGTTTCCACACTGAGTGTCCCATCATTGTTTCAGGGTCATGGCCCAAGTGGATGAACTTGTTCTCAGCCGCCTGATTCATCGAGATGTATTTCGCCTGACCATCCAATCTCACCACGGCATCTGCGATGCTGCTCAGCACTTTCATCAAATCTTCGGTGCTCATCGCTCTTTTCTGCGCCATCGTCGACCGCGAAATCCCTACGCCGTGGCTTCTATCCGACACTTCCCCGCATACTCGATCGCGTCGCGTGTCCAGATGTCGACGGTCTCGGGATGTCCGATAAGGAGGAGGCCGGTAAAGAGAAACGCTGATTGAGAATCGACGAAGAGCGGACTCATATGCCCCGCCTTATTCACATGTCGGCGGAGTGGCCTTCCATGAGGCCGTCGGCATATGAGACTTTAAGCTAAGAGATGCACTCTAGACCTTTTTCATAGGGCCGTCAATGTCCGGCAAAGCCCCTCGCTTACTTGCGGTGTTGAGATTCACTACATCAAGCAAATCGCGCCATGAGCTTTCCCTTGAACGAAGCGAGATCAGATCATCTAAGTGGGGGCACGTTGAGGGCGGCCATCAATTGGCTGTGTGTAAATCCAAAGAGGAATAGCGATTTACCCAATACTAGGGATATCACTAGGTTGTTCGCGATTGTCCTGTAGGTTACATTCTGAAAGCCGTTCTGTATCATATTTCATACATGGCTGGAATTTTTAGATGACCGCACTTGTAAGAAGACATGTATCGTTTCTTTCGTGGTGCGGCGTTCTCATTTTATGCCTCGCAATCTGCACTCAGCTGCTGGGGGCACCAGGAACATTGTTCGATTTCGCCGATTCCCAGGATGATTTCCAGGCATCGGTCATGTCCGGTTATACGATCACATCCGTGACTACCTCTGCCTTGCCTTCGCTGAGATCCTTCTTTGGTTTCACAGAGATGACCTCCATTCCTGTATTTATCCAACCTTACAATTTTTTCCATCCGCCCCTCTTCGTCTGAGTCGCTTCGCTACTGATACCTTGGGCGCGTACCGCTCAGTGTGCGCCCACGGGCTTCTCCACACTCAGCCGGAAAGGCTCTTATGCCGACATCAAACAAGGGTTTGCTCGATCGCACTGAAGCTGGGCAGAGCCCGCTGTCTCTGAAAGGCGTCTGGGATTACTCGGACTGTTTGTTGTTATTGGGGTTGCTGCTTACTTGTGCTGAGTTGATAAGTTTTGCCCGGAAACGGACAGCGACGATGGAACAGGTGAATGATTAACCACGCATACAAAGAATGGATGATCGAGTTGATTCCGCAGTTGGAAGGCTCGATGTGGTGCTCGAAGAACAGTCATCGGCGACTCGGAGGTCGGCGCTGGAGTCGACGGCTTTGGCAGAGACATAGGGCACCTGACGCGGAGAGGTGCGAGAGCGGCTGAATCGAGCAGGCCTTTTTTGGCTGCGCCCGTCATGGGCCGTAGGTTCGAATCCTACCCTCTCCGCCAAAGGCCCAATAGCAGTGCACATCACCATGGAGCGGTGCTTTCTCAAAGGAAACAGTGAGAGAGGGTAGGATTCGAACAGGGGTTCTGAAGGGGATATGTCCCCTTCATGGGGAGCCTACGAGGGGGCTGGCCCCCTCAGTAGGAGCGCGAGCCGTTAAGCGGGCGCGACTTCGAATGCCTACCCTCTCCGCCAAACAGAGCTTGCTCGACCCGGAGCCTCAATATGATGGCGACGGGATAAACACCACAAGTGTCCGGTGCTCCGAAGAGAAGTTAGGATTCGAAGAGCTTTGTGCGCTAGAACGTCAGATTACGAGGGATGGTGCCAATGAGTCAGACTGTCACGTACCACAGATTTACAATTATTTCAGCACCCGTGCAGGATGCTGGTTCCAACCAATGGAAACTTCGGATATCCATAGCGTGGGGCAAGGAGGAACGTACGACGTCTCGCACATTTTGGATGCCAATCGCCTATACTACGTGGAGGCCGACATTCACGGGATCGCCTATGGACAACGCATCATTGATGGGAAGGTGCCAGGCCTCGGCTTAGAATGAGGAGTACGAAGCTATTAATTGCGGCCAAGGACTTGGACGATGGCAAGCTCGCCTCGGAATTCGCAAGAACCTGGTTGCTTAGAAAGAAACGGGTTTTCTATGTCATCCATGTCATAGAGCCGCCAAACGCCTTCAGCGACCTCTCGCGCTCAATCTTCGACGACTGGAGGAAGCAAGTCTTCGCTAAGGCTCGACGGCTCGTAGGTCGTCTTGCCAAGCCACTCGCCTCGCGAAACTCCAAGACGCGTGCGCTGGTCCTGGAGGGTAAGACGAAAAGTACTCTCTTACGCGTGATACGCGATGATCGGATTGATTTGACGGTCGTGGCGCCTCATGCCGATGAGCGCGCCAGAAGATTTCTGCTGGGGAGCGTGAGTGAGACAATTCTTCATAACTCTCCCACGTCCGTCGCCATTGCTCGGCCAGGGCTAGGTCGAAAGAAGCGTCGTACAATTCTTATAGGACTTGATGGCTCGGCTTCCGGTCAAAAGGCGGCTCAGTGGGTACAGTCTCATATTGTTCGGCGCTGTCGGATATTTTTAGTGTATGTCCATGAGCCGCCCGACACGATGCTCGATCGCCTGTCCCGGATAAACACGGAAAGTTCTCCGCTACTTCAACGCGCTCAAGAAGCCGGAAATCGCCGTGCGCGTCGGTCCCTCGAAAAGACGGGAAACGCGTTGCGTGCGCAAGGACATGGCGTCGGAACGGTGATCAGCGGGGGAAGCCCTGCGGCAGAGATCCTCGATCTTGCTCGGCGTCGTAGAGTTGATCTCATCATTCTCGGATCGAGAGGTCTCGGTAGCTTTGACCGGTATGTCCTCGGTAGCGTCTCGAGTAAGGTGGCGCGTCATGCTGATTGTTCGGTCATTATTGTGAAATGACTTCACCTCCACAAACTACCCCCGGCTACCTTCTCATCTCTTAAGGAAAGAGTGAAGCGACTCCGAGTCTGAGGAAACGGACTGAAGATTCTCACGACAAAGCCGACGCTCAATACGCTGCGACAGCACGACTTCCATGGACGATCAGCGCGACACAAAGCCGGCCCGGCAAGTCCCTATCCAACAAGTCGTCGAACCGTTCCAAGAATTCGTCCATGCGGAGTCCTCGGGCGGAATCCTCCTCTTGGCGGCCACCGCGGTGGCATTAATCTGGGCCAATTCTCCTTGGGCCGATACGTACCACGAAATCTGGCGCACCCCCATCAGCCTCGTCGTGGGACAGCATGCACTGACAGAAACGGTGCTGGAATGGATCAACGATGGCCTGATGGCGATGTTTTTTTTCGTGATCGGCCTTGAGATCAAGCGTGAAATGCTGGTGGGGGAATTGGCCTCTATTCGACAGGCGGCTCTTCCGCTCGCGGCGGCGGTGGGGGGCACGGTCGTGCCAGCTGCCCTGTATGCGGGGTTCAACGCCGGCGGGCCGGGAGCGCCGGGATGGGGCATCCCCATGGCGACCGACATCGCGTTTGCGTTAGGGGTGCTCGGGCTGCTGGGCGATCGCGTGCCGGGGTCACTGAAGGTATTCTTGGCGGCCTTGGCCATCGGTGACGACCTGATGGCAGTGATGGTCATTGCCGTTTTCTATACCTCGACGATCTCCTGGATCAATATCGGCATCGGGGCCTTCTTCTTGATGTTGCTCATTGGCGCGAATGTTCTGGGGGTACGACACGTTCTGGTCTATTCCGTGTTGGGTATCGGAGGGCTGTGGCTGGCTTTCCTCATGTCGGGAGTGCATGCCACGATCGCCGGTGTGTTGGCCGCGATGACCATCCCGGCTCGCACGACGCTCGGTCGGGGGGAATTCCTGGCACGCGGCCAGGCCCTCTTGCGGCGTTTTGAACAGGTGACTTCGTCCGGCGCTTCGCCGCTGGCCAACCAAGAACAGCTTGAAGTGACACAGCGGTTGGAGACCGCCGTCAAGAATGTCGCGACGCCGCTCCAGCGTCTGGAACAAGCGCTCCATCCCTGGGTCACGGTCGCCGTCATGCCGGTATTTGCACTGGCCAATGCGGGCGTCACGTTGGATGCCGGCATTGCCGGCACGTTGGTCAGTCCTGTGACTTTGGGCGTTCTCGTCGGTTTATTGATCGGTAAACCGGTGGGTGTCTTACTTGCATCGGGGATCATTATCCGCTCAGAAGTGGCAAAGATGCCGGACGGCGTCAGATGGCCTCATCTGACCGGTGTCGGATTCCTCGCCGGCATTGGGTTTACCATGTCGCTGTTCATTACCGATTTGGCATTTGGACAAGCCGAGGCTTCAATTTCAGCCAAGATCGGTATCTTGTTGGGGTCGGCCTTGGCTGGTTTGATCGGATGGACGGTGCTTCGGCGAGTTCGACCGCCTCATTGAAGACCGTGGAAGAGCGAGTGCCGGTCCTGCCCTAAAAAGGAAGGTTGCGTCATGGCTTGGGTCACCTTCGCCTTGAGTGGAATCGTCATCATGATCGCAGGGACAAAACTGTCCCATTATGGCGATCGAATCGCCGAGCATTCCGGTCTTGGACGATTATGGATTGGCGTCGTCCTATTGGCTGCTGCGACGTCGTTACCGGAAATGCTGACGGCAGTGAGCGCGGTGCTGATCGATGCGCCCAATTTGGCCGTCGGTGATTTGTTTGGAGCGGGGCTTGGCAATATGCTGACCCTGGCTCTGATAGATCTGGCGCACCGGCAGAAGCGGGTGTGGCAACAGGCCGCGTTGGAGCAGACACTGATCGCAAGTTTGGCCGTCATCATGACGGGCCTGGCCGGCCTGTTTATTCTTGTCAGACATTCTTTTCCCTCATTTCAGATTGGCATAGGCCCCCTCGCCATTGCTTTGATTTATCTGTTCGGGATGCGTGTCGTTTTTCGGCAGGAGAGCATGCGGCGACGGGCTGAGCAACTCCAACGCGTCGTTCAGAAGGAGAAAGCTGCTTTCACCCGTCCGGTCATCGACGGCTCGCTTAAGCAGGCTGGATGGGGATTCGCCGCGGCTGCGGCAGGTATTCTTGTCGCCGCGCCGTTGATGGCCAAATCCGCCGTGGAAATTGCTGTAGAAACCGGCATCAGTTCGACGTTCATTGGAACGTCACTCGTCGCGATTGTGACGTCCCTGCCGGAAATGGTCACGACGTTCGCCGCCGTGCGTTTGGGGGCTTTTGACCTGGCCGTAGGAAACTTGTTTGGAAGCAACGCCTTCAACATGGCCATCCTGTTCATCGCCGATATGGCGTATTGGAACGGTCCCTTGCTCGCCGCCGTTGATCCCACTCATGCGGTGACCGCTTTTGTGAGCATCCTGCTCATGACTGTCGGTATCATGGGCATCATGTATCGAGCAGAAAAACGCTTTCTGTTCATTGAGCCTGACAGCGCATTGATGATCACAGGCTATCTTTTAGGCATGGCATTGATTTTTAGTCTGGGCTAACACACTCATACTCAAGTTTCCACTCACCCCCCACCACATCTAGTAGTGTGATTTTCTACACCCATATTCTGCGGTTGATTCCCCCCCATACATGATTAAAGAACAATTGAAGGGAGGTGGGAGCGAATAAAACATCTGGCTCGCTCTTATGCAGCCAGCGCGCAGAAGGGCACCGCTTCTGCTTCAGTGGCAGGATTGAGGTTCGAGGTACGCGCTTGTGATGCTCGGTGCCAGTAGGCACGACCGTCGATGCGAGTCCAATGACCACGGCGCGGGGCAACCAGCGACAGGGCGACTGAAGGGTTGCCGAACCGATCCTGGCGAGTCGGCAGATCCGGGGCCCACATAAGAGCGGGTGGCTTTTGAAGAGCGTGGGAGGTGCAAGCGGACACGGAGCGTGATGCCCACCATGCTTCGATCGGCGGTTCCTCCTGACCGACGTTTGCACCTCTCTTAAGGGCGAGAGTGAACAGCCATGGTGTGATGCCGTGGCCGGAGGCATATCAATCGTCAAGATCATCTTGACAATCTTTCCGCATTCCAAACAGTAGACGAGGCCGGTTCGTTCCCCCTTTTGCATTCATGACGTCGTCGATTGCTCGGAACGCATATCGCGACATCAGGCTTGGACTTTTTCTTGGAGAAGAGCCTCACCTAAGTTCTCTCCTTCTCGGCGGAGTTGACGAAACAGCGCTGTCCCTGACACTGAGATGTTTTGGGGATATCGGCGACAGCGGATGTGGGCGACTGCCCCAAAATTCCCCATACTTGTCTCTTGGACATAAGCATTCATGCTTGTCGACCTTGGATCTCGATGCTTTCACGACTGGAGAATTGCACGTCATATGCGGCATTCAAGCTGCATATTGTGGCGTCAAAGCAAAACCGCTCAGCGTGAATCCAGGTCGTCCTGTCTGACTCAGGCGAAGAGGAGAACACATGGCACGCATTGCAATCATCGGCGCTTCAATCGGAGGTCTTCGTCGCACTGCCGCAAATGGCTCCCCGCAACGTCACCTGGGCAAAAAAGGGTAAGTGGGTCCATTTGGCGAAGATAGGACTCGAGAAGTATTTCCTCATGAAAATGAAACGTGGCGTCAGCGAACCGTTCTTTGAAAAGGCCGTCCTCAAGGCCATGGGCATCACGAAGCTGGAACCGGCGAGCTGAGAATCCTTTGTTCCATCCCTGTCTCTTACGAGTAGAACGAAGGGAGGGACGTCATGAGACTGAATGAGTTCTTGCGGTTGATCGCCGGGGTGTTCGTCCTGCTCGCGATTGTTCTTGGTGCCACCGTGCATCCCTATTGGAATTACTTCGCGGCCTTTGTCGCGCTGAATCTCATCCAATCGGCTTTCACGGGATGGTGTCCGATGATGGCGTTGTTGCGGAAAGTCGGCGTGCAAGAATAAGCAAAGGTGCACAGCAACAAGGACATGTCATGACAATTCCTCTCATACTTAACGACTCGTTCGCGAGCGAGGAAGCCTTGCGCGACATGATCGCGAGGCGAAAGGTGTGCTTCGATCATGACCCTCTCGTGGTGAATGAGGGATCGGGCCAGATGGTTCAGATTGGATTTGAGTTGAACCTGTACGCGGCCTTTCAAGATCCGCGACACCTGCCGATCGGGGAAGATCCCGAGCTGCGTGAGATGATGGCCGGGTTGCAACGTCTTTGCCGCGTGTTGCATCAATCGCTCGCTCTTTTCAAACACTGTCGGCGTCCTGACGCCCCGATGTATCGTGTCCTCTATTCTCCGGAGCGCCGGTATCGTGCCGAGGTCTGCTTGCAGGTCCCTATTTTTGACCGTGAGCATTATGGAAGGACGGCAGACCGTCCGCTCGAAGAGCTGGTTTCGGCCGTCGAGTGCATGCTCATACGCTTAGGGGCACGACGCGGAAAATGGGATGACGACGAAGGACCGGATGCTCGAGCTCTGGATCGCTGTGAGCACCAGATCAACGCGGCTATCGAGACTGATCGAGCGAACCGAGCGGAGGCAGGCGTACAATCTTGATCTCTTGGCTCTCCGGAAACCAATCGTTGAAAGCGGTGATCATCGTCGCCTTGTGTTCCGCCGGATGCGGATCAAAAGAGGAGACAAACGTCCCCGCGGTGTCTGCGGCTCCGCAAGCCACCATTGAAGCGGCGGTGGTCGAAGTCAAACTCTCCGACGTTCCCATTCGAATGGAAGTGACCGGACAGGTCGAGACGATCTACCAAGCCACACTGTCAAGCCGGATCCAAGGCACCATCGACAGGGTGTTGGTCCTCGAAGGCTCGGAGGTCAAGAAAGGACAGACCCTCATCGAGCTGGACAATAGGGATCTACAGGCCGAACTGGCGCGAACGGTGGCCGAGGTTGAAAACGCCAAGGCCAATTTCTCGCGCATGAAGAGCTTGTATGTGGAAGACGCCGTCTCGAAGCAGGAAATGGAAAATGCTACACGGACCTTCAAAGTCGCGGAGGCGAATCGCAAGGCCGTTCTTGCCCAACTCAGTTACACGGTGGTCAGAGCGCCTTTCGATGGTGTCATCACGGAAAAGAAAGTCGAAGCAGGGGAACTGGCCTCGCCGGGACAGGCCCTGCTGAAGATGGAAGACCCCAACCGGTTGCGACTCGAAGCCACGGTGGCGGAGGGCGACCTCAAGGCAATCGGCCGCGGCGATCGCATTCGGGTCATGATCGACGCCCTCCCCAAGGAATCCTTGACCGGCGAGGTGAGCCAGATCCTGCCCGCGGGCGACCCTCAAACACACACTTTTACGGTGAAAGTGGACTTGCCGAAGACACCGGGTTTGAAAACCGGCATGTTTGGAAGACTGCAACTGGATAAAGGCATCGGCCGCACCATCGTGTTGCCCGCGTCGGCAGTGATCGAACGAGGGGAACTGACCAGCGTCTTTGTTGTGGACCCGGATCATGTGGCACGCCTGCGCTGGGTCAGAATCGGCCGACGATTCAATCAGCAAGCCGAAATTCTCTCCGGAATCAACGAAGGCGAACGTGTATTGAGTGATGCCTCCCGCGGGACCGAGGGCGCCATCGTGCAGGTCCATGAAACGGTAAGGCCGACATCGTAGAGACCGTCCGCCACCACACACCTCGTATGACTCCATCGAGTCCATACCGCCTCGGCCTTTCGGGTCGCATCGCCGCGGTCTTCATCAACAGCAAGCTCACGCCGCTGTTTATTCTAGGCGCATTGTTGCTTGGTCTCTTCGCGGTGCTCGTCACGCCGCGCGAGGAAGAGCCGCAAATCGTCGTGCCAATGGCGGACGTCTGGCTGCCGTTTCCGGGCGCCGCCGCAAAGGTGGTCGAGGAGCAACTGACGAAGCCGTTCGAGCGCAAGATTTCCGAGATCAAGGGCGTGGAGTATGTGTATTCCATTTCGCGGCCCGGCGGCGCCCTCATCATCGTTCGGTTTTACGTCGGCCAGCCCACTGAGGATAGTCTGGTCGATCTCTATGACAAGCTCATGTCGAGCCAGGACCTGCTTCCGCCCGGCGCCTCTCCCTTTTTGGTCAAGCCAAGAGACGTCAATGACGTGCCCATCGTGACGCTCACGCTTTCAAGCGAACGGTACGGTGAATTCGACTTGCACCGCGTGGCCGACCATGTCCTGGAAGAAGTGAAAAAAGTATCCGGCACGGCGGCGGGTTTTCTTGTGGGTGGTCGAATCAGGGAAATACGAGTTCAAATCGATCCCACGCGACTGAAAGCTTACGGGATGACCCCGCTACAGGTGGCCGCCGTCATCAGAAGTGAAAATCAAACACTGCCGACGGGCCGGTTCGAGAGTCGTAATCAAAGCTTCCTTGTCGACACCGGTCGGTTCATCCAGTCCAAGGAAGATGTCGAGTCGCTGGTGGTCGGCGTCAGCGAGCAGCGACCGGTGTTTCTTCGTCAGGTGGCGGACATCGCAGACGGCCCGGCTGAGGCCACCAGTTACGTGTGGTTTGGGCAGGGACAGGGATCAACAAGCGGTGAAGGGAACATGCCTTCGCCGGCGGTCACGGTGGCCGTGGCGAAACAGGCAGGAACCAACGCGGTCACTGTGGCGAATGAGGTGATCCGCAAAGTGGAGGATCTCAAAGGGGTGGTCATTCCGTCCAACGTGCGAGTGACGGTCACGCGCAACTACGGAGAAACGGCGCGCGAAAAGGCCGACGAACTGTTGTGGCATCTCGTTGTCGCCGTGGTGGCGGTGGTGGCCTTCCTCGGCGTCACCTTGGGTCCACGTCCCGCCTTCGTGGTCTCGATCGCGATCCCGCTGACTCTGGCTTTGACGCTGTTCACCTCGATGCTCATCGGCTACACCATCAACCGCGTGACGCTGTTTGCGCTGATCTTTTCGATCGGCATTCTCGTGGACGACGCCATTGTGGTGGTCGAGAACACTTACCGGCATTTGACCATGCGTCGGCGGTCTCACGATGAAGCCTCCATTCAAGCGGTCGACGAAGTCGGTAACCCGACGATCCTCGCCACGTTCACCGTCATTGCCGCGCTTCTGCCGATGGCGTTTGTGTCCGGCCTCATGGGTCCGTACATGCGGCCGATTCCTGTCAATGCGTCCATTGCGATGTTCTTTTCGTTGATGGTGGCTTTCGTCGTGATTCCATGGTTCTGCCGCACCTGTTACCGGGCTGGCACGACGATGCACGGAACGGAGCACGCGGCACGCGAGCAGGGCTTCATGGCCAGGCTGTATCGGCGTATCCTCACGCCTCTTCTGGCCCATCCCATCCTTGCCTCGGCCTTCTTGAGTCTGATCGCGCTTCTCCTCGCCGGGTCTGCGTTCTTGTTTTACACGCGTCACGTCGTCGTGAAGATGTTGCCGTTTGACAATAAGAGCGAGATCCAATTGGTGATCGACATGCCTGAAGGCACCACGCTCGAAGAGACGGCCCGCGTCACCCAGGCGTTGAGCCGGCATGTGAGCACGGTGCCGGAAGTGCGGGATTATCAGGCCTACGTGGGCACGGCATCGCCCTTTAACTTCAACGGGTTGGTCCGGCACTACTATCTCCGGGAGCAGCCGCATGAAGCCGACCTGCAGATCAACCTCGTCCCCAAAGATGAACGCACGGCACAGAGCCATGAGATTGCGCGTCGTCTGAGGCCGGCCATTCAGGAGATTGCACGGCAATACGGAGCCAACGTGAAGGTCGTGGAGGTGCCGCCAGGCCCACCGGTCCAGTCTGTCCTCGTCGCAGAGGTGTATGGCCCCGATTACGGACGTCAGCTCGCCGTGGCCCGTGATATTCGGAAACTGTTCGAATCAACCGTTGGTGTGGTGGATGTGGACGATTACATCGAAGCCGACCAAGTGAAATATGTGTTCACCGTCGATCGGGCCAAGGCCGCTCTTGCCGGCATCCCGTCGGACGAGATTGTGCGGACGCTTCGCATGGCAGTGCAGGGCACCAAAGTCGGACTCGTGCACATGCCACAGGAAAAAAATCCGGTCCAGATCATGCTGCGCCTGCCGCTCGCGGAACGAACCGGCCTCGAGCGCATCGGCGAAATCGGCCTGCGAACGAGCACGGGGCGGATGGTGCAATTATCGGAGTTGTTGACGTTGGAGACAACGGTCCAGGAGCAAGCCATCTATCACAAGAATCAAAAACCCGTCGTCTACGTGGTGGGCGACGCGGGCGGACCGGGTGCTGAACATGCGGAGAGCCCCGTCTATGGGGTGCTGGGGGTTGGGAGGCAGCTGGAGAACTATCGACCGCCGGACGGCTATCGCGTCGAACAGTATTATGCGGCCCAGCCGTGGTCGGAGGAGCGGCTGAGCATGAAATGGGACGGCGAGTGGCAGATTACCTACGAGACATTCCGTGACATGGGCATTGCGTTCGCAGTGGCCATGCTCTTGATCTACCTGCTGATCGTAGGACAATTTCAGTCATTTCTGACGCCACTGGTCATCATGGCACCGATCCCGCTGACTCTCATTGGCATACTTCCCGGGCATTGGCTTATGGACTCCTACTTTACGGCCACATCGATGATCGGATTCATCGCGCTCTCGGGAATCATCGTCCGGAACTCCATTCTCTTGGTTGACTTTATTCAACTGGAAGAGGAGGCGGGTGTGTCGTTGCGCGAGGCCGTCGTCAAGGCGGGCGTCATCCGGACCAGACCGATTCTTCTCACCGCGGCCGCCCTGATGGTCGGTGCCTTCGTCATCATTTTGGATCCGATTTTCCAGGGTCTCGCGGTGTCGCTGCTGTTTGGTGTCGGCGCCTCGACGCTCCTCACTCTCGTCGTGATTCCCGTCCTTTACTATCATCTGATCGGTGGGCGATCGGCCCTTGGAAATACGTGTTCCGATGCCCTCCTCGCCCCGAGGGAGATCGTGCCTCCGGAACCAACGTCGACATCTCCTTCCTTATAGGTATTAGGCACAGCAGCTCGGGGCGCAACAGGACGTCGTCTTCGCCGGCTTGACCGCTCGGACGAACCCGCTGATGAATTTGCCGTCAATCTCCTTCGCAAGCGTTTCCACATGGAGACCGGCACCCGTGAGGAACTCCTTGGCATCCTCCGCTGAATAGATCCTGGTCGGCTCAATGCTGATCTGCTCAAAGCCAGCCTCTCGTAATTTGGTCTGGTACGCAGATTCCTCCAAGGCACCGGCCACACACCCGGCCCAGAGCTCCACACTGTGACGAATCTCCTGCGGGATGACTCCTCGGATGACGATGTCGGAGACCGCGAACCGACCACCGGGCTTCAGCACTCGAAAGGCTTCCTTGAGGACTTGGTCCTTATCCGGAGAGAGATTGATGACACAGTTGGAGATGATGAGATCCACGGAATTGTCGGGCAGGGGAATCTGCTCGATCTCGCCTTTGAGGAATTCGACATTGGTGACGCCCGCTTTCTGCTGATTCTCTCGCGCCAGGGCCAACATTTCATTCGTCATGTCGAGGCCATACACTTTCCCGGTTGGTCCCACCCGTCGGGCCGACAGGAAGACGTCGATCCCGCCACCCGAGCCGAGATCAAGCACCGTCTCGCCTGGCTGGATCGTGGCCAGGGCGGTGGGGTTGCCGCAACCGAAAGACGCCCGCACGGCCTCGGCCGGAAGTCCGGTCGTCTCGTCCGCGTGGTAGAGGTTGGCGGTAATGGGATCGAGAGCCTCGCCTTCAAGCAAGCTGCCCGTTCCACAGCAAGACGGCTTCCCGCTTCGGGCCTGTCGGGCGGCCTGTCCATACTCCGCCCGCACATGGGCTTTGATGTCTCTTTCGTCCTTCATGCTGACCTCCTATCAATGAAGTTTGATGTATTCGAGCCAAAAAAAATCAGCAGCACCGGTTGTTCGAACGCGAAGCCTTGGCCGCTTTCTTGAGACCGTGAAGAATTGCTTCGGCTTCTTCCAGACCCTCGCTGTGCAATGCGTAATACATCCATCTGCCTTCCCGGCGATCGCGAATGAGTCCTGCCTCCTTCAGCACTCTCAGATGAAAGGAAAGCCGCGACTGGGCGGCCTTGAGAACATCCGTTAACTCGCACACACACTTTTCGCCGTCTCGAAGCCGCTCGAGAATCTCCAAGCGCGTTTCATCCGACAGCGCGTGAAATACGTCAGCGGCAGTTTTAACGGCGGTGGCCATCTACGAGAACATATATCAACATTATTTGATTTGTCAACGCCCAAGGTGAAGAAATGGGTGTGGTCAAAATCCGAGAGACAAGCCGATCGTGCTGAAAAAGATCGACCGGTCGGGTGGTCCCAAGAACTCTGTACCGACTCCGGCATCGAACACCACCCGAGAACTCACTTGATGACGAAGTCCCACGCCAACACCGGTGGGATTCGTTTGTCCTTTCAGATCAGATTGTCGCGTAAACGCATTCACGATGATGGTATCGGTGAAGCTCATCGGATATCCCAAGGGATAGCTCACGGCAGCCACCATCCGGTAGGTCCCAGACCGCTCGTTTTGCTGTGGCGATCCCAAGAATGTGTACCCCGCGTTCAGATGCGTGCGCCAACGACCGAAGGAACGAGTCATCACGCCCGTCAGTTCCGTATCGATCCCTTTTGATCCGACCCCGGTGGGAAACCCGACTTCAACGCGAGCTGCGAAGGCCGGCACACGCACTGTTTCGGTATTGAAGTTGTACAGGGCCGCCACGCTGAGATCCCCCGACTTATCATCTCCATCGACCGTGGAAGGTTCGGTCACCAGGCCGCTCATGATTTCGATCTGCGTATTGTCAAAGGCCCCGTAAATGATTTGCGGTTGAAATCCAAATCGACTTTTCCCTTCCTTTCGATCGTTGAAGGTCAGTCCACCTTCCACGCCGATCTCTCCCTTTGGAATGACGTAGGCATCTTCGATCGCAATTGGACGGTTGGGGTCCAGATTGTCATGATCAAGCGCGCCTGCATTGTTCGCTTCAACGAGAAGGCACAAGACCGCCAGCATGAACACGGACACTTTCACCGGTGTATCCTCACTGCGCTGGGTGTTGATGTGGGACACGATCGTCGTCGCCATGGATGACGAACGGATTCGATGCATCAGCGCTTGCCCAGTAATACGACTGAGTGATGCGGTAGATTTCCTTGCGCTTCTCTTCCCACGTCGGCAAGAGGTCGGTGGCGAGGATGTCGCTGATCGTGTCATGCATCATGTGGAGGTTATCGAAGATATTTGCGATCTCGGGATAGTCCCGTGCGAACTGTGGGCTGAGTTCTCCCGTCATCGGCATAAAGGTCCACTGGACCGGCGGCTGCTCCAGATAGCGGTGGTACGTCGCAAGAATCGGCTCGACGGCCTTTTGTTTGGCAGGGAGATCCTTCGCCGCTGCCAGCGCGTCATACACGACGACCTGCAGATAGTGGTACGCCCAAATCGTCGCGTTAAACAGCGGATACTTCTGGCGAAACGTTTTCGAGTAGGGGAGTTGGTCCAGTCGGCGATGGTCCAAATGCTTGGACGTGATGGCATAGGCACTGTCCCGATAAAAGACGAGGACCTTCCGCAAGGCGGCGTCTTTGTCGTGAAGGTCAGACACGTAAATATCGTAGGTTGCCCGATGCAGCGCGTGCGCTTCATCGAAGGTATTTTGCGCCTTCCAGGCCAATTTCATGTAGGTCGGGGCAATGGCTTCCTCATTCGGATTGAGCGTCGGTCTTGTTGCGATGAACCGCAGCGTTTCCTTTCGAGCCGTCTCTTCAATGGCGGGGACATCCTTGCCCCTCGTCAGCAACAGATGTTCGTAGAGATTGGAATGCCCGAAATCGACGCCGTTGAACTCAATATCCAGCTCCTTCAGATTTTCTCTCAAGGCGAAGTTCCAGAGCGCTCGATAATAGAAGCGCTTATCCCGCTGCTCGAACTGTGCGCAGCCGAACGACGTGAGAGCGACCAAGGCGATCGCCAGGATTGCGCTCGTCCGTATGGAGTGCTTCAGGGTCACGCTGGTCATCCTCTTTTCCATTGTTGTCGTCCAGGTCTCGTCTCGCAACGGCTTTGCAAGTTTCGCTGCCCACAGGACACTGTTCCGCCCGCCGGCACTTCACACCAGGGTTCTGATCAGTATTCAGCGAGGAAACTAAGGATATACCATCCTTGCTGAACCTCAAATGTGGAGGCATTTATGGCGACGTCGGTCATGAGCTCAATAAGTGCCAGAAATCAAATCAGTGGAAGGGTGGCCGAGATTCAGTCTGGTCCTGCCATGACCGTGGTGACGGTGTCTGCGAACGGTCATACGATAGTCTCGGCCATCACGAGCCATGCGGCCAAGGAACTGGGGCTGAAAAAAAATGATCCGGTTGTGGCTTTGGTGAAATCAACTGAAGCCATCATCGCCAAGGGGGACGCCGGGGCGATGAGAATCAGCGCAAGGAACAAGGTCTCCGGAAAAGTCACGGACATTCAGAAAGGTGCTGCCATGGCATCTGTCATGATCGATGCGGGACAATGGACAATCACTTCAGCGGTGACACGACATGCCGTCGACGAGCTTCAGCTCGCACAAGGCGATCAGGTCACGGTGTTGTTCAAGTCTACCGAAGTGATGCTTCAGAAGGCAGCATAGCCCGGAACTCAGGGGCATGGCCTGAACGGGCCATGCCCTCGTTGCTCCTAAAAAAGGCTCGCCCCGAACTTCCTTCCCGATCTTGCTTTCTCCATAGACATGCGCGAAAGTCCGTCGGTGGCTACAGGAGGATGTTATGGATGATAAGACCATTACAGCGATCTCGACATCTCTTGCCTTGATGCAGATTCAAGTGAACGCGCTGTTACTCCTCTTCGAGCAACAGACGGGCACCCCGGTCAGGCAAGATTTTCAGCGGCTGATCAGCGAGGGCGTTCAGACGGTGGGTTTGGAGACGATGCAAGGAATTAAAAGCCGGATCTACGAAGGGATACAGCAACGGGAAGGAGACGCTTGAACGTACGCGAACGCCGGCCGGTTGCCAATGAGGAAAACCGCCAATAGGGAGCGGCAGCCGAGAAAAAAACCAGTGGTTCGACGAGGGAAAGTCGGGAGTGAAGAACCTATCATGAAGGAATCCTTGGGGATATGGAGCTAGATATTGTCCTAGTAGTGTAAACCTCCTTGCAGGCGTAACGATGAAAAGAACTATGCTGACTCTGCGAACATCGATGGCGGCCCCATTCCTGGTCATCGCGTTTCTCCTAACAAGCCAGCGGGCTTTTGGTGCTGATGTCTCTTGCCAATTTAAAGCCCCCGGAGACACGACCGAGATCCACGTGTTGGCCAACGGAACCACACTGTGGGCCGGGCCCATCGAAAAGCAGCAGACGAAAGCTGTCTCCGTGCCGGAAGGCCCCTTCACCGTGATCAGCAAGATCTACAACGAGAACCTCAAAAGGAAGGAAGACGTTCGCGCGGAAATGCATACACGCCAGTGTCGAAACAATGCCCCGTTCACTGTTCCCCTCTTCCCAGAACCTACCAACCGGTGATGATGAGTCGTCGTACTAAAAACCTACGTATGACTCCGCGAACTCCCTGTTGGATGTAGTGAATACCTCCGTACAGGTTTGTGCCGTCCCTGTTGGCTCACCATTTGGAACCGCTTGTTTTCCCAAAGGCCATCCTTGGCATTAGTCCTGCTCAGAGATATGCTGAGCTCCGCTGACACCAGCGGTCACTTTTTGACCACAGACACCTCACAGCACCAAAGGAGGTCCATGATGGCTAGTCGCTGGATGGTCGCTCTCGCCACGACGTTTTCGATCGTGTTTCTGACAGTCGGTTCGGGGCAGGCGGTGATCTGTAATCCGATATGTGTTCCCGACGCCAGAGGCACGGATTACTCAAAAACGGTGGCGAATCAAAACGGGGTGACTAACGGGATCGCCAACGCACAACAGCAGCCGGGTAATTACAAAACCCCCATCTGCTCGGGCTGCTGAAGATCTTCTCCCGGCCGAGAGTGAGGGACGCTGTTCTAGGATAAGAGCAGCTCCCTCCTCAGGCGATAACACCAAGCCTCTACCTGCGATACCTAACGATTAAACAGTTGTTTCCATCTTCGAGTAAACCAACCGTCTAAGGCCGGCTTTTAGCATCTTGCGTCAGCCGTCACAACCCTCCTACAATGCTTTCCTCAATACTTCCGAGGAGAGCTATGAATTCCTTCCTGCCTTACCCGTTCACTCACTGATCTTGTGAACAACCACGGAGCTCCGATGATCGACACTCTTTGGGGCAACATTGTCCGCCGACATGCGAAGAAGGAGCAGCTCGTTTTCGATGCACTACGTGCCGTCCCAATGTTTCATGAGTTGTCCGACCGTGACGTACGAACGGTGCAAAAGTTAGTCTACGTTCGTCATTACACCGATCGAGAGACCGTTTTCAGGGCCGGTGATCCAAGCCTTGGTATGTATATCGTCAATGTAGGGGCCGTGCGTATCATTCGTGAAATCCCGCTTGGCCAACAAAAAGTGATCGCCGAGTTGACGGCAGGAGACGTCTTCGGAGAGATGGGTCTCATTGATGATAGTCCCCGTTCGGCGACCGCCGTAGCCCATGGCGCAGCGGAGATCATCGGCTTCTTTAAACCGGAGTTGCTCAACATGAGCTTGCGTCGGCCGCAATTGGGACTAAAGATCTTTTTGAGCGTTGCCAAGACTTTGTCCGCTCGCCTGCGCCTGACTCATCAGGAGCTTGACGAACTGCTTCAGAAAACGGAAAAGGAACACGATGTCCTCCCGAATTATCTCCGGTAAAGGATCATGGAGGGATGCGAGCTATGCGGGTGGGATTATCGCCGCGGGCGTCCTTCTGCTTTATCTCCTGGGAACCGTCCTTCTTCCATTTGTTGCAGCCTGTCTTGCCGCTTATCTTCTGACTCCGATCGTTGAATTCCTTGAACGCCGCGGTCTTACCCGCCGTGGCGCCGTCACATTGCTATACGGTGTTTCCCTCATTCTCATCAGCGGTGTGATCGCCTACGTCATGCCCTCGCTGGATCGTGAGATGAGGAGCCTGCACATTGAGCTTCCCCGTTATTCCAGCCAGATTCATCACGGACTGATTCAGCTCCAAGACGAGATTCAACGCGACGTCCCGGTCCTCACGCAGTTCAATTTGGCCGAGAGGATCGAGCAGGCATCTTTTGACATGAGGGAACGCCTTTCAACACATGCCTTTCTGCTTGTCTCGAGCCTTCTGTTTGTCCCGTTGTTTACGTGGTATCTGCTTCTCGAGGGCGGTGCGATGAAAAAATCCCTTATCAGCTTGGTTCCCAACGCATATTTCGAGACGGCACTGAACCTGCTCTATCGCATCGATCGGCATCTTTCGAGGTACCTCTTCGGTCAATTGATCAATGTCGTGTGCATCAGCGTGCTTTCAGCAATCGGATATTCGTTGATCGGAGTGCAATTCGGCATTGCGATCGGAATTCTGGCGGGGGTTGCCAGTATCATCCCCTATGTGGGGTCTCTCATCGGCGCAAGCACTGCGGTACTTCTAAGTCTCCTGGACGAGTTTTCATTCAGCAAAGTGCTTGCAATCGTCCTTGTATCGGCCGCGATCTATGCCTTTGACCATCTGGTGGTCAAGACCATCGTGGTTTCAAAGTCTACCGATCTTCACCCCCTGACAGTCGTGTCGGTTTTGCTCATCGGCGGACACCTATTCGGTCTTTGGGGATTGCTGTTCGGGATCCCGCTGTTTTGTACCGGCAAGATCTTCGTTCAGGAATTCGCAGGTGTTCTTCAACGACGCAGCCCGCCGGTGCCTTCGTCGACAAGGGTGCAATCGACGAGCCCCGGTCTTCTTCCGCCCTTGTAATCCGACTCCTTCCGACTGCTTCCCGGATGATGTTTACTAGGCCCCCCGGCGTTAGCCCCAGAATCTTGTTTGAGAAGAAGTTTTGAGGGGGATGAGACTACACTTCTAGAATTTGTCCTTCATCAAGGATAACAAGGTTCGGGAGGTTGAGGCGCATCAACTGATCAGAAATCTTTTCTTTGTAGATCGGCTTCAGATGATAGGCATACACCTTCACGTCCGGCCGCGAAAGTTTCGCTAATTCCTTTCCAAACAGGCTCGGTGTCAGATGTCTGCTGATACGAGCCAGGTCTTCCAGTTCATCAGGATAGGAGCACTCGAGAAACACGGCCCTCAGCAGCCGGTTTGGTCTGGCCACCTCCCACAGTTCATCCGTGACGAACGTATCCCCGCTGTAGAGAATTGCGCTCTGAGTGTCTTGCACCAAGAAACCTGTCGTCGGAACGGTGTGGTTGACTGGAATCGGTGTACACATGAATTTGCCGGCGCGGTATGGCCTGCCAATTGCTAATGGCTGGGTCGTCAGGATGGGGTGAGCCACCGTTGGAATCTTGAAGAAGTCGGGATAGACCTCGTTGTTAAAGAGATGGTCGTGCAACCCTTTGATGACTTCCGGAGATCCGGCAATAACAACGGGTGGCCCACCGTGTTCGCTTAAATTATCAGCGAGAGTCGGCAATCCTTTGATGTGATCGAAATGTAGGTGGGACAGGAGGATGTGTCGTATGCGTGCCTGTGCCTCGAGAGAGAGTTTGGCGCCGACAGTGCCCGCATCAAGAAGCACCGCGTCGTCTATCAGAAAGCTGCAGGTATTACACGAGTGTGTGGTGCCCTTATGCGAGAGCAATACGTCAGAGCCGTGGCAGCCCAGCACCTGGATTTTCACGCCAGCCGTTTCCCTTTGCGTCTACGACAGACCGACCGATCGCACAGTCATTAGGGTTGACAGCGCTCACCCTGACGCAACGCAAATAGGTTTGATGCAGTCCGGACTTTTTCCAATAAAGCCTCTCGTGTGAACGGTTTCCTCAGCCAATCGCACACGCCTTCCTCTGCGATCCCGTCAAGATAGACTTCATCCGATGCTCCGCTGACGAGGATGATGGGGATCGATGGAAAGCGCACTCGAAAATGGTCGATCAGTTCCTTGCCGCTCATGTTTGGCATCTCTAAATCGCAGAGCAGGGCACAAACGGTCGCGGCAATGTCCGGCATGGACATGAGTTCAATGGCCGTGTGCCCATCGGCTGCAGTCAATATTTTATAGCCCTCACGTGCAAGGGCAAGCCGTGCAGTGTCTCGCACGCTCGCATCGTCGTCCACAATCAATACAGTGCCATGCATCGCGCGCTCTCCCGTTGGGGCAGGTCAATGAATCCACAGAACCATCAATGACATAAGATTCAGCAACATATGTAGCCCAAGGATCCCGGCGATGTTGTTGGATTGGCTCAAAGCACGCAATCCCCTCATCTGAGGGGAGCCTATCTTAGGGGGTTGTCGATCCAGGCGATGCGGGGTATATGGAATTTCTAAATGATGCATTATAGCTATCCGAACAAGGAGTTTCTGATGATCATAGGCAAAGTCCTTATCGTGGAGGACGAGGAGCATGTCAGAAAGACCGTTGGGCTTGCCTTGAAGCAGGGTGGGTACGAGGTCATCGAAGCGCTTGACGGTGAGGAAGCCATACGAACCATTCAGACCGATCTCTCTGCTCAGAGCGTGAGCGCGATCATTTGCGATCTGGGCTTGCCAAAAATCAATGGCAATGACGTTATTGCATACATTCGCGCGAAGCTTCCATCCGTGCCGATCATCGTGCTCACCGGGCAGGCGGATGTAAAGGGCGCAGCCACCCTCTTCAAGCAAGGCGTGGTGGATTATCTGGTGAAGCCGGCGCAAGCTCAGACGCTGTTGGATTCTGTGAAAAGAGCGATCAACGAGCAAGCGTTATCCGGATAATCGCTCTATTCAAGCCTCCTGCACGCGCAGTCTTGCCGGTTCAACGTGCTGGATTCCAACCGGAGACAGCGGTAACAGCACATGAACGCTCGTGCCTTTCTCTAATTCGCTTTCCACCCAGACTTTTCCACCATGCGCATCGACCACGTCCTTCACGATCTTTGTGCCCAGTCCTGTTCCGCCCGGTTTCGTGCTCACCACTCCCTTTGTAAATAACCGGTCACGGATCTCCGGCGCCATGCCGCGCCCTGTATCGATGACGCTGATCACGACGGCGCCTTCGTGCGAAAGCGCCTTGCCGCGAACTGTCACGACGCCGCCCGGCGGAACCTCCGGAATGGCATTGTTGATCAAATTGTAAAGCGCGTTGTAAATCCGCCGGGAGTCGACGACGATCAAGGGCAGCAAGTCGAGATTTTCGGTGGCCAGGGTGATAGACCGTTCTTGCGCCAACACGCCCAGCGAACGGAAGACGTTGCTGACGATAGCCGAAATCTCGCATGCAGAGAACTCCAACGGTGAGCTGAGACCTTTGACTGCGTCGGCGATTTCCCGCACCCGATCTTGTATGCGGCGGGCGTCTTCCTTCAGCATTGCAATGACTTCATTGCAGAGATCGCGGCTGGCTTTCGCGCGGGTAAGGTGAACGTCTGGCAGGTGCGTCAAGAGGTCGTTGATCTCCGTCTGTAAGATTCCGGCTCCGCACACCACCGGCATCAATAGATTTTTAATATCGTGCGTAATGTCGCCCATCATTTGAGCGACTTCCGCCAGTTTGGCCGCTTCGACCAGCTTGGTATGCTCGATGGCGACAGCGGCGAGGGCTGAAATAATCGTCAAAATAGACAAATCCTCTTCATTCAAAAACGTCTCTCCACGCTTATTCATCACCTGCATGACCCCGATCGGCGCCCCTTCCCACTGTTTGAGCGGAATCGTGATCATGTCATGGGTAATGGAGCCGGTGACCTCATCAACCTTCTTGAAATGGCGCTTGTCAGTTTGTGCATCAGGAACGATCTCCGACTGTCCCGTCCGAAAGACTGTGCCCGCGATGCCCTCATCCCATGGTACCGCCGTTCCAGGCGGGACAGGCTGGCTCCCGATGGAATGATAGAACACCAATTGACGTGCTTCCGGATCGGCGAGAAGTATCGATCCGTTCTCTGCATCGACGACGTCGAGAGCAATCTGCAGCGCCTGTGCCATCAAATCCTGCAACTTGATTTGCTGAGAAAAGACTTCGGACATCCGCTGCGCGGCCGCCAATTCCATTTCCCTGTGGGCGAGCAGCCGCGCCAACCTTCCATTCTCCTTTCCGGTCGCCGGAGAATTCTTCTTACGCTCGGTAGATCGTGGCCTCGTCATATGATCACCCTTCCGTGGGAATTCCCTATCTCAAATCTCAGATCTCAAATCGTAGATCTGACCTATGCGGTATCCCAATCCGGATGCGCCCGTCTAGCGCAAGTCGTGCACACCGTGTGTGAAAAT
>DATEEH010000072.1:0-68151 GCA_035281245.1 Nitrospira sp.
CATCTGCACAGATCCCTGCGCAAGCGAATCCACTCGGCGGACCATTCCTGCCGACCTCTTCACAGTCGCCTTTGGCCACCCCGCTCCCCGAATCGCCTCTCGCAACCCCGCTGCCGCCCTCACCGTTGGCAACGCCACTGCCGGAATCACCATTGATGGCGCCGCTGGCTCCATCGCCGCTCGCCGCCCCGCTCGCACCCTCGCCGCTCGCGAAGCCGCTGGGCCCCTCACCGCTTGCAGCTCCCCTTGCGCCTTCGCCGCTCGCGGCGCCCCTCCGCTAGAGAAGTTGCAGGGTCCTTTCCTAGTGCTCCTCTCACCACGAGTTTGATACGTAAGGAGAGCATTCTTGAAAGGAGGTTTCTATGACATCCCCTCAGTTACGAGGCATGCGGGTGGCGATTTTGGCGACCGATGATTTTGAACAATCTGAATTGACCGAACCGAAACACGCACTGGAAGCGGCAGGTGCGAAGGCCCTGATTCTTGCGCCGAAGACCGGCGAGATCCAAGGCATGCACCATGATGAGAAGGCCGACCGGTTCCCTGTCGATCAGGCATTAGCCGAGGCCGATCCGGAACAGTTCGACGCTGTGCTGTTACCGGGCGGCGCGCTCAATGCGGATGCCCTTCGAGTGGTGCCCGAGGCAAAGAACTTTATCGCGATGATTGACCGCGCCGGAAAGCCTATTGCCGTGATCTGCCATGGGCCGTGGTTGCTGGTTTCCGCCGGGCTGGTCCGCGGACGGAAGATGACCAGCTACCATACGATTGAAGACGATCTACGAAACGCCGGAGCTGACTGGCAGGATGCGGAAATGGTTCGGGATCGCAATTGGGTCAGCAGTCGCAAGCCGGCGGACTTGCCGGCGTTCAACCGGGCCATGCTGGCCCTCTTCGCAGAGCATCAAGCCGGGGGAACGGCGAAGGCCGCGTAAGCCGATTTCGATCACACCCCAGACCAACCACATCCGGTCTGGAGTGTGTCTACTTCGCCCCGCTTGGCACGAAGCGAGACGGGCCTGGAACCAGGCTCCGCACATCCATACTCATATATCGGACACACGATTGAATATCTCCATCGATGCCCGTAACCTGTTCACAAATCTTTCTTGCGGCATCAAATTGGATTGAAGGTCTAGCTGCTGCTGATAGTCGCTCTCGGTTCAATTCGTCTTCTGTGAGCTTTCGATATCCCAGCGACTGCATACACTGCTGATAGGCCGCCTGATCTAGCGGTGCAGAGTAAAACGCGCTCCCACGAGCATAGGAGGAAGGTTTTTCGGCCGTCATATCGGCACAAAACGTATTATCTTTGTGAATTTGCTCTTGGGTAGTGCCATATTTAACCCAGTAATATTCAGGTGCATTGACACAGCCAGCCGCAACACAGACCAGCGATCCTCCGAGACAGAGACCACACACCACTGCTGGATGTCGCAGCCTTCCTTGCATCACGCACCGGCTTCTATGATTTTGACTTTTTTACACACAGCAGCATGACCACTATCCCGAGGAGTGTCCACCACGGAGAAGTAATGGAAAAATTGGACTGCATAGAACCCTCCCACTAGCCCGCACCTTTAGGACAGCAAGCCATATGCCACAATGAAGGACGACAGGACGGGTGCACAACCCTTCCATTTGTCAGCCAGAAAGGTACTTAATTAGAAATGACAGCTTCGCTGGAGCGGTGAGTGGCGTTATCAGAAAGAATTCACTCATGAATCTGATCCGATTCAGGAAATAGTCTTAGAACCCGATGTGCGGTGCAGTGCCTTGGTTGCTCGAACGACGGTTCGAAGGATCGATGCAGACTGCAACTACGCGCCCTTAGGTTGGTTAACTTACGTTGATGTTCCGTCTTCGAGTAGCTGGCTCGCCCCTTGCTCCTTCACTGTGCAGGTCTCAGCAACTGCACAGTGAAGGAGGTCCTGCTATGCCGCATACAGCGTTCATCCGTCACGCAGAGGTATTCCTCGTGTCATTACTCTCTCTGTGGCTTCTCACTTCTTTTTCACATGCTGAAATGTATGTGGCAGGCATGGCCGGCTATACCGCTCCCAACGACCTGACCAATGTCAAAGGAACTGGAGCCGCCTCCGTATTGAGTCTTTCGGATCTGGAATTGCAGAGCTCAGTGGCCTATGGCGGAAAGGTGGGGTACTTCTTACCCTCGGCGAGGTGGTTCGGAGTCGAAACAGAGGTCTACAATACGACGCCGCACGTCAAGCAGCAGGCCGTGACCGTTTCGGGATTCGGACTGAGTGTTCCAGCGACAATAACGGGCTTTCACCTGCGAGTCCTGACCTGGGGAATCAATGCGGTGGTGCGGTATCCTGGAAAGATTGTTCAACCCTATGCGGGTGTAGGGCTTGGGATGTTTTTTGCCAAGGCGACGTTTCAGGGACAGTCAGATAGCGATACTGCACCGGGTCTCAATGCCCTGGCAGGGCTTCGAGTGTTCGCGACCGACCATCTGGCGATCTTTGCCGAATACAAATACAATCGCGCGACATTCAATCTACCGAACGCGATCGGAATCGAGGCGGACTATTCGGCCAATATTTTCATGGGCGGCCTCTCCTATCATTTTTAAGCTTAAGGGCTTCGTGAAGCTGACGCCGATGCATCATTCTGTGGGTCTTTCAAGGGGCGGCCTGTCTGGGAGAATGGGATACCTGCCACGCGACTTGTGCCGAAGTCCGGGACCTCACTGAACACAATGCTCCTTCCAAGCTTGCTCGTTTCCTCCCCTACACTAGGTTGAGATCAACGCTCTTCGCGGGTGGCGTCGAGCTGGGCAATTTTCTCACCCGCCCCACCCGGCCGCGCCAAGGCGCGGCTTTCACCAAGCGCCCGCAGCGTCCCGACATTCTCGCACTTACTCGTCTTTCTTCAGGGGTGGCCCGCTTAGCCTCAAACGTGCGCGCGTGAAGGAGCACCGCCTATCTGAAAATACGATTGATCTGGTGTGCCGCCTTCCGCGAGCACAAGAGGCTAACGGGCCGCCCTGCCTCTTTCCCACACCGGGCGGGGTGCGAAGCCGGCTGGGCTGCTCGACGACAGGACCCGCTCACTTGGTTTCGGTCTTTTCAACCGCGCACGACGTCTTCAACGACTCTTCCGTGAGCAGATTCTTGTCGTCGATGCGCTTGATGAGCAGCTTGGCCGCTGTAAACAGATCGTTCTGCTCGTCTTCGCCGATCCAGAACTTCGTTTTGATTTGCGTCACGCGCTCGGCCAAGCCTTCCGCCTCGTCGTCGCCCGCATACATGAGTTGACGAAGCGCCACATGGCGCACCTCGCAGCCGCACTGCTCGCGGTCGTTCACCGGCAACCGCCCGCGTATCTCCTGGTCCTGTCTCGTGACAGGAATCCCCATGCCCGCAAGCAACGAACGTCGTGACTCGAGGAGCATCGCGTCCATGGCGTCCAACGCATTGGTATCGACGAAATAGTCGATGGCGCTGCGGCTCGATTGTCTGGTGTTGAGCTCGGGATGTTCGCTGGCGGGTGTGGCGTCGATGATGATGATCAGGCAGCCGTTCGGAAACACCTGCCGCAGTGAAGTACCTAAAATATTGCGATTGATATATTCGGTGATCGCCTGAACGCCCAAATTGTCGATCGGACCGCCGTCATAGAGATGCACGTATTGAGTTGGCGCGATGTACCATTGAAGCGTGACGTCCTGAAACGCACCTGGAAATGCCGAAGAGGCATTCACCGCATTGGCGACCGGATAGGGCGCCAGTGCGGAATGGAGCCGCGCGAAACGCTCGTCCGTAAAGGTAAAACGGGTGTGATCATTGTGGACAGTCGAATTGAGCAGGATCTTGGGATGCGACTGCAGATGTGCGAACGTCGCATCATGATACAACTCATTGTTGAACACCTGGACCATGATGTCGGAGCGAGTAAAGTCTGAAAACCAGTAGCGAAAGATGTTCTGCGGCAGGAACCAACGACGGATCCAACTGCTTTGGAAATCAAAGCCCATCGCCTTCCGGAGGGCGGGCTCGCTGAAGTCGCCTGCCTTGTCGGCCAAGCCATAGTACACAGTGGGAAGCGTTCCGCCCGACACGCCGGAGATCACGTCCACCTGTTGAAGCAGCTTGCGCGCTTGCAGCTCGAGCATCACGGCGGCCCCGAAGTTCGCCGCTCGGCTGCCGCCGCCGGAGATGGCCAGCGCGAGAAAACGCCCGTCTTTTTTTTCGAGCTCCGTCAGGTTCCAGGAGCCGGCTGTCTCAGGCACCGGCTTGTCATCAGGCCACTTGTCGTTCCAGCCGGGTCGCCAATTGCCGGGGAGTATCGCACACCCTCCGACCGCCAACAGGAGCCCGGCAGCCAACAGCTGCGCCCGGGATCGATTGTGAAAAACTTTTTTAAGGGACGGTAGTCTCTTGAGTGGTGCGCGGTCCAACACACGAGCGAAGCTTGGCGGCATAGACACCTCTTGGCGGGGCCGATTGTAAGAGGCATGAAGGGCGTGCGCAAGGGCGCAACCCATACATAATAATGTGTGCAATTCTGGGAGGGCGCAGGCCAGAGTCGGCCATTAAAACAATGGATGATGCGGAGCGCTCGTCGCTGGAACTTCAGGAGGCCGTTCTCCGACATTGCCGAGGAATTGCCATGTGCTCTTGTCTTTGACGAGAAAATGCACTTCACCGACCCAGCTGTCGATCGTCACCGGCTTGCCAGATTGTTTGTCCTTCCCGTAGAGCCCGCCCGTACAGGTGACAAATGCCTTAGTCTGCGTTCCAGCGCGCACGACTTTCAGTTCGGTGAACAGATGTTTGGACGTGATCTGTCCGTAATGGCTGAACACCTCGGTCCAGACTCGTCGCACATCCGATTGCCTCAGGCCATGGTAGTTGTAGCCTTTTGCGTAGAATCGCATCAGCGTTTCGATGTCGGCTTGCTGCACCGCCAATTCCGCACGATCGAATGCCGCCACGAGCTCCCTCGCGAGCGTCGTGTGGGTCGTCTCACCCAGGAGTGCCGGCGCGAACTCCACTGCCGCCGCAGAGGGCGTCGGATGATGGCAGCGAGTGAAAAGCATCGTGGCGGTCAGCATGACCATCATCCCGCCTCTGCCGAACCTGTTCATGATCGTCGGGTAGGCAATGATGATGCCACGGAACGGCTTGGCAAACGACAGGTCGAACGAATCAATCTCCGCGCGCGATGACGCCTCCTTCCCCACCCCATCGTCGGGCACTGCTGCAAAACGCTACTGCCGGCGCGGTCTTACCCGCGAATACGTTCGCTTACACGCGCCGGTATGCATCGTGCACATTTGGCTCGTATGAGGCGAGCGGAAGGCGGTCGATGAGGCGCTTCTCCGTTCAGGTGAACCACGCCCATCGATGGAGAAAGGAATTGAAGATGAAACCGCTTCTCGTCGGCACTATTGCGTTCATCATGGCTGCGACCTCGTTGGTCTCTGCTCAGACTCAGACCATGCGCGGGAATCCGAAGGCTGGAGAATCGATTTACAAGCAGCACTGTCTCCGTTGTCATGGAGAAAAATTGGATGGAAGCGGCCCGGACGCGCAAGATTTGATCGTCCGGCCCGCCGATTTCACCTCCAATCGCTCACGAATGAAATCCGATTGGGAACTACTGGTTGCCCTGACCAACGGTGTTCTGTTCAGCCCGATGCACAGTTTCCGCGGCAAGTTGAGCGATGAACAAATGTTGGACGTGCTCTCCTACATTAGATCCGTCGCACGGTTCGACACCGTGAGCTGACGCATCATGCCGGATCGACGGGCAGCCGCGCCGTGAAGGACCTCGGAGTCTTCTTGTGTGTGTGTGTTCTTCTCGCGTTAGGCGGGCAAGCTGTCCAAGCGGATGAGCCGCCTCCCGATGTGGAAGTGTTCGTGCGGAGCGGCTGTCCCCACTGTGAGGCCGCGAAAGATTTTCTCGATCAACTTCAGCGCGAGCATCCGTCACTGCACATCGTCGTCCACGACCTGGCACAGGATCCCGCTGCGCGGCAACGACTTCGAGCGCTGGCCGATGCGCGAGGAATCGTCACCATGGGCGTGCCGACCTTTCTGATCGGTGACAAGGTGATCGTCGGATTTCTGTCCGCGGAAACCACAGGAGCCGACATTCGCGCTCAGCTGGAGACGCGGGTACGGCGGATCGCTCGTGCGCCGGACAGCATCAAGACGTCATGGTTCGGCGAGCTTCGGGTCGGAGACCTGGGTCTTCCGCTGTTCACAATCATCATCGGGCTTCTCGACGGCTTCAACCCCTGCGCGATGTGGGTACTCCTCTTTCTCTTGTCGCTGCTCGTCAATCTCCAGGATCGGCGGAAAATGGCACTCTTGGCCGGAACGTTCGTATTCGTCAGCGGTCTGGTGTATTTCGCCTTCATGGCGGCCTGGCTGAACATATTTCTGCTCATCGGCCTTTCGCGCGCAATTCAAGTCGGGCTCGGCGGCATCGCTCTCTTCGTCGGAGCGGTCAACGTGAAGGATTTCTTCGCATGGCATCGAGGCATCACGCTGAGCATTCCCGCGTCCGCCAAACCTGGACTCTACGCCCGCGTCCGCGCGATACTTCAAGCCGAAAACCTGACCGGTGCGTTGACGGGCATTATCATCCTGGCAGGCCTCGTGAACGTGATCGAGCTGCTCTGCACCGCCGGCTTCCCGGCGCTCTACACCCAGATGCTGAGCCTGCAAGGCCTGTCGATGTGGGAATATTATGGTTATCTCGGCCTCTATAACCTGGCCTACATCTTTGATGACAGTCTCATGGTCACGACCGCCGTCATCACGCTGAGTCGCAGGAAATTGCAGGAGCGCGCGGGACAATGGCTCAAGCTCGCCAGTGGAACAGTGATGGCGGGCTTGGGATTGGCTTTGCTGTTGAAGCCTGACTGGTTGGTGCCATAGAGACACTCACGATGAAGCAGGTTCGTCCCCTCTATCTCCCTCCCTTGTTGTCCGACCACGCCGAGTCCGGTCAGTTGATTCTCCGCGATGGAACGACTGCCGTCATCCGTCTCGCTGTCCCGTCAGATGCGCCAATGATGCAGCAGTTCGTGAACCGGTTATCGCCCGAGTCGAAACGCCATCGCTTTTTCTCGGAGGGGAGACCGCCGGCGGATCTGATTGCAGCGTTGTGTGATTCGTCGAATCCCCGGACGCAGCTGACGCTGATCGCCACGCGGATGTTGGAAGGCACCTTGCGCGTTATTGCTTCAGGCTCCTACTGGGCAAAAGACGACCATACCGCCGAGGTCGCCATGGCCGTGGATGACGCCTTCCACGGGAAAGGGCTCGGCACGTTGCTCTTAGAACGTCTCGCCTTGCTCGCCATCCGGCACGGGTTTACACGCCTCTGGGCGGTCACCCACGCTGAGAATCTGGCCATGCGCGAAGTCTTCCGGGAATCGGGTTTCAGTGCCCAGGAAGCCTACGAAGGCGACGACATGGAGGTGGAGTTGTCGCTCATTCCCACGGCGACGACCGTCGCCCGTGCGGAGGTTCGGGAGCGACTTGCCACCACTGCCTCCCTCCGGCCGTTCTTCCATCCGCAGTCTGTGGCCGTCATCGGCGCGTCGCGCGATCCCAAGCGCATCGGCTATCGGCTGCTCGAGGCGCTGGCCACCAATCACTATCGAGGGTCCATCTACCCGGTGAATCCCAAGGCGACCGAGATCGCCGGCATCCGGACCTATCCTTCCGTGTCCGCTATCCCCTACCCGATTGATTTGGCCGTTGTCGCGGTCCCGCGGGACAGCGTGCTGTCAGTCGTGGACGAATGCGCCGCGAAGGGAGTCCGTGCCTGCGTCATCATCACGGCCGGCTTCGCGGAAGTCGGAACGGAAGGCGCGGCACTCCAACATCAACTCGTCGAGAAGGTCCGGCAGCACGGCATGCGCATGATCGGCCCGAATTGTTTTGGCCTGCTGAACACAGACCCGAACGTCCGGCTCAATGCCACCTTCACATCTCTGTTTCCCCTGCCGGGCCGGACGTCCATGTCATCGCAGAGCGGAGCCATAGGCATTGCCACTCTGGCAGGAGCGCGGCGTGTCCATCTGGGAGTGTCCTCCTTTGTCAGCGTGGGGAACAAGGCCGACGTCTCCACCAACGATCTCCTGCAATACTGGGAAGAAGACCCCGCCACGGACGTGATTCTCCTCTACGTGGAATCCTTCGGGAACCCCCGCCGCTTCGCACGTATCGCGCGGCGCGTGAGCCGCAGTAAACCGATCATCGCCGTGAAGGCCGGGCGCAGCCAGTCAGGGCGGCGTGCGGCCGGCTCCCACACGGCCGCGCTGGCCGCCAGCGACGTCGCCGTGGACGCCTTGTTCTGCCAGGCCGGCGTGACCCGCGTCGAGACGCTTGACGAGATGTTGGCGCTGGCCGCCGGACTGGCCGCGCAACCGTTGCCGTCCGGACGGCGCGTGGGCATCGTCACAAACGCGGGAGGGCCGGCCATCCTCTGTACCGATGCCTGCGAAGCGGAAGGCTTGGCTGTCCCGGAATTGTCCGATCAGATAAAAACGAAACTTGCCGCATTTCTTCCTGCGACCGCCGCCCTCAACAATCCTGTCGATCTCATTGCGTCCGCCACACCCGATCAGTATGCCAAGGCGATCGAAACCATGCTCGCGGCGAAAGAGATCGACGCGCTGGTCATCCTCTATATGTCCGTGACGGTGTCGGATACGGCCGGCATTGCCGAAGGCATTCAGACGGGCATTGCCAACGGACGTAACACCGCCAGCGGAACCAAACCTGTGCTCATCGGTTGGATGGCGGAAGGTGACATGGACCGTAGTTTTTCCCTCTCCGCGGAAACGATTCCGGCCTATTCCTTGCCGGAGAGACCTGCATTCGTCCTCGGCAAAGCGGCGGCCCATGCGGAATGGCGGCAACAGCTTCCCGGCATGGTTCCCGACATCGAGGACGTGGAGATTTCAGTCGCACGGGCGATCTGTGCGACAGCGTTGTCCCAGCGGGGGGCCGGCTGGCTGACGACGGAGGACACGAGAAGTCTGTTGGCCGCGATGAAGCTTCCTGTCGAATCGGGTGGAGTCGCCCGCACCGGGGATGAAGCTGTCGCCTTGGCCCGACAAGCCGGCTACCCGGTCGCCGTCAAACTCGCTTCGCATCAGATTCTGCATAAGACGGAGATGGGCGGCGTTCAGCTGAATCTCACGGATGAGGAGGCGGTTCGTGAGGCGTTCGAATCGATCAGAACGCGTGTAGATCAACAGAACCAACTGGCCTCAATGGAGGGAGTGCTCGTGCAGCCCATGGTGACCGGCGGAGTGGAGGTGATGGTCGGGATGACGAACGATCCGCTCTTCGGCCCACTGATCGCATTCGGTCTCGGCGGCATTCACGTGGAGGTCCTCGGGGACGTGCGATTCAGGATCACACCCCTCACCGACCGCGATGCCGCTGAGATGGTGCGAGAGATTAAAGGGTATCGGTTGCTGCAGGGCTACCGTGGCCATCCTGCGGCAGACATCGAGGCGATTGAAGACGTGCTTCTGCGCATCTCGCGACTCGTCGAAGAAATCCCGGAAATCAGCGAGCTCGACCTGAACCCGATCTTCGCCCTCGCGCCCGGCAAAGGCTGCAGGATTGTGGATGCCAGAATTCGAGTGGGCTGAGTTCCTCTCTTCATCCCTCACTTTCCTGCTTATGGATCTTTTCGAGAGGCTTCTCTTCCCGCTTCAACACCCTAAAGGAAACAAGCGTATCAGCCTTGTCGAAATCCGCTCGTGCGGTAATCTTGTCCCCCCTGATTTCAAATTCCATCGGTGTCGCGACAATCTCCCACAGACCAACGGTAAAGAAATCGGCGGCCAAATGGAAGACCCCGCGTCCAATCTTCCATTCCGTTGACGATCCTTCGTAGTATTCAAAGATATCCTCACGTGTTCCATCGGCGTTTTCGCTGCTGGATCTGGGAGCTCCCAACTGCTCAATCACGACTCCTCGGGATAAGCCGCCAACTTCAAGCGTCTTTGTATCGACCGCAGGAGGTTGTGAGAATGCCATGTACACTCCGCAGCCCGAGCTCACGGATGATGCGACGCCTATCAGCAACGCAACCAAAACGCTCTTCATGGCAATTCCCCAGATCAATGACCGCCGATAGATTCCCTGGTCACTGCGGCGACTATTTGTGCCGGAAGCGCTCAGACGGGAATCATGGCAAGGTGTTCAGCCAGGCCCGGATATCGGTCATCTGCTGATCGGTTACCACTCCTTTCAACGGCGGCATCACATGTCGTCCTTCATGGACCACCTTCCAAAAGGCCTGGTCGTTCAAGAGCACGGGATTGCCAGCCAATCTTGGACCAACGCCGCCCATCGCGCGAGCGCCGTGACAGACCACGCAACTGGCTCGATACAACTCTTCGCCGCGTGCGCTGTTTCCGGTCGAAGAGGGCTCAAGGGCCACACCCGTCTCACGCGCGATCAAAAAACAAGACATCAACCAGGCCACTGAAGCCGCAACGTCCAGTATTCTCCTCCGCTGTCGGCCCTCTTGCACTCGATCCATTCTCCTTTCTGCCCGGCCCTCAGCTACAGCATTTCTCCATGCGTTCTTTCATGGCTTCCTTGCCGGCTTTGACGGCCGCTTCGACGTCGGCCCGCTTTTCCGCCACAAAGCTCTTGCCCCGTTCAATCGCCTGGTCGAGCGCGGCACGCGTTTCCTTCGCTTTTTCAATCAGCTCTTCCTCGGTTTTTCTGGCATAGGCTCTCAACTCTCGTCGCGTTTGTTCTCCTGACTTCGGCGCAAAGAGAACACCGGCCACCGCCCCGGCAACGGCCCCCCCGAGAAACGCCAGGAAAAGGGCTTGTCCTGAACACCTCGTGTGCTGATTATCCATGATCATTCCTCCGTGTGACGGGTTGTGCCAACGGAAAAAGCGAGGTTCATGCCAGGGACAAGCCTTGACTGGTTGGACGATTCTCTTCATTCGACAGCCTCTTAGAACGCTCGGCGATCTGGACGATACCGCTCCTGGGGCATTCCTGGTCTGATCCATTCAAGCCGTTGACCCAAAAGGCAACAGTCGGTCGTGGGGTCATCAGGCTGAACTGCCCGCGAAAGCCTTTAGAACGCGAGATAGAGCCCGAGACCGATCGTCTCGACTTTTTGTGAGAAGAATTGTCCGTACGGGTTGTAGCCGTAATAGTAGTTGAGGAGAATGCGAAGGCGTCTCGTCGCACCGACCCGGAACCATTCGACGCCGGCCAGCACATTCGTGTTGACGACCCACTGAAGTTCTTCAAACGCTTTGAAGTCCGCCGCCAACAAGGGAACGAGTCTGATCCCGCCGGACGAGAACCAGGGGGAAGGATACTCCGGTCCCCTCAGTTCAATTCCCCATTGCGCTCTGAGCCGATCCAGATTGTTCGGTTCTCGATGGACCAGATAGCCACCGCCGAAATAGAAACGCCCCCATCCATTTGGAGTGTTCAACGACAGAATGCCCTCCAACTCTTCATACCGGTAATCAACCCGGTTGAATCCCGGCCGCGCCAGGAGAAACTCATCGCCGAGGTGGCTGCTCTGATGATAGAGCCGCACGCGACCTGAGAACAGTTCCGTGCGCCAGCTGAACGGGATGCCGATGACAAAATCGGTATTGATAAGCTCGGTATTATCGAACAGGTTGAACTGCGAGAAGACGCCGGTGAGCAAGCCGACCTGGATCCCGTCGCACGTGCCCTGCTTGCGGCGAGTCCAGAGGCCGAAATTTTCGCCGAACGCGATCGAGCCGATCGTGGAGGTGGTCTTCGATTCCAGCGCTTTGGTGGATTGCAGGATGCCGAAGATTTGCGGCTGCTTGGGATCAGCGATCAAGGGGCGAAAGACGTCGCCGTCGGGGATCAAGGTGTTTTCCCATATCGCGGGCTTGTCTTCTTCGGGTCGAGGGGTTCCGTTCGGAGACGGATTGAACCGACAGTCCACGTCTTTTCGGTCGGCCACAGACTCGGCTTCCGCTGCCGAGAGAGAGAGCCAGAGAAGACAGGGCGCGCAGAGGACTGCCAGAGGAATACGCAGCCACGAAGCCCTTGAGGTCCTCTCCACTCATTCCCTCCTTCTTCAGCAACGGCGATGCGCTGCGGTCCAGCGCATCGCGTGCCTGGCACGCTGATGTTTTTCTGTCTTCCATCATAGGCGAGGTGTTGCAGCAATTGCATCTGTCGCAGTTCTCTTCCCGACTGCGACACGAGTGAAGGTTGAGGACGGATCAGCGTGGACAGCATCCACCCGAGTCCATCCCACCCGAGTGCCGCGGTCCCATTCCATGTCCAGCCGAGAAAGTGCGCTCGTATTGGATGAGCGCCCAAATCTCTTCGTCGACAAGTTGGCCGTCGAAGCCGATCATGGCAGTCCCTGGCGACCCATACTTGATCACCCAAAAGAGTTCACCGTCCGTTCGGTGACGCCAAAAACCATGATGGTGAAAATTTCTCGGCGCAGGATTCAGCGTTGCTGCGAGCGGCCCGTCGCCTCCTCCGCCTTGGCCATGACAATTCATGCAGCCGCCCTTGCCCTCATAGAGCGCTTTCCCCTTGGCACGCAGTTCAGCGGAATCCGCGAAGGGGCTCGTCAGAGCTCTTGCTTCGGCCAGCTTGTCGGCGGGAACCCGCGCCTGCATATCGTGATGCTGTGCAGCCACGGAAAATGGCAACGCCGCTGCACTGATGACCCAGCACAGGACGACAAGATGAAAACGCAACGTGGTTCTCCCGAGCGATTCAGCGCGCCAGCGTACGGATATAGTGGATGATCTGCCACACGTGCTCGTCCGGCATCGCAGCAAACGACATCATGGCGGTTCCCGGCGATCCGTTCTTGATGATCCAGAACAGCTGACCGTCCGGCAGGTCCTTCATCATCGCGCCACAGGTAAAGTTGCGCGGAGGCGGCACCAGCGCGGCTCCCATGAATCCCTTTCCGTCCCCTTGTTCACCATGACACATGGCACAGGCCACCGGCTGTGCCGTCTTGAGGAACAGCGTCTTGCCGGCGTTGATCGGCCCGGCTGAAGCGGGAAGCGGATTGGTCTTTGAAAGAAAATCATCGGGCGCCTTGGCGGTCTTGCGCGGCTGAATGCAGGCGTCGCCCTGCCCTGCCGCCGGCGCGGCCGCCATGTCCGGCGCGCCCTTGAACGTCGCCTTCAAGTACGCGATCACATCGGCCACACCCTGCTGGCCGATCGTCAGGTTCCAATAGGGCATATTCGGCGACTTGCCCATCGCGGCACCGCCGTAGTTGACGACGTTGTACAGGTAATCCGTCGGCAATTTCTCAAACGGAATATTGGCGTGGATCGCAGGCTTTGGCTCGAGACCGCTCGCCGCCGGACCATCGCCCTTTCCCGTGAAGCCATGGCACTGCGCACAGTATTCTTTGTACAGTCCCTTGCCGCGATCAACGCTGGCGTTGGCGAACTCCCGACTCGTCCAGGGTTCGTAGTATTTGAAGTCCTGGACGCCCTGTGCGGCAAGAAAGCCGATCACCGCGCGCAATTGCGGGTCGGTCGCGTCCGCAAGGAATTCTCCCGTATGGATGATGAAGTCCTGCGGGTTCTGGCCAAAGCGGTACAGCCAGTCCATGTTGTAGCGTTGGCCGGCGTTTTGAAGCGCGGCACTCTGGGGGCCGCCGATGAGCTTGCCGTTTTCCTCGATGGTATGGCAGCCGAGGCAGGCGTGCGCCTTATAGGCCATCCCGCCGAAGTTCACCTCGAACTTGCTCACCTTCGACACATCGAAGGCGCCGATTTTCACCCTCGGATCCTTGTTGTGCTTTTCAAAATGGTCGGCAATGGCGTTGGCGTCGCCTTCGCTGGCCACCGGGTGTTTCGCCGGCCCTTCGCTGAGGTCCCACCGGTAACCTTTCGCGTACAACGGCGCCTCTTTCCCGGTGAGCCAGCGGATGAGCCACGCGCGCTGATATTTGCTTCCCGCCCAAATCAGATCGGGGGCCCTGAGCTTGAAGCGTGATTCGGCCTGCCCGTCCAGTCGGTGACATTGGACACAGGCTTGCTGGAGCAACTCCTTGGCTCGGCTCGCATCGCTGCCGAACAAGAGCCGCGGGAAGGACATCAGTCCCACCAGCATCAGCACCGCCCCACCGATCGTCACGCCTCGACTCATCTTCATAGGAACTCCTTATGGTTCTCGAACTTCGATAGTTGAGCTACCGCGATAACAACCACGCATGGACGTCCGCGATATCCTGTTCGCTCAAGATTGAACCCCAGGCCGGCATGGGGCCGCGGCCGTGAAGCACGGTGTCCCAAAAAAGATCTTCATGGCTCAAAATCGGATTCTTGGAGAGCTGTGGACCGACTCCACCGATTCCTCCCTGCCCGTGACAGGCCTGACAATTGTGTTCGAAGATTCCCGCTCCTCTCTTCGCCACCCCGACGAGCGGTCCCGTCGAAGCGGGCTCCTGCGTCAAGGGCTCCGCCGGTCCGGCTTCATGTTCGAGCGGCGGCAAGCGATCGGGCGCGTCAGGGTGATAACGCGCCGAGAGATAGCGCATCAGGAGGCCTGCTTCGTCCTGGGAAATGTCGGCGCCCCAGTGTTTCATCTTCTCGACCGTCGCTTCCCATCGCTCCGACGGCAGCCGCTGCTGCGTGATGAGGTCCGCGCTGTGGCAGACCGAACAGCGAGCCAGGATCAGGCCTTCCGCCCGCAAACTCAGCGCGGGACTGATCGGGCTCATGTCCTCCGCCGGCATGGCCGCCAGCGCGGTAAGCGCCGCAAACCCGATTGGGATCACGATCCCGAGCACACTTGACGTGTTCATCATGCGTTGACTTGGACCGTGATGCGGTCCCATCCGTTCCACAGGAAGCCGCTTGGATTCCAGGCAGTGATGGCCGGCTGGATACTTCCCTGCTCATCGGTGGCACGACAGACGACCTGGAACGTTCCTGGAACCTTTGCCGGCCAGGCGAACTGCCATTGTCGCCAGGCGTAGGCCTGAGCGTCACCCAGAAGCCGAGCCGGCTCCCACCTCTTTCCTTCATCCATCGACAACTCGACTTTGGCGACCCTCGATTTGCCGCCCCAGGCCACCCCATGGATCGTGACCGGCCCGACCTTGACGTTTTCTCCGCTCGTCGGAGACACGATCAGCGACTTCACCGGCATGACTTCGACCGGGACCATTGTCTGGGTTTTCTCACCTGCTCCCGAGGTTGACGAAAAGGTGGGTACGCGATAGGCCGTTTGCATGTAATAGCCCGACGCCTCATCCTCACGCACCACGATGTCGGTCAGCCATTTGATGCAGGACTCCGCCATCCATCCCGGCGTGATCACTCTGAGCGGCGCGCCGTGCAGCAACGGTAAGGCCTGGCCATTCATTTCATAGGCGAGAATGGTATCGGGATGTAACGCCTTTTTGAGCGGAATGCTTCTCACAAAGAGCGGCACTGTCGCCACCGCCGGTCGATCGGCACCTTGAAACTGCACGTGTCTGCCTTCCGTACGAACCCCGGCGGACTGCAGGACGTCGCGCAGACGCACCCCGGTCCATTGCGCGTTGCCGACGGCGCCGCGCTCCCATTGGACGCCTGGAACCCGCGGCCGATGGTAGGCGCGACCGTTCCCGCTGCATTGCAGCACGGAGGTGATCGTCACCGTCTCGAGCTGGCGCAACGCATTCATTGTGAACACCCGGGGGCGCTCGACTGCTCCTCCCACGGTGAGCCGCCATCGGGATTCCTCGATTGTCTCCATGTCGGGCGGACCGAAATGACTTCTCACGAAGAACCGATGATTGGGCGTCAGAAATGAGGCGAACTCGCTCACCGGCGTTTCAGCATCGACTGGTCTGACGACACGCACGGTAAGCCCATCGGTTTCCGGGCGTGTGGTGTCCTTCTGTGCCGCGGCGACGTCGGACCCGACATGAGGAATGACGAATCCGGCGGCGAGACCCGAGGCGAGCAGTTTCAAGCATTGGCGTCGCGACACGAGCGGCCGTGCCTCTGCGTCACTCATGACTGGTGCCCCATTGCCCCGTTTTGAGGCGTCAGTGTGATGTCCACTGCGGGCGCCGTGGTCAACGATTGATGGACCGTGCAGCCATGGGCAACTTTGAGCAGCCGTTCCTTTAATTCCGCTGTGAGCGGATGCGACAGATGAATGGAAAGGATGATCTGTCCGACGCGATGCGGGTTTTCCGCCATCACCCACTCGGCTCCGACGTGCAATCCTTCATGAGGAATGTCATGGCGCTTGCAGAAGCGTCCAACAAAATAGCCGACACATCCGGCCAACGATCCGACAAAGAGCTCGACGGGGCTGAGTCCGGCATCCTGACCGCCGTCTTCGACCGGTTGGTCGGTCACCACCCGATGAGCGCCGGTGACAATGTCGTAGCGCGTTCCACCTTGATAGGAGACCTCAAGCTTCATAAGAGTCCCTAGTGTTTCTGGATCGGACAGGTGCTGATGCCAAAGACCGACCAAAGCGGACAGTACCCGATGGCACCGGTCAAAACGGCAATGACTCCAAGCACCAGTGCCGTTGCCAACGCCAAGTTGGCAAATTGGCCAATGCGGCGGTTCCGAGCAGCGAGATTCCTAAGAGGATCCGGATCGGACGTTCGATTCCACCCACATTAGATGTCATGACACACCTCCAGGTTGACGGTCTTCACAATATGAGTAATCAAAAACGTTGAAGATTCAATTTTGTCAAAAGGCTTTTGCCAGCGCTGTGCCACGGATCTCTTCGGGGCCTTCACAAAAGTGCCGATGGGACCAGCGTTTAGCGCTTTCACCCCGATGTGGATGAACTGCTTGGCGACAAGTGCGCCACTACGAACCAGGTGCCTGGCGCAATACGCTACAACGTGATGCTTTCCCTGGCAGGGATTGGAGCCGCCTGGTTCAAAGGCATGACGACTCGGCTGTCACTGGCCAGAGCCGTGTCAGAATACGTACCGCAGTCCAAGCGAGGTGTTCGTGTTGAAGAAGTCCCGGGCCGATGCGGAGGAGCTGCGCTGTGTTCGTTGAAATCCCAAGGTCACTCGGGCAACAGGTGAGAGAGCGTAATGAAGTTCTGCCGTCCCTTGATGCACGTGATCAGTATTGCCGAGCAGCGGGTCCCCGGCAATGTCGGTCGTGAACTGTTTGTGACGGTAGACATAGATCAGCTCCAGGGAGAGGGGTGCGGTCAGCTGCCAGAGCGTTCCGACTGACACGAAGTGCTGTCGGTAAGAAACATCGTCCTTGAATTGCGGCTCGTCCCTCCCGTCGGACACCCCTCGCTCGTAGAGATAGTCGAGGGTAAGGATGGCCCACCGAGCGGCGGCGAATTGTATGCGTGGTCCGATGGTATAAAACGTGGTATCCCGTTCGGAAAACGCGTCATTGTAGAACCTCAGGCCGTAGCGGCCGACCAGCATCATCATCCACCGTTCACCGACCTGTCGTTCCAACTGCATGCGCCACGTGTGAGACGTGACACGCTCCTCTTCCGGCAGCAGCTGCCCGGTTTGACGCTCGAGGTTCGGCCCGAGGAACAGATTTGGTACATAGCGGTAGCGAAGCAGCACAAAGGTGTCCGGCGCGACTTGCTGGTGCAACTGCAGTCGATAGTCACCATGATTGAAGATAGGATTATTCGTAAAAAGAAAGCCTTGTGCTTTCAACGAAACGTCGGTGAGACCGATGCCCGAGGTCGAGCGATGTCTCACGTCAAGGGAAGGCTGCCAGACCACGTCAGATGGTCGATTGGTTGGCACGATCGAGGGTTGGCTTGGGTCTTCGGTCAGCGCCAATCGTCTGGCGGCGGAGAGTTCGAACACGTTGTCGGTGTAGAGGACGTTCGCTTCGGCAATCGCGGACCATTCGGCCAGTGATGCAGTCGGCCGGCCCACCAGCAGTAAGGAACTCGCGATGGCAACGAGCCCGATGCGCAGCATCAGGTCTGAGCTTCGGATCAAAGCTTTCCCACGATCGCTTTCAGCTCATCTCCTCCGATGACTTCCCGTTCCAGGAGTATCTTGGCGCCTTCCTGCAATGCGTGTCGCTTTTCTTCTAACAGCCGTTTCACGCGCTCATACTGTTCGTCGATGATCCGCCGAACCTCTGAATCGATCTCGCGGGCGGTGGCCTCCGAATAATCGCCTTTCTCCTGAACTGGTTGCATCTGGATGAATTGCGGCTGTCGTTCACGCTCCAATGTCATCATGCCGACCTTCTCGCTCATGCCGTACGCCTTGACCATGCTCTTCGCAATGTCGGTGGCCTTCACGAGATCGTTCTGGGCTCCCGTCGACGCTTCACCAAAAATCAACTCCTCTGCGATCCTGCCCCCCAACAACACCGCCACTTTATTCTCCAACTCGGATTTCGTCATCAGGAACCGGTCCTCAGTGGGAAGTTGTAGCGTATAGCCAAGGGCCGAAATCCCCCGGGGAATGATCGAGATCTTTTGCACCTGATCCGATCCAGGAAGCGAGAGGGCAACCAGCGCATGGCCGGTTTCATGGTAGGCGACGCGTTCTCGCTCCATCTTGTTCAACACACGATTCTTCTTCTCGAGACCGGCAATCACGCGTTCGACCGCCTCCTGCAGTTCCGAAATGCCCACCTGCTCTTTGTTGCGGCGGACCGCGAGCAACGCCGCCTCATTGATGACGTTGGCCAGATCGGCCCCCGAAAAGCCCGGCGTCATGCCCGCAATCGTTTCCAGATCGGCATCAGGCCCCAAGGCCACGCTCTTCGCGTGCACCCGCAAGATGTCCAAACGGCCTCTCTTATCGGGACGATCGACCAGGACATGGCGATCGAATCGTCCCGCCCGCAGCAACGCCGGATCCAAAATTTCCGGCCTGTTCGTGGCTGCCATCAAAATGACCCCGATCCGTGGATCGAAGCCGTCCATCTCGACGAGCAATTGATTGAGTGTCTGCTCCCGTTCCTCATGGGCCATCGGGCCCACGCCGCGGGCCTTCCCCAATGCATCCAGTTCATCGATAAAAATAATGCAGGGCGCCCGAAGCTTGGCCTGATCGAAGAGATCCCGCACCCGCGCCGCGCCGACTCCCACGAACATTTCCACAAATTCAGATCCGCTGATGCTGAAAAAAGGGACACCGGCTTCCCCGGCCACGGCGCGAGCCAGCAGCGTTTTTCCGGTACCAGGCGGACCGACCAGCAGGATCCCTTTCGGAATTTTTCCCCCAAGTTTGGTGAACTTGTCCGGGGTCCTCAGGAACTCGATCACCTCCCGCAGTTCTTCTTTCGCTTCGTCGACCCCGGCCACATCCGCGAACGTGACCTTGATGTCCTTTTCCATGTAGATTTTTGCCTTCGATTGCCCGACCTGCATGAAGCCGCCTTGAGCCTGTCCCAGCCGGCGGAAGATGAAAAACCAGATGCCGATGAACACCAAGGCGGGCACGATCCAGGAAAGCAGGTCACGCAGGAAGGTGGACTCGATGACGCCGGTGAACTTGACGCCATGTTGATTAAGGTCGCGGACCAAATCCTGGTCCTCGACCCGGATGGTCGAAAACAGCTTCTCCTTCTCGGCGTCCCCTTCGGGCTTGAGCTTGCCGGTCAGCGTCTGACTGCTGACCGAGACTTCTGCGACCTTTCCAGCCGCGACGAGCGTCTTGAATTCGCTGTAAGGGAGTTCTTCGATTTTCTGCAGCGCATGAAAGAAATCATGCAAGAGGATGACCGCCCAGATCGCGAGGATGATGTACCAGATGGAGAACGAAATCTTTTTGTTCATCGCGGCCACTAATCAAACTGACGTCGGAATCTCCACATCCCGAATCCAAAGAGCCCGCCTCCAAGCACAACCATCGCCAGCACGGGTTCCCAAATGATGCTCAAGTCGCTGCCTTTCAACAGGATGCCATTGGCAATATCGATGAAGTATCGCAGGGGCGACAACATCATGAGGTGACGGGTCCAGGGAGGCAAGGCCTCCATCGGGGCCACAAGCCCGGAGAGGAGCATCATCGGAGCGACGACCAACAGCGTCAACATCCCCACCTGGGCTTGATTCCTCGTGACGGTGGCCGCAGCCAATCCCATGCCGGCCGTACTGAACACGAACAGGGCCGTGCAGATGAAAAATAACAGCATACTGCCTCTGATCGGCACGCCGAATGCAGGCCTCATGATTCCGAACAATGCGACCGCCGTCGCGCAGACGATCACGATGGTCATGGCCAAGACTTTTGGCAACATGATTTGAAACGGCGTCAGAGGCGAGACCAGCAGCTGCTCCACAGTGCCGCGTTCTTTTTCTCGAACGAGAGCGGCGGCTGGAAGCAAAATCGCAAAAATCGTGATCTGTCGGAGAAGGTGCGAGACGGACTCGAACCAGGCGTCCTTTTGCTCGGGGTTGTACCAGACTCGATGCTCGCTCACGACCACAGGGAGATTCTGCGACGACGTGTCTGCGCCTCTCAGTCGCGCCAGTACAGTGTCTTGTTCGAACTGCGCGACGATGCGTACGGCATAACTTGCTGCAGACAGCCCCTGCGCCGCGTTGGTCGTGTCCACGAGCAGTTGCACCGCCGTCGGTTCACCGGTGGTCAGTTGCTCATGAAACCGTGGCGGAATTTCTAAGACGGCCATCGCCTGGCCTCGGTCGAGCGCTCGAAGCCCTTCTTGAGGATCGTTGATTTCTCCCTCGAGCCGAAAGAAGGGAGGTCTGAACTTATGTATGAGCTCGCGCGACGAAAAGCTCTGGTCATTATCCTGCACGAGCATGCTGGCGTTCTGCAGCTGTGACCGGATGCCGTTGCCTGCAATGTAGACCGCCAGCGTGAACGAGTACAAGAGAAGCAGGCCGATGGGGAGATCTCGTGATAACTGGAGCATCTCCTTTCGAGTCATGACGCTCAAGCGACGCCACCAGACGATGAGGCCTTGTAAGGCGGGTCGCGTGGATGTCATGACCGCGGCCTCTTGGTAAACAGCCGGTAGCCAACGCTTCGCAAAATGAATGCGTACACGGCAAGGGCCAAGACGTCGATCCACAACACCTCGACGCCGACTCCTTTGAGGAACGCGCCGCGGACGATGTTCGTGTAGTACATCCCGGGAAACAGATGAGCCTGCATCTGAGAGCCGCGACTCAGGGACGACACTGGAACGATCAAGCCAGAGAATAAGATGGTGGGAAGCATGCTCGCGACCATGGTGATGACGAGAGCCGCGATCTGTGTGCGCACCAGGAGCGAGACCACGAGGCCGATGCCGGTACTGCTCAAGACGAATACCAATGAGGCGGCGAGGAAAAACGGCAGATTGCCCTTAAACGGCACTTCGAACCATCGGGTGGCGATGATCCATAAGAACACGGCGTTCACCGATGAAATCATGACATAGGGGAGTAACTTGCCGGCCAGATATTCGAACCGTGTGACCGTTGAGCTGTAGATGTTATAGATGGAACCCGTCTCCTTCTCCCGGACAATACCCAGCGCCGTCAACAATGGGGATGACACCATCAGGGTAAACATGACAAGCGCCGGCACCATGGACCACGTGCTTCGCACCTCTTCATTGTAAAGATATCGGACCTCGGTCTTGACGGGATGCGTCTGCATCTCGGCCTGTTCGACGGACACCCCATTGCGGCGGGATAAGTGACCGACGAGTCGTTCTCCACTGAAGGCGCTATTGATGGCAATGAGATACCCCTTGACGATATCGGTCCGAAGAGGAAACGTTCCGTCGATGAGCGTCTGAATGCCCACCGATTGCCCTTGAGACAATCGTTCTTCGAATTTCTCCGGAACGATGATCGCGACCCTGATCTTACCGCGCTGAAGGAGGGCCTCGGCTTGTTTCTCATCGGAGACATACCCCTGAAAGCTGAAATAACGCGACTCAAAAAATCGATACAGATAATCGCGGCTCAGGGAACTCTGATCGCGGTCGACGACGCCAAATGGAATGTCTTCCACGTCTTGCACCAATCCGTAGCCGAAGACCATCATCCACAAGATGGGCAGGAGAAACGCCAACAAGACAAACATCCTGTCCCGAATCGTCTCGCGCCATTCCTTCCAGGCCACGGTGCCGATGCGCTGTAGATTCATACGGGCTCCGCCGTCGTGGCCTCTCGTTCGCCCCGCTCGAGGGTCATGACGCGATGCACAAACACGTCTTCGAGCGTCAATGGACGCATGGCGACCCGTCGCACGGGAACAGCGGTAGGCGACAACGCCGCTCTGACTCGGGCCTCCTCTTGTGCGGGGTCCTTGGACAGGAGATGAATTGTGGTTCCGAACAATGCGGCCCCGCGAAATCCCGCCTGCAACAACTGCTGGAGCGCCTCGGCCGGCTGGTCGACCGTCAGTTCAAGCAGAGCGCCTGCTTCCCGTTCGACCTGATGCTTCATGGCTTGAGGGGAACCTTCGGCGACGATCCGACCCGCATACATCAATGCAAGATGATCACAGTGCTCGGCCTCGCTCATATAGTGCGTGGTAATGAGGATCGCCACCCCCTCTTCCCGCGCCAGACCTGACAGGATCTCCCAGAAGTGGCGCCTGCCGATCGGGTCGACGCCGGAGGTGGGTTCGTCAAGAAACAAGACGTGTGGTTGATGCACGAGAGCGCACCCCAGTGCGAGTCGTTGTCGCACTCCCATGGGCAGTCGGCCGGTCAGGCTCGATTCATACCCCTTCAGGCCGGCCATCGACACAATCCAATCGAGACGTTCGCTGGTGCTCTGCTGATCCAGTCCATAAATTCCGGCGAAGAGCCTGATGTTTTCGACCACGGTCAAATCCAGGTACAGGGAGAACGCTTGCGACATATAGCCAATACGCTCTTTGATGGTTCCACCCGCTGATTTCATATCGGCCCCGGCCACCCATCCTTCTCCTCCGGTGAGTGGCATGATGCCGGTCAGCATTTTGATGACCGTCGTCTTGCCGGCACCGTTTGCTCCAAGGAGACCAAAGATCTCTCCCGGCTTGACCTCAAAACTGACACGATCGACCGCGCGAAATTGGCCAAAATCACGCACGAGATCTCTCGCTTCAATCGCCAGCCCGGAAGGCCTTGTCCGTGAGGAAGGCGGCGGCGGCAATGCGAACGCCTCATGAGCCGTGGGCTGCCGAAGCAACAATGCCACAAAGACATCCTCCAGTTCCGGTTCAGACACCTGCACATCGTTCGGCTTCATCTCGCCAAGGCTGGCCTCGACACCGTTGACGGCTTGGGAATGGTCAACTTCGTTCGTGAAGACATGCAATCTCGACCCGAACGCCTCGACTTGATCATACCTGCGCTTGAGGCGTGCGACTGCCTTCAGCTGAGGCGCGGCTTCAAAGGAGACGATCGAGCCCGGAACACGTCGCAGCACTTCGCTTGGCGTCCCCGCCGCCAATACTTTTCCCTCGGAGAGGAACGAGAGCCGATGAAACCGCGCGGCCTCGTCCATGTAGGCGGTGGAGACCAACGCCGTCATCCCTTTCGTGTGAATCAGTTCTGCCAGAATGGCCCAAAAGTCACGACGCGATACCGGATCGACTCCGGTCGTCGGCTCATCCAGGATCGCAAATTCCGGCCCGTGGATCAGTGTGCAAATGAGCCCGAGCTTCTGCTTCATGCCTCCTGACAAGTGCTTCATGGCGCGATCGCGAAACTTGTCGAGCCTCGTGATGGCCAACAGTCTGGTTTTTCGCTCGGCCAAGGTCTGCTCCGGCACGAGCCTCAGCCGGGCAAAGAAATCGATGTTCTCTTCGACCGAGAGTTCAGGATAAAGATTCAGTCCAAGTCCCTGAGGCAGAAAGCCGATTCTGGGCTTTACCCGCTCTGCGGTCGCCTCGGAATCGATCGAGGTGCCGAGCACTTCCACGACACCACCCTCGAAGGCCAACACTCCACCAATGGCTTTCATCAGGCTGCTTTTCCCCGAACCATCCGGGCCGATCAGCCCATAGATTTCGCCCGGCTTGATCCTCAACTGCACATCGTTGACCGCCACGTGTTTCTTGTAGCGCTTCACGAAGTGTTCGACTCTCACCACGGCCGACTCTGCGGTACCGATCATTGGCGCTGATTCGATCACGCTGTTCATCGCTTCGGCGAGACCCAGGCCACATTATCTTTCCAGCGAATCATGGCATCGGCCGGCAAACCGGGGGTCAGTCGATGATCGGGATTCTCTTTCAGGTAGAGCTTGACGGGGTAGATGAGCTTGACGCGCTCGTCCGGAGTTTGCACTTCTTTCGGCGTAAATTCGGCTTTTGAGGCAATGTATCGGACCGTCGCATCGACCGGCTGGTCCGGAAAGGCATCCGTATGGATCCGCGCCGGCAAATCCAACCGGATCTTGCCGATCTGCAACTCAGGCACGTAGACCTTGAGATAGAGTCGATCCAAATCCACGATTTCAAAGAGCGGTGAGCCGGCAGTAACGACTTCCCCTATGTCCACCATTCGCGTCGTCACCGTGCCGTCTGCCGGTGCGCGAATCGTCAAGTCGGCCAACACACTCTCGGCTTCATTCAAGGCCGCTTCGAGCTGATCACGCTGGCTTTCAAGAGCGGCAACCTCATCTTCCTTGACACGGATGCGTTTCCACCCGAGCTCCGCTTGTGCCAGCTCCTTTTGTGTCTTCACGAGCGTCGACCGCGCGACCTGCACATTGCTCTTGGCGACACTCCAGCGAGCGAGCGCTTGATCGTACTGTTGTTGAGCGACCGCTTCCTCGGGAAGCAGGCTGCGAAGTCGCCGCTCGTCCACCCGGGCCTCTCCCTCGACGGCCATCGCCTTTTCCACTTCGGCTCTGGCCTCATCGACGCGGGATTGAGCGGATTCGATGGCCAAGGGCACTTCCAGATTCAGCACGGCCAGCGCCGTGTGGCTTGATTGCACTTGCGCTTCGGTCGCGGCCCATGCATGCCGGGCTTGATCCACTTTGGTGCGGGTTTGCACGTCATCGATTCGAACCATCACTTGGCCCGTCGTCACGCTGTCGCCTTCACGGACAAGTAGATCCTGAACGCGGCCGGGAAACTTGCTGGCAAGGGTGAGATGATCCCCTTCGATGCGACCGTTGGTCTGGATCAACCCTTCGGGCAATTCCCGGTTCCAAAAGGCCGAGGCAAGCAGAAAATAACCCCCGCCGATGAGTGCTGCCAGGCCAACACTCACCAGCACAATACGGCGTGGGGGAACTTTCATCTCCACCATTAGTAGCGTGGTCCCATTGCGATTGTGGCGAACCTTAATATGTCTTTGACTCGAGTGCAACGAGCGCCGCTGGTCCAACCTCTTGCAGATACACGGTCGATGGGCCTCGCACGAGGAGTCGGCGCCGACTAGGGACCTCCCTAGTTATGAAAAGTATTCGAAAGGGCTACGAACACTCAGTCCACATGCAGGGTTGAAGAGGGAGGGCCTGCCCATGCCGACGATCACGTCAACAAAGCCATGTGAACATGACCCATCGTCAGTGTCACTGACAACTGAAGCCGCTCTCCGATGGCGGGTGTTGATTGTCGATGCCCACACATCCATTCGAGAAATGATACGCGTGATTTTGGACGGCTATTCCGATCTCATCGAGGTCGCCGGAGAAGCTTCCAACGCAGAAGGAGCAGTCGAACTTGCCAACTCGAAGGCGGTGGACTTGGTACTGATCGACGCGCATTTGCCGAACGGCGTCGACGCGATCCGCAAGATCAAGAACGTGTTGCCTCACGTCGTGATCATGGGGGTATCGAGTGAATATGCCCCCTACGTCCATAACGCGATGAGTGCTGCGGGAGCAGTTGGCTTCGTGCGCATGGAGGATGCCACCGATCTCCTCTTCAAAAGTATTGTCTTCGCGATGTGCGCGTATGGGCCCATGCGCATGTCTGTGCACCATCCACAGGCGGGGGAACGTCCACGTGCCCCCTCGTTTGTCTAGCGGTCCATTTCTCGATTACCGCCCAATCTCGTCTCCGTATTCCATTGAGTGAGGAAAGGGTCGTCCGGTGTATCACCGCACGACCCTCCACTCGACATGCCTGCGGGTCGTCAGCCGCCGCCGACTTCGCCTTTCGTCTCCACGACCAGGAATTCTCCCTTCATGTGCTGGTGGATATCGCACCAAAAGGGCACTTGCGTCGTTTCGCTGATGCCCGTCGTCGGATCCGCTTTGGACGATTTGCTGAAAACCAACGTCATCGTCTGGCCCGGCTCCAGATGATACGCGCGATAGCCCTTGCCCTTCTGCCCTCGAATCTCCACTCCGTCGCCTTCTTTTTTCACGACGCCTTCTTTAAACATCGGTGAACTGATGCCATGGGTCATCGTGCCTTGATTCTTCACGACGATCCGGGTAAGGGCACCCGGAGTCGTAAAGCCTTTGACATCGTAGCCGCGGTCCGTGATGTTAATGTCGACTTTCATCTCGTCTTCAGCCTGGACCGTCGCGGGCATACTCGGACCTGTCAACGTCACGACGCCAAAGGCCATGGGAACGACCATCCTCCACAATATGTGAATGCAACGCGTCATAGCACCCTCCTCAGTTAGAGATCGGAATACGATTCTTGTACTCGCGCGGGTGCTGAGTGATCCGGCCATCCTTCGCTTTCGCCCGCCTAATGTTGTCGTACTGCAACCCCAATGCCGTGACATTTACATAAGGGTCTGTCCGAAGATCGTGCGGCCGCCAAAGTCCAACACAGCCATCCAGTGAACGAATCACCGCTCTTCGCCGGTCTTTCATCGAGACTGCGACTTTGTCGGTCCCTATTGCACTGTGCCGAATCGCTACATCGTTCGGCCCGCGATGTGGCACGGCGCCCCCATAAGAAGGATTGCTGAGACTGGGAGAATTGGCTCGAAGAGGCCGACCAGCAGAGGCGCCGCGCAACACCCCAGGGAAATGACCTGTCGCATTGCAGGGATATCTGTGTACACAATTGGCATTGGTCATGCGTCTTGCGGTACAACCCCCATTCTCGTGAGGCGGACCATGGTGCTCCGTAATCGTGAAGAAGCGGGACGGCTGCTGGCAGCGCGGCTGCAAGCCTATCGTAACGATCCCAACGGACTCATTCTTGCGTTGCCCCGCGGCGGGGTCGCAGTGGGCTACGAAATCAGCATCGCACTCCATCTGCCCCTGGATGTCTTCATCACAAGGAAATTGGGTGCGCCGGACAACCCTGAATATGCGATCGGCGCGCTCAGCGAAACCGGCGCCATCTATCTGAACGCGGACGCGGTCGAGGCCTTTCAGCTTTCGCATGCCGACCTCGAGGCCCTCATCAAAGGTGCCCGCGAGGAGATCGCGGCTCGACAACAGCGCTATCGGAACGGATTGCCACTGGCCTCTCTCACCGGCCGAACCGTCATTCTTGTCGATGACGGCATGGCCACCGGCGCGACGTTCTTCGCCACCATTGAAGCGATCACGGAGTTGTCTCCGGGACGCCTGGTGGCCGCTCTACCCGTCGCTCCACAGGACAACGTGGCCCCTCTGCGCAGCCGCGTGGACGACGTGATCATCCTCGATACTCCCGAGCCATTCATCGCGGTCGGTCATCATTATCATTCCTTCACGCAAGTGGATGACGCACAGGTACTCGAATACCTGAAAGCGGCGAAACAATCGCGAACTGCGCACTCGTCCCCTCATTGAGCTGCGCGCATGCAGGTGTGTGAGCCGTGAAAGTCGTCGCGGGAGTTGATTGGTCCGACGCCGCGTTCGCCGCCGTCGAACAGCTCGGCCTGCTCTATCGGCCCGACGAGGTGACGCTGGTCCATGGGGTCGACCTCGGACTGTTCGAATACCCCATCGTGGCCGAGGCTGCCAATTTGCAGGGCTACGACATCTTCAAAAAGTCGATGTATGATGCCGGATGGGAATCGTTGGAACGGGCATCGACGATGCTGCCCGACGACATTCCCAAGCCCAACCGGCTTTGCGAGTTTGGAAAACCTGCCCGCTTTCTCCTCGACACCGCCTCGTCCGTTTCCGCGGATCTCATTGTCGTCGGCACTCACGACCATTCGCGTGTCGCCGAACTCGTCCTCACCAGCGTGTCTCATCGGGTGCTGTTGCACGCGATGCAGCCGACGTTGCTCGTCAAAGGTCGGGCCAAGCAGATCCGACGGGTGCTGATCGCGATCGAAGGCAGGACCGATGGAATGAAAACCTGTGATTGGCTGATCCGCCATCCGTTCCGGATGCCGGTGGATGCCATGATCTTGACGGCCCTGCCGATCCTCCACGTGCTGGAAGAATCACCGGCGGCTGCCTTTGCCACCTGGTCCGAGGAAATCACCCGCCAGGCGGAAGAGACTGTCCGCGCCTGTGCGCAGCGATTGCCAGCGCCGGCCTTCACGACGTCAACCCGTGTGATGAAGGGGGATCCCGCTCCGGTCGTCTCAGACGTCTCGAGGGAGTTCGACCTCGTGATCGTCGGCTCGCACGGGCGGGAAGGATTGGATCGGTTTCTCCTTGGAAGCGTCTCCCATGCGATCGTGCACCATGTCGCCTGTCCCGTCCTCGTCGTTCGATAGCCTCGCTTGCTCGTCGGTTGACCGCTACCGCATCGTCAGCACGATAGGCGACTGCGGAGCATCCGGGCGGCGACGCATCCCGAATGCCTGCACGAGGACTGATTCGCCAGGGGCCTTGAGCAGGCGTTTTGCGGCGAGTCGTCTCCAGCCGCGATGATCGACCTGAATCCGTACCAATGCCAATATCTCGTCCAAAAGGTATTCGATCGACCTCGGCAGCGAATCATTTGATGCACGTCCTCTCTCATGTTGATTCAGCACCGTGAGCAGATCGCGTGCAGCCTTGTTGAGGTACAAGATTTTGCGTGCCGATGAAAGCACAACGATGCCGCAGGGGTCTTGTGCGTTGCCTGGAACCGGGTCGGGCTGGGCGCCATTCCCTGGAAGAGTCATCATGGTGGCTTGATGGTGTTGTGAGCGAGCCGCAGCGACTCGCGCTGCGGGAGAAGCTTAGCGACGAAGCACGGGAGCTGTTGTCTCGTTTCGTCTCGCTCGAAAGACGATGGCACGGGGGTCGCGCTGTAAACACTCCTGGCAGCAGGTATAGGAGAAGATCGTGTCCTCTCGCTTCGGGTTGCGTACGGCGTTATAGACGCGCAGATCCTGCCAGAGACGTTCGCGAGCGTGAGACGTCGCGTCGTCATGAACCTTGTCACAGAAACAGCACACCAGCAGCATGGTCAATCCTCATTTCTTCTTCGCGTTGGCCGCCCTTTTTGACTTCGCAGCTTTTTCCGATTTGTCCTCCGCTCTTGGCGCGGCATGACCCTGTGAGGCCAGCACCGTTTGTTCTGCCCGAATCCAGTCTTCCACATCGCGACCATCTTCGCGACCGCGCTGCTCGTAGAGGAAGTAGGCCAATTCGGCGACACGCCCATAGAGGTCACCGGACGAATGGTGTCCCGTTTCAACACCATTGCCGGAAAGGACAGCGCCAAACTTCTGGGGATCTGCATGGACTTTCATCGCTTGCCCTCCTGTGTTTCAATATTGAGTCGCCGCTCTGACATCTTCTCGGACCGGTGAACTCCTTCCGTACAAGTCTGCCGGGAAGGCCGGTTCACGTCCGATCCTCCGCAACGAGTCCATAACGCGGTTCGGCTTCCCCCAATCGCTCCACAGCACGCCGTTCATTTCAATGACGGCGGCCCGGTCAGGCATGCGCCGGAGCAATTGAGACAACAAATCATGGGCGGGAATATCATGATAAATCTCATCGAGAATCTGTGCTTCGTTTGATGTGCCGATCGATCGACCGAGCCGTTCAAATCTTGGCATAAGGTCCGGGAAACACTCCCATCCCATATGCCATAGCGTTTCCGCCTTGGCGGCCATGACGGAGGTGTTCCACAATGCGCCGCCGGCAAGTGCGGCATCGGCTTGGGCCACCGTTGGTCTGCCGACGAATCCCTTGACCGCATGCATCCGGTATCGTTCGAATCCGTGAATCCGTTCACCCGGAACGATCCATCCATAGTCCAGTTCGAGCCGGTCGGGAGGGACGCCGAGGACGAGGAACCGTTCGGGAAACCACTCGAGCGTGCACAGCGCCCGGTGAACCGACATCAGGAAGCTCGTTTCCGGATACACAAAATGATCGGAAGGATAGATCACGACCGTGGCATGAGGATCTTTCGCCATGAGATAGGTCAATGACAGATAAATGCCGGCGGCAGACTCCCGATTTTTCGGCTGCAGCAGCACCGTGCCGGCCCCACGGCCTTCCAGCTGAGACCATGCCTCGCGCCCATGCTCGCGTGTCACCAACGCCAAAATATGTTCCTGGCGGGACAATGCGGAGGCGCGGTCCAACGTATGCTGGAACAGGGATCGTTCTCCGAAAAACGCGCAATATTGTTTCGGTCGGGGATAGCCCAACCAGCGTTGGATGAAGTCTGTCATGCGACCGCAGTCGCCGCCGCCCAACACGATCGACCAGACATGACCCTGCGTTCGCGATCCATCGATCGTCGCCTTCATGCCTTTTCCTCCTTCTGCCGTGCACGACGGGATTCCCGGGGCAGCCTCAGAAAGTTTCGATACGCCTTCAAACAGTCGGGGCAGTAGCCGTGGGACACTCGAATATCGGCTCGCGTAAGCTGATAGGTCGTCATATATGATTGGCGCTCCTTCCAGCGTGCCTTTCCGATCTCATTCTCCATATCATCGAAGACTTTCTCGCACAGACAGCACACGACGACGAGTCTCATGAGATGTTCCTCCCCGGATGGAGCCGCTTTCTCATTTCTCGGACGGCCGGGCTTCATGAGACCGGCACCCCGTGGCCCCGGTTCCCTCCGCCGGTTCCCCGCTCGCGCCGCTCGGTTCGATCGAAACCTCGTACGTACTGCGGCCCGGCCGACGAAGCACGAGACGTCCTTCCCGGCTGAGCTGGTCCACGACGCTGAAGATCTCGCTCCAGGAGTATTGAGACAGTCGAGCAAGCAGACTCTCGAGGCTGCATGGGCCTTCCTGCAACAGGTGCAATCGGAGGGCCGATTCGATCGTCGCATTCATGGTGTGAGTTCCTTTCTCTCTCTCAGCCATCGGGATACTTTCGCGACAGTGGGCGATCGGTTCAGGTTGCGAACAGATGGGAGTTATAGCGAAGGGACCGGGGCGGCACTATCAGCGTGACGATGATTGTGACGTCGTGGATCCGTAGAGGTCCTTGTCCTCATTTCAACGACAGACAAGGAACGACAGGGACGGGCGGGAGCGCGAGAGGTCTAGGCAATGCCTTCTTGAACGGCGTAGCGCATCAGCTCGGCGTTATTCTTAAGGTGCAGTTTCTCCAGAATGCGCGCGCGGTAGGTGCTCACCGTGGTCGTGCCGAGATGCATGCTTTCGGCGATTTGAGAGACGGTCTTCCCTGCGGACAACAGACGCATGACTTCGAATTCGCGGTCCGAAAGGAGTTCATGCGCAGGCTGTTCTTCGCCTCGATGAAACAGATGGACGAGCTTTTCGCCGAGCGACGGACTGACGTAATTCCCCCCGCCCAAGACCTTTTTGATGGCCGTCACGAGTTCTTCGGGAGCGCTGGCCTTCGTGAGATATGCATTCGCTCCGGCCTTGAACATGCGTACGGCGTATTGATCTTCAGGATGCATGCTCAACATGATGACGGGCAACGACGGTCGCTGACGTTTTACTTGAATGAGGGCCTCGGTTCCGGTGGTCCCAGGCATGCCGATGTCCAGGATGACCACGTCCCACTTCTTCTGTTTCACCAACTGAAAAAGATCAAAGGCGTTGCTGCATTCTCCCACGGCGACGGGGCCCAGACCATCGGAGAGCAAGTCTTTGAGGCCGCGGCGGAATATGGAATGGTCGTCTGCGATCAGAATCTTGAGCATAGCCGTGCCTTGTTTCTCACCTGTTGATAGCCGCCTCACGCGTCCTTGCACCGCAACCGTAACGTGACGGTGGTGCCTTGCCCGGCCCAGCCGGCGATCTCCAGCGAGCCGCCGATCGCCATTGAACGTTCCTTCATGCCGAGAAGCCCCAATGAGCTCGCATCGTTGAGTTTCTCAGGCGGAATGCCCTGTCCATTGTCCTGAATCTCGATCAACACATCCTCCCCGTTCTCCTTCACCAGCACCCTGACGAATGTCGCCTTGGCATGACGTGCGACGTTGGTCAGGGCTTCCTGACAGATCCGGAACGCGGCGGTGGCACGGGAGGGGCTGAGATTGATTTGATCGAAAGACGCCTCGCAGAGACAACGAATGCCGCTCCGCCGCTCGAAGTCCTGGCACTGCCATTCGATCGCCGCCACTAACCCAAGATCGTCGAGAATTCCAGGCCTCAGTTCCGCAGCCAGCCGCTGAACTTCGGCGATGGTGGTGTCGACCTCTGCGCTCATCGAGCGGATTTTCTCGTCCATCTTGTCCCGGGGGAACAGCGACTCCCGCATCATGGCGAGCAATCGGGACAAGTCCATCTTCATACAGGTCATGCGGACACCGAGTTCGTCGTGCAGCTCCCTGGCAATCCTCGTCCGCTCTTCCTCTCGTACGACATCCAGCCGTTGAGAGAGCGTGCGCAGCAGTTCAAATGACCGTTGCAGTTGGTTCTCCGCGCGCTTGCGCTCGGTGATGTCTTCGGAAATGCCGAGCAGGTACAGCGGCTGGCCGTTCTCGTCGAGAATCGGAATCTTCTTCGTATGCAGATATCGCAGACCTTTCCCTTTGGTGAGAATGGGTTCTTCCGGAACATCCAGGACTTGGCAATTCTTAAGGACATCCCGATCGGCACCCGTAAAGGAGTCCGCTTCGTCCTTGGGAAAGAAGTCGTAATCCGACTTTCCAATCAGCTCCTGTCGCGCATGGCCGAGCAAGGCTTCACCTGCTTTGTTGAAGCGCACGAACCGTAACTGACCGGCGTCCTTGACAAAGATCATGTGCGGGATGTTTTCCACAATGGATTCCAGAAAGATCTCGCTTCGGCGAAGCTCGACCTCCGCGCGCTTGCGCTCGACGGCGTAGCGCAAGGACCGCCTGAGCAGGGATGCCGTCAACTCCCCCTTGACCAGATAATCCTGAGCCCCGACCTGGAGCAGCTGCAGGCCCAAGACCTCGTCGTCGATGCTGGTCAACACGACAATTGGCATGCCAGGCTTCACCGCATGCATCCTGGTCAATGTGTGGATACCCTGGCTGTCCGGAAGCGACAGATCGAGAAGCACGACATCGAAGCCGCCCTGATTCAGGGACTCCAGGGCCGACGCGAGCCGATCGACATGCACCAGCTGGAACACCTCGAGGCTACGATCACCGACCAAATGTTCCCGCAGCAGCCTCACATCGCCGGGGTTATCTTCCACGATCAGGATGCGCATTGCACTCAGCCCTCTCGGCGCACGACTCCGTTCTTCGGCAACATGACAATGCCCAGCCAGAAATCCTCGATCGATTTCACGACCGTCATGAACTGCTCCAAGTCGACGGGCTTCGTCACGTAACAGTTCGCGTGAAGGTTGTAGCTCTTGAACACATCCTGTTCATCCTGGGAGGTCGTCAGCACGACGACCGGAATTCGTTTCAATTTTTCGTCGGCTTTGATCTCGGCGAGGACTTCGCGGCCGTCTTTCCTGGGCAGATTTAAATCCAGCAGGATGAGATGGGGGGTGACCGCATTGTCATAGCTTCCTTGCCGGCGGAGAAACGCCAGGGCCTCGACACCGTCCTTGAGCACCGTCAGGTTATTGATCACCTTGGCCTCCCTCAGCGCCTCCTTGGTCAAACGGACGTCGCCGGGATTGTCTTCGACCAAGAGGATCTCCACCGGTTTCAACGCTTCGGCTGCGGACATCGATGCTCTCCTTTCTCGTGCTGGTGACCGTACACATGCAGTGTGCAGAAATGAGTGTTCATGCTTTGGCTGCGAGGGGCACATCTCGATCCGGCAGGGTGAAGTAAAAGGTCGCGCCCTGGCCGAGCTGAGATTCCATCCAAATGCGTCCGCCGTGACGCTCGACGATCTTTTTGCAGAGGGCCAACCCGATACCGGTGCCAGGATATTCGGCATTCGTATGCAGGCGCTGAAAAAGGACAAAGATGCGTTCGCCGTATTGCGGATCGATCCCGATGCCGTTGTCATGAACCGAAAACAACCATTCCTTTTCGCGCCGCTCGGCGGACAGGTGAATGCGCGGAGGCTCCGGTCCATGGAACTTGATGGCATTGCTCAACAGATTTTGAAGCAGATGCAGGAACTGCCGCTCATCGGCCATCACCGTGGGCAGTGGATCATAGGTCACCACGGCCTTGCTCTCGTCGATCGCTCCCTTGAGGTTGTCGAGCGCATAGCCCAACAGAGTCTCCGCGGATGTCGCTTCGAAGTGCTGCCCTTGCCGATCGACCCGAGAGAAGGCAAGCAGGTCCTGAATCAGGGCCTGCATGCGATTGGCTCCGTTCACGGCATAGGCAATGAATTCATCCGCATCCTCGCCAAGCTTGCCTCTATAGCGCTTCGCCAAGAGCTGCGTGTAACTCGCCACCATGCGCAACGGTTCCTGTAAGTCGTGAGAGGCGACATAGGCAAACTGTTGCAGATCGGAGTTCGACCGGCCCAGCTCTGCAACCGACCTTTCCAAGTCCTGTCGCGCTCGAAGCAGATCGTGACGTTCACGCGCGAGCTTACGAGCCGCGTAGATCCCAAATCCCGTCAAAGGGGCAACGATCAACAATCCGGTCAGGCCAACTCTCCAGACCAGCTTGTTGATGGGCGCATAGGCATGGGCACGATCCATTTGAGCGATCACGATCCAGCCCAATCCCGAAAACTCTCCGTATCCGCCGGTCCGCGCGAACCCGGTCACCACAGGGTTCCCATGTTCGTGTAACTCCTCCAGAAAGCCGTTTTTCTCACGACCTGTGGCTGCTCGTGTAAAGGACGCAGACTGGGCTTTTGACAACAACGGGATATTGCCGGCTGGTTGACTCTTTTGGAGAAGGATGACGCCATCGCGATCCACCAAGATCCAGTCAATCGCGCCATTGTCTTCCTGAACGTCGCCTTCTTCCTCGAGTATGGCTCGAAACTGTTCCAGCGGAATGCGGCTGGTCACGACGCCTCGAAAGTCGTCGTCAGGGGCGTGAAGGGGGGCCGCAAACCCCACCATCAGAGCGCCTTCTGTCTGTTGGACGTCCACGCCAAAATATACCTGTCGTGTCCGTTTCGCGGTCTCAAGCCATTCCGATGGCAGCACGTCGGTCCGATTGCTCGTCGGCCGGGCATCCGGTCCGGTTTCCGCCGTGATGTATCCGGCCGCGTCCGTCGTGCCGATCCAGGAGTAGTACCAATAGACCTGTTTGTATTGCCGCAATCGCTGCGCCTTCTCGTCCGGTTTTCCTTCAAGCAGAGTCCGGTCAGTCGAGAACACGTGGATATCCTCGTACCGTTCGAACAGGACGCGATCGAGTGTATGCGCAACTTTCGCCGCAGTTCTGGCGAGATCGGCCCCCTTGTCGTTCACCAACAGCGCGCGCAGAAACTCCAATGCATAGAAACCGAGGGCAACCGCCGTTACGAAACAAAGGATCAGCACGATCGGCAGTGAGATGGAAGAAACACCCCTTGTGTTCATGATCCCGGACATGACCGTCGTGGATGAGGAGATGGAGCGCGTGCTGATCCCTTTTAAAAGGAGGTTGGGAAGGAACGTTGCCCTACGTTCTGGGCTTCATAAAATTCATGGTCCGGAAGTTCGGATGGGAAGGAGCCAGAGCGGGGAGCTAATGGACCTTGCACGACATCCTGAATTGCCAGTTCTTCGCGGTCTTGGGTTAGGCGGGGGGAGGATAGCAGGCCTGAACTGCTTAGCTCAAGAGCTATATGAATTATATTAATGGGCATATCGAAACTTGTCAGAGCATCACTTACAGGAAGACGTTTTTAGAGATCCAGTTCGTCCATACGGCGGTGGTAGCGTGTCACGATATTGGGATCCGGCGCCAAGCGGGTCTTCGCCTCTTCCTTGCCTTTATACGGCAACATATTCAGCACGAAGCGCAGACTTTCCAGCCTCGCGGCTTGCTTGTCGTTGGCCTTGACGATGATCCAGGGGCTGAACGTCGTATGAGTTTTGCTGAACATTTCTTCCTTGTAGCGCGTGTAACTGTCCCACAGTTCCTGTGCCTTCTCGTCGACCGGGCTCAATTTCCATTGCTTCAGGGGGTTCAGGCGCCGCGCCTCGAACCGCCGTTGCTGCTCATCCTTCGAAATCGAGAACCAAAATTTGATGAGGGTGACACCGTCCTCGTACAGCATGTGCTCAAACTCGGTGACCTGCTGCAGAAAGCGTTGATGTTCCTTTTTGCTGCAGAATCCCATCACCGGTTCCACGACGGCTCGGTTGTACCAACTCCGGTCGAAGAACACGATTTCGCCCTTATTGGGCAACTGCTGTATGTATCGCTGGAAATACCATTGCCCCCGTTCCTGTTCGGTGGGTTTTGGCAGTGCGACGACACGCATGGCACGGGGATTCAAATGTTCCGTAAAACGGCGGATCGTCCCGCCTTTCCCCGCGGCATCCCGTCCTTCCACAATGATGGCAATCCGTCGACCTGTGCTCTGGACCCAGCGTTGAAGCCGGACCAGTTCGACTTGGAGGCATTTCAGCTCCTCTTCGTAGAGCAAGGTGTTGCGTACCTCTTCGAGGTCGACATCTTCCTCTCGAAGGAGTTGAATCAGTCCTTTGCGCGTGTTGATGCGCTGGAGGTCCTCCTGCGTCAGTTGCCGCCCGGCCTCGCCGATGGCCTTCCGGCGATAGCCGTCCCCTTCCCGTGGAATGACGGTCGGGATCGCTTCCAGCTCATCGGAAAACACTCGACCATCTCTCCCGGGCTTGGCATTCAAGCCGGCTTCAGCCGACAGAGGCTTGCCGTCTTTAGATTTGGTGGCGGGGTCGTCGCGATCCGGCATCTGGATCCTCGCTCACTGGCTTCGTTCACGCGGAAGCGATCGGATATAGGCCAGGACATCCCGACTGTCCTGAGGCGACAGCCGATATTTCCACGCCGGCATGTTGGGCTTGCCGTGATGAATCGTGAAGAGCAGATCGGCGTCGGAACGTTCCTGCGTCTCGGGCAACACGAGCATGGCCGGGTCGGGACCCAGCAGACGATAGCCGTCGCCTTGCCCCTGGGTCCCGTGACACCCGCTGCAGTATTTGAGGTAAATCTTGTTTCCTCTGGAGACATCAGCCGGATCGGCTGCTGTGGCTCCAGCGGACATGGCGATGAGATACGAGATCGGGAACAACAGAGCAACGGCGGCAATCATCACCACGAGGCCCATGGTCCTCCATACCACATGATGGCCAGCGTTTGAACAGAGCAGTACTGGGTCTCACCCTAGACGTCCGACGAATCCGGAGCGGCCCTCAAAAGCTGATCCCGACGTAAGGTCCGACCTGCCCGTAGCTGCTGTTGTTCTGTCCGCACGTCGTGGATGCCAGGCCACAGTCCGTGAAGAACTCCCCTCCTCGGTTGCTGTTGAACCCCACGAATCCACCCTTGAAGAAGACCATATTGCCGGTTGGTTCTGAGGCCTGCGTCTGGGCAATGGGCTTCGGCTCTTCAGCCCCAGCCGGCCACACACCAGAAACAGCGACTCCCAAGGCGATCGCAATGGCGACACGCCGCAGCCCAAGGTCCGCTCCTTTCCTCCACATCCGAACCTGCATGATGCCTCCCTTCCTGGACGAACATCGAAAGACGTTCGTCCTTCGATGATTGCGCTGAATTGCGCTCGCCGGCACGAGACATCAGCGTGTTGAGTAAGCGATGCATCGAGATGCTACCCTTTGTCTTTTTCCATTGCCGATTGACCAATGACGCTTGACGGTTGCAGCGACCTCGCACAACGGAATCCCAGCCAGTTCATCTTGGTTTCCGGGGGCGCGCCGTTGCGTTGGGTCGCTCGCACGGTCGGCGTACTATCGATCCAACCGCCGCCGCGAAAGGCCCGATTCGTTCCGGCGTCAGGCCCCTTCGGATTGCGATCTGGCGCCGTCTGGTAATAGTCCTTGTCGTACCAATCCGCCACCCACTCCGCGACGTTGCCGGCCATCTGCTGCACGCCGTAAGGGCTCGCCGCGTTGTCGTACTTGTCGACTGAAATGATGGGCGGATAGAGCAGCAATCGCTCGGGACGGTCGCGGACCGGTCCGGAGAGTCCCGTCCGTCCGTAATTTGCGCGGGTCAATCCGGCCATCTGATTGCCCCAGGGAAAAATCCGTCCGTCTTCACCGCGTGCGGCCTTCTCCCATTCCGCTTCGGTCGGCAATCGCTTGCCGGACCATTTGCAATACGCATCGGCGTCAGTCCAGCTCACGTGCATGATCGGATGGTTGGCCATGGACTCTTGAAAATTTCCGCCGTCGTAGCGCCAATCGAGTTGCGGCATGCGGCCTGTCTCCAGCACAAATTTCAAATAGTGCAGGGCCGTGACCTCATACTTGTCGATCTCGTAACCGTCGAGATACACCGATCGTTGCGGCAGTTCCGCTTTATAGGCGTTGCGATCGATTTTCTTGTCGCTGCCCATGAGAAAGGATCCGGCTGGCACGAGTACCATCTCCTCTTTGGGCTGCCATTCTGCGGCGCGTTGCATCGCTAGCTGTTTTCCCTCCGGCGTCCATTCGACAACGATGTCCTGCGTATCCAATCCCCACGCCACCCTTGCGACGATCAGACACACCACGAGAACCAACAAGGCGTTGAGCATCCTGTTCCAGCGTTGCCATGCTTGTATTTCATTGCGTTGCACGAGTTTGGCCTCCTCTTCCTCGTAAGGCGCGTTTCACCTCACCTCTCACGCTTTACGCCTAACGCTTCACGTCTCCCTCACCGTTCCTGCTTTTGGACCATGGGATCGATCTCTTTCTGCACTTCCTCAGGCACGTTGTACCGAGTGTACGGATGATCCAGCACCTCATTGGCGTAGAGACGACCGATCGGAGCCGGGACGACGATATTGGCTTCGACGCTTTCCTTCGGACCGATGACGACGGTTTGCTCTATCGTGGTCCGGACATAGGGATGCCAGACAACCAACTTATAGGTCCCTGGCGGCACATCCGTCATGGTGAACCGGCCCTGTTCATCCGTCTTGGCAAAATACGGATTAGTCACGGCGACGCCCCAACTCTCCATATAGGCGTGGAAGCCGCACTGCATGACGAAGATCCGGCGCCCCTTGCTCAGATTGACCAACTGTTTCATGGGCGCGCCCGCCATGTGTCTGTGATACATCGCGGCATCGCTGCGATCCTTGAAGTTGCGGGGATGCTGCGGATTCATCGGGAGCGGCACGTTGAACAGCACACGCGGACCGAGATGTGACGTTTCATAGGCCTGAATGTCGTGCATGACCGGGTCCATATTCACCACGGTCACCGTTTGATCGTCCCGCACGACCGTGGTGAACGGAACGAACAGGCAGTCTTTCGCTTCAATTTGCGGCATGCCCCTGTCGTCGAAGGCTTTGCCTTTGTCGATGCCCTCCAGATAGACCACGACATCGCGAAACTCGCCGTCTGGTCCGACCTGGAACGGTTGCAGGATGCGCCAGCCCTGTCCGTCGGAGATGCGCCCACAATAATATTGGTCCGGCAACGTGACGAGGTTGTACCCTTTCGGTTTGGGCACGGCGCCGTCGAGCTTCACCGTCCCCGTGAGGGTCCCACCCTCGGATACCGTGATTTCTTCGTACGCATAGGCCGTGGAAACGGTCATGCAGATCGCTACCCATAGTGCGACAGTTGTGTGAGTCATCGTCGTGTTCACGCCGGCCTCCTCCTCCATTCAAACTTCTAAAAAGACGGGGGAGCCACACCAACCGGCGCAGCTCCCCCAGGTAGACCTACACGCTTCCCTCGTCGATTATTTCATCGCCGTCGGAATCGCGTGGGGCTGCGGCTCTCCTTCGGCCCGCTTGGACCCCATGCTGGCCGCACCCAGCGGCTGGATCCGCGAATCACCTGCCGGCAATACGCGGAGGTAGCCCCATTGCCCTGACTGTGAATAGGGCAGCCGAGCATTCGACCACACAAAGTCTCCCACTTGGCGGTACGGTCCACCCGCTCCGCCACGGATAAAGACATCGAGGGTCTCGGATCCGGCGTACTCCACCACACTGATCATATCGGCACCCGGCATGTAAGGCTCGATCGGCCATTCGTGGCCTTCGACCGTGAACATGCCGTTTTGCTCGCTGTTGGCCCCGATCACGTGGATGCGCACCGCGTCACCGGCATGCGCCTCGATCAGAGGCGTGGCCGGATCTTCAGGCTTGTCCACGACGCAGGGCTGGAAAATCTTGCCCAGCGAGCAGCCTTGATCTTCACGGAACTTATACGGTTCGGCGCGGTAGTTCACCGACGTCAAACCGGCGACGTTCTGCACATAGGGCATAAACGCGGTTCCGATGATGTTGTCTTCGTCCTGGAAGAACAATGCGACATCGCGATAATTCCGCTTGCCGACATTCTCCGGCAGGCTGGCATCGACGATGACATCCGCTCTCCAGGCGTTCTTCTGCGAGAGATCCGCGCCGGTGACGGGATCACGATACTGCGATCCCTTCGGCCCGACGATGATCGCCCCATACAACCCGTTGCGTGGATTGACGACGATGTTGCCGCCGTCCCAGACCAGCGAGGTTGTTTCCTTGTTCGCCGGATGCGCATAGTACGTATACGCCCGACCTTCGCCCGGACCAACGGTCTGGTCCCCGGGGTTGTTCCCCACGTTCAGGCCAAGGCTGTCCTTGGGATCGAAGGCCAATCCCGGCGCAAAGAAGGAGGCCCGGCTCGCCTTCATCTTGTTTTTCAGATTGACCTTGATGCAGTCGCCGAGGTTGACGCGGAGGGTCAACGGATGCGGCGTCGCCCCGCTGGCCACCGTCGTCGCCTCCTCCTCGAGCGCGAAGATCTTGCCTTCCGGTACGGTCAACTCGATCTTGCGTTCGAAGTCCACTTCGATCACGTCCGGCGCTTTCGGATTCAGCTTCAGCGGACGGTCCAATGCCACGACGTTGAAACTCTTCACAGGCGCGTCGGCCGGACACACGCCACTTGGCGCGGCCGCAATGCCGTTCGGGTTTGTCCCCTTCGGCAGCGGCTTCAGATCCTCGACCGCCTTGCCGAGCACGCGGAAGATGCCCCATCCCCCTTCGGCGAAGTGCGAGCTTCGTCCGTTGAAGTGGATGTAATCGCCCGGCATGCCCTGGAATCCGCCCGCCTTGGTGACGAGGTCATACCGCTCGGCGATCCCAACGTGGATGGAGTACTTCCGGTTGGCATCCGCCGCATACCGTTCCGTCAGGAAGGTATGGCCGGACAGGGTCCAGACATGCGACTCGTTCATCAGCTGGTGCAACAGACGGAACACCACCGTGTCGCCGGTGTACGCGCGAAGCAGCGGCGTATCCGGGTCTCCATGGATCGCGCTGCTGAACAGCTTGGAGGGATCCGGATTGTTCGAGAGGCGCTGCGCAAACGGTTCCGCGCGGAAGTTAAATCCGCTGCCGGTCGTGTGCGTGCCGCCGTTGATGTACTGATTCGGCGCGTTCAAGATCTTGTCCGGCATCTGGAACGACACCGTCTTGCCCGCTTCCAACGCCACTTCCACCGGCTGTCCGGGAGGATTGCCGGCCTGGATGACGTTGACGGTATGCGGGACCGTGTCATGGATCGAGACCATCAGCTCACGGAAACTGCCGCTGACACCGGCGCCGATCGGCTCATTCGAATGAATGTCCGCGACCGGGCCGCTCCACACCAGCTTGCCGTCCTTCGGATTGTGATAGGTGGATCCGAACGGCTCCACCAGCGTCACGCCGAACCCGCCATGCGGCCAGGTCGTCGCGCCGAACGCGTGGTCATGCCAGAACACGGTTCCCATATCCACGTCCACCCACCACCGATAGCGGACGAACTCCGGCGACACGAGATCGTTGGCCGGATGGTTGTGCTTCAAGGGCTTGAAGAACGTCACCTGATCGCCCTTGATCTCCTTGATGCGGGCAACTTCGGAGCAGCTCTTATCCCGCGGCAGCGAGGCCGTCGCGTCGTTGCCCTTCTCCAAACAATCCATGCCGATCATCAATTCCGTGTTCACATGGAACGGCGTGGCGCCGGGAGCCATCTGGATCTTGATCGAGGTGGCTCCGGCTTTGGCGCCGCCGACGATCTTCGCCACCATCGGTGCAGGCAAGCCGTGTTTCTTGGCCTTGCCCCACATGGTGAACGGCCGAACCGACATCTCATATTCCATTCCGGAGATCACGCCGTCCGAGTTCCCTGTGTCGAACTGGAAGAAATGGGGATGGATGTTGATCTTGGACGACTGGAAATTGGTGAAGTCGTCGTCATCCCACTCGCTGGTGAGGACCAAATCGACGCAGTCATAGACGTTGGCACGAATGACCGCGGGGAACTTGAGATCATCGTTGGCTCTGGTCAACCGCTCTTCTTCATGGAGCACGTAGATCAGGCCGTCCTTGTCCACAACGGCCGGCTCCTTCCCCTGTTGTTTCGCCAGGGTGATCGGCATGCGGACAAAGTGGAGGTTGTAGAACTTTTGATTGGCATTCTCAGGACACAGACTCCAGCGTCCCTGCTCGCCGGGCTTGGCCGGCTCAGAGGTCCGTTCCCCGTTCGCATCCTGGTGAATTGGCTCCAGCCAGGGCGCGCCGCTGTGGTTGGCGGAGAAGGGGTTGCGTTTGCCGAAGTGCGGCTTCAGCAACGGCCAGGCCATCTTGCCTGTGGTCGGATCGAACAGAATTGCCGGCCTGGTGCTGTCGTCCCACTTGACGGCGGCAGGATACTTCGGATACTTCGCCGTGCTCTCCCGCTCGCCGAGCGCCACGTTGCCGTTCCACTTCCAGTCCCAGACCGTCGAGTCGTAGGCCATGATCTGGCCCTTTTCGTCGTCAGTATGGCCCGGCTTGCCTTGCGCAGGCAGGAACATTTCGACCCAATCCTTGACGTTCACGATGATTGGATCCGACTTCCAGTTCGACTTTTGGCTCTTGTCCACGATCTTGAAGGTCTTCCCGAACCAATCGACAGTCGTGCCGATCAGCTTGTCGGACGAGACGCCGAGTTTCATCCGGCCTTTGCGGTCGGGAAGTTCTTGCAAGTCAGGCATCGTATCGGTGTGACCAGCGCCGACTTGAAGGGTGTTGTAGAACCGGCCGTAGCCCCACATGCCCGCCACATAATGGTGCGCGACGTGGCAGTGATAGAGGAACTCGCCGGCCAAGTGCTGACAGCCGCCGCCGCCACATTCCGGCTCAAGATCCAACGCTTCCGACGGGCCGATGACTTCCACGTCGACACGATCGGATTTCGTCCGGACCACGGGATACTTCACCGGACCATCCTGGCCCATCGCCCATAAATTATTGGGTTCCGTCCCAGGACTCCGCTGCCAGCGAATCGTTCCGCTGTGCGGGTGGTGGGAATGGAACACTTCCGACCCACCGTGCACGACCCGCCACTTGACCGGATCGCCCAAATAGCCTCGGGCGAGGGTCGTCGGCGGATCACCAAATGTATAACCGCTGTAGGCCATCGACTCGTCTTCGAATCCGAAGTACTCGTGCTGCAGATGCATCTCATCGATTCCGAACGGCTCGCTGCGATAATTCAACGCGCGGCCTCCCGGACGATAGGCATCGGTCAACGGATCCCGCTGAGGGAGGAAGTCGCCCTTCTTGTTGAGCGGTCGGAAGGCTTCGTCGCCGATTTCGTGATAAAAAATCACGAATTCACGAAAGTCCGGCCCCGATCCGTTGTCGATGTTGACTTGCCAGCCGCTCCTGACTTCCTTGTCCGGGCCCGTGCCAAGCGCATCGACGTACTTGGATCCCTTCGGCTCGATGACGAAGGCTCCGAACAGACCCAGTACCGTCAACTCGCGGTCATGGCTATAGGAGTGGAACTGCCGCACCCCTTCCTGCATGTGCGGATGGATGTACCACTCGAACTCCTGCGCCTTTCCCGGCGAGACAATCGAATCGGGATTGGTCGTGGTCGCCGCCTTGCCCGTGGCACTCACGACCATGCTGGAGGCTTGGATGAACAAGCTCCCATCTTCGCCCTCCATTTGATTGCGAAGCGTCATCTTGACGCAGTCGCCCTGATTGGCTCGGAGAACCAGCGGCTGAATCACGTCGCCCTGGAGACCGGTCGAGACCGCTCCCGGATCGAAACCTTCCTTATCGCGCGCTTCTCTGTTCTTGGTTTCCTCGGCGCGCGCTTTGGCCACATCGTCCGTCAGCACGTACATGTAGCCAGGATAAAAATCGAGCCAGCGATTCAACGTGATTTCGATATTGATCATCGACACGTCGTACGACTTGGTGGGGACACCGGCCGGGCATTTGCCCCCCGAGGCCAAAACCGGTTCGCCCTTGCCTGAATCCGTCATGAGCAGGAAGCTGCTGCCGTCCTGACCCATGTATTGATGCATCATCGACATGCTGTTAAACGCGCCGGATGTCTGCTGGGCTTTGGCATCCTGCTGCGCCTGCTGTTCGAGCTTCTGCATCAGGCGATGATGCTGCATCTCCATCTTTTCCGCATTGCCGGCCCGGCCTTCGATGGCGTTCTCGACCACCGTCTGGCCCTTGAGCTGCTGCGTCCAGCCCGGTAAAGCCACCGGCGTCGCATGGCCTTCATGCGACGACTCCCCGGGACTGGCTGCAAACAGCCATGGCGTCGCCACCAAGCTGCTTGTCAGCACTACGCTCTGCAGCATGAGCGACAGATGTCTCTGGCGCCTGCGCTGGTGTTGTTGAAAAGAACACATACACGGCCTCCCTCTTCTTGTATCCGCCCATGTCGGCGGTTGGTTAATATCGACTACTCGTTAGGCGTGAAACGTCACCTCGCGCTCTCGCTCCGGCCTTTGAAAAAGAGCTGGTGAAGGGCCTTCTTATCGAAGGAGGAGGGCCATTCGGAGGCCGGTCCTAATCGCCCCACACCTTCACCAGCGGCCAGTTACTAGCGCAACTGCCATGCCGATGAGCCGAGCCGTGATGGAAAGAAGAAAATCCCCAGGAAATACAGGCTGTAACGATGCGGGCCTACGAACCGGAGGGAAACCGGAAAACAGGAAAAAGTTCCACCTCTTTGGACAATGCAAGGCATGGCTCGAGTAAAATCCAGCAAATCTCACTACTTGCACTGTCCAAACGTTTAGACGATCCATGAAAAAACTGAGGCGCAATGGGGCAGTTCCTAGGGTCGCAACGCGGACTTTGCAGTTAACAATGAAGCATGAGGCTGATACGAGCTCTCGTGCTGTGCATCCCGCTCTTATTCATCACGACGCCGGTGCAAGCTGTAGAGTTCGTCGCCGAGCAAGTTACGATCACTGGCGGACATACGCACCGAGGGAACCTCTACTATAGGGAGGACATGTGGAGGATCGAGCACAATGATCCGGGCTCCATTGAAGTGACGATCGTCAGGAAGGACAAGGGTCTGATATGGCTGCTGATGAGCCGAACCAAACAGTTCGCCACATTGCCGTTCGATGCCGCGAAAGGAGTCACGCTCGAGCGGTCAATGATTCATGAGATCAGACGTGAAACGATCGGCACCGAGGTGCTCGATGGCCATCCCACGACGCTCTTTCTGATCACGGTTCGAGAGGGACAAGAATCCTTCATGTATTACCAATGGTGGGCGGAGGATTTGCAGCTACCGCTTCGAATCGCACGAAAGGACGGGGCTTGGATCGTGGAGTATAAACGCGTGAAGCTTCGCGCGTTATCGCCGCGCCTCTTCGATCTCCCGCTGAATTATCGTCCGATCGAATCCGGATAGGCAGTCAGCTCAGATCGTACTCGCGCAGCTTGTTGTACAGCCCTGCCCTGCTGATCTTGAGGTTCTTAGCCGCTTGCGCCCGATTGCCACGACTCTCCTGGAGGGCCTGAACGATGCGCGCCCTCTCCGCTTGTTTCATCGCGCATTTCGACACGGAGCGGAGATCGACGGCGGCCGTGCCGTTCGATCCTTTGTCGATCAGGTCGTCGCAACTCAAAGCGGAACCTTTCTTCGTGACCACTGTTCGCTCAATATAGTGCTGAAGCTCTCGCACATTGCCCGGCCAGGGGGCGTCCACCAATGCGTGCAGAACGTCGGGAGACACGGTACGTTTCGGTTGGCGGTGACGTGTGCAGGACTCCTCGACGAAGTGTTCCACTAACAGCGGAATGTCTTCTCGCCGCACCCGGAGGGGAGGAACCTCAAGGGGCAGGACTGCCAAGCGGTAATAGAGATCCTGCCGGAATCGTTTCATCTTCACCGACTCGGCCAGATCCTTGTTGGTCGCTGAAATGACCCGGGCATCGACCTTAATCGGATGATTCCCGCCGACGCGCTTGATTTCGCCTTCTTGGAGGACACGCAGCAATTTCGCTTGAAAGATGGGAGTCGTATCGGCGATTTCATCCAAAAAAATCGTGCCCCCATTTGCCACTTCAAACAGGCCAGGCTTGTTGGTCACGGCTCCGGTGAACGCGCCTTTCACATGGCCGAACAACTCGCTCTCCAGCAGGGTTTCGGGCAGCGAACCGCAATCAATCACGACAAAGGGCTTCTCCCGGCGATGACTCAAGTGATGAATGGTTTTCGCGACCAGTTCCTTTCCCGTTCCGCTCTCGCCTTGGATCAAGACGGTGGCTGAACTGTCGGCCACGAGACTAATCATGTCGAACAATTGCTGCATCGCCGGGCTGCTCCCGATGAGATCACCAAGGTGCTCTCGCACCATCGGGGGAGAGCTTTCTTCGGGAACATGCGCCTCGGTGAGACCGCTCGATTCGGCCAGGGGCTCACCTAGGACCAGCATGGAGACGACCCGTCCATCGTGACCCGCAAGCGGAAACGCCTCGCGCATGCCGCAGGGCGGCCGGCCCGCTTCGCTCGAACACGAGACACGTTGGACGTTGGGGTCGTGAAAGATCTGGGTGGCGGGACAGGCGTCGCAGAGTTCCTTGCGATGGGCAAAGGCTTCATAACACTTGGTCGAGGCATTCGGTCCGGCCGGCCGTTGGGCTGAGGCCAGATTGTTGGCGTAGAGCACATTGAAATCGCGATCCATGACCGCGACCGGTTCACTGATGCTCCCGGCCAGCTGGCTGATGGCTTCAAGCCGGGCAGCGATAATTGAATCGTTCATCTCGTTGTTCCCTTGAGCATGCATGCCTAGGCGATCCTATGATCGGAACTGCTGAGCAATTCTTCGACCTTCAATTTGAGATCTGAAATGCGGACCGGCTTATCGAAATAGGCGCTCGCTCCGGCCTGCAAGACCTCCGCACGCAATCTGGCATCGCCAAAGGCGGTAATGACGACGATGGGACAGTGAGGGGCCACGGTCCGCAGCCGGCCAATGTAATCTGCTCCTCCCGCCGGCATACGCAGGTCGGTAAGGATGAGATCCGGCACTGATTCAAGGACAGCTGTAAAAGCTTCATGGCCATCCTTCGCTTCGCGCAACTGGTACCCCGCACTCCAGAACTCGTCGCAGAGCAGACTGCGCATCTCCCGATCATCCTCGACCACGAGCAGCACGGAAGCCTTCTTGGTCGTCACATTCAGCATCCTTATGAAACCTGTTCCATTTCTGCCCTGGAATGGCAAGGGACATGCCACCTCCCCATACCTGGAGAAGATCGTTTTTGAAGGGGAATCCTCTGTGGAGCCAATTTGGAACATCGAGCGCCTGGCGAGAAAGACAACAGCGGACTACTCATCAATGGTCCCAAGATGCCACATCCTTGAGAGATTCCATACAGACGCGCGACAATGCTCATCGGAGGAGGGAATATGGCCGTACCACAGCGGCATCACATGGTCGAGCAGGCGGTTTCGATTCGAGGCGGGCAGGCAGCGCTCGAGGGTACTCTTCATGTCTCATCTGGAGCCGCTGGCATTGTCCTCTTCGCCCACGGGAGCGGGAGCGGACGGTTCAGTCCGCGTAACCGGTCCGTGGCTCAACACCTTCAACAGGGAGGGATCGCCACATTGCTCCTTGATCTGTTGATGAAGGACGAGGAGCACGATCGTCGCAATGTGTTTGACATCGATTTGCTAGCCGATCGCGTGCTCATGGCGAGCGGCTGGCTGCGCGAAGACACTCGTACAAGGCAGCTGCCGTTGGGCTACTTTGGCGCCAGCACAGGGGCCGCGGCTGCTCTTCAGGCCGCTGCGCGTGCGTCGTTCCGCATCGATGCCATCGTTTCACGCGGTGGACGACCCGATCTTGCCGAACGCTATCTGCCTCAAGTGACAGCGCCGACCCTACTCTTGGTGGGCGGGGAAGACTTCCCCGTCATCGAGATGAATCAACAGGCCTACCGCCTGCTCCGCTGCTCCAAACAACTGACGATCATCCCCGGCGCGACACACTTGTTCGAGGAACCAGGAACGTTGGAAGACGTCGCGGAGCAGGCGTTGAAATGGTTTCAACGGCATTTCAACTCCGCTGCCTAGCCCACCACGACGGCCGGTTCAATGAAGCCTCGCTCGGACGATGTCGCTGATCTGTTGCGCGGCCTCTTGGGCTGAGACTCTTGTGGTGTCAATCCGGGCCTCTGGATTCGCGGGCGACTCATAGGGAGCCTGCAGCCCCGGAACGGTCGCTGATTCGCCGCGCAACCCTTTCTCATAGGTCCCTTTCCGATCCCGCTGCATACAGACGGCCAGCGGACATTCCACGGCTACCTCGATGAAGCAAGGAATCACGGCGCGTGCGAAATCACGATAGTCTTGCCGGCTGGCGGTCGCATCGAAGACCACGGTGATTCCATGGGCGACGAGCCGCTGGCCAGTGAACGCAAGGGCTCGATAGAACAGATCGCGTTCTTCCGCCGAATAGGTGGCCTGCGGCGTGAGTAGCCGCCTGACTTCATCGGACTCCAGGACGTCCACGATCAACCCAAGCCCTTCGAGGTGCGGCCGCAAGGCCGCGACGATCGTGCTCTTGCCCGATGCCGGTAATCCAGTGATCCAAATGCCACATGCTGGAGCGTGCATCATAAGAAGGGTGCTCCGCGCTCAGCGGCCGCAATACTCGTTGACGCGAGCGGGATCGAAACGCGACGCTTCAAGCACGTTCTCCATGAACTGGAAAATGCACCGACGAACCTCCATGGGAAGCTTGGGATACCAGACAGGGCTGGCAATCACCAACCCTCGAAACGCAAAGAAGGGCGCGGCGGCCGCCGCCAGTTCCTCATCGCCGCTTTGCTCGACATAGGTCTCCCAGAATAGTCGAAAGAGAGATTCAAACGGGCCATGGAGGCGACGCCAGCGGCATAGTGAAAAAAACAGATAATTGATGGCCATCGACGTGACGTCATCGGCCGGCTCACCCCACTCGCCGCGCGATCGATCCAACACAGAGAAATCCGTGCCTGTTCGAAACAGCACATTCCAAGGATGAAAGTCTCCGTGCACCTGGGACAGTCGTGAAGTCCTATTGCGTAACCGCCACCGCCATTGATTACACCTGTCTTCGATGGTTCGGAGACGTTCTTGGGTGATAAAGCCGAATGGGACCGGATAACTGTCCGTCAACCCCATGATGCATTCGCCATGGCCAATCAGTTCGCGGATCCGGCGGCGGTAGAGAGGCGGATCACGGCGTTTCCGTCGATGGATCGCCGCCAAGTAGATGGCCAGCGCCGTCGCGCGCCGACGATCGAGTGGCCTTAAGGCGCCGCCCTTCACGAGACGGCGGAAATCTTCGTGATAGCTGGCTCCTTCCATCCATTCGGTCAACACGAAAAATTCGCGCGCGTTGGCCACGGAAAACAATTCTTGGCGCGATGTGAACGCCCCGACATCGAGCGCTTTCACGTGGCGAGGGAGGCGGCCGTAGGATTCATAGTCCCACAACATTGCCTGGGCTCTATCCGCCATATGCTCATGACCAAACGGGCCCGGACTCATCGTTTCCAATACCGCCGAGCGGCGGCTCTTTCCCACGGTGAACGTCGCTTTGATCGGGGATCCATATCCATACTGTTTATAGGTGCCCTTTGAACTCTCTTTGCCGATCGGCCCATAGGAGAGCAGGGTGGTGGCCGGACCAAATCTCTGTCGAAGATATCGTTCGAGGAATTCTTTCTTGAGAAGCGGCATGGCCGCAAACCATATTCCAGCGGGCATGAAGATGGCAACCGGCTGTGTCGGTCTTAAGTGTCGCATTGGGCTGCAGTGGGAGAAACGCGCGGCATGTTCCTTGCTGATCTCAGCCAACGGACCAAGGAAGGGAGGACGTATGAAGCTGGAAATCGAGAGCCGCAATGTGGGCATGACCCCCCGCTGGAAGAAGGAAATCGAGGCGCGTATGGCCGATCTGCAGCGCGGATATGAGGACCTGACGCATGGCCGAGTCACCCTCACCAAGAATCCCCACCACAAGAAATCCTCGACTGTCGCAGAGGCGCTCATCGTCGTATCGCTGCCGGGACGGCATACGTTCACCGCCCGCAAGGAGCACAAGACGTTCGAAGAGGCGATCCGCAAGGCCTTTCAGGCCGTCTCGATTGAACTCAGGAAATTTCGCGAAAAGCGCGCAAAGAAAGAGGATCGCACGGCGCCCATCTCGCCGCTGCGCGGCGTCATCTGCAAACTCTTTCCGAAGGAACAGTACGGGTTTATTTTGAAGGAGGGGGGCAGGGAGGTGTACTTCCATAAGAATGCGCTCAAAGGACTGACGTTCCGGGATTTAGAAGATGGAACGGAAGTGCTGTTCAATCTTGAGGAGGGCCGGAAAGGTCTACAAGCAACCGCCGTTTGTCCCCTTCCTGTTGGTGCGGGTTAAGTCTCATGCAATTTCTCACCCCACAGGATGCGTTGCTCATCGCGGATGTGCAAAACGATTTCCTGCCTGGAGGAGCCTTGGGCATCGGCGGTGGCGATGAAATCGTTCCTGTCCTGTTGACGTATATCCATCGGTTTCAGGCGAAAGGTCTGCCCATTTTCTTGTCGCGCGATTGGCACCCTTCCAACCACTGTTCCTTTCACGGCCAGGGAGGCCCCTGGCCGGTGCACTGCGTCGCGGGCTCGCATGGTTCCCTGCCGCCATCATCCTTTGAGGCGCCACCGTCCGCTGTCCTCATCTATAAGGCCATCGATGCGAACGAAGAGGCCTACTCAGCATTTGAACACACTCCCCTCCATCGCCACCTCCAAGCGCTCGGTGTGCGGCGCTTGTTTGTGGGAGGCTTAGCGACCGATTATTGTGTGCTGAATACGGTGAAAGATGCTCGCACATTGGGATACGAGGTCTGCCTGCTCACCGACGGGATCCGGGCGGCCAATGTGCATCCTGACGACGGACCTCGAGCCGAGGCGCAGATGCTGAGACTTGGAGCCGTTCCTCTGCATCTGGAGGGTCTGGCTGCATGAACCCCTCACGCAGTGCGCTCCTCACGGATCTCTATCAATTCACGATGGTTCAGGCCTATCTGGAAGAACACATGGATGAGCCTGCCGTGTTCGAGTTCTTTATCCGACGACTTCCGCCATGCCGGAATTTTCTGCTGAACGCCGGCCTCGAACAGGTGCTGGAATTTCTCGCTGAGGTATCCATCGCAACGGAGGAATTGGCCTGGCTGGAGCGGACCAATCGTTTCTCCCCTTCTCTGTTGCGGTATCTCGAAACGTTTCGCTTCACTGGCGACGTCGAGGCCATGCCCGAGGGCACGCTGTTCTTTGCGCACGAACCAGTGCTTCGAATCGTGGCCCCCCTGCCCATGGCTCAGCTGGTCGAGAGCCGGATCATGAATTTGTTGAACTTCCAGATCATGATCGCCTCGAAAGCCGTCCGCTCCGTCCTGGCGGCCGCTGGAAAACCGGTGGTCGATTTCGGATTGCGCCGCGCCCATGGTGCGGAGGCGGGGCTGCTCGCGGCGCGCGCCAGCTACCTTGCCGGCTTTGCCGGCACAGCGACCGTGCTCGCCGGGATGCACTATGGGATCCCGCTCTACGGCACGATGGCCCATTCGTTCGTGCAAGCGCATGAGGACGAAACTGCTGCCTTTCATCACTTTGCACAGGCCCAACCGGACAATGCCTTCCTACTGATCGATACGTACGATACGGAAACGGCCGCGAGGCGTGTCGTGAACATGGCACCGCACTTGAAGAGAAATGGCATTCCCGTCAAAGGGGTGCGATTGGACAGCGGTGATCTGGGCGCTCATGCGTGTCACGTCCGGCGGATTCTCGATGAAGGCGGCTTAGAAGACGTGCAGATTCTGGCCAGTGGGAACCTTGACGAACATCGGATTCAGGCCTTTGTTCAAAGCCGCGCGCCGATCGACAGTTTCGCCGTGGGCACGGCGATGACGACGTCGGCGGATACGCCGTCGTTGGACTGTGCCTACAAACTTCAAGAATATGCCGGGCGTGCCTGTCGTAAGCGATCGGAAGGCAAGGCGACCTGGCCGGGGCGCAAACAGGTGTATCGCGTCTACACGAAGAACGGACGTCTCGGCCATGACATTGTGACGATGCTCAGCGACCCACAAGAAGGCGAACCACTGCTCTCCCCGGTGATGAAAGACGGCCGACCTCTCGCTCCCTCGCCGGCCTTGAATGATATTCGCAAGCACGTGAGCACCGCACTCGCCCGGCTTCCCGATTGGATGCGGGGCCTCGATGACAGCGCTCCCTATGATGTGCGCATTTCACAAGCACTTCATGATCTCGCGGAGACGGTTGATCACCGCACGTAGTCGCGTCGCCGTCTGTTGCGGCGCCGTCGTTCCTCAAGACCAGTATTTGGAGGCCTTGAGATACCCGAACAGCAAGTCGCGACGAGCCAGGATGCCCACCAATTTCTTGTTACGGACAACCGGGACCCGGGTGATATATCGATCCTGAAACAGTTCGGCCAGCTGTGCCAGCGTTTGATCTTCCGTCACTGAAACGGGATGAGCCGACATGATTTCGGTCGCCAGGATCTTCCGCAGATCGCGTCCCTCGATCATGGCCTGCAAGAGATCGTATTCGCTGACGATTCCGACGAGCGTCCCGTCTGATTCGACGACGGGAACACTTCCAAAGTTGCGGCGCGTCATCAGGCTGGCCAGGGTTGAACCATCGGTGCGCGGCGTACACGTCGTCACGGCGTCCTGCATCAGCTGTTCAACGGTCAGGGTTTTCGGATCGCAGGCGGCTAAGTAGAATTCGGTCTGTCGCATCTCTCTCCCTCACTTTCCTTTTGAAGAATTGCCGGCCAGATATCGGCGCAACAGATCGCGACGGGCGATGATGCCGACGAGTTTGTCATTGGCGTCCACGACGGGCACACGGACGAGGTCGCTCGCTCGCAGCACATGCACCAGCGTCCCGAGGGTCGTTTCCGTGCGAACCGAATACGGATTGCCGGTCATGATGTCGGCTGCCGTGATCCGGTCCAGCGTATGCCCGTCATCGATGGCTGCAAGCAGGTCGTGCTCGCTGACGATACCGGCCAACCTCCGTCCTCCATTGACGACCGGAACCGCTCCGAATCCCTCGATCATGAGGGAGGCAATCACGTCGCCCTTCGTCTTGAGATGCGCGTACCGGACCTCTTTCTTCATCACGTCTTTGACGGTTAACGACGAAAAGTTCGCAGCGAGTTTCTTGGGACGTGTTCTCTTTGTCGCCATCTGCCCTCCTTGTGCATCCATTGTCCCGTTGGCTGATTCGCTATTCGGTCGGCACGGTCACGGTGGCGCCGACATCTTCCGGCCAACGCAGATAGAGAATCTTCTGTGTGCCTGCGATGATCTTGATGCCGTGCAATGACCGCTTCTGAGTGCCATAGCTCGCCGTGATGTGATAGATCCCAGAAGGAAGATCGACGAATAACCATGGTCCTTCCACCTGCTCCCTGGGAATTTTGATGGATGCACCGTCAGGACCCTCTATGGCCACATCGACGCCGGTCACATAGGGCTTACCGCCGGCTGTAAATACGAGCTTCAACGAGAAATGTGGGTACTCCGCCTGACGTTCTTGCAACCCGACGCCCGCGCTGAAGTAGCGGACTGTCCCACTCTTGTAGAGCGGCAGGTACTCTTTCACGATCTGTCCATTGCTCTGATGTTCCCACTCCAGGTAGTCCCCCGACGCGCCGATGCGGGCCTGAAAACCGCTCTCCGCGTGGATCAAGCCGTCAGCGGCGCAGAACCAGAGCAGGAAAGCAAGGACGATCCAGGTAGGCATGGTTGACCTGTCAGTTGTTGGCCTCAGCAATGAACATGCCCAAGAGGAGTCCGCAGAACACCTCCGCCGGATGACTTCATGAGTGACGCCTATCACCCCAGAGACCTTTTGATGACTGCTGCAAAACGCGGCATCGGCGCAACAACCAGCCGAATCTCATCTCTCCAACCCCATGAATTCAGCCATTTTGCCCCTCTAGCGCGCTCATGACGAGGCACATCGAATGCAACCGCCGTGCTGGAAACAAGGAGGCTTCATGCGAATCATCTGTGCAGTGGACGGGTCGGAATGGTCGTTCTGGGGGGTCCAAACGCTGGAGGCGCTCGCGGAACGGCAACCGGAACATGTGACGCTGCTCCACGTGATCGATAGGGCGTCGCTTCGGACCGCGACGAGCAAGACCAGCTCCATAGACAAGCGGGCCCTGGCGGCAATGGAGAAAGCCGGTCAAGTGATTCTCCGCGAAGCGGAGCGGTCTGCAAAAGTTGCGCTGGGACAGGCCGCCCTCAGTCCAAAGACAACATTCAGCCGGATATTGGCGTACGGTGCCATTGCCCCTACCATTGTCGAGCAGGCTCGTCGGCGGAAAGCAGATCTCATTCTGATAGGTTCGAGAGGGCTGAGCGATATCAAAGGCTTTCTACTGGGCAGTACCTCGCGACGTGTCGCTGCGCTGGCGCCCTGCTCCGTCCTGGTGGTCAAAAAGGCCCTTCCCACGCTTCGCCGCGTGACGCTGGCAATCGACGACTCCAGAGCATCGCGCGTCGCCGCGCAGTTTCTGCGCTCGCACATTCTTCCCGATTCGGCGGCGGTGACCATCCTCTCATCGGCGGAAACACCGGTCTCTGACTTGGCCGCTCGCTATCTGTCGGCCTCGCAAATAGCGGCCCTCACACAACCGGTCATCGATCGAACGACCCGGCTGGTCAACTCCTTTCGCGACGACTTCATCGCTGAAGGCCGGACTGCGACCACCAAAGTGGAGGTGAACCATGTGATCGACACGATCGTCAAGCACGTCGAAGCAGAACGCGCCGACTTGCTTGTCGTCGGCTCGCGCCGCTTGACGAAGAGCGAGCGATTCCATCTCGGAAGCGTTTCCGAAAGTCTATTGCGACATGCGCCTGGCTCGGTATTGATCGTGCGGGGTGCGCGTGCCTGACTTCAGGTACCACGACATCAACCGGCTCTCGACCAGGGACGTAATGAAGCGTCTCGAGACCACCGAGAACGGTTTGACGACGGACGAAGCCATACGCCGGTACATAGAGTTCGGCCCGAATGTCCTGGCCGAAGCCGGCCGGTATTCGGTCCTGCGGGGTCTCAGCCGTCATTTCACCCACTTTCTCGCGATCCTCCTCTGGATCGCCGCCGGCCTCTCTTTTACCGCCGAACTCATGAAGCCTGGGGAGGGCATGGCGACCTTGGGCTGGGCTATCCTCGGCGTCATTGTCATCAACGCGGTCTTTGCGTTCCTGCAGGAATATAAAGCGGAACGGGCTGTCCAGGCACTCCGCCGTTTATTGCCGGAGAAAGCGTGGGTGACCCGCAACGGGCAAGCGATCGGAGTCCCGAGAAGCGAGCTGGTGCCCGGCGATGTGCTGCTCTTAGAGGAGGGAGAACGGGTCCCGGCCGACGCGCGGGTCATCGAGGCGGTCGGGATTCGCGTTGACACCGCCGCGCTCACCGGCGAATCCAAACCGAAACGACGCACAGCCGAGCCGGTGGAGGACGGATCCTGGCTCGATCTCCAGAATCTGGTGTTTGCAGGGACCACGCTCCTCTCCGGACACGGTCGCGCCGTCGTGTTCGCCTCAGGCATGCACACGGAGTTCGGAAAGATCGCCAATCTCACCACCACCGTGGGAATCAGTCTCAGTCCGCTTCAAAAAGAGATCGTCAAGGTCACGCGCGTCGTCGCCGCAATTTCGCTGGCGATGGGGGCAACGTTTTTTGCCCTTGGACTGTTGACCGGATTGAGCTTTTGGACCAGCGCCATCTTCGGTATCGGCATTATCGTCGCCAATGTCCCGGAGGGCCTGCTGCCGACCGTGACTCTGTCCCTCGCGATGGCGAGTCAACGCATGGCTCAACGTCACGCGCTGATCAAACACCTGCCTTCCGTAGAAACGCTCGGCTGTACGACAGTGATCTGCACGGACAAGACCGGGACGCTGACCGAAAACCGGATGAAAGTGGACAGGTTGTATGTGGATGGACTCGTGGTCGAATCGCGCGAGGGCTGCTTTTTCACCCTGGGCCGCATCGTCACCACCGCAGATGCCGAACAGTGGCAAGATTTTTTCAACGTCCTCCTGCATTGCCACAATGCCAGGCGTGTCCGACAGTCGGACGGCCGCTTCGTCATGACGGGAGATCCGACCGAGGTGGCGCTGCTGCAGTTCGCCGTCGAGCATGGGTTGGCCCATCAGCCTCCCTTGCGTCGCATGGGAGAACTTCCATTCGATGCCGACCGCAAACGGATGAGCACCTTGCATTGGTCCGAAGGCCGTGTCGTCGCATTGACGAAAGGCGCGCCGGAGTCCGTCGTCGCGCTCTGTACCCAAATACAGGTACATGGCCATGTTATGCCGATGACCTCGGACGAACGCGCCCGCATTCTGCGTCAAAGCCGGTCCTTCGCCGAACAGGCCTATCGTGTCCTGGCGGTGGCGAGGCGGGAGGTGGCCCACCAACCGGAACATATCGAGGTGGAGACGATTGAAGTCGACATGACTTTTCTGGGACTCGTGGCAATGATGGACCCGCCGCATCATGAAGTCCCCGGTGCGGTGGCCAGGTGCCGAAGGGCTGGCGTGCGCGTGATCATGATCACAGGCGACCATCCGCATACCGCACTGGCCATCGCACGCAAGATCGGTCTGGCCCCCGATCGGGTCGATCCCGAGACGTCGGGCTTTGTCCCTGTCGTTGAGGGCTCGCAGGTCGACCGCATGAGCGATGAATACCTCCGCCAGCTGTTGACCCCCTCTCGCTCCGGAGAGCCCGAACCGGTATTCGCTCGGATGGCTCCCCGACATAAGATGCGTGTGGTGTCCATCTTGAAAGATATGGGCGAAGTCGTGGCGGTGACCGGCGACGGAGTCAACGATGCTCCGGCGCTCAAGAAGGCTGACATCGGCATCGCAATGGGCATCGCCGGTACGGACGTCGCCAAGGAAATCGCCGATATCATTCTGCTCAATGACAACTTCGCGACCATCGTCAGTGCGATCGAAGAGGGGCGCACGGTGTTTGCCAACATTCGGAAGTTCGCGACCTATGTGCTCGTCAGCAACGTGCCGGAAGTGGTGCCGTTCTTAGGATATGGCTTTTTCGGCGTTCCGCTTGCCTTGACGATCCCTCAAGTCCTGGCGGTCGATCTTGGCACCGACATGGTCCCGGCGATTGCACTTGGAGCGGAACCTCCTCACCCCGACATCATGGATGTCCCGCCGCGACCGCGGACCGAGCGCTTGCTCAGCAGACCGCTTCTGCTGAGAACCTACCTGTTCTTGGGCCTGAATTCTGCCGTACTCGCGATGGGAGGCTTCTTTTTGTTTCTCTTTGCCAACGGATGGATGTGGGGTGTGCACCTGGACTGGTCGTCACCTTTACTCAGGAGTGCCACGACGGTCACGTTCGCTGGAATCGTATTCGCGCAAGTGGCTAACGTCTTTGCCTGCCGCTCTGCTCGCTTCTCCGTTTTCAGAATCGGGTGGTTGACGAATCCCTTGATCTACTGGGGCATAGCCGTGGAGTTGACACTTTTGCTCGTGATCAGCTACACACCGGTTGGCAACAACGTCTTCGGAACCAATCCCCTGCCGTTGTGGATTTTCGGACCGCTGACTCTCGGTGCATTGCTCCTGTTGCTGGCGGAGGAACTCCGCAAGGTCATTGTCGATCGGCTCTTCAATAAGACTTCATCGGGAACTATTGCACGGGTGGCGCATCATGAGGCCTGATGCGCATGACTCATCCTCCTGCTCCGATCCTGTTCCTATACACGCTTGATCCATTTTGCCGCTTCCACGATGATCAGCGGCAGCAGCACCATGGCGGCCATCAATTCCCAATCCTGAACCGGCAAAGGCGCCGCTTTGAAGATTGACGAGGCTGCAGGTATCGTGAGAACGGCGAGCTGCATCACCAGCGACAGCAAGAATGCCCAGAGCAGAGGGCGATTGCTGCCGAGACCCACCTGAAAGAGCGAGAGCCGCTCGCTTCGACAATTGAACGCATGGACCAGTTGCGCGACCACCATCACGGTAAAGGCCACTGTTCTCGCCTGTTCAACCGTCTGCTGCCAACCGTAGAGGCTATACACGAACGCGCCGAGAGCGATAACGCTCAACATCAACCCTTCAAGGCCGACGGCCAGGAATCGCTTGCCGTCCAACAACATCGCATCAGGGCGGCGAGGCTCACGCTTCATGAGATCGGGGGCCTTGGGATCAACGGCCAACGCCAAGGCGGGGATGCCGTCGGTCACGAGGTTCATCCAGAGAATTTGTATCGGCAAGAGCGGCAGCGGAAGACCGAGCAGGGTGGAAAACAGCATCACCAGCACTTCGCTGAAATTACAGGACAGCAAGAAATGGACCGTTTTTCGGATGTTGTCGAAGACTGCCCGGCCTTCCTCGACGGCTGCCGCAATCGAAGCGAAATTGTCATCGGTCACGATCATGTCGGAGGCTTCTTTGGTCACATCGGTCCCGGTGATGCCCATGGCCACCCCAATATCCGCCGCTTTGATGGCCGGCGCGTCGTTCACCCCGTCCCCTGTCATGGCAACGATGGCGCCCCGGCGTTTCCAGGCCTGGACAATACGCAGCTTGTGCTCGGCAGACACCCTGGCATAAACGGATACGCTCTCAACCCTCTGGGCCAGCTGCTCATCCGTGAGCTTGTCCAAGTCGTGTGCAGAAAGCGCCGAGCTATCGTTGTGATAGAGGCCGAGTTCCCGGGCGATCGCCACCGCCGTGTCCTTATGATCGCCGGTGATCATTGCAGCGACGATGCCCGCGTCTTGACACAATCGCACCGCTTCCACCGCTTCCGGCCGCAAGGGATCCTTCATGGCCATCAGACCGAGGAACACCAGTTGCTGCTCCACCGATCCGGCTCGCGCGTTTCCGTGAAGACCGTTCAAAGGACGATGCGCCACCGCCAGCACGCGAAGAGCCTGCCGCGCCAGCGATTCGTTGGTTTCGAGAAGCTCTTGTCGATGTCGATCGCTCAAGGGTTCCGTACGGCCGTCAAGTAAAAGGCGGTGCGTGCACCGAGTGAGCAACACGTCAGGAGCGCCCTTGACATAGGCCATACTCCCGGTGGGCGTCCGACGGATGATCGTCATCATTTTCCGTTCGGCGTCGAAGGGGATTTCGCTTTCGAACAGCGCCTCCCGTTCCAGCGCCTGTTTCGTCATGCCCCATTGTGCGGCCAACACGAGTAGCGCACCTTCTGTCGGATCACCGACAACCCGCAAGACGCCGTTCTCTTCGTGCAACGCCGCGCCATTGCATAGCACTGCGGCGGTGAGCAGTTCCTTCATTGCCGCGGCGTGGCATGGAAGCGGAGACTCACTGGTGACTTCGAACGGGCCAGTACCGACATAGAGTTTCGTGACCGTCATTTCGTTTTTCGTCAAGGTTCCGGTCTTGTCGGTGCAAATCACTGTGGCCGAGCCGAGCGTCTCGACCGCCGGCAGTTTCCGAATCAGCGCATGGCGCTTCGCCATCCGCGTGACCCCCAGCGCCAGCGTGATCGTGACGACCGCCGGAAGGCCTTCCGGCACCGCCGCCACCGCCAGACTGACTGAAGTCAGAAACATCTCCAGCAGCGGCTCTCCGCGCCAATAGCCCAAAACAAAGACAATGCCCACGACCGTCAAGGCCAGCCAGAGCAGGGTATAGCCGAACTGCTCCAGCCGGCGCTGCAGTGGTGTCTCTACCTTTTCCGCCTCCGTCGCCTGCTGAATCATGCCGGCGATCCGACCGAGCTCGGTCTTCACGCCGGTCGCAACCACGAGCGCGCGGGACTTCCCCGAGACCGCAATGGTGCCCATGAACGCCATATTCGTCCGGTCCGCCAAGAGAGCCTTGGCGGGCAGGACCGCGTGGGCATCTTTCAGAACCGGCGTGGATTCGCCCGTCAAGGAGGCTTCCTGCGTCTGCAACGCGGCGGTGTAGATCAGGCGGACATCGGCAGGGATGCGGTCGCCCGCCTCCAGCACAAGCAGATCACCGGATACTAACTCGCGAGCCGGAATCGATTCGACGCCACCCCCTCGGATCACACGCGCCATCGCCACCGACATTTTTCGCAACGCCGCAAGAGACCGCTCGGCGCGGAACTCTTGAATAAACCCCAGCACGCCGTTGAGAAATACGATGGCCATGATGGCCGCGGCATCGAGCCAGTCCTCCAGCAGGCCCGACACGATGGCGGCCCCCAGCAACACCCAGATGATGACGCTCGTGAATTGTGAGAGAAACAACTTCACCAGAGAAGGCGGCGGAGCTTCGGGGAGTTCGTTGAAGCCTTCGCGCCTCTGACGCCGCACGACCTCTTCGTCGTCAAGGCCGTCACTGAGATCCGTCGAGAGCGCTGAGGCCACCGCCTCGGCGGACAGGGCATGCCATGATGATGTCGCGATGATCTCAGCCATACACGCCGCCCCGCTGTCACACCCATTCGGGTGCAAACGTCGTTTCAGTTTTCTCGGCAAACAAGTGATAGAGCGCCGGGAGCACGATCAGGGTCAGCGCCGTTGAACTGAAGATGCCTCCGATGACTACCGTGGCAAGCGGCCGCTGCACCTCCGCTCCGATGCCCTGAGCGAGCGCGAGCGGCAGAAGACCGAGCAGCGTCGTCATCATCGTCATGATGACGGGGCGCAGTCGCAGGCTGCACCCGGTGACGATCGCCTTGTCGCTCGCCATCCCGTCCCGCCTCAGTTGATTGATATAGGAGACCAACACAATTCCGTTCCCGACGGCAAGGCCGAACAGTTCGATGAAGCCGATGGAGGCCGGAACGCTCAAGTACTGTCCGCTCAGCCAGAGGGACAGCACCCCTCCGACCAGGGCAAACGGCAAGTTGAGTACGACCAACGTCGCATATCGCAATGAATGGAACGCCCAGAAGAGGAGGAAAAAGACGAGTCCGATGGTGATCGGCACCACGATCAAGAGCCGCGCATTTGCTCGTTCCATGTTTTCGAAAGCGCCGCCCCACGCAATGGTGTATCCCGGCGGCAGCTGGATGTGGGCCGCGAGTTTCTTTCTCCCCTCATCGACCACGCCGCCGATGTCACGGCCTACGACGTTGAATCCGATGTAGATCCGCCGCTTCACATCCTCGCGGCTGATGCGAAGCGGGCCTTCCCGCATTTCAATGGTGGCCAGATCGTGCATCGGAATCAGGGCGCCGGTTGCCGCTTGCACACGGATCTCCCCGATGGTGTCTACGCTGTTTCGAGCCGGCTCGGGGAAACGCAAGACCAGTTGGAATCTTCGCTCGCCCTCATACACATAGGTGGCGGGTTTTCCGCCGATCGCCGTGACAATAAGTTCCTGCACGTCGGCCACATTGATGCCAAAGCGCGCGATCTTCTGCCGGTCGATGTCGATCGTGAGATAGGGTTGACCGGCGATTTGTTCGACCTTGATGTCTTTGACACCGCGAATGTCCTGCATGGCCGTCGCGATTTCTTCAGCCTTGTCATGCAGCACCTCGAGATCGGGCCCAAACAGCTTGATGGCGCATTCCGTCCGGATCCCGGAAATCAGTTCATCCACCCGTTCCTGGATCGGCTGACTCATGAGCACGGAGATCCCGGGGATTTCGGCCAATTTTCCCCTGATGGCATCCGTCAACTGCGATTGGGTCTTGGCCGTGGTCCATGTGCGCCGCTCATGCAACGACACGATGGGATCACTTTCGTTCGGTTCCTCCGGCCCAAACGCGATGTCGGGACGCCCGATCTTGCTCACGGCCATGCGCACTTCCGGAAACTCCAGCATGGCCTTGTGGGTGAGTTTTTCCATTTCAATCGACTCAGGCAGGGAGACACTGGGAAGGCGGACGATCTGCGGGGTCAAAGCCCCTTCTTCCAGGATGGGAATGAATTCACGCCCGATGGAGGGCATGAGAAAAAGGCTCCCGAGCACGACGATCGTCGAGCCGATCAGAACGGAGCCCCGATGTCGGAGCGTCCAGTGCAGCAACGGCAAATAGGACTGCTTCATCCAGACGGTCATCCGCGTTTCCCCCGGGTGATCTCCCCGCAACACCAGGGAGGCCAGGATGGGCGAAAGCGTCAGCGTGACCAGCACCGAGGCCAGGAGCGCAATGACGAGCGTAACGGCCAATGGCGCAAACATTTTGCCTTCCATGCCATGGAGCGTCATGAGCGGCAGGAACACCACGCTGATGATCAGAATGCCGAACAGAATCGGACGTCCCACTTCTTTCGTCGCCTGGAGAATGACATTCAGGCTGCCCTGGTCTCTTGCGCGAGGATTGCCAAGATGTCGATACACGTTTTCGACGACCACCAGTGATCCGTCGGCGATCTCGCCGATGGCGATGGCGAGGCCGCCAAGCGTCATGAGATTGGCCGAGAGTCCCAGCCGCTCCATGACGAGAAACGCGATCAAGGGGGTCACGATCAGTGTCACGGTGACGATGATTGCGCTGCGCACATGCCCGAGAAAGAAAAAGAACACGAAGACCACCAGCACAATCCCCTCGATCAAGGCGTCCCGTACCGTATTGACGGCGGCCCGGACCAGCTCGATCCGGTCGTAAAACGGCACGATCGTTGTCCCCGGCGGCAGCAGGTTCGTCTGGTGCACTTCTTTCACCTTGGCAGACACGGCGTCCACCACACGGCGCGCGTTCCCGCCGCGCAGCATGAGGACGGTTCCGGCCACCACCTCGCGCTCTCCGTTCAGCACGGCGGCGCCGTGCCGAACCGCATGGCCGATACGGACTTCCGCCACATCCCGAACGAAGACAGGCGTGCCGCCCGCTTCCTTCACGATGATGGACTCAATATCGCTGAGCGTTCTGATCAGACCGAGTCCGCGAACGATCGATCGTTCCGCATGGCGTTCGAGGACATTGCCTCCGGCGTTGGCATTGTTCTTCTCCACCGCTTCGTAAATCTCATGCAGCGTCAGCTCGTATTTTCTCAGCTTGACCGGATCGACGAGCACTTGGTATTGCTTCACGTATCCGCCCAGCACGTTCACATCGATCACGCCGGGAACGCCCTTGAACAGTGGTCGCAGGACCCAGTCCTGCAGCGTCCGCTGGTCCATCAATTCGGCTTGGACGACAGTCTGGTCGGGTTGCTTCGCATTGGGTCCCTCCAGATAGTATTGATAGACCTCTCCGAGCCCGGTACTGACTGGAGCCAGGACGGGCTCGACGCTCTCCGGCAACCGCTCTTTCGCTGCGATCATGCGCTCGAGCACGAGCTGGCGCGCAAAATAGACGTCGACGTCGTCCTGGAACACGACCGTCAGTTGCGAGAGCGCAAATTTTGAGAGCGACCGGATCTCCGCGAGGCCTGGCAATCCAGTCATCTGAAGTTCGAGCGGATAGGTGATGAATCGTTCAACTTCGACGGGCGAGAGCCCCGGCGCTTCCGTCAGCACCTGAACCTGAATATTCGTGACATCCGGATAGGCATCGACCGGCAGTGATTCAAACGCCGCGATGCCGGCGACAGACAATGCGCACGCCATACCCAGAATCAGGATCCGCTGACGCAGAGAGAATTCCAGGAGTGAAGCGATCATGGCGCGGGTTCGATTTTGTGCCGTTCCAATTCGGACTTGAGCACAAAAGAGCCTTTCGTCACGACCGGCTCTCCGGCCTGAAGGCCATCGAGGACAGTGGAGACACCGCCGTATTCGGCGCCAAGTCGCACGGTCCTGGCTTCGAAGTCGGTGGGGCCGTGCTGAACGAACACGATGTTGCCCGTCGGCGCATTCTGAATGGCCGAGACAGGCACCGTGAGTGTATCCGGATCCGGCGCGGCCTGAATCCGAACTAGTGCAAACATCTCAGGCTTCAAGCGCATGCCGGGATTGGGAGCGGTGATCCTGACCGGCAAGGTGCGAGTGGCAGGATCCAACACGTCGCCGAGGTAGGTCACGGTACCGTTGAAGATGCCGTGCGGGTAGGCGGCGGCCACGATGTCGACGGTGTGACCTTTGTGAATGTACTCGATGTCTTTTTCGGGCACGGCCGCAACCACCCAGACATCAGAGAGGTTGGCGACGGTAAACATTTTCTGGTGGGTTTCGACGACTTCTCCACGCGTGATGTTGCGCATGATCACTCGGCCGTCAAATGGAGCGCGGAGCGGCACGTCAGCTCTGATCGTATGCTCTCGGTCCAGCCGTTCCACTTCTTGACGTGGCACGCCCAGCAGCTCCAGCCGGTTCTGCATCTCACGCATCTCCGCGCTGGCTGTTCTCATTGCTGCTTCCCGTCGCTGCAACTCGGCCAGGCTCACGGCCCGTTGCTCATATAAGTCCTTCGCCCGCTTAAATGATAAGTCGGCTTCGTAGAGCACCGCCGTCGCCTTGAGGTAGGCGCCTTCCGCCAATCCCAGGTCGGTGCTATGCAGAAGGGCCAGCAGATCGCCTTTTTTCACGTCGGCCCCGACATCCACCTGCACCTTCACGACACGGCCACGAATCAACGTCGTGACCTCCGCGAGCTCGTTTTCATTGGGGTGAATCGTCGCCGGAAATTCGCGAACGAGCTGAAACCGACCACGCTCGACTGGTACCGTTTCAATCGTCGTTCGAGAAAGCTCCTCTTGGCTCAGGCGCAAAAGTCCGGCCGGCCTGGTAGGGGGCATCGGCATGGCCGACGAACTATCTTGCTGAGTGTTCCCACAACCCGTCGTGCAGACAACGAACATCACGAGCAGGAAACCCGCCTCACCGCCAAGCCTCTTCAATAGATTAGTGGCCACAAAAACATTGGTCCTATACGTGTGGGAGCCATTCTCATACGCATCACACTGGAAACCCGCCCTTAAGACCAGCAGGAGGCATGCCTTGCGAATCTACTGAACTTCCTAGTGAAAAAGCGATATCCCGTGGCTGTTTGCCACGGGTCTATTGTCTAGAGCGTGGTGAATCGCGACAGTGGCGAGGGCCATTCGGCAGGGTATCAAGAGACCTGAGATGGCACTGCCCTTGCGTAAGAAGAAAATAGGCACAGAAGTCCGCTTGGTCAGCCGCAGAATGGAGGTCACCATGGTGGTTCTCGAGAGACTTCAACACTATCTTAAAATTAACAACATTCCTTACGCGGAGATGCCTCACTCCACCGCCTATACGGCTCGCGAGGTCGCCGAAAATCTCCACGTGCCCGCCAGGATGTTTGCCAAGGTCGTCGTGGTCAAAGCCGACGGCCGGTTTGTGATGGCCGTGCTTCCCTCTTCGTGGCTGGTCGATCTCAAGCGTCTGGAAGAGGTGTTAGGTTATTCGCGGGTGAGATTGGCCACGGAAGACGAGCTGGCGGTACTCTTCCCAGATTGTGAAATCGGCACCATGCCGCCCTTTGGAAACCTCTATGGATTACCGGTGTACGTTGATGAGTTGCTAGCCAAGAACGAGGATATGTACTTCGACGCCGGGACGCACAAGGGAGCCATCAAGCTGCGATATCAAGATTTCGCGGATCGCGTTCATCCGCAGGTCGCAGAGTTTCACCGCGAACCGACGAAGTTAGAGTATTAGTATTGAGGGCCCGCGCGTCATGTTGCGCCCACGCGTCGACAAGCAACCACCGGAATGACTCATAGTGGGGGGCTTGCACAACGAAGCTCTCGGAGGACGATCGGTAGCCTCTTGGTTCCCCAGCTCCCCGGTACTGCTTCGAAAATACCCGCGCAGGGGGTTTCACAGGAAGGACACACGCCAGCGGGCGTGAGGGTCCAATCGCTCACCTCACACCAGTCACGAGCGAGCAATGTCGTCTGACACCGATGGCAATACGTGCTTCCGCCTTCGTGGTCCCGCACGTTTCCGGTATACGCATACCGAACGCCGTTCTTCTTGGCGATCCGTCTGGCCATCGTCAGCGTGGTGTGTGGCGTCGGAGCAAGGTTGAGCATCCGATAATCAGGATGAAAGGCGGTAAAATGGACGGGTACGTCAGGACCAAGGTGTTCGACCACCCATTGCGTCAATTCCTCGAGCTCGCTCTCCGAATCGTTGTGTCCGGAAATTAGGAGCGTCGTCAGCTCCAGCCACACATTCGTATGGTGCTTGAGGTAGGATAACGTTTCCAGCACCGGCTGCAGACTCCCAGCGCAAATCTGCTTGTAGAATCGCTCCGTAAAGCCCTTGAGATCCACATTCGCCGCATCCATATATCGATAGAATTCTTCGCGTGGTCCTTGACAGACATACCCTGCCGTCACCGCAACCGATTTGATCCCTTGCTCGCGACAGGCCTGTGCGACATCAACGGCGTATTCGTGGAAGATGACGGGATCGTTATACGTATAGGCGACGGACCGGCAGCCGAGTCGGGCGGCGGTCCGCGCAATGGTCTCGGGCGATGCTGCGTCCGCCAGCGTATCCATTTCGCGCGACTTGCTCATGTCCCAGTTCTGGCAGAATCGACAGGAAAGATTGCACCCGGCCGTGCCGAATGAGAGCACCGACGTGCCGGGAAGGAAATGATGCAGAGGCTTTTTTTCGATCGGGTCGACGCAGAACCCGCTCGACCGTCCATACGTCGTCAGCACCATCTGGTCCTGCTGCCGGGCACGAACAAAACAGAGCCCTTGCTGGCCCTCCTGCAGTTTGCAATAGCGAGGACAGAGGTCGCATTGGACGCGCCCATCATCGAGCGGATGCCAATATTTCGTCGGGACAATCGTGGCCGTGTCAGACATTGTCGGAAGAAGCTTTCTTGAGATCATCGCGAAGTGCGAGCATTATACCAAGTGATTGGCATCGACGCAGGAACCTCGTTTCATGCTGACGATCGACGGCACCGTCAGGCAGGCAGTCGCGTTCTCCGCGCTGACCGGTCAACCCATCCCCGCGGTCAATGCCAGGGCCAAGCGAGAGAAGCCTGGGCTACGGCTGCAACACACTCGTGTCATCGCGGTCATCGCCGAACTTGTCAATGGACAGGTCGACGGCTTGTCGCAAAGCTCGCAGGACATGTATCGGCGGCGCCGACACATTTGATGGGATCGTGCTCTCAGGAATTGTCGCGGCGTATGTTGCCTAAAAAACGGAGGGAGGGAACACTTGCCATGGTCACTGCAATCGCAATTACCGTCTATCCGGTCTCTATATGGAACGGGCGCGTGAGGCATCGCGGGTGCAATTGTAGGCGCCTGATCAGGCCTCGCAAGGGTGGCGTAAAAGAGATAACATGGCGGCCATGGCCAAGACACTTGGAGTCCACACACTTGATGGCGAGTGCTGTCCAAGACCTCGTCGGCAAGCGATTAAACCATCACGCGTAGCGTTGTCTTAAAGGAATGTCACAAAGGCTCTTGCGAAAACAAACGTCGACTTCCCGTGATCGCCTGAGGCGAGCAAGAGAGCGGCCGGAATCCACCGGCCGGCCCACGGAACTGCCCATACCGAACCTGATTGTGATTGGAGCTTCAGCCGGCGGTCATAATGCTCTCTGGGAGGTCGTCAGAGAATTCTCGCACGACATTCCCGCCGCGACCATCATCATGCAGCATATGTCGACGACAGCTGATTTTGGATTGCAATCCTTCAGATTGGATGCTTGGCTTCGCGATGCAACTCAAGTTCCTGTCACAGAGATTCACGCG
>DATEEH010000073.1:0-8801 GCA_035281245.1 Nitrospira sp.
ATGATAGGAAGCGCCGACCGCCTGTGTAATACCTCGCAGAACAACTCTTTACGCGTACAAATCTCCTCCTCGAAACCGAAGCAATAAACGGGAGTCGGTTCCGGTTGCGGTGGCTGACACTCGGTATAGGAGGCGTTGTATCTTAGAAGGGCGGCGTTGATTACCTCCCTTTGAGTATCAAGATTCCTTACGCAAGAGGGAAGGGTTCGCCCGCATATCGCATCCCACCATAGGACTCCGGGCGTTTCGGCGGTAGAACAGAACAACGGTCCTTCCCACGATGGGATCGGTTCGACCGAGTTATTCTGAACAAGCGTTGCGTCGAACGCACTGGCGAATGTCAGTGGTGGAGTCAGTAAAACAAGAACGGCAATCATCGTTGATGTAATATGAAGCATAATTTTCCTTGGTAGCCGAATTCACATGCATCATCTATCAATAGTCCCTCCTTTTAAACCCACCTGACGTTGGGTGCGGCAAACCAGCCACATACTCGGTCGTTTTCTGCCCTCTTCCATCATGCAATGCGTGTGGTTTAGTTGTGCTGACCCGACCCGGAGCCCTTCCACTAATTCTTGGCGACGGGATAAAACCTCTCAAAGTGTCCTTCTCCTAAGTTGGCCCCCGCGTGAGAGCCGGGAGGCAAGCCTCAGAGCCGACCCGGCGACGGTTGGATGGTTAAATTCCTCTCGCCCGCTCCATTCGGTCCTCATTCATTGCAAATATCACTAAGAAATTGGCGATACTTAGGGCAGAAGCTAGGGTCTTCAGGAGGTAGCGAGTCTGGAACAGGTGAAGAAACTCCTCGAGGAAGCCTCGCGCTACACCGTCCGAACGATGGATGCTTTAAAAGAAGCGACGCAAAGAATGGAATTGTTGCAGCGCCAGGAAAAAACAAAGGAAAGAAAAACGGTTCAGTCCCTCTACCGCCCACATTGCGATGTCGGACGGTCCAGCCTGCCGCATGCGTCCTTCGAAAGGATCATGCTTGATATTTAAGTCAGGTATTCAGAAATGGAGATCGAGTGAGGTGATAGAGGATGAATACGATGACGAACCATAGTATGCAAAACGTGATGGTCATGCCAATTGCGACCATCATTGGCTGTATGTGCAGAGAGTCTGTGATCTGTGGATCCTGTGTGGTGTTCTGCACATAGAGCGGGGAGATCGCATCGGTTGTTTCATGTGCTAGAGCTTGCTTCGTCTGCACCGGACTACCCCCTACCTTTTTCAACTCAACCCGCTGCTTGCCAATGTTCTAGGCAAGGGTCATGCCCTCTTACCAGCCGTCCTAAAATCAGGCCAAATTCCTTAGGCCAGTTGGACTAGGGATAATCTGTCCAGGTGTTCGGGACGAAGTGTCCCGAGGGGTGCCGATGCCTTGTGTCGCCTACCTAATACATCGCCGCCATTCGGAGACAAGTTCGCGCCGAAGTGTGGTTAACGGTCACTTCTTCATGTCCATCGACTTTCAAGTCCTCCACCCAGGCGTGCGATGTCGACATATTTCACGACAAGGTCAGCCAGCCGGAGACCAGTGCGCTCGTCGCCGGCGAGAAAATCTCGCTTGGCGGCCGTCCAAGCCTGTTCCCATTGCTCTTCAGAGGCGGCGATGTGGTAATACAACTCCAGCGCGGACACGGCCTGACGTGCCTGCTCCTCGGTGAGTCCCAACTCGGTCATCAGGTCGTTTCTTTGGTTTTTTCTCACCTCAATATACTGTCGCATCAGAGTTTTTATCTCATCGTCCATTCGTCCTCCTCATTGGACTCGATCTCCTACGAGCAGTCGGAATCAGCGAACGGTTCCGAAGCCCGGCACTGTGCCGCATGTTACCTGAATTTCTGAAACACTGCCATGAAGAGGGCTGGAGCGAACTTCATGAATGTGCTTTGCCAACTTCAAGCCAACTGCTATCGTTTCCTGACGAGAGTCAAGTCGATGGGCTTCAAACGCAAATCATCGAGAATCGAGGTGGGCAAGCCGGGCCGGCTGCATCGGGGGTCTCTGTCAGCGCCCTGTCGAATCGTGAATGTCAGCGAAGATGGGATGAGAATCGAAAGCCGGCTGTTCGTCAAGAACGGCGACGCGCTTCACCTTTCGATTGAACTGGATGGCGGTGGAAGACTTGCCTGCGAAGTACAAGTGATCAATGTCCGTGCCCCGCACTTTGGCGCCAAAATTCTTGTGATCAGTCCCGAAGACAAACAGCGCTTGGCCCATATCCTCGACGATCATCTGCAGAGCAGCTTTTCACGCCGATAGACGGCAGACTCAGGAAGGCTCTCGATAGGAACGGCGCGGCCACTCACTTTTCGGCCGCCGGTACGGCAGCGGCGGTTTCTGCCGAACGAACAGGCGTTTCAGGAGATAGGCGATGGTCGTGAGCGTCGTCGCCTGGAGCAGTCGTGCCAGCATGGAACGTCTCAGCCCATGGGCGATGACCGGCGACCGGTCACTTGCGAATGGCAGGCGCAGACTTCTTCAAGGGCGGAGGCCAGCGCCGGTTGGTCGAACGTTGAAGCAGGATAGCCGCACAAGAGCGAAAACGCTTGCTGGCGGGCGAGCGTATTCCAAAGTTCTTCGAGCCTGATCGCAGCTCGCTGCTTGCCTTGTGCCCAGAGCACCGCAACCATCTCGCCGTAAATGCGGACGGGGGTCTCTCGGGCGGTGGAAGCGATGATTTGGCCGATCACTTTGAGGAACAGCCGCTCGTTCGGCCAACCATCGAGCATGAACAGCGAAAGTGTGGAGGCTGCGTCAAGCGTCTGATAACGGGCATCCGTCGGCGAGGACAAGCCGATGGCATTGTCATCCATGAGCCGCGCTTTGAGGTCGATGCGGTGCTCTTCCGTCGCCACGACAATCACCGTTTCGTCGCGCTCAAGACCGGTCTTGACGAAGCGTGCCACGTTATCGATCAAAAACGCATCGTCTTCGTAAAAATACACGGCATGCCCGGTCATGGAAACTCCCAGATGGCGGAGTATACAACTCTTTTGTGCGGTTATACACGGGCCAAGGAGAGTGGCCAACTGGGAAGTTACCTGAGGACGTTGTAGGACAAAACCGCAAGCCGTTATCGCTCCGCCTCCGTCAGATGGCTTTCTTCCTCGAGCTCTTCGATGTCGGGGCCTGCCTTGCCTTTGGTCGTGGAAGGATGCAGGCCGTACTTTTTGAGCATCTTGTAGAAATCGGCGCGGTACCGACCGGCGAACTGGGCGGCCCGTGAAATATTTCCCCCCGTGAGCTGCAGGACGTTCTTGAGATACGTTTTCTCGAACTCTTCTTTGGCTTCCGTAAGCGGCTTCAGTTGCGAATCCGGAGCCGTTCCGATCGACGGAAGCAGATCCGGCGTGATCATGTCTTGTCTCGACATGACGACGGCTTTTTCGATCGCATTTTCGAGTTCGCGGACGTTGCCGGGCCACAGATTCGTGACCAGACGGTGCAACGCGGCCGGCGTGAAGCCGCGCACGTCCTTGTTGGCGCGCTTTGCGCTGCTCGCCAAAAAATACTGGGCGAGAATCGGAATGTCGTCCCGGCGGTCCCGGAGGGGCGGAATGAACAGCGGGACGACGGAGATCCGGTAATACAAATCGTTCCGGAAGGTGCCGTTCTTGACGGCCTCGCCCAAATCCTTGTTGGTCGCCGCAATGATGCGGACGTCGACCTTGGTGGGATGCTCGGCCCCGACTTCGCGCACTTCGCGTTCCTGCACGGCACGAAGGAGCTTGACTTGCATGGACAACGGCATCTCCCCGATCTCGTCCAGGAAGAGCGTGCCCCCATGGGCGCTCTGGAACAATCCCTTCTTGGGGCCATGCGCACTGGTGAAGGCGCCCCGGACATGCCCGAAGAGCTCCGATTCGAAGAGTGTTTCCGGAATTGCGGCGCAATTCAACGCAACAAACGGACCTTTGCTCCGCCGGCTGTTCGCGTGGGTGACGCGCGCGAAGACTTCCTTGCCGGTTCCCGTTTCTCCGAACAACAACATCGTAGCGTCGGAATCCGCAACCTGAATCACCTGTTGCAGCAGCCGTTGCATCGCCGGGCTGCGCGCCACCACGTTCTCCATGCCGTACAATTCGTTGACGAGCGATTTGAGTCGTTGAATTTCGCGGCTCATTCGTTGCGGAGAAAGCCCCTCTTCGATCTTGGCCTTGAGTTCCTTGTCGTCAAAGGGTTTGGTCAGGTAACCGAATGCGCCGCGCTGCACCGCCTCCACGGCATTGGGAATGCTGCCATGTGCGGTCAGAATGATGACGGGCAATCCCGGGTGGATGCGCAAGAGTTCCTCGGTCACATCCAAACCGTCTTCGCCTCGGAGGCGCAGGTCGGTGATGGCGAGATCGAAGCGATTGGTCTTCGCGGCGCTCACGGCATCCCGGCCCGAGGTGCAGGCCGTGACGGCAAATCCCATGGCGGTCAACCGCATCTTTACCAACTGCAACAATCCCTCTTCGTCGTCGATCACGAGAATGTGCTCTTGTTCCATGACGGTTCTGGTCCTTTTTCAATTATGGATTAGGAGATTCGGGCGTCGCCGGTGGTACGACCGTGGACGGCGGACGAATCGGACGGACTTTCTCTCGCATTTCCTGATCAATGCGCTTTAAGGCTTCCAGCTGGCTGGTCAGTTCCTCGATTTTCTTGTCCCGCTCGGACAGCTGCTTTTGCAATGTCTGCACGTTGCTTCCATCGGCGGCCACTTTCGGCGGCTCTTTCTTCGCGATCGAGGGATCTTTGCGGTCCCGGTCGGCCAATTCTCGCTGGAGTTGATCGATCGCTTGGGCATCCGCATCCTTGCTGGTCCGGAGTTGCTGGATCATCATTTCTCGATCAAGCAAGTCCCGCACCAGGCGGTCTGATGTTTGACCCATTGTGACCTGACTCTCCGAGACAGCAGGAGCCGAAATGATTGATTTGAGCCAAGATCGTTCAAGTGGAGGTGAATCCTGTTGAACTTGTTGGATCCACAGCCGACTCGAGGTGGCGAGCTGACTCTTGGGTGCCACGGCAAGGACCTTCTCGAAATATTTGGTCGCCACATCACGGCTTTCATATAACCCTATGAGGGCACGGGTGAAATACGCATGGTCGCAGGAGCTGTGTTCCTGGCATCTCGCGACGAGCGCGTCTTGTTTTTTCCCGAGCACATGAAAGGCTCTGGCATCGGACGGTTCCACGACGAAATAGGGTTGGGACATCGGTGGCGACGAGGACCAAGAGGCGCAGCCTCCCGTCAGGAACGCAAGGGCCAGCCCGCTGGCGACAATCGGGTTCATTCGGTGGCTCCCGGTTTGGTGAGCCGAAGGATAAACCGTACAGTCGTGCCCTTCTTCATTTCGCTTTCGATCCAAATCCTGCCTCCGTGTGCTTCGACGACTTTTTTGGCCAGCGCCAATCCCAGTCCACTGCCCGGCACCGAATGTCGGGATTTCGTGCTGCCTTGGTAGAAGCGCTCGAAAATATGTGGCAGCTCGTCGGCGGGAATGCCGGGGCCCACGTCGGACACGGCGACCTCGAGGACGCCCGCCTTGTGGTCCGCCTTCATGTGCGTTTTGACGATGCCTCCTTCGGGGCTGAACTTCAAGGCATTCGAGAGCAAATTGTCCATGACCTGCTCAATGCGAATGGCATCCGCTTTGACCCACACGCGTTGTGCGGGAGCTTCGACCACGAGCTGCACGTGCTTGGCGTCGGCCAGGAGACGGATCTTGTTCACGGACATGTCCGTGATGCGTTTCAAATCCGTCGGAACGATGCGATATTCCATCATTCCGGCGTCCATTTTTGACAAATCCAAGATGGTCGAGATCAGCGAGATCAGGCGCCGGCTGCTGTCGGCCATGATGCGCAGCGTCGTGCGTTGCTCCGCAGACAACGGACCGGGAATCTCATCCAACAAGAGATGAGTGCCTTCTTGGATGGAGGCCATCGGCGTGCGTAATTCATGGGAGACATGGGCGAGAAATTCGCTCTTCATGTCATCCAGCTCTTGAAGTTTTCCGCCCATCCAATTCACGGTATCGACCAGATCCCGCAGCTCGCTGGGCGCCCGGATGTTCAACGACGCGCGAAAATTTCCCTGGCCGATCTGCTTGATGTGGCCCTGAAGCTGGCGGAGCGGCCGAAGGATGGTGAAGCTGGCGATACCCGCCAGTCCCACGCCGAAGACGAGCGCCAGCAGCACGAGTTGCTCAGTGATCGCCTCGGCTTGGGCCGAGCTTTCTCGCGAACGAGTGACTCCCGCGCTGATGACGCCTTCGTGATATTCGACGTAGTGGTCCAATGTGGACGTCATGTGGTCCATCAGCTCATTGCGCCTGGCTTCGTATTCGGGAGAGACGGAACCGGGCGTCGTGGCGGTGTTTTCGAGTTCCGTATGAAACAAGGCCAGCCGCTCCTGCTGAAACCGTCTGGCCTGTTCCAGCAACTGACGCCCTTGGTCGGTGGTGTCCTGGCGGAGCAGGGTTTCAATCCCCCGGTGGAACTCCTCCACTTCTTCGTCGAAGTGCTGAAGGAACGTCGCATCACGCACAGCCAGATACTTCTTTTCGCTATTGAGCTGGTTGTACGCCACGGCCTGGACGCGCTTGGCCTGCTCGATGGCTGGATAATGTTGAGAGGCGAGTGTGGTGCTCAGTGCGGAAAGCTGGCGCAATTGCAGCAACGCATAAAAGTTCACTGCGGCCATCACTACTATGATGAGCAGTGATGTCAGGACGATCCGCAGGAAAATGGACAGCCGCACGAGAGAAGCTCCTTGTCTTGCCTCTAATAGGGAGGAGACGTTAGGTGTAGGTAAATCCATACACTAATTTCATCTCTCACTCAAGAGTTAAGAGCATCCCCAGGAACAAAACTTAGCCCCCGCGTGCGGTCCACCGCGTTTTCCAGGCTGCGGTTCCGAAATTCTGCGAAGCCCTGACCTAGTCGTTCCCCTTGAACTGTCTGGTGAATTGCCGCTGACGAGGGGAGGACCGAGAAAGGGATGCAAAGAGGTGGCCACGGAAGAGAAGGATCGATACGGCCAGGGGTGATGTGAATAGAAAGATGAGGTATTGCGCGAGCTCCGGGTCGATGCCCAAAGACGACAGCCAACTTCCGAGAATCATAAACGGAAAGAGCAGGATTTGCGAAAAGTCCAAGCCCGCGCCTCGACCGACGCTGTGCGACAGGAGGAAAAACGACTTGAGACCGCCCGGGGTTGCCACCAGAGGCAGGAGCAGCAGGGCGATGGGCAAAAACCATTCAATCCAATTCTCCAACACAAAGTCGTAGGCCTTTTTGAAGATGTCCAGGGGAGAATCGTGAGGCACGAGATAGATGATCTCAGGAGCCGGATTGAGCAGGATGAAGATGAGCAGCATCACCGCGTAGGAAATCAGAGCGCCGTTGGGATTCTGTTGGGTGCCCATATCCAGGGCCATGAGGGGAAGCCAGAGCACGAATCCCACGCCGATGACATCCCAAAAATAGTGGCCAACACTGTCGAAGACGTCCTTGATCGTGACTGTTCGTGCATATGACACTGCCTGTTCAATGAGGCTCAGCGTCATCCCGACCAAGAGGGCATTGACGGCCCCTAGAAGGAATCCACCCGCCAGGCCCAGCGGCCTTGCGATTTGTTGGGCAAGGAGAAGGAGGAAGAGGAAGGCGATGAGCGCGAGCATGGTCATCCAGCTCCGCAGCAAGGACTGCCACGTCTTCTGCAGCGCGTGACGGTAGAGATCCAGTGCGGCAAGAAACTGAGTGACCATGGCTGAAAATATCCGGTCTTTCACGCCACGGTCAAGGCAACCGGCGGTTGACTTTGCTTTCAGCGGTGATTATGTCGATGGGTGAAGAAAACTGCCGAAAATCTACGAGGTATCGCATGGATATGAACCGGATGACGATCAAGCTTCAAGAAGCCCTCCAAACGGCGTCCTCCCACGCCATGCGCCGAGGTCACCAGGGCATGGATGTGGAACATGTCCTGCTGGCGTTTCTTGATCAGGAGGGCGGGATCGCTCCGGCGCTGTTTGAACAGGCGGGCGTGTCCGTGCCTGCCGTGCGCCAAGCGGCTGAACAGGGGCTGGGCAAGCTGCCTCAAGTGCAGGGGGCCGGAGGTGGACCGGGCCAACTGCATCTCACTCCCCGCCTCAACCAAGTATTGACGAAGGCCGAAGACGAACAGCGGGCGCTCAAAGACGATTTTCTCAGCGTTGAACATGTCCTGTTGGCGATGGTGCAGGAAGGCGGTGTCTTTAAGAAAGTCGGGTTGTCGAAAGAGAAGTTCCTCGGCGCGCTGCAACAAGTCAGAGGCAACCAGCGCGTGACCTCCCAAGATCCCGAAGGCACGTATCAATCGTTGGAGAAGTACGGTCGCGACCTGACCAAGCTGGCCGGTCAGGGCAAACTCGACCCCGTGATCGGACGCGACGATGAAATCCGGCGCGTGATCCAGATTCTGTCGCGACGCACCAAAAACAATCCTGTTCTCATCGGCGAACCCGGCGTCGGCAAGACGGCCATCGTCGAGGGATTGGCGATCCGCATCGTGAAGGGTGATGTGCCCGAAGGACTCAAACAAAAGCGGGTGGTGGCCCTGGACATGGGGGCACTCGTTGCCGGCGCCAAATTTCGTGGAGAGTTCGAAGAGCGCTTAAAGGCGGTGCTGAAAGAGATTCAATCATCGCAGGGGCAGGTATTGCTGTTTATCGATGAATTACACACCGTCGTCGGAGCCGGAGCGGCGGAGGGCGCGATGGATGCCGCGAATCTATTGAAGCCCATGCTGGCCCGTGGCG
>DATEEH010000074.1:0-9838 GCA_035281245.1 Nitrospira sp.
GGCGATGATCTGCGACGCGACAGCCGGCACAACATAGCGCGGGCTCTTCTCAAAAAAGATGAATCCCAGCGCATCGGCACCGGCCTCGACGGCCGCCAGCGCGTCTTCGGCATTGGTGATGCCGCAGACTTTCACTTTGACGGATTGCCGCATGCGTTACGCCTGAGCGGTCGACGAAACGCCGCGCAGCTCCCTGATCTTCGCCTCGGAATCGTCGGCCGTGATGAGCGATTCGCCGACCAGCATGGCGTGAACGCCGATGTCGAGGAGTTGCTCGACGTGACTACGGTTGTGTATGCCGCTCTCGCTGACGATGACTTTGCCGGCGGGAATGCGGGGGGCGAGCCGCTTGCTCACGGTCAGATCTGTGGTGAACGTGGTCAGGTCACGATTGTTGATGCCGATCATGCGGGCGTCTGGAATCCACTCGAGCACCGTGTCGAGCTCCCGTTCGTGATGGATTTCGATGAGCACATCCAACGATAGCTCCCTCGCCAGCGCGTGAAAGTCGACCAACTGAGCCCGCTCCAGCGCGGCCACGATCAGCAGCACGGCATCGGCCCCGTAGGCGCGTGCCTCATAGAACTGCAGGGCATCGACCATGAATTCCTTATTGAGGGCCGGCAGCGGAACCGATCGCTTGACCTCGCGCAAATACTCCAAGCTTCCCTGAAAAAAATCCTTGTCGGTCAGGATCGAAAGCGCCGATGCCCCTCCCGCGTGATAGGCTCTTGCAATCCCAACGGCGTCGAATCTCTCGCTGAACTCCGGGCGAAGCAGGCCAAGGCTCGGCGATGCCTTCTTGATCTCGGCGATCAGTGCGGGGCACGTCGCGGTGCCGGTCGCCTCCAGCGCCACCGCGAAACCCATGGGACCGGGATTGTCGCGTATCTGCGCCTTCAGTTCTGCAAGGTAGCCACGGCTTTGCTTGTGCCGCAGTTCCGCCTTCTTGTGCTCGAGAATTCTGGACAGGATCATGCGGGGCGAGCCTTGCTTGTCACCGCTACCAGACGGGTCAGCTTGTCGGCCGCAGCACCGGAGTCAATCACGTGGGCGGCGAGATGAAAGCCTTCCTGCAGGGTCTTGGCCTTCCGGCCGGCCACGAGGGCCGGCGCCGCATTGAGACACACGATATCTCGTTTCGGCCCTTTCCGCCCCTGGAGAACCTCGCGGGTGATCCTGGCGTTGTCCGCAGGAGTTCCGCCCGCCAGCTCTTTAGGTGACACCCGTGCAAGGCCGAACTCGTGCGGAGTCAGGACGTAATTGGAAAGCACTCCGCCTTTGGCCTCCGAGACCATCGTTCGATCGGTGAGCGTGATTTCATCGAGTCCGTCCATGCCGTGCACGACAAAGCAATGCTGCGATCCCAGGTGCATCAGCACCTTGCCCAACAGCTCCGTGAGGCGCGGTTCGTAGACGCCCAAGACCTGAATGGTCGCGCCCGCCGGGTTCGTCAGCGGGCCCAACAGATTGAGCATGGTCCGGATGCCCATCTCCTGACGCGGGCCCGCGCAATGCTTCATCGCGCCATGATAGAGCGGCGCAAACAAGAATCCGATGCCGACCTCATTGATGCAGTCAGAGACGCGCTCTGGCGACAGATTGATGTTCACTCCGAGCTCGGACAACACGTCGGCGCTGCCGGATTTGGACGACACGGACCGGTTGCCGTGTTTGGCGACGGTCAATCCGGCACCGGCCACGACGAAGGCGACTGTCGTTGAAATATTGAACGTGTGCCGTCCATCTCCACCCGTGCCGCAGGTGTCGACGACGGGCGAGGCGCCCACCGCGATGCGAACGGCGTAATCGCGCATGGCACGGACGGAACCCACGAGTTCCTCGACTGTCTCTCCCTTGAGTCGAAGCCCCATGAGGTAGGCGGCGATCTGAGCCGGCGTGGCTCCGCCGCCCATGATCTCGCGCATCGCTTCCTCCGCTTCCTTTTCTGTCAACGGCAGGCGATCGGCCAGTTTTGCGATGGCGTCTCTGATCGTGGCCATGGGAAGGGTTACAACTTGAGGAAATTGCGGAGAAGATCCTTTCCCGCTGTGGTCAAAATGGATTCCGGGTGGAACTGAACGCCCTCGACGCCCAGAGACCTATGTCGCATGCCCATGATCTCCCCTTCCGCCGTTTCGGCGGAGACCTCAAAACACGAAGGAAGGCTGGCCCGATCGACGATCAGCGAATGATACCTGGTGGCGTCGAACGGATTGGGCAGCTGTCGAAAAATCGTGCGTCCGTCGTGTTGAATGCGGGACGTCTTGCCGTGCATCAGGCGCTCGGCCCTGACGACCTGACCTCCAAACGCCACGGCCAGCGACTGGTGGCCGAGGCAGACTCCGAGCACGGGAAGGCGTCCGGCGAAATGCCTGATCACCTCCACCGACACCCCGGCCTCGCTGGGCGTGCAGGGGCCCGGAGACACCACGATGCGGGCAGGCTTCATGGCTTCGATTTGTTGAACGGAGACCTTGTTGTTCCTATAGACACGCACATCCTCACCCAGTTCTCCAAAGTACTGAACCAGGTTGTAGGTAAAGGAGTCGTAATTATCGATCATCACCAGCATGAGGCTATTCCAATCCCTGCTCCGCCAATTCGATCGCCTTCATCATCGCCCGGGCTTTATTGCACGTCTCTTCGTACTCGTGTTCGGGATGGGAGTCCGCCACGATGCCGGCGCCCGCCTGAATGAACGCCTGGTGCTTCTTGATCACGACGGTGCGGATGTTGATGCACATGTCCATGTTGCCGGAAAAACTGAAATAGCCCACGGCTCCCGCGTAAGGACCCCGCCTGGTGGGCTCCAATTCATCGATGATTTCCATGGCCCGGATCTTGGGCGCGCCCGAGACCGTCCCGGCCGGAAAACAGGCGCGCAGGACGTCATAGCAGGAATGGCTCGGGTCGAGCCTCCCCGTGACGTTCGAGACGATATGCATGACATGAGAGTAGCGTTCGACATGCATCAACGAGTCCACACTGACGGAGCCGGCGCGCGCGACACGTCCGACGTCGTTGCGGCCCAAGTCCACGAGCATGACATGCTCGGCCCGCTCTTTTTCATCTGCCAGCAGGCGGCGTTCAAGTTGCTGGTCTTCGTCCGTGCTTTGGCCGCGGCGCCGCGTCCCCGCGATCGGCCGCACCGTGATCACGCCGTCTTCGCAACGCACCAGCGTCTCAGGCGACGACCCCACCAGTTCGACGCCGGCCACTCGCAGATAATACATATAGGGACTGGGATTCACGACTCGGAGGGCCCTGTACAGTTGCAAGGGCGGAGCCTGCACGTTCGTCTCCCATCGCTGTGAGAGCACGGTCTGCACGACATCACCCGCCCGAATGTATTCTTTCGTGCGGACGACCATTTTTTCGAAGTCGGCCTTGCTCATGTTCGAGGTGAAGGTGATGGGCCGGCGCCGGCGATGCGGCCGGCTTCTGCGAAGCGGACGCTTGAGGCGTGCGATCATGCGTTCGATGCGGTCTGTGGCCGCACGATACGCCCGCTTGACGTCGCGCTCTCGGGCGGATGCGACATGCGCATTGGCGACGACTTTGATCTTTTGCGAGACGTTGTCGAAAATCACCAGGGTATCGGTGAGAAGAAACGCAAAGTCGGGCAGGTTGATGTGCTCCTTCTGACGCCCCGGCAATTCTTCGAACGTCCGGACGACGTCATAGCCGAGATACCCTACGGCTCCGCCGACGAAGCGGGGGAGGCCCGGCACGACCACGGGACGATACGCCGCCATGATTTCCTGCAACCGTTCAAGCGGATTCCCGCGGCTGGCAATGCGCTTTTTCCGCTTGCCCCGCAGGAGAACGAGATCCCCGTGGTCTTCATAGATGACGACCGGAGAACCGCTGCCGAGAAAGGAATACCGCGCCCATTTTTCTCCCCCTTCGATACTTTCCAGCAGGTACGCCGTCGGGCCGTGGTCAATTTTTGCGAAGGCAGAGACCGGCGTGTCGTAATCGGCCAAAATTTCACGGTAGAGAGGGATGAGATTCCCTTCTCCGGCATAACGGCGGAATTCCTCAAGGCTCAGGGAATAGGTCGGTGCAGTCACGTCGTGCTATGGCTCCTGGCTGACGATCAATTTCTGACCGACTTCAATGATATCGTCCGGAAGCTTGTTCCACTTCCGCAGCGTATCCACCTTCACGCCGTAGCGTCGGCTGATACGGTACAGCGTCTCGCCCGGCTTGACCACGTGGGTGTTCGGTCCTGCTTTGGCGTCCATGTGAAGATCAGCCGGCGGCGAGGATGATTCGGGCGCCGTGCTGGGCGCCGTCCCCAACAGCTCGCTGATGCTGGGTGTGGATTCCGCCGGTGGCATCTTGGGAGAGGGCGCTGCGCGCTTCATGTCGGCCTTGGCTTTTCGTTCCAAAAGAGCCGCCTCCTTGATCGCCTCGGTCTCTTCCTGTGCGCGCGCCAGCTGCTCGCGCACGGCTTGCACTTGCGCGGTCAGTTCGCGATTGCGTGTTTCGTATTCCGTCAATTCCCGCTTCGTGCGTTTGACTTCGTTGTCGAGTTCGCCGGTCCGCTTCTCCTCTTGGGCCAACAGCCGCTGGAAGTTCAGACTGCGGGCTTTCTCCGCTTCATACTTTTCCGACAGGACACAGCCGCTGAGGACCAATCCTCCGCAGATCAGCATGACGACCCGGCCGACCGGCGCTCGCACAGATGTATTCACGCTCGCTTCCTCCTTCATGTCTTCCTCCTCATCGCACGCGGATGCGTGCCACGTGCTGTCGGGACCCAGTGACGCACTGCACGCACTCCCACAACCGGATTGGATAGAATAATGGCCAAGGGCGCGAAAGTCAAAGCGTTTGGGGCCGGACCGCCGGTTTGACCGTCTCATGTGCGCTATGATAACAACTGGTTTCGATAGGCGTTTCACGTCCAGTTCGTGTCCTCCTCTTCGATTCCATGACGACAGCAGACCTTCAGGCTCGCGTTGCCGCCCTGCGGGATGAGATCCGGCGCCACGACTATCTGTATTACGTCAAAGCCAAACCGGAAATCTCGGACTCGGTCTATGACAGCTTGTTTCGAGAGTTGTCGGAGCTCGAGCGGTCTCATCCGGAGCTGGTAACGCCCGACTCGCCGACGCAACGAGTAGGAGCGCCTCCGCTCGACTCCCTGAAAAAGGTCCGTCATGAACAACCAATGTTGAGCCTGGATTCCATCGCCGAACGCACCGACGTGCTCGCGTTCGATCAACGCATCAAACGAGAGCTCCAGGCGGGCGCTGTGGAATACACCGCGGAGCCAAAGTTCGACGGACTTTCAGTGGAGTTGCTCTACGAAGACGGCGTGTTTGTGCGCGGCGCCACCAGGGGTGACGGCACGACGGGTGAGGATGTCACCATCAACCTCAGAACCATACGGGCGTTGCCTCTCCAATTGATGGCGCGCACCGGCTACCCTTCCCGACTGGTGGTACGCGGCGAGGTCTACATGCGGCTCGATGATTTTCAAGCGCTGAACCGTACGATGGCCGAGCGCGGAGAGGAGGGCTTTGCGAACCCGCGAAATGCGGCTTCGGGAGCCTTACGGCAGCTGGACTCGTCAATGACGGCCGCGCGCCCGTTGACGCTGACCTGTTATGAGATCATGGCGTTGTCGGGAAAAGGCTTGCCAACCCACTGGGAGGAGCTCGATGCGTTGTCGCGATGGGGCTTTCCCGTCCCGTTGCACCGGCGCCTGTGCGTATCCATCGAGGACACGATGGAGTACCACCGCGACACGGAGACCATTCGCGACAGCCTGCCGTATGAGATCGACGGCGTGGTCATCAAAGTCAACCGTCGGGATTGGCAAGAGCGACTGGGATACAAATCGAGAAGCCCCCGCTTTGCCGTCGCCTATAAATTCACTCCCCGGAAAGAAGTCACCAAGGTGCAGGACATCGCCGTCTCTGTGGGGCGGACAGGGACGTTGACGCCGCTCGCCCTTCTCATCCCCGTGGAAGTGGGCGGAGTGACCATCAGCCGAGCGACGCTTCACAACGCCGATGAAGTGGCGAGAAAGGACATCCGCGTCGGCGATACGGTCCGGGTGGAACGTGCGGGCGATGTCATTCCCGCGATCGCCGAGCGAGTGCCGGTTCCCGGGGAAGTCCGAGGAGAACCTTTCCGGATGCCGTCCCACTGCCCTGTGTGCGGGTCCAATGTCGCGAAGGAAGGCGCGTATTACTATTGCACCGGCCAGTCGGTCTGCTTGGCGCAGCTGAAAGGGGCGATCGAGCACTTTGCGTCGAAGAACGCGCTGAACATCGAAGGGCTCGGAAAAAAGACTGTGGCGCAGCTGGTGGACGCCGGATTGGTCCACTCGCTGGCCGACATTTATCGCCTGACCAAAGCACAGCTGCTCACGCTGGAAGGATTTGCGGATCGGTCGGCCGGCCTGCTGTTGCAGGCCATCGAGCGCAGCAAAACCGTTTCCCTCGACCGCTTTCTCATGGGACTCGGCATTCGGCAGGTCGGACAGCACATCGCCAAGGTCCTCGCCAGAGAATTTCGCTCGCTGTCCCGTCTCATGGAAGCCGACGAAGGCAGGTTCTTGCAGATCCTGGCCATTGGACCGGAAATCGCCTCGAGCCTCGTCTCCTATTTCTCGGAGGAGCATAATCGCCGAGTGATTCAAGAGCTTTCGGACAGCGGGTTCAAGATCGAAGCCCCCGCGGTTTCGTCTTCAGCCTCCGGGTCGCTCGAGGGAAAGACCTTTGTGTTCACCGGGGGACTCAAAGACCTGACCCGTGAGCAGGCGGGACAGCTGGTGGAGGAGCGCGGAGCCCGAGTGGCCTCGAGTGTCAGCAAAAAAACGTCTTACGTGGTCGCGGGTGAAGAGGCGGGCTCAAAACTGGACCAGGCGGCAAAGCTCGGGATTCCCGTGCTCAGCGAAAGCGAGTTTCTGGCCCTGATCGAGTCTGACGCCGACGCGACTCGAATCGTCAGCTCACCAGGTTGAGGTTGGCAGCTTCCACTGCGACCGGGGTCTTCTCTTCCCTGAAGATTTGAACGCTGCGGATCGATCGCGGCTCCGCCTCGTGAACGAGGATCCGGCAGTTTCCGATGCGGAGTTCCTCTCCCACCTTGGGAATGCGGCCGAGCTCCTGCTGAATGAGCCCGCCGATCGTCACCGCTTCATCCCCGAGATCGACTTTGAGGAAGTCGTTCACCTTTCGAACTTCCGTACGGCCGTGCACGAGGATGTGATTCTTCCCCAGGCGTTTGATGAGTTCTTCGGTGATATCGGTTTCGTCCATAATTTCGCCGACGACTTCTTCGAGCAGGTCTTCGAGTGTCACGATGCCCATGACACCGCCGAACTCGTTCACCACCACAGCCATGTGGCGTTTTTCCTGCTGAAATTGCTTCATTAAGTCGTCCGCGGTTTTGCCGGCGGGGATAAAGATGGGCGGATAGGCGATTTCCTTTAGTTTGGCATCCGTCTGACCTTTGGCCAATTCGGTGAGCGCTCTGCTCTTGTAGAGAATACCGGTGATGTTGTCGAGCGTGCCGTCGTACACGGGGATGCGTGAATATTTCGAATTATAGAGGAGTTCCTGCGCCTCCTTGAGGCGCAAATTTCCGTCCAGCGAAAAGACATACAGGCGCGGGGTCATGGCGTCTTCCGCGGTAATGTCCTTCAATTGAAAGACATTCTTGATCATTTTGACCTTCTCAACCTCGATCGCCCCCGCCTTTCCTCCCTCGTCGAGCATGATTTTTAGCTCTTCTTCGGTCACGAGGGGCAGCGTCAATCCCTTCCCGCCGGTCACCTTGTGAATGAACGGCACCATGACGGCCAATATCGGCTTGAGAAGAAATTGCACGCCGTAGACGGGATAGGCCATGTTTAACGTGACGGGAACGGCAAATTTCGCAGCCAAGGTCTTCGGAACGACGTCCACGGACACGAGGAGCACAAAGGTCAGGAGGCCGACCACGACGGCGATCGTGTCATCGAAAAACGTCCGATCCGCCCCGTACGTGTTCAAGGTGAGAAACGTGGCATACATGGGAATGGCCGTGCCCACCAGCCGGTCGCCCACCAGGATGGTCGCCAACAACTTTTGGGGATCGCTTCGCAGATGAAGCGCCATCTTCGCCCGATGGTTATGGTTCTGTGACAATGCACGGAGCTTGGTTTCATTGACCGCAAAGAACCCGATTTCCGCCGTCGAAATCACGGCAGAGAGAACAATAAGGCCCAACAAAATGGCGATATCCATTTAACTTTCCGCTTTAGGGACGGGTCATGAGCACGGTCGTACGCCGATGGGGCCTGAGAGCGTACCTACCGGCGATGGGACAGGACAGGCACATGGAGGAAAGGCCAAGGTCGATCCGAAATGAGCCGTAAGGCGGGATGGTTTTCATGACGTGTACATCTATCACAGGCGGGAAGGAGGGGCAAGCACTTCAGCAAAACTTACCGTAAAATCATCGGCTTATATTTCTAAGCTCAACTATCGTCGCGAAACACAAACGATTGGACGGCTAAATCAGCTTCAAGTTTCGCCGCCGCCGTTTCCGCCTGATTCTCCGAGACGAACTCCCCTACCTGAACGCGATATCTTCTGCCGTCGGGAAGGTCGACGACCTGAATTCGGCCACCTTTATAGACGCGCTGCGCCCGTTGGAGCAGGAGCGCCGCATTGCGCTGTTCGGCGAAGGAGCCGATCTGGACCCTCAGAAAGCCCATGTCGGATGTCCGTCCCTGGAATCCAATAACACGCAACTCGATCTGGTCGGTTCCATGGCCCAGCATGCCCAGCCGGTGCGCGCCGGCGTACGAAAGGTCCAGGACGCGACCCTTGGCAAAGGGCCCTCGGTCGTTGATGCGCACGGTGACCTCCTTGCCCGTGCTCGTCGAGCGGATCAGGGCGATGGATCCCAATGGGAGAGTCCGGTGGGCCGCCGTGAGCTGGTGCATGTCATAGCGCTCGCCGTTGGCTGTTTTGTTGCCGTGAAAGCCCGGCCCATACCAGGAGGCCATTCCCCGCTCCACATAGCCGATGGGGTAGCCGGGGAAGTAGACCGGCTTTGGCGCCGGACTGCTGCATCCCGCCAGGAAGGCAGCGAAAATAAGGACAAGGGCGAACGCGCGGAGAGCTGTGGTAGATACGCGAATGGGTATGCAGTCCCTGAGACCTAGCGGAGCGCACATATCCGTAAAGAAGCCAAGTCCTGACGAGCGCAGGGAGGATTCATGACGCCTTTAGAACTCGTCGAGCGACTGATCCCGTAGGATGGAGAGGGCCTTCTCGATATTTGCGACGGTAAGCACGACGATCGCACGTTTGCCTTCCCTTGACGGAGTGCAGTACCCGCATTTGATGTTAATGCGCGCCTTCGTCAGGAGGTCGGCCACCTCATTCAGGGCACCGGGTTTGTTTTCCAGGCTCAGGATGAGAGCGGTTTCTTCCGTGAACTTGATCTTCGCCATCCTTAAGGCGGTCCGTGCTCCTTCGAGGTCGGCCACAAGAAGTCTGAGCTTGCCAGTACCGGTGACTTCCGGGGCGGAAAAGGCCTTGATATTGACGCCCGCCTCTCCCAGGACCGAAGCAACCTGCGCCATGACGCCTGGACGGCTCTGACCGCTGATGACCAGCTGGGTGGTGGTTGGCATAACAAAGTCCCCTGCGGCAGTAATTCCTATCACTTCCGGTAGGTGAACCGCAACCGTGGGCGGCGCCTAGGACTGGCCCCCGGCTTCTAAAACATGTGGTACACCCCGTTGATGAAGGTGAATTCATAGACCCAGCTGACCGGGATGGAGCCTTCCTGGCACAGTTTCAGCGCTGGGTCCCTCATA
>DATEEH010000075.1:0-78540 GCA_035281245.1 Nitrospira sp.
CTTGTAATGGAGATGCCGGCATCCAGCGACCCCGGGACTCGATTCAAAACGGTCGGTGACAGCAGCGTGTTGTCGCTACTAAACACACCGATCATCTCGCTGACCACGTCCATCGATGAAACGTCAACACCGATATAGCCCGCATGTCCATCGTACCAATCACCCAGCATCTCGAGCTGTATCGTGTCGCCGCCATCGATGCCGATGTCGCTGAGGACGATGGGTACGGAAGGGGCCACCGACCCGCCGGACTCCGGATCGTTATAGGTATAGAGAAAGGTGCGCAGGGGATCGATCGAGATCGTGACGGCCGTGGCTTCACTGCTGGAAAAGCAGACGACCAGTCCGAGAACGAATATCTGAAGAAGAGTCTTGGCTGCCACGGTTTCCTCCCAGAAAGTTTTATGTCGAATGGAGAACCAGCAAGAGATGTACCGGACGGCCCTCGACTGAATCGACGTTCGCCAGGGCCGGATCTGTGTGGAAATGCAGAGCTTATGAGGTGAGGGAAGGCTGGTGTCGATGTCACCACGGGGCGAGGCGCGGCAGCGTTGCCGCATGGAACCGGACCAGGTGCGGATAAGTGACCGCAGGTTGATTTCGTCGGTCGCCAAACAGACGCAGGCGGTATGAACCACGTGAGGCAAAGACAGACCCGGTACTCTCCCTCAAGGCGGTTATTTTTTAAAAATCAGCCGTGGCTCCGTCATGTTCCCCATTGAAACAGCGACGAGTTCCCAGCCGCTCATTCCAAACTCGTTGAGTTTGGTTTGCATGTTCGTGGTATCTGGGAGCACTTCCACGATCCGGTACTCGAACCGTTTGGGTTCTTGCGCCTTGGGGACTCCCGGGTTCATGAGAAGCAAGACTCCTGTCGATACCAGACCGCTGATTGCCAGAGAAGCCATCATGACGCGTCCCTGAGTCATACCTCACCTCCCGTTGACGTTCTGCCCTCCCCTCCAACCACGCAGGGCGGTGTGATCCGGCCGGTCATCCTCGATTGGCCCCACGCCGATTCACGGATGTGCCGCTCGCCAATTCCTACCCGTGCCCACATCAACTTTGAGCGGCACGGACAGTCCCAGCTGGGAACCCACGCCTTCCATTTCTACTTGCACGAGCCTCTTGGCGACGTTCAGGTCGCGCTCCGGCACCTCGAAGATCAACTCATCGTGTACTTGAAGTATCATCCTTACATCCGGCAGCTCTTGCTGCAGTCTCTTGTGGACGTTGATCATGGCGACTTTGATCAAGTCGGCGGCGGAGCCTTGAATGGGGCTATTCACGGCCATCCGCTCGCCAAAGCTCCGCTGGACCGAATCTCCGCTTTGTAATTCAGGAATGGGCCGGCGGCGGCCGAGGATCGTCGTCGTATATCCCTTGGCTTTTCCCTCGGCGATATTGCGGTCCATGAGCGCACGCACGGCCGGGAACCGTTCAAAAAAGGTCTCGATGTATTTCTTCGCCTCCGCCTGCGGGACGCCGATGTTTTGAGATAATCCGAAAGGGCTGATGCCATACACGATGCCGAAGACAACGGTCTTGGCCGCCCGGCGCATGTCCTTGGTGATCTGGGCGGCGGGCAAACTGAAAATTTCCATGGCCGTTGCCAGGTGAATGTCCTCGCTTTTGGCGAAGACGGTCAGCAGCCGCGGATCCTGTGACAGGTGCGCGAGAATGCGCGGCTCGATCTGGCTATAGTCGGCGCAAAGCAACTGATGGCCTTCGGAGGCAATGAACGCCTCGCGGATACGCAATCCATAGTCCCCTTTCACGGGAATATTTTGCAGATTCGGATCCGTCGATGAGAGTCGCCCGGTAGCGGCCACGGTCTGATTGAGCGAGGTATGCAGTCGCTTGGTCTGCGGATTGATCAAGAGGGGCAGGGCGTCGACGTACGTCGATTTCAACTTGCTGATGCTGCGGCAATTCAGGATCTGCGTCGGAAGCTCGTGCTGAGTGGCGAGCTGCGTGAGCGTGTCTTCGTCGGTGGAATACCCCGTTTTGGTCTTTCGCACCGGCTTGAGGCCGAGTTTCTCAAAGAGCACGGCCGCAAGCTGTTTCGGCGAATTGATGTTGAATTCGCCTCCCGCCAACCGGGCGATGGTTTCCATCGTGCGGTCCATTTCCCCTTCCAACTCCTTGCCGAGGGCGTGCAACCGGTCGACGTCCAGCAGAAATCCGTTCCGCTCGATCTCGGCCAAGACCGGCACAAGCGGCATCTCGACGTCGGTGAACAGCTTCAGACTGCCTTGCTCCGAAAGGCGTTGGTTCATCACCGGTCCGAGGCTGGCCAAGGCCGCGGCGGCTTCCGCCGCATCCTCTCGTGATCCCGTATCAACGTCAAAAAGGGATTGCGGGGCCTTGATCTGGCCGATCTGAAGTCGCGTCCCGAGGACTTCCAAGACCAGCGTCTCGAGCTGGTGGTCGCGGCGGTTGGGATTGAGGAGATAATCCGCGATCATCGTATCGGTGTAAGGGCCGCTCAGCACGAGACCGGCCTGATGAAGGGCGAGCAACGTGCTCTTCAGATCGTGGAGTATCTTATGCCGATCCGGATCGCGGAGCAGCGTCGTCAGCGACGGCATGATGCTTTGGAGGTCGAATGGCACGAATGCCGTGCTTCCTCCGGCCGAAAGCGCAATGCCGAGCAATCGCGCCTGAATACCGGGCCCGCCACCAAGCAGGCATTGGATTCCGAGGGACGCGTCCTTCGGCAGGTCGGTGACGAAACGCTGACCGGAGGCGTCATCTTCGATGACGATGGTCGTCGCCGGCCGCGGGGCCTCTGGCGCCCGCGCAGACGATTGAACGTTTTTCAGCAGGGTCGTGAATTCCAGTTCGCGGAGCAGGTCGGTAAACCGGTCCTGATTGACCGGTTTGAGTTGATAGTGCTCGGCATGAAACTCGACCGGGCCATTGGTTTCGATCGTGGCAAGCGCCCGGCTAAGACGGGCGTTTTCCGCCTGTTCCATCAGCAAGGCTTTGATCCGCGCCGGCGTGACTTCTTCGACCCGGCGCAGGAGCTCGTCGATCGTCCCGAACTGCGCGATGAGCTTGGTCGCCGTTTTTTCGCCGATACCCTTGACGCCAGGAATGTTGTCGGTGCTGTCCCCCATCAAGCCCATGACTTCTACGACGCGCGCCGGTTCCACGCCGAAACGTTCGCGGCATTCCGCCTCGCCAATCCATTTGCTTTTGACCGGATCGTAGATGCGAACATGCGGCGTCAGGAGCTGGAACATGTCTTTGTCACCGGTGACGATGACGACATCGAGCCCCGCCCGCTCGGCTTGTACCGCCAACATACCGATCAAGTCGTCGGCCTCATATCCCGCTTGCCTCACGACCGGAATGTTCATGGCATCGACGACCCGGTGGATATAGGGAATTTGTGCGCTCATGCCCTCGGGCATGGGTGGTCGTTGAGCCTTGTAGGCCTGATACGTCTCATGACGAAGTGTCGGTCCTGGCTCATCAAAGACGACAGCCAGGCCGTGCGGTTGATGCTCGCGGATGATCTTCAGCAGGGTGGTCGTAAACCCGTAGACGGCGTTGGTCTGCAATCCCCTGGAGTTATTCAACGCGGGCAGGGCAAAAAAGGCCCGATACACATACGCGCTTCCGTCGATGAGATACAGAGTCGGCCGAGTGGAAAGAGCGGTTGCTGGCAGCATTCAAGTCGTACGTCCGTTTGAAGGTTTGATTTTCGGGTTCGGCTCCGGGTTAGGTGTCCGGGGCGAGGACGAGCGGCGGTTTTCCGCGCTTTTTCCGCATGCTGTTGATGACGCTCAGCACCGTGGGCTGGCCGATCAGCTTGGCTTCGATTTTCCGCTTCCCGGGGAAGTCGAGCATTGAAATCCCGATCAGCATCGTCAATACCCCTTGACCCGGCAAAAACAGCATCAGAAGGCCGGCGAAGAGGAAGACGGCTCCAAGTGCATTCTTGACCACGTGGCCGATGACACGCAGTACCGGATGATGATCCTGCATCCAGGGGCGTGGAACCCTGACGTCAAAGTAATCAGCCGACAGCCGGACGAGAATAAACGGTATGGCGATCAGCGTGCCGATAAAAAAAATAATGGACAGCGCCGTCAGCCAGAGCAAGGTGTCAGTGGAAACATACTGCTGAACCGACGAAAGCAGCCCGTCCATGGGGAAGGCATCCTAACATGCGACCCCAGGTCACTCAAGGCAACCAGGGCGAGACGCTGGTTTACTGCGCTCCTGGCGGCGGCTATAATCCCGACTATGCGCGTGGCTTTGCTTCGCCTGTGCCTCAGCCTCATCTTCCCGTGTGGCGCACTATTGTGCAGCATGCCTTCCTCGGTGCTGGCTTCCGATGATCTCCAGATTGCTGTCAGCAAAAAGGGATTGGGCAAGGAGGTCGTGATCACACAGGGCGCGCGTGAGTGGTTTATGCTCGTCGAGGTCACACCTGAGAATACGGTGATCGTCCGTCAAGAAAAGGAACGCGATCAGTTTATCCTGGATGAAAGCGAAACGCATGATCGTCCTTTGGCACCGGTGGAAGTCGACGCGGCGATCAATGATTACATCAACAGTGTCAAAGCCAGAGCCCCCAAACCGTAGTATGCCCCAGCCACCACCGAAGTTCGTCCTGTTCGCCCACAACGCGACGTATGACAAGCTTCACCAGGTGGCCACGCTTGGTCTGACGGCGGCGGCGATGGGTAAAGACGTGATCGTGGTCCTGCTGTTCTGGACGATCAAGAAGTTGGCAGAAGGGAAGATCGATCAGATTGATTTTCCCCCGGAGTATGCCGGCTCCAGTGAAGTGGTCGCCCGTTTACTGAAAGAAAAAAAGGTGCCGAAGATCTCGGAGATGCTCGCGGAAGCCAAGCTGGTCGGGAAAATGCGGCTCATCGCCTGCAGCGCCGGATTGGAGTACATGAGCGTCGACGGCGAAGCTGTGGCCAGGCAAGTCGACGACGTCCTGGGTCTCCCCGCCATCATCTCGCTGACCGCCGGCGCAGAAACGACGCTCTTCATTTAAACCCTTCCCGTGACTAACGAGACCGCGCAACTCCGGCCCGATCGCACATCGTCAGCAACTTGCAGCGGCTGCAGTAAGGCGAAACCGGTTGACACAGATTTTGGCCATAGGGCACCAGCAGGTCATTGAAGGTAATCCAATATCGCTTCGGGAGCTTCGCGCGTAGCGCTTGTTCGGTTTCTTCGGGCGTCCTGGTCTTTACATAGCCCCATCGGTTGCAGATCCGGTGAACATGAATGTCCACGCAGATGCCGGGTTTCTGATAACCCACCGTCACCACCAGATTGGCCGTCTTTCTCCCGACCCCTGGAAGTGTGAGCAACTCCTCGATCGTTTGAGGCACCCTGCCCTCGTACGCCTCCAACAACCGTCGACAGATGGCGTGAATGGCGTTTGCTTTCGTGCGGTAGAAGCCGACGGGGAAGATGACCCGCTCGATCTTCCGGCGTGAAAGTTTCAGGAGTGCTGCCGGTGTATGGCCGAGCGCAAACAAGCGTGCGCTGGCCTCACTCGTGGTCTTGTCCTTCGTTCTTAAACTCAGCAGGCAGGAAATGAGAATGCGGAATGGATCTCGAGCCGACGTTCTTGCGACGACTCCGACGACCGGCTCCTCCCATTGGCGAACCTCTCGCTTGAGGATCTTGATCGCCGCATGGATCTGATCCTGACGCATGACCGAGAACCGTGTCGGCTGCTGATAGAGGATGGCGCTGCGAATAACGGAGAGGCTACTCGGGCCGGCGCTTCGACAACCACTTCTGACGGCGACGTTGGGCTTCCCGCTGTTTGGCCTTTTTGCGAACACTCGGCTTTTCGTAATACCGCCGACGCTTCAATTCCCGGAAGAGCCCTTCCCCCGCAAGCTTTTTTTTCGCGACTTTGAGCGCTTTCTCGACATTGTTGTTGAAGACTTTGATTTCCATTCGTCTCTCGTCTGCACTTTCCCAGGCGATGCCTGCACGGAATGTTTTCCCGACCGATCAGGGGGCGGAGTGTAGCACAGCACTTTCAGTTCCTCAAGATTCTCGGAAACTTGCTTCACTCTCGCCGCAAGCGCCTCTCTAAGCTGCTGATTTGGTTGCACTTTCAAATTTTCATGGGTCGTGTGGAGACTGGCCTCGGCTCCGGCGATCGCGAGGATCATGGCCACCTGCACATCCGAATACAGGCGGGATTTGACCCTGTGCCGGCAGGCGGCCAAGAGGCCGGCGGCTTCCACCGAGCGCTCCGCCATTTCGAGGGGGATTTCCGTAGCGACGTGTAATGCGGAGGAGACTGCCACCGGGCGTTCAGGATTCGCATCCGGGAGCTTCGTCGCCGCGAGAAACATGTGATAGGCTTCCGCATCGGCCTGCAGCAAATCGCCCAGTCGACGGGCGATCTCGTGCAGACGGTGCTCGGCGGTCGGTTGACGGCTAATCCTGGCAGCCATCACTCCAAGTGACGTCGCGAGAGCGCCCGTCAGCGCCGCGACCGCTCCGCCGGCCGGCACCGCGGTCGGCGCTGCCACCGCTTCAAGGAAGTCCGAGACCGAAGCCCGAAAAAGATCTTTCGGCGGACTTGGGCCGCCCTGCACGTGGGTGGGTCGAGCCAGGGCGGCATCGATTCTCGCTTCAAGTATCTGAGGTTCATCCAAGCGTTGGAGTCGCAGGGCATCTCTGGCCGCTTCGGTGATCGCCGCCTGAGGGACGAGCCCCACGATTTCCGTGCCCGCCAGAGCCACCCCATGCCGAGCCGCCTGAGTCTCGACGGCCTTGAACGCCAGATGAAGAGGTGTCACCTCAAAGTCAGTCAGGTTCATCGCTACCTGAACCATCCCTCGGCTGGCCAATTCGACGCCAATGGCCTTGAGATGAGGCAACCCACCGCTCGATTGGCGAATATTCCTGGCGATGGTCTGCGCAAGAGCCAGCTCCGTGGAGGCCAGATTCACGTTGAAGGCGATCAGCGCAGGCCGAGCCCCGATCACGGTGGCGCCCGCCGTGGGATGCGGTCGGCTCGGCCCGAAATCGGGCGTCCAGTCGGGGTCGGACGCCATGCGGAAGGCCAGCCCTTCCAACCCGCCACGACGAACCGATTCCAGCGGGGCATGATCGCGATGTGACGCCGCTCGTTCGTAGAGAAAGACGGGGATGCCGAGTTCCGTGCCGACGCGGTGTCCCAAACGCTTGGCCGCCTGTATGCAGTCGCGCATTGAGATCCCTCTGATCGGAATGAACGGGACGACATCGGTGGCGCCGACCCGTGGATGCACACCCTGGTGGATACGCAAGTCAATGAGGTCGGTGGCAATGCGGATCGCCCGAAACATCGCCTCAATCATCCCCTCCGGTGCGCCGATGACGGTGATGACCGAGCGGTGATGATCGTAATCCGAGGTGTGGTCCAGGATGCGGACCTCAGGTACTGAAGCGATCGCGTCGACCAGCGCCAGTATCGTGGCGGCATTGCGTCCTTCGCTGAAGTTCGGCGCACATTCAACGACGCGGTCCATGCGAAAAACGTCGCCCTCAATAAAAAAGCCGGAGGGTCCATGTCCTACCTCCGGCTGCATCCACAATCGCCCCTACGCACTGCGCGTGTTACTTGGTTTTCTTCACGAACGCTTTGTAAATCGGTCCCGAAGTCGCTTGCTCCTCTTCCATTCCCATGAGGTGATGGCCGGTGGTCTCGCACCAGGCGGGCATGTCCTTCTTGATGCCCTCATCGTCGGACACGACCTCCAACACCTGTCCCAAGGTCAGTTCTTTGATTTTCTTACTCGTCATGATGATCGGCATCGGGCAGAAATATCCGAGCGTATCCAGCTTCACGTCCGCCTGCATCGTCACCGCGTCTCCTCCACCCGATTTAGATAAAGAGATTGACACTGCCCTGCTTGGCTTCCGCCAAATACGTCGTCACGCCCGCAAACTGATCAATGCCGTCGATGATCGTGTCTTTCGTAATCCCCATCAGTCCCATGGTGGTCGTGCAGGCGATAAAGCGGACGCCCAGATCCATGGCCATTTGCATCAGCTCCGGCACACCGGGCATCTTGTTCTGTTTCATCACCTTTTGCATCATTCGGGTGCCCAGACCACCGAAATGAAAGCGGCTTAGCGGCAGCTGTTCGGCTCCTCCCTTGTTCAAGAACCCGAACATGCGACGCAGCCAGTCTTTGGCCTGGCTGGAGGCACCTTTCCGTCGGATCGTATTCAACCCCCAAAACGTGAAAAACATCGTCACCTTCATGCCCATGGCGGCGGCACCCGTCGCGATGATGAAGGCGGCCATGGCTCGATCGAGGTCCCCGCTCAAGAGCACAATCGTCACCCTCTCCGGTTTCGTGGCTTGAAGATCGGCGAGCGCAACCGCGGGATCCATTTGTGTGGTCGTCATTGGCGCCTCTCGAGCTTTACGAGTCCAGGAAATCTCAATTTCCGCAGGTTTTTGACTATAGTCCCCGCATCTTTTTCCTGTCAATACAACCAAAGACGCCGCCTCATTCGGTTCTCGACGTTACTGTCCTGACAGCAGCAAACTCATGGCACGCCGGATTTGCAGCCGCGATCCGAGCAGGACCACGATGTCGCCGCCTTTGATTTTCGTTTTGAGGGCAGGATTCGACTCGGTGATGCCATCACGCGTCCAGGCGATGACCGACGCGCCTGTGCGCGGACGAATGGCGAGATCGGCAAAGGTTTTTCCGACGGCTGGCGAATCCTCGTCGATGCGGCAGGTTTCCACCTCCGCATCGGTCAGGGTGCCGCCCCGCAGATGATGAGCCAGCTCCGGCAATTCACTTCTCCGCAGCAACGCATACCCTTCCCGCCTCACCTGCTCGGCCTTCATCGTAATGAAATCTTGCGGAAGATTGTAGGTCCGCAGCACGAGGGCGAAAATTTCAATCGACGTTTCAAATTCTTCGGGCACGACGTCATCCGCGCCGATATCATGAAGTTCTTCCAGTTCACGCAGGTAGCGGGTCCTCACCACGACGCGGATTTTCGGATTGAGCCCCTTGGCAACCTGCACTGTCCTCCTCGTGATGAACGGATCGGAGATTGCCACCACCAGGACCTTGGCCTCTTCGATCTTGGCGTGTCGCAAGACATTGGGATTCGTCGCATCGCCGTAGTAGATGGGAACACCGTGACGGGATTCGCGTCGGACGGTGTCGCCGTCGAGGTCGAGCGCCAGGTGCGGGATCTCCGTTTCGTTGAGTACGCGTGCCAAGTTCCGGCCGTTCAGCCCGTAGCCGACGATGATCACATGATCCTTCAGGCGGATCTGTTTGCCTTCGGTCTGAAGCACATGAGCCTCGGTTCTGCTGGGCAGCCAATGCCGGAGTCTCTGCACGGCCTCGATCCGGCGGGCCACCAACGGCGACCACTGCATCAAGAACGGTGTCACGATCATGGAGAGCACGGACACGGACAAAAATACTTGGTAGGGGTCGCCCCGCAGCAACCCGCTCTCCTGGCCTTGTTGAGCCAGCAGGAAACTGAATTCTCCGACCTGCGCCAGCGCCACCCCGACCATGAAGGCCGAGCGCGGCGGATTGTCCATGCCGAGGGAGGCGACAAATCCTGCGACGAACTTGACGAGGAGAATGGCGAGCAGCAACCCCATGACGAGCACGGAATGGTCGATTAACACCCGCCAATTCATCAAGATCCCGATCGAGACGAAAAACAGGCTGTTGAAACTGTCCCGAAACGGCAACACGTCGGCCATCGCTTGGTGGCTGTACTCGGACTCCGAAATCACGAGCCCGGCGATGAACGCTCCCAACGCGAGGGACAGACCTCCCAGCGAGGTGAGCCAGGCAATACCGAGGCAGAGCACGATGATCGTCAACAGGAACAATTCACGGCTGCGGCTCCGCACGATGTGCTCCAGCAGTTTCGGCACGGCATACCAGGCGGCGGCGATGATCAATCCGACGATGAGAATCGAGCCGGCCAGCGTGTAGAGCACCGATGCGCCCGATCCTTCGACGCGGCTGGCCAAGATCGGCGTAAGGAGCATCATGGGCACCACTGCGAGATCCTGGAAGATCAAAATGCCGATGGTCGTTCGGCCATGGATGGAATCACTGTCTCCTTTGTTGGCCAGCGCTTTGAGGACGATTGCCGTGCTGCTGAGGGAGAGCAAGCACCCCCAGAAAATCCCTTCTTGCCAGGATAATCCGACCCCGATGGCTCCCAGCCACGCCACCGCCAGCACGCTGCCGACCTGGATCGGCCCGCCGACGAACAGCAGGCGCCGGAGCGACGCCAGTTGGACCAGCGAGAATTCAATGCCGATGGTGAACAGGAGCAGGACGACGCCGATTTCAGCGAGCACCTGCACCGTGCCGATGTCACCGATGAGATTCAGCCCGTGCGGCCCGATCAGGGCTCCGGCCACGAGGAAACCTGCAATGGACGGCAGTCTGAATTGATGGAAGACGAAGACCACGGCGATCGAGACGGAAAAGATGACGAGGAGATTGCCGAGCACGCCGTAATCGGTCATAGCGGGCACTCAAGTGGATTGGAACCTGGACACGCGGTCAAACGGCAGGTCCCGAGCGAGAATACCCCAGCCCGGTCTCACGGACAAGCTCCCGCGGCTTGTTGCATCCCAGCAGCTCCGGTAGAGTGGCCCTGTGATTCGCGCCATTGTCTTCGACTTCAACGGCGTCATCGTCGATGACGAGACGCCACATCTCGTGTGTTTTCAGCAGGCGCTCATCGAAGCCCGCCTGGCCCTGACAAAGGAAGAATATTACGGCGCCTATCTGGGAATGGACGAACGCACCTGCGCCGCCTTGCTGTTGGAGAGACGGGACGGAACATGCGACGAGAAGGAAGTGGTCCGAATCGCCGAGCGCAAGGCGGAGCTCTTTCGTGTTCACACCGCCCGGCACAAGCCGCTGCTCTTTCGGGGCGTTGTCGAATTTGTCAAAGCCGCAACAGGGCACTATTCACTCGCGATCGCTTCGGGCGGCCGGAAGGAGCAGATTCAGGAGGCGCTGGCCGGTTCGGCGATCGAGTGTGATTTCGAGGTCATCGTGGCGGCCGAAGACTGCCCGATCGGGAAGCCCGATCCCGCGATCTATCTCATGACCCTGGAGCGGCTCAACGGCCGTAGGCCGGCATCCCCCATGCGGCCGGAGGAATGCCTCGTCCTCGAAGACTCGCTGGCGGGTATCCGCTCGGCAAAGGCTGCCGACATGCGGGTCGTGGCGCTGGCCACGACCTATCCCGTTGAGAAACTGTATGAAGCGGATGGCGTTGTCCGAACCCTCGAAGGGCTGACCCCCGAGGCCGTGATCGGCCTTCTGTCATGAATCGGCTCTGGCCGCGGCTTGAGAGCCGATGGCCCGGATTCAAGACCCCCTCCAAAGATGAATAGACGCCCTCCTCGGCCCTGGCATAGCTTGTCAACATCGGTAAATGCACGAACAGGAATGATGACAGCCACAGCGATGTCACAGCTTCACGGGAGGTGCCTTATGCGGCCTTTCTTTACTTTGTCACTTGTCGCAGCGGCCGCGCTGGCCATGGCCGCTCCTCAGGCGTTCGCCGAGACGACGGAGACGGTCAAATTCGATCCCGCGCGCATGTGGGAGTGCACGCAGGCGGACGGATCATCGATCTATACCAACAAGGAACGGGCCGGGTGCAAACTGATGGTGCTCAAGGAATTGTCGGTCGTGCCCTCGTTGGACAACATGCCGACCTATCGATCGCCCCACGCTGCCGCGCCCTCCTCCGACATGCCGTACTCCATGGGTCGCGCATCGGTACCTATGCCTACTCGAACTGTTCCGGCATGGGCTCAGGACTGGCACTCGAGCATTGCCTGGACGGGCGGGTCGGTACAAGCCGAAGTTTGCTCGCTCTATGGCGAATGGATCAATCTGGTCCAAAAAACGCGCGGAGGCTTCTGGTTTGGGTCGGACCCGTCTTATGGCGGAGACCTATCGGGGCAAAACCAGCGAGGCGCGAGCTATTCGTTTTATGACAACGCCCGATACCAGACCCTCTCCAGATTCTTCGGGACGGGATTTGTCCCGGTCGGCTGCCCATAACGCATCGCCATCTTCCGCCGCGAGGCGTCGGGCCGGCTGGCTCGACGCCTTGCGTCAGATCTTATAGAACCTGCGATACCACTCGACGAAACGGGGAATCCCCACCTCGATCGGCGTCGACGGCTTGAAGCCGACGTCACGGTCCAAGTCCTCGATATCGGCATAGGTCGCAGGCACGTCGCCCGGCTGGAGCGGCATGAGCGTCATGTCCGCTTTTTTGCCCAGCGTCCGTTCCAGCACCTCGATGAACTGCAGAAGCTCCACGGGCTGGTGATTTCCGATGTTGTACACGCGAGCCGGCGCCGAGCTGGTCCCCGGGTCCGGCTTGTCCCCCGACCAGGACTCATCGGACTGAGCCGTGTGGTCGAGCGTCCGAATCACCCCCTCGACGATGTCGTCGATATAGGTGAAGTCACGCCGCATCTTTCCATGATTGAACACTTCGATCGGCCGGCCTTCGATAATAGCCTTGGTGAACAGGAACAGGGCCATGTCGGGCCGTCCCCATGGGCCATAGACGGTGAAGAACCGCAGTCCGGTGCAGGGAATACGGTACAGATGCGCATAGCAATGCGCCATCAATTCATTGGCCTTCTTGGTCGCCGCGTACAGGGACACGGGATGATCGACGTTGTCGTGGACGGAGAACGGCATCCGGGTGTTGCCCCCATACACCGAGCTCGACGAGGCGTAGACCAGATGCTCGGCCTTCACCTGGCGGCAGCCTTCCAAAATGTTGAGAAAGCCTTCGATGTTGCTGTCGGTATAGGCGTGTGGATTGACGAGTGAATACCGCACCCCGGCTTGGGCGGCGAGATGCACGACGCGCCTGATGGGATATTCGAGAAACAACTCCTTCATTCCCTGGCGATTCGCCAAATCCAGCTTCACAAACTGGAAACCGTTCAAGGGCGTCAATTGCGCAAGGCGCGCTTCCTTGAGGCGAACATCGTAGTACTCATTCAGATTGTCGAGTCCGATCACCTGCTCCCCGCGATCGAGCAGACGGCGGGCCACGTGAAAGCCGATGAATCCGGCCGCACCGGTGACAAGCGTGAGAGGTTTTCCTGCCGTCATAGTGATTCCTCGATGAGCAGGTGTTTTATCAGGCACCGCCCTGTTTCATGAAGGGGGGTTCGCCGTGTGCGGCACGATACAACGGCAGCGGCGAGAGCTGTTCTGCCGCCGACCGAACGGCAATGCGTCCCTCGCCTGTGTCGGTGAACACATCGAGCGCCCGTCCATAATGATATCCGCAGCCCTGAGGGCCGAGAAGGGCCTTGAGGCCCTCAGGCGCCTCCCAGTGAGCCGTGAGCAATGCGGTGCGGGCCGGGTTCCGCTGGCTGAACATGAACGAGAGATGGTCCGGATACCAGTCGGCCCCGCCGGTCGCGTACGAGACAAACAGTTTCGCGCCGGCGGTGGCACACAGTTCAGCCAGGTAGCCATTGGTCAAGTACCCGTTCTCGCCGACATCCAGCCATTTTCCCGGATGCGACAACGGGGCATGCGCCGCGTGGCTGCGGATTTCGAGCAACTGTTGCTGGGAGGCAAACAACAGCCGGATGGGGCCGAACTTGTCGACCAATCGTCGGATCACGTCATCCTTCAAGGCTGATCGGCCGCCATTCGTCGGGCCGCTGTCCGCGTGCACCAACACATTGTGCCCGCGGTCGCTGATGAGATAGCAGTTCCGGGGCATTTCGAGGTCGCAGGGATCTTCGCCGTAGAACGGAACGGACACGACCGTGCCCCCTTCGAAGGGCCACACATCGCCGTGCGCCAGCTCGATCACATGTCCGAAGCCCAATTCCCTGAGGAGGGCCGGATAGTCGTAAAAGAAATGCTTCTTGTTCCGCCGGCTCGGGACGATCACCGGCGTGTCTTTCGGCAGATGCGACAAGGTGCGTGGATCGACATGGTCGTCATGATCATGCGTGAGAAAAATTGCCGCGGGCTTCGGCAGGAGCGATGTCCACACGGAGGGCACGGAGGATTCCGCAAACCAGGGGAGCAGCCAGGGATCGAACAAGAACACGTTGTCCCGTTGCCGGTACAGAAGCGCCGCATGCCCGAGATGGACCGTCTCGCGGTCTTCCACGACCTCGAACCATTGCCGCCGAATGGGACTCTCCGGGGTAGAGCGGAGGCATTCATACTGCTGCAGGGCGTCCATCAATCGGGACAGAACCGGCTGGGCTTCTCGAGGCGAAGACAGGACGACGGTTTTGATTTCCTCGGTCCGATGGGTGCCATCCAACATCCCGATCAGCTTTCCGACGATCGGCCCGAGCGGCCGCTGGTCGAACCCGATCGGAATGGCCTGCCGCTTGACCGAATGGAAAATACGCAGTCCTCCATTCGTCACGGTCGACGATTTGCTCGGCTCAAACGGCAAGTCCCATTGGAAACTCCCATCAGGCTTGCGACCGCACCGAATGTACCGGCTCAAATACGGACGGGCATTGATGACTTCGGCGTAGGCGTCTTCGAGCCGCCTTCGACGGTGCGGATCGTCGAGGGGAGCCCGTTTCGAGAACACGTCGCCGATTGCGGTATCGATCGCGCTCGCCAAGAGCGAATGGGCTTCTTGCAGTGCGCGCACGGCTTCAGGCGCGAGACCGCCGACGAAGGGGAAGGGCCCCGGCGGCTCCGCGCTTTCCAGCTGCACCCAACACCAGGGAGCGAGACTCAGAAAGTGCTCCTTCGGAACTTTGTTCCAGAGCGTGCTCATCTAGTCTCGACGGCTGATGCTCGGTTCATACAGCGCTTGAATGACGTTTCCGTCAGGATCGGAAAAATAAAAGGAATAACTGCCGTCACGGTGCTGCTTCGGAGCTTTGGCGATCGCACCGCCCAATGCGGCGATATTCGGCTCAATGTCCCGGTACATACGGTCGACGGCGTCCGGATGGTCGAGAATCACGCCGATATGATCGAGCAACTGCGCTTTGGGGGGCTGATAGGCGCCGAGTTCGCCCCGCGCGATTTGATGCAATGCCAGGTTGTCCGTTCCCGAGCTGAGATAGAGGTTATCGGGATCAGGCTCCCAGACCACCTTCATGCCCAAGAGCTGCTCATAAAAGGCACGGGAACGCGGAAGATTTGTCACGCGCAACGCCACATGCCGCAGGCCTCGATGCACGCTAGCTCCTATCGCTTTCAACAGGTCTCATCCAGCGCGATGACCGATGCTGCCGTATAGTAGGTGGGGTTCTAGAGTCCCGTCAATTTGAATTTGGCCCGCATCAGGAAGCTGCGACCTGGTTTGGCGTTGTGTTAGGATGCGAGACATCGCAAGTGGAGTGCTGCATGTCCTTCCTTTTCGTGATCGTCGTCCTCGGGTCCGTACTTTTCGCTCCCCAAGGGTCACGCGCGGGCGAGCCCGTCGGTGCCGAAAAGGACTCCTCTCCGATGGTGCTGATTCCCGCCGGTCCGTTTCCGATGGGCGTACCCCCGGGCGACCGTGACGGAGGACGCGACGAGTATCCCCGTCATGAAGTGTATTTGGACGCCTACGCCATCGACCTCTACGAAGTCACGAACGGCCGCTACCTCGCATTCGTGAAGGCCACCGGTCACCGTGTGCCCCAGAATCCAAAGAATCCCACCAGGAACCTCTGGCAAGGCGACGCGATCCCGGAGTCACTGACCGACCGTCCGGTCGTCAACGTGGACTGGTCCGACGCCGCCGCCTACTGCGCATGGGCGGGCAAACGGCTCCCGACCGAAGCCGAATGGGAAAAAGCCGCCAAAGGCAACCACGACTGGCGCTTTCCGTGGGGGAACGTGGAACCCACCGCCAAACATCTCAACTACAACCAACAGTGGATTGGTGAAAAAACGTTGATGCCGGTGGGGAGTTACGAAGCAGGCAAGAGCCCCTATGGCGTGTACGACATGGCAGGCAACGTCTGGGAATGGGTCAACGACTGGTATGACGCGCGTTATTACGAGAAAAGTCCCAAAAAGAATCCAAAGGGTCCCGAGACGGGGACCAGGCGCGTACTTCGCGGATCAGGGTGGCAAAATGAAACCCCCACGGTCCGGATCTTTACGCGTGTCGACAGCGACCCCTCCATTCGAAACGAATCGACCGGATTCCGCTGCGCGCGCGATGCGAAATAGTCGTTTGCACTGAGAGTCCCACACTCACCATGGTACAACCGTGTCATGACCGGATCCGATCAGACAGATCAGCTGAGGAATCGGACGAAACAGTTCGCGATCGGGATCCTCAAGCTCTGCGGCCCGCTTCCCAAGACGCCTGAAACTCTCGCCATTCAAACGCCCCTCGTGAAGGCCGCCACGACATTGGCCGCGAATTGCCGCGCACTCGCGCGGGCCTGGTCTGAAGACGACTTTCATCGCAATCGCAACCTGGCCTCGGGAGACGCCGATGACTGCGTGTTTTGGCTCGAGTTGCTCGCCGCGGCCGGCACCGATCAAGACCAGCCCATTCAAGCGCTGCTTGAAGAGGCATCCGAAATCGTGGCGCTGCTGTCAATTTGCGGCGAAGCGGACAAGCCTGCACCGCCGGCGACGCCCGAGGCCGCCCGGACGCCAAAGACCGAAACGCCCCCTGCGCCGCCTCCGCTGCCGAGTGACTTTCACGGCTTGCGCGTCTTGTCGTTTGAAAGCCGCATGGCGACGGAGATGGCCCGCTTGATCAAACGACACGGCGGCGAGCCCGTAGTCGTGCCTGCTCTGAGAGAGATTCCGATTCCGCTGCAAGACAATGGAGCGGTGTTTCGCTTCGGCGTGAAATTGATTCTTCACCAAGTCGATATCGTCATCCTCATGACCGGCGTGGGAGCCAAAGCGCTCTTCGATGTGCTACAGACGCGGTATCCGCTCGCCGAAATCATCGAGGCGCTCAAGAAGACCATCCTGGTCACGCGGGGCCCCAAGCCGTTGGCTGTCTTGAAGGCCATGGGTGTGGAATCCAATATCACCGTGCCGGAACCCAACACCTGGCAGGACGTCATCGCCACCTTGGATTACTACCGGCCGGTCCAAGGCTTGAAAATTGCGGTGCAGGAGTACGGAGTCACCAAGCCTGAAATGATTGAGGATCTCAAGAAACGCGGCGCCGAGGTGTTCTCAGTGCCCGTGTACCGCTGGGCGCTTCCTGAAGACACCGGGCCCCTCGAGACAGCGATCAGTGACGTGCTCAATGGCGCGCTCGATGCCATGGTCGTGACGAATGCGGCCCAAATCGATCACGTCATGCAATTGGCCGAACGCGGTAATAGAGCGACCCGGTTCAGGGCTGCCTGCAAGACCATGGTCGTGGCATCCATCGGTCCGACGGCGAGCGAAACGCTCAAACACCATGACCTTCCGGTCGATTTCGAACCCTCACACCCCAAAATGGGGATCCTCGTCAAGGAATTCAGCGAGCAGGTGCACGCCCTTCGACAAGCCAAGTCCGATCAAGGACACGACGCCTGATCGGTGAACGCCCATCTCATCTCACGGTCGCTTGCGACGGTTGTGGTGTCTCACCAGGATCTTTGGCATCGCGCGCGCAACGGAACCCCAGCCAGTTCATCTTCGTACTCGGGTCTGTGCCGTTCCGCTGTGCGGGGCGCACGGAAGGCGTACTGTCGATCCAGCCTCCACCTCGAAACGCCTTCTGCGTTCCCGTCTCCGGCCCCTTGGGATTCCGGTCCGGCGCCTTCTTATAGTACTGAGGGTCGTACCAATCAGCGGTCCATTCAGCCACGTTGCCGGCCATTTGAAACAGCCCGTATGGACTGACCGCGTTTTCGTACTTATCGACCGAGATGATGGGCGGATACAACAACAAGCGCTCCGGGCGGTCACGGACCGGGCCCGACAACCCGGTGCGGCCGAAGTTCGCGCGGCTCAGCCCGGCCGGCTCGTTTCCCCACGGATAAATCCGTCCGTCCTCGCCTCGCGCCGCCTTCTCCCATTCCGCCGACGTGGGCAGGCGCTTGCCCGCCCATTTACAGTAGCCATCGGCGTCGAACCACGAGACGTGCATGACCGGGTGGCTGGCCATCGTCTCCTGAAAGTTTCCGCCGTCGTATTGCCAGTCAATGAGGGGGGCGCGGTTGGTGGCAAGCACAAATTTGAGGAATTGCACGGTTGTGACTTCGAATTTATCGATCTCGTAGGCATCGAGGTGCACCGTTCGTTGCGGAAACTCCGCTGGGTACGCATTGCGGTCGACTTTCTTGTCGCTGCCCATGATGAAGGGGCCCGCGGGAATCATGACCATTTCGTCGTGCGCAGGCAATTTGGCACGTTCCGCAGCAATTTTCTTTCCCTCCGGGGTCCACTCCCGCGTTACATCCGCGACGTCCAAGGCCCAGACCGACAGACTCGCGCTGATGATGCCGCCCATGACCGCCGCTGTAAAGCTCGCCCTTTGCACAGTCATGCCTCCTGGTGTTGCTACGGGACTTTCGACGGCTCGCCTGGAGGATGATCGAACTCCTCCAGCGGATGAAAGTTCACCGGCAGGTTGAAAAGGTAATCGGATACGGCCCGCATTTTCACATGGTGATACTCGACGATCCAACTTCCGTCCTTCTTGGCCAGCTTCATCGGAAACTTTAGGTCGGTGGCGACCCACTGGTAATACTGCTCCACCCGTTCGCCCTGCTTTGTGGTGACCTCATACAGAGTCGTCGGATGCCCTTCGCGCATTTCCGCACCGATTTCCTGTCGTGAGATTTCTCCCTCGAGGGCCGGCGTGACACGAAGCTCTTGTTCGGCGTCGTAGGGGAGCGTCTTGAAATGCTTCATTCGCGACAGGAGATGCCAGACCACCTGTTTGTCCTTGCGGACGATCGTGACATTGACCGGTCCGAGCGAGTGGTGCTCGATCCGCCACATCTGATCCCGATAATAGATGAACGCTTTGTGGGTCCGGCCGTCGATTTTGGTGATCTGGTCGGCGGTAAATTCCAGCGGAAAAGCGGGAACGGTGATCCCCCATATGGCGATCATGAAACAGAGACGCTTCAGCAAGGGACGCATCGTTCCATCCTAACATCCATGCCTAACATCCATGAAACTTCTCCCGCTGAACTTCTGCCGTTTCGCTGTCTGCCGGTCCTACTTGTCTCGGTGAATGGCCAACACGGCCGCTCCGTTGACGGCGCCGGCCTTCAGGCTCTGCAACGCTCGATTGGCCTCCGCCAACGGAAACCGTTGGGTGCGGGGCCTGATGGGGATCGCGGCGGCTTCTCGTAAAAGATCCAATCCATCCTGGCGTGTGTTGGCCGTGACGCTGCAGATCGTCCGCTCCCCGAAAAGCTCGCGATCGTAGTCGATCGGCGGAATCGTGCTCATGTGAATGCCCGCCAACGCCAAGGTCCCTCCGCGCTCCAACGCGCGCAGGGCGGGAGGAACCAGCTCGCCAGCCGGCGCAAAGATGATCGACCCATGCAGGCGCACCGGCGGAGTTTCAGAAGCTTCCCCCACCCAACTGGCGCCCATGTCTTGAGCCAGCGCGCGGTGTTCCGCTTTCAGTGAACACACGTACACGTCGCAGCCCCAGTGACGGGCAATTTGAATGGCGATATGGGCGGATGCTCCGAACCCATAGAGACCCAGTCGCTGACCCGGCTGTATCCGGCTCAGTCGCAGCGCACGGTAGCCGATAATCCCTGCACAGAGCAGCGGCGCCGCTTCCTCATCGGAGAAGATCGGCGGGATGGGATAGGCAAATGGAGCCGGTACGACGACGAATTCGGCATACCCCCCGTCGATCTGATAGCCGGTGAACCGAGCGGCCAGACACAGATTTTCTCGATTGGTCCGGCAAAACTGGCACTGTCCGCATGTCCACTGCAGCCAGGAGATTCCCACCCGCTCGCCGACGCGGCGCGTCGTCACACCAGACCCAACCCGAGCAATCGTCCCGACGGCCTGATGCCCCGGAATCAGCGGCAGCTTGGGGCGCTCAAGCTCGCCTTCGATGACATGTAGATCGGTTCGGCAGATCCCGCAGACGCTCACCGCCACCAGCACCTCGCCGGACCCAGGCTCGGGGACCGGAAGGTCCTGAAGGCCGAGGGGATCGGCGGCCACCTTGCCGATGTTTCCCAGAACCATTGCCCTCATGATGAGAAGGAATAGACCGTGAATGTCAGTGACCAGAACGTGTTCATATGCAGGCCGAGAGTGACGAGCGAGGAGTTTACGGCTTGGCCTTGATGCATTCGATGTCGAGCTTGATCGATACTTCGTCGCCGACGACCAGTCCGCCGCCGTCGAATGTCTTGCTCCACACCATCCCGAAGTCCTTGCGGTTCAATTTACCTTCAGCATTGAACCCGGCTCTAAGGTTCCCCCATGGATCCTTGGCCACGCCGTTAAAGTTCCCCACGAGCGTGACCTCCCTGGTCACTCCACGCAACGTGAGTTCACCGACCGCTTGATAGCCGTCGGCTGTTTTCGTGTAGCGCTTCATGCGGTAAGTCATCGTTGGGTACTTCTCGACGTCGAAAAAATCCGCGTTCCGCAGGTGCGCATCGCGTTTTTCATGATTGGTATCGACGGATGCCGTCTTGATCGTCGCTTCTATGGCCTCGACCGTTCCTTCTTCAGCGTCCATGTCGATGAAGCCTTGATAGTCGGTAAAGCGACCGGTCGTTTTCGACACCAGCATGTGCGCCACGCGAAATTCGATCGTGGAATGATCCGTATCCACGGTCCAGCGCGCAGGTTCGGCCTCCGCCGGCCCCGACCATGCGGTCATCAGAGCAAGGGCAACCACCGCGGCGCGGACCAGCAGTGCGTGGATCATCCCTTGGGCTCTTTCTCAGACCGACGGCTATTTCTTGATGGTGGCGGGCGCCTCGGGCTTTCCGTTCGAGGTATTGCCAACGGATTGCACGTCCCGCGTTTTTGAGCGCGCTCCGGTCCTCATGCGCACATGCACATCAATCGGTTCATCCCCGACTTCGTCCGGCAAGGGGGGAAACGGCTGTGCATTGACCACCGCGTAGATCCCGGCCTCGTCTATTTCGCGAACTCCAGACCCCCGTTCAATTTGAATCAATTGTGCGCGGCCGCTGGGATACAGCTTGAACCGCACACGGACCGTCTCGCTGCTAGGGCTGCGACGGACGCCTCGCACTTGCCGTGCCCAGCTTCGGCTGACCAAGAGGCTCACCTGCTGCCAATACGCCTTGCCTTGACTGGGGTCGGCGAGCGGCATCAGATCCTCTTCGACCAAGGCCCCTGCGGTAACCGCAGCGCCGCTGGGTTGTGGCTCCTCGACGATGAGATCGCTCGTCGACGGTTCTTCCGGACGGACGGCGGGCGGTTCGCTGGTATCGCTGACCGGCTCCTGGCGACCTAAGGTCACGTACACGATGCGCTTCATGAGCCGTTCAAGTTTATCGGGCCGCGATCTGGCGAACGTGACCTGGATGCGGGCAGCCTTCTGGTGCACGGAAGTCCGGCTCGCAGGAATCGGATCGAGCGTGACTTCCGCCTTCAAGGTCGAACTTTCGTCATCGGGCTCCAGCGTCATGATCTGGGGTTCAAATAGAATCGATTCGCACAGCGCGACGATCGGAATGGGCCCTGCGGAGACCCCGCCTAGCGTGATGAGCAGCGTGAGCGGCTTCCCCGTTTGCAGGTCGCCGTCCGAATCCTGCTGATGCAGCTCGAAGCGAGCCCAACGGGGACCGGAGCCGGAGGCAGGAGCGGCAGAGAACAGCGGCGGAACCGTGACCCAGTGCGTGACACATGCCAGTGCCAAGAAACACACCACGCTGCGACACAGTCGACTGCGCATGAGCGCATCCTACCCAGGGTGCCGACGATTGCGCAACCCGTTTTTTTACCCGCGTTAGGCAAGCAGCAACGAGTGGGATACAATGGAGTCATGCGCGCGCTGATCAAGACTGCACCTCGACCCGGACTGACGGCGACGACCTGTCCCGATCCGACGCCGGGCCCGCACGACGCCGTCATTCGCGTGAAGGCGACGTCGCTGTGCGGAACGGACGCTCATATCTACAATTGGGATCCGTGGGCGCACAGCCGCATCCATCCGCCACGCATTATCGGCCATGAAATGTGCGGGGAAGTGGTCGAGGTTGGCTCGTCGGTCCGGCTGGTCAAGGCCGGTGATTACGTCGCCGCAGAGTCTCATCTGACCTGCGGCACCTGCTTCCAGTGCCGCACGGGCCAGGCGCATGTCTGCCGCAATTACCGGATTCTGGGCGTGGATCGTGACGGCTCGTTCGCGGAATACGTCGTACTGCCCGAGAACGTCCTCTGGCATACCTCATCGACCATCGCGCCGGAGTATGCATCGATTCAGGAACCGCTCGGCAACGCCGTCGACGCGACCCTCGTCGATGATGTCACCGGCCACACTATCCTGATCACCGGTTGCGGCCCGACAGGTCTCTTCGCCGCCGCTGTGGCGCGGACGTCCGGCGCGGCCACGATCATCGCCTCGGATGTCAGCGAATACCGTTTGAGCCTCGCAAAGCAGGTGGGCGCCGATCACGTGCTCAATGCCAAGTCGGAAACGCCGGCCTCGCTGGCTGCGGCCATCCAGGACATCACAAGCGGCGAAGGCGTCGATGCCTCCCTGGAAATGTCGGGCAATCCGTCCGCACTCCACCTGGCCTTTGGCGCCGTGAAAAACGGAGGGCGCGTCACGCTGTTCGGCATCCCGACCGGCCCAATTACATGCGATCTCGCCAATGACATTATCTTCAAGGGTATCCGCGTGCACGGGATCACGGGCAGGCGGTTATTCAGCACGTGGTACCGGCTTGCGGGTCTCTTCAAGGCGGGTTTGAACATCAAGCCTATTGTGACGCACACGTTTCCGATGAGCGACTTTGCCAAGGGTTTTGACTTGATCAACTCCGGCCAATGCGGGAAGGTCGTCTTGTTCCCCTGACGCTGGCACCGTCCGGTGACGCGATGATTGACTCTCATCTCAACCAGATTGCCGGCCAGCAATTGGCTGACATCCGCGCGAAAGGCCTGTTCAAATCCGAGCGGCGGCTCCTGAGCCCCCAGCAATCGGAGATTCGGGTATCCCAAGGGGGCGTGCTCAATCTCTGCGCCAACAATTATCTGGGTCTGGCCAATCATCCTCGGATCGTCGAGGCCGCCATTCGCGGACTTCACACCTACGGATATGGCATGGCCTCCGTGCGCTTTATCTGCGGTACTCACCAAATTCACAAAGACCTCGAGCTGGCCATCAGCAAGTTTCTTCGCACTGAAGACGCCATCCTCTACGGCTCTTGCTTTGATGCCAATGGAGGACTGTTTGAGGTGCTGCTCGATGAGCGAGACGCCGTCATCAGTGATGCCCTGAATCATGCCAGCGTGATTGACGGCATCAGACTCTGCAAAGCCAAACGCTTGCGCTTCGCCCATTCGGATATGCATGACCTGGAAGCGAAATTGAATGACGCGCGGACCAGTCGCCTGCGCCTCATCGCCACCGATGGTGTATTTTCGATGGATGGCGACCTGGCGAAGCTGGACCACATCGTCCGACTGGCCGAACGATACGACGCCTCAGTGATGGTCGACGACAGTCACGCCACCGGAGTCATCGGCGCGGGAGGACGCGGGACGCCGGAACACTTCGGCGTTGCCGATCGCATCGACATCGTGACGAGCACCTTGGGCAAGTCACTCGGGGGAGCGACCGGAGGATTTACGACCGGACGCGCGAACGTCGTCGAGCTGCTGCGCCAACGTTCCCGGCCCTACCTCTTCTCCAATGCGCTCCCTCCCACCGTGGCCGCCGGCGCCTTGCAGGCGCTCGCCCTCGTTGAACAGGGGGAGGACCTGCGCGCACGGCTGCGCGAGAACGCGACATTCTTTCGACGAGGGCTCACGGAATTAGGATTCCGACTGGTCGAGGGAGACCACCCGATCATTCCCGTCATGCTGGGCGAGGCCGCGTTAGCCGCTTCGATGGCCGACCGGTTGTTGGTTGAAGGCGTCTATGTCGTGGGATTCAGTTATCCGGTGGTACCGGAAGGACAGGCCAGGATCCGGGTGCAGATGTCAGCCGCCCACACCGCGAAGGAGTTGGAGCGAGCCCTCGCGGCCTTTGCCAAGGTGGGCCGGCAGTCGGGTGTGATCCCCCAATTCTCCGGCTGACGCCGAGTCGTACTACTCTCGAATTGCTCTCTTCCGGGATTGCAGGTACGCGTTACGTACGGCCGTATAGAGATCCAACGTGGCTTCTTCCACACCCTGAAACTTTTCGAGATTTCGAGAGCGTTCATTGACGATCTCGCCGACGCGTGCCCCGATCTGCACAAACGTTGTCGTCGTGCGGTTTTTGTGAGCGATCAATGACGGGATTCCCTCGACCTCGATAATGGGCGCAACCAGCCAGTTGATCGGGTTGAGAAAGATATCGGTGACGTATCCCGCAGCATCCCGAACCGTAAACGGCTGCAGAAAGGGTACCACCAAATAAGGACCGGGCTTTACACCATAGACCCCCAATGTTTGGCCGAAATCCTCGTCAGGTGTGACCAGGTCAATCTCTTTGGCCAGATCCAGGAACCCCGCGTAGCCCACGGTGGTGTTCAGGAGAAAGCGACCCACCTCAATGCTGGCGCCTTTGACTTTTCCCTGGAAAACATTGTTCAGGAATCGCTGGGGGAAGCGCAGGTTGTAGAACATGTTGCTGACGCCGACCTGAATGAAGTCGGGAATAATGAAGTCGTAGCCTTGGGCGACAGGCTTGAGCGCATACTTATCGAGCTTGCGGTTGAATTCGAACATGAACGTATTGAACGGCTCCCAGGGGTCGTATTCTTCCCCTCCTTCGTCCGCCTTGGCAAAGGGATCGAAGAGGTCCTCCGCATACTCGCCGCCGAGCGGTTGTTTCTGCGTCCGGGTTTTGGGAAGGTCGGGGATCGAGAGCTCGTTCGCTTCGGCCACGAGCACGCGGGGCGGCTGAGTCGAGCGCTGATCATCCACAGTGCCGACGACCGACGTTCCGGCACACCCGCCCAACAGCAGGCTGACCTGGAACACGGCCGCGGCCAGCAGGATTCCCAGAGGAAAGATCCTCACTGGTTTAGCCTGACGGAAGCGGGATGAGGCGGTAGCCGGACAAGGCGCGAGGGCATCGTCGCGCACTCTACCAAAAGTTCTCCCGGCCGCCAAATTATTTTTTGGATGCTACAGGCGTATCGCACGGTCGGCAAAATCGGCCAATAGCCGAAGGTAGGCGACCCCGCCGATCTCGTGGGTATTGTTGTGATGGGCGCCCGTAATGAGATGAAACGATTTGGGGGGCTTCGCCGCCTCGAACACCTGCCTGCCCAACTCGAGCGGAATGATATCGTCCTGCTCGCCATGAATGATCAGCTTCGGCAGCGAGAGCGCCGGCACTCGATCGATTAATCGAAACTCGGCTCCGAGAAGCCAATGCACCGGCAAGCCGCCATAGTAGAACTTTGCCACCGCCTCGATGGAAGGGAATGCGGATTCCAGGATGAGGCCGGCCGCGGGTTTGTGCATGGCCAGATCAGCCGCCACTGCGGCACCAAGAGACCGGCCGAAAATGACGAGACGTTCCGGCCTGATCATTCGTACGCGCGTCAGATAGTCATGGGCCCCGATCGCATCGAGGTAGAGCCCTTCTTCACTCGGACGCCGATTCTGGCTTTTCCCATATCCCCGATAATCGAACAGAAAGACCGAGAGGTCCTGGCGGAACAATAAGCGGAGATTGTCCAGTCGGTTGACGATGTTTCCTGCGTTGCCATGACACCAGATCAGGATCGGACGATCGGCCTGCGCCGCCACATACCAGCCGAAGAGCTTCGTGCCATCCGCCGCCTGAAACCAGACGTCTTCAAGCGGAAGCCCGCTCGCAGAGCGCCAGTCTCTTTCATGCCAGCGCTCCGGATGAAAGACGAAGAATTGATCGAGGATGTTCCTGGACAGCATAACTGTCCTGGAATCTTACCGGCTTTATGACCGCTCAGGGAAGACGGAGAAACAGCTCAATTGAATCGGGGCATCGAGGAACCTAGCAACGGTCGGAGAGGAAATGTTGTCATCTTCAGTGAGGACGACAAACTCCCGCCGAAACAAGCCGGTATGCAACGGAGTTTGTTGTCGATCACTCTATTTGTTGCCTACCGCGGTCCCTTCCACTTTGAAAATGAAGCCATCGAGGACGAACGCCCAAAACCACTGTTCTGAGATGGTCACATCCGTCAGCCTTGTTCCGCCGGCTTTTGCGGCGGCCTCCTTCATCGCATCTTCGAAACGGGTGTTTTGGTTGATCGGAATGAATCCAAACAACATGATGCCCGTGCTGGTCGCTTCTGTTCTTCCCAATTCCTTTTCATTTGGCCCGACCGGCGCCGTTGGAAACTTGAGAGGCGTCGAGACGCAAGCGGTCATAAGGAGAAGCCATATTCCGAGCAGTGCACCGACGGATTTCATAGGGTTCTCCTCCTTGGGATAGACTTACTTGTTGGCCACAGCCGTGCCTTCGACTTTGAAGACATAGCCATTAATAACGTAACCCCACCACCATCGTTCGGAGATCGTCACGTCCGTTAATCTCGTCGCTCCAGCCTTTTGCACGGCCTCATTATAGGCCGCGACGAACCGTTCGTTCTGGCCAATCGGGATGAACCCAAATAGCAGCATGCCCACGTCATCTCCCCATGTGGCTCCTAATGATTTCTCGTTGGGACCAATGGGCGCGGTTGGAATCCGAACATGGGTGGAGTGACAGGCCGCTGTGCCAACGAGCAGTGCGGCGGTGAGTACGATGCCCACGAGTTTCATACTCCCTCCTTACCGGCGGTGAAGTTCAGCGATAGTTCTCTGTAATGGGAACTGCGGGGCGCACACTAACACGATAAAAATAATTGGTCAATGAAAGTCACACAGGACTTGCCTCAGTTCTGCGAGCGTTGTCTAGCAAAGGTGTGGTTTCTTGGGTATACTCCGGGAATTCATCGGCCGAGAAAGGCAAGACCATCGATGCACGCTCCTCCTTTCTCTCATCCGGAAAAAATGTGTGACGTGTTAGTCGTCGGAGGCGGACCGGCAGGTTCCACGATTTCAGCGTTGCTCGCGGACAAAGGCTGGAACGTGCGCGTCCTCGAAAAAGATTCGCATCCGCGATTCCATATCGGCGAATCATTGCTCCCACAGTCGCTTCCTCTATTGCGACGGCTCGGAGTCCTGCCCGAAGTGGAAAAGATCGGTATCATCAAATACGGTGCCGAACTCGTATCCTATCGGTATGGTCGATCTCAAATGTTCCATTTCTCTAAGGCGTTTGATGAATCCCAACCCTATGCCTTCGAGGTCAAACGTGCGGAATTTGATGCCATTCTGGCCAAGAACGCGGCCGACAAAGGCGTCCACTTCCACGAGGGCACCAAGGCCCTCCGCGTCGAGTTTCGGCCCGGTCTCACCTCATTCGTTCATGCCGAAGATCGACAGGGGCGCCCCTGCAGCTGGGAAACCCGGTTCGTTGTGGATGCGAGCGGTCGTGACACCTTTCTGTCTGGTCAATTGGGTGGGAAGCACCGCAGCAAAAAACACGGCAGTGCCGCCGTGTTCGGCCATTTTGAAGGCGTCACCAGACTCACGGGAATGGATGAGGGCAACATTACCGCCGGCTGGCTGGACGACGGTTGGTGCTGGTTGATCCCTTTTAAGGATGGGACGATGAGTGTGGGCGTGGTGTGCCATCCGGATTACATCAAAGCCCGTCGTACCTCCCTCGATCAATTTCTTTTGGATACCCTTCGTCAATCGCCGCCGATCGCAAAACGAATGGAAAAAGCCAGGCCGTTGACTCCCACATACGCAGCCGCCAATTTCTCGTACCGACGGGAGACGATGACCGGTGATGGGTATTTGATGATCGGAGATGCCTTTGCCTTTATCGATCCGGTGTTTTCCAGCGGCGTTCACCTTGCGCTCAACAGCGGGGCCGTCGGCGCTGAGGTCGTTGACGCATTCCTGCGCGGTGCCGCCGATTATGCCGATCGGCGAAAGACCTTCGAGGCGAGAGTAAGGCGAGGGATCGACACCTTCTCCTGGTTTATTCACCGATTCAACCAGCCGGCCTTCCAGGCGTTGTTTGTTTCGACAAGGCGTCCTCCCAAGATAGAACGCGCGGTCCTCTCACTGCTCGCAGGCGACGTCTTCGAACAATCGAAAATGCGCTTCCCGCTTTTCCTCTTTAAAGTTGTCTACTACGTCTGTTTCGTGTTGAATTGGAGAGAGAACTGGGCAGTGGCCCGCCGGCGGAGACAAGGGAGCCGAATGACGGTCACCGAAGTCAGCGACTACGCCGTCAAAGCGACCTAAGTACAGGTTCGAATCACGAATGGGCATACGACATCGTCACAGTTCCTCTTCTAGCGCCTCTGCCCAACGTGTTCTCGACCCCGCGAGCCAGGTCAAGCTCGCGTATGTGGAATCGGCCGACCTGACCCGATGGCTGGCCACCTCGGGTACGTCTCCCCTCGCTGTTGTGTCGTTCGGTTCCTCTCCCACTCTGTCCCTCCCATGCCCGGTCATTCAACTTGACCTTCCCGTTCTCGGCTGTCCTGACCAATGCGAAGTGTGGAGCTGTGATCACCCTGTTCGTCTGCATAAGGACGGTGACCTGTCTGCAGCCATCAGCGGGGATCTGCTATTCGGCTACATCACGGCGGTCGAAGCCGACGGCGGCTTGAACCGTACCGCTTACAGAGCCTATCAGCAGCTCCTTCGCCTCCTCCACGAATCTGGGTTTCCGCACCTGTGGCGCATCTGGAACTATTTCCCGCAGATCAACGAAGAACAACACGGTCTTGAACGGTATCGATCGTTCTGCATGGGACGTCATGAGGCCTTGGCCGGCATGCTGCCGGGTTTTCCGGCTTCATTACCAGCCGGTACAGCAGTGGGAACCCAAAGCGGTCCCCTTCAAATCTATTTTCTTGCCGGGGCCCATCCAGGCAGGCCTATCGGCAACCCCAGACAGATCAATGCGTATGACTATCCGAAGATTTACGGCCCGCGCAGTCCTTCATTCGCGCGCGCCACACTCTGCAGATCTGACGGGACGACGCAACTCTTCATTTCGGGAACCGCCAGCGTCGTCGGACACCAAAGTCAACATGAGGGCCTGGCGGATATGCAGGCCTTGGAAACCGTGGAGAACCTGCGTGCGCTCATCGAGCGAGCCCAGTGCACGGCCCATTGCCTCGACCAGGAGACGAAGCCCCAATCGGTTTTTAAGGTTTACGTCAGAAATCCGAAACACCTCGAGACCGTTCGTCCAATACTTCGGGCTCCGTTTCTGCTGTCCAGCCAGCTGCTATATCTGCAAGGCGATCTTTGTCGAAAGGAGCTGTTGGTAGAGATCGAAGGTCTTATGACCACCGACTGATCCTTTCCTTGGTATGTGCTCACTCATGTTGAATCCAGAAAACCGGAGGTCCCCCTAATGCGGCACCCGCGACCGGGCGATGGTGGCGTTCAAGGGTTGCTCAATGGGAAACACCCCCCGTTCGACCTCGCGAAACGCTTGTACTTCACGATCGATTGCGACTGGGTACCAGGATCCCAAGCGGGCCTTGAAGCACTGCTGGATTGCTGCGACCGCTATCACATGACGGGGACGGTGTTCTTCGCCGGCCGGTTTGCCGAGGCGTACCCCGATCTCGTGCGGAGGTGTCATCAGCGAGGCCACCAGCTGGGCACCCATGGCTGGGCGCATGGCGGCCTCGAAGACGATGAGGACTACCGTACGGCCGGATACGAGCAGCAACGGGACTGGATCCGACGAGCCACGCAAGCGGTGGAGCAGGCTGCGGGGGTCAGGCCGGTAATTTTTCGCGCCCCCAATCTTTGGATTGGCGAGACGACGTTGCGCGTTCTTGAAGAAGAAGGTTATCTGTACGATTCTTCAGTGCCCGCTCGACGGTTTGACCTGGGATTCGGCCGGGTACACTACCTCAAATATTTTTGGGCGCCCACGGCACCCTATCGACCCTCCGAAACCGACTTGGGGCGGCCGGGCGAGAGCAGCATCACCGAGATCCCGCCGTCCGCCTGTCTGTTCCCGGTTAACCTCGCGACACTCAGAGTGTTGGGATTACCCGTCTTGGCGAAGATGATCGCCTGGATCAGCCACACCTCGCGCCACATCGTGTTCTATTGTCATCCGTCGGAGTTCGTGTACGCCAAGGACCAGCAGTTTCCCAGAACCATGTCAAAGTGGAATCGAATGGGCATGCGTCCGGAGAACCTCTCCCTCGTTGAAGAGCTCCTTCAGCATTTGTTCGAGCGACACTTCGTCACCGCACACCTCATGCACGCCTCGTTACCCCAGCTTGACTTGAACCAAGCACTCGTACTAAGAGCAGGAGGCTTTTAGCTCCGCTTGTCCTTGGACGGGAGGTCGAGACGATGGAACCGAGATTGGGCACGGTGGCGGTGGTATGCCTCGTTCTGATCGGCATGATCGGTTGTCGCGGCGGCGGGCAAGTCTATCAGGTTAAAGATGCACCGATTCAGACGGCATCCGGGAAAGCGCTCAGCATGGACGAAGTACGAAAAGAAATCATCGCTGCCGGGGTCGCCGCCGGATGGCAAATGGCGGTTGTGAAACCAGGAGACATTGTCGGCACGCTCAACATTCGTAGTCACCAAGCCGTGGTGTCCATTCCTTATACGACGAAGACCTACAGCATCCTCTACAAGGACAGCACAAATTTGAAATATGACGAGAAGGCCCAAACGATTCACGAAAATTATGCCGGTTGGATTCAACGATTGGATGGCGCCATCCGTTCGCGGCTGACAGCCGCAGGCGACTAAGAAACTATTCGCTCATCATCCTGCATCGTTCAATTGGCGTAGAGACCAGGAGGTTCCCACGATGAAACAGATGGCGGCAGCAATTATCTTCGCAGCTTTGCTGGTCGGGGGAATGCTCGGTTGCAGAGCCGGAGGTCAAGTGTATGAAGTCAAGGATGCCCCGATTCAAACGGCTTCAGGGAAAGAACCGACGCTCGAACAAGTCAAGAAAGCGATCATTGATGCCGGCATCAAACAAACATGGATTATGACGCCGGTGAAGCCAGGAGAGATGCTTGGAGAATTCAACGTGCAGAGCCATCAGATTCATGTGACCATTCCGTACACGACAAAGAATTACAGCATTCTCTACAAGGACAGCAGCAACCTCCGCTATGACCCGGTCAAACGTACGATTCATGTGAACTATCAGAAATGGATTGAGCGTCTCGATAACGAAATCAAGGCGAGACTCAGCGGAGCGGGTGATTAAGACCGCACCTGCTGCACCGGCAGGGCACAAGAGACTGTTTCACCATTCTCACTGGTCGATTCAGCCAATCCCGTCTTCGGTATGACCACGGCTCGTTCAGTCAGATCGTTCGTATGACGCCCCTTCATGAGCGCCCGATAGAAACCTTGAGGGTACAGTCCCCTGCTTAACAGTTTCAGCGCGACCATCTTGGTAATCCTGACGATATCCACTACCGGCCGGAAATGACTGGTTCGCGGACCCAATCGCGGCGTGACGGCGACGGGAATGAACCTCAAGGGGATACCTTGTCTGACGGCTTCGATCAATACTTCGCTTTCGAACACGAAACTCTGTCGCCGCCCATGCTTGAGCGTCACCTGTTGCAGCAACCGAGCAGGATAACACCGGAAACCCGATTGAGTGTCTTCGATTGGACAACCGGCCGCCCATGAAATCCAAAAATCCGCCGTCCGATTTGCGAGATACCTCCACCTGGACGCTTTTCGCTCCATTGGCCGGCGAGCTCCGATGGCGAAGACGTCTGGAGTCTTGAGCGTTGTTGCAACCAAGGCCGGAATCTCTTCCGGTGCATGTTGACCGTCAGCATCCAGCGTAATGATCGCGCTCGCTCCTTGAGCCAGGGCATACTGAAACCCTCGCCAGAGGCTGGCGGCCTTGCCTCCGTTTCGTTCGTTTCTCAGAACGGTGATATCGAGACCGGCGAGTGTCTCGACGGTGTCATCGGTGGACCCATCGTCTACGACGATGACATTGGCACAATGCTGGCGGGCTCTCGCGACCACGTCGCGCACCGTCGCCCCCTCGTTATAGGCGGGAATGACGACCCAACAAGACGGTTCCGCGAGCGGCCGGGTCATCCCATGCCTCCGTCAACACTAATGACCTGACCCGTGATGTACCCTGCCTGGTCGGAGACGAGGAACGCCACCAGCGCCGCCACTTCCTCGGGCGTTCCGACGCGCTTCATCGGGACTAGCGATTCCACCTGCGCGGGCGTAAAGGCCTGCCTCGCGGCTGGAGACTCGATGAGGCCGGGCGCAACGACGTTCACCGTCACGCCTCGGGATGCCAGCTCGAGCGCCAATGATCTGCTCGCGCCATGCAAGCCGGCCTTGGCCGCGGCATAGTTCGTCTGACCGCGATTGCCGATGATGGCAGCCAGCGAGGATATCGACACGATGCGTCCCCAGCGCGTCCCCATCATCGGGAGCAGCAGCGGCTGCGTGACATGAAAGAATCCGTTCAGCGAGACATCAATGACGCGCCTCCATTGGTCAGCGGTCATACCGGCCATCGGCACGTCTTCGTGCAGGCCTGCATTGTTGACGAGCACTTGGATGGGCCCTTCCTCGAGGAGGCGCGCCAACGCCTGCGCCGTCGCCTGGGCATCCACGACATCGAAACACGTCACAATGGCGGCCCCGCCGCTCGCGATGATCTTTTCGGAAACGTGTTCGGCCGACTCCCGATGCCGATAAGCATGCACGATGACCGCATAGCCGTCGGCAGCCAGCCGTTGGCAGATGACGGACCCGAGGGCTCCGCTGCCTCCCGTGACAAGCGCGCGCTTCGCCGTCACAACGCTGCCTTGACGAAGATCGAGGCACGCCCTTCGATGAGCTTGCATGCTTCGTGCATGACGGTGAAATGATACATGTAGCCTTGCTCTCCTTCGATCAATCGCCTCGCATTCACCACCAGTCGCCCATTCAAATCATCGAGTCGGTCGGTAGTAAACACCACCTCTCGCACGCCGCCCACCAAGCCGATCCGCTGTTCAGTGAGCCGCCCGCCGTTGACCAGACCGACGTGGGCGCCCATCGCTTGGGCGGCATACTCGAGCCCCGCTGAGACCGTCAGTCGTCCCTTGAACCTCAGGGGATTCTGCTGATCGCGGTGCGTCGAGGTCACACACGTGATCGTCAAGCCATCCCAGGCTTCCACCGACTCAAGCAGACACATGGACTCTCCATGTGGCAGCAGCCGTCCGATGTCCTCTTTCGTCAAGCGCGTCAACGTTCGACCTTCACGACCAACCGCTGATCCCCCATGATATCCATCCGGATCGTATCGGCACCACCACCTGCCAATGCGCAAAGCACCGGCAATAGCCGTGCGGATGGATTGTCCGCCCGCAGGCGCTCGAGGTCGCTGGCAGACATTTCGGTCACCTCCCCGCAGGCGGCGGAGGTCAACGTCAGGGCCACAGTCGCCGACGCTCCGGCGGCGGGGCACGGCCTCAAGACCAATGCGGCGGCAAATGCCGAAAGAATCGGTCGAGCTCGGATGAGCGGATCGGGCGCAGGCAAATCATAGGAGACAAACAACACCGGACAGTCCTCGGCCGTCGCATATGAGACGGCGTCCAGTAGGCCCGCCGCGCAGGAATCGTCATAACAGGACAGCGCCGTGGAGGATTGCTGGCAGCTCGTGGCGATGCCCCAGTACCCGGCCGCGGTATTGTGCACGGACTGATGAAATAACGTGGGCGAGACAATTCGTTCGGGAGTCGCCAACGCACGACAAAGCTGATCGAGCACGCCCATTTCGCCGCCGGAGGATGCAAAGATGGTCGCCACTTCCCGTGGATCGAGCCGCGAGTGAGCCATCGCTTCTTGGGCCACGTGCAGCGCCCACCGGACTGACGCCGTGCTGCGACGGCGTTCGTTCGCGGGGAGCAGCGCGGGTTCCGGCTCGGGCATCGAATCGGGACGGAACGGCCGGGCACCCGACAACACTTCGCGTCCCTTCGTCCAGCCTTCGAGACCGGGGCTCAACAGTCCGACGCCCGCAACTGCCACACGCATCACAGCACTCCCAGGACAAGACTGCAATTATTGCCCCCGAATCCAAAGATATTGCTCAGCACGCGTCGAATCGGCCGAGTTTCGTTCTCGAGCAGCACATGACTGCGCAGGAAGGGATCGACTCGTTGACAGTTCAGCGTGCCGGGGACACATCCCCGCGTAAGGCAGAGGGCGGCGATCAGAGCTTCGGTGATCCCTGCCGCGCCCAAGGTGTGGCCCGTCCATCCCTTGGTCGAACTGGCTGGCGTGGACGAGCCGAACACCTCGTGCACGGCCTTGTCCTCCACCGCATCGTTGGCAGGCGTGGCTGTTCCGTGGAGATTGATGTAATCGATGTCGCAGGGCCGAAGACCCGCCGCGGACAAGGCGTGTCGCATGGCTCGAATCGCACCGGTACCTTCCGGATGCGGATGAGACATATGGTAGCCGTCCGTACTTTCGCCGTATCCGAGCAACGCGACAGCTCCTTTTTTTCGCACGACCTGACTGGATTCCAGCAGCGCGTACCCCGCAGCCTCCCCGAGAGAAAGCCCGTCACGGTCCTCATCGCACGGCCGGCACGGCTGCGGCGACAAGAGCTGCAAAGAGGAAAACCCGTACAACGTCGTGAGACAGAGACTGTCCACGCCGCCCACGATGGCGGCATCGCAGAGGCCGGCTCGAAGATAGCGCGCCGCCGTTGCGAACACCTTGGCACTCGAGGAGCACGCCGTGGAGATGACCAGCGCCGGGCCACGCAGTCCCAGATACGAGCGCACGAAATGTCCCAACGAGAACATATTGTGCGTATATCGATAGCGTGAGGTGAATGATTCTTGTAGCGCACCCGTAATGGGATCGCGGTTACGGTACGCATGCTCGGTCTCGAGGATCCCGGACGTGCTCGTTCCCATGATGACGGCGATACGATGCGCTCCGTACCGCTGCTTGGCTTCGGCCACCGAGACCATGAACCCGTCCTGTTGGAGCCCGAGCCATGCGAGACGGTTGTTCCGGCAGTCGAACCGCTCCAACGAATCTTCGAGTGAAAACTCTTCGAGGCCGTCGATACGTCCAACATATGTTTTCAGCAGGGCATCTTCGAAATTACAGGGCTTCAAGCCGGAGCGCCGCTCGCGCAGCGCCTGAAATACGGCGTTGACACCGCGGCCGTTTGCCGTCACGAGCGTATAGGCGGACAGAGTCACGGGAGTCATCGTTCGGTCAGACGGCATACCGGTCCTTCCTGGCCATGATCGCGGAAAACAGCAGACAGCAGAATGACCCGATCGCCGCGGTCACGCCGATCGCATGGAGTACTGGAATGCTCGAGCCGGCCAGCACGCCGAACACCAGAATGGTGGTCGTGCTGCATACGAGCAACCCATACAAGGTGCGCGACCGTCCTTCTTCATGTTCTTCACGCCGATTGAAGAAGAGCGCGTAGTCCAGTCCCAGCCCGATCACCAGCAAAAAGGTGGCGATGTGGAAGAGCGACAGCGGTTCTCCTGAAGCGTTCACGACGGCGGCAACGACGGCCAATGCACTTAGAATGGGAAACAGGATTGGTCCCAGCAGGCTCAAGGATTTGATGCCGACGACGAGGATCGCGCCGATGGCGACGAGGCCACACAGCACGATGAAAAAGGTCCGGTCGCGATAGGCGGTCATCAACCGGTTGGACTCTTCTTTGAGATCCATGTAGGTGACCATGGGGAGAGCCCAGCTGGCCACGGCCTCGGCAAACCGCCTTCGATCTGTGATTCCCCGGAGCGGAACCACGGCCGTCCATCCTCCGGCTCGTTCGAACATCAACGAGGCGATCCTTGGCTCCAGGGTCGTGCCCTGAAAGGCCTTTCGTTCGAGCGGAGCCTGGACGCGGGCGGACTCCACTGCCGCAAGGAACGGCGTGAACAGCCCGGGCGCAAACGGCAGGCCTTTCAGCGCCTGATCAAGGTTGCGCATGAGCACAGAGCGCTCCGGAAGATGAGATTGACGGTCCTGCTGTGTTCGACGGCTCGGCAGATAACGGGAAATCAGCTCATAGCCGCCGATGACACCGCTGCTCTGCAACGCTCTCAACTTGGCATCCACGGCCTCGCTGTATTGGAGCACATCTTCTTCCGTTTGTCCCTCAATCACGAGAAGATCGCGGACGTCCGGCGCGCCCATTTCAGTTCTGAGCTGCCGGTCCAACTCCTTCTGGGCGTCGGGCACAGGGCTCAGACTTGCCAACTCGGTCTGCCAGAGAGGCGTATGAGACCACAATAGGACGGCACAGGCAAGGACGATTGCGGCGGGAATGACGGGCTTCATCGTGGTGAGCCGATCAAGGTGCGCAGGCAAGGCCGTCGCGAAGGCTCTGGGAACAAACCCCTTCGGGACAAAGACGGGAAGGACCCACCGGGTCACGATCGCCGCCGTCAGGATTCCGGTCACGGCAAAAATTCCGAGTTGGGTCAGCGCCGGAAATCCGGCCACCAACAACGAGGCAAATCCAATCGCGGTCGTGATCACGCCGAGCCGCATCGTGGGCCAGATATCTTCCATGACGGCCCGGGCCGAGTTCCGTGACGTCAAGTGGCTGAACAAATGAATCGGATAATCGTCAACGACACCCAACAATGTGATGCCGAAGCCCAGCGTGATGCCATGAATGAACCCGAACCAACCCTGGACAGCCAGCATGCCCGCCGTAATCCCGGCCGTCAGTGGGATCAAACTCAACAGGACCAGTATGATCGATCGATAACTGGCAAAGAGAAACAGCACCACGAAGGCCGCCGCGAGTGTCGACAGTCGCCAGGCCTCTCGCTCAATCGTCTGCTTGGCTTCCACGGCAAACACGCCGGGACCGCTCATGAGAAGCCGCAACTGCGACCGGCCGGCCACGGACGAAAATACCTGACGGATATTGTCCTGGACCGAAGCCTGTAGGTCGGCATCGAATCCCGCCGCCTTGGTTTCGACCAGGAGCAGGGCCTTGTGGTGATCCTTTGAAATCCAGACGCCCTGATGCGTATCAGGGCGATCCCCGCCAGCCCACGACGAGAGAATCGCGAGGAATTCTCCGGTCGGATCGCCGGGAATCGTCTCTTTGATCACAGAGGCCAACGGCGAGCGCAGATCGTCGAGCCGCTGCTCTAATGCGGCCCGAAGCGAATTGCTGGAGAAGGCCTCCGGTTCGATCTTGGGGCTCAACAGATAACGCGATTCAAACACGAGGCCTCGATCTTGCCCCCTCAATGACTGCGCGCCGTTTTCAACCAACGTAAAGTCTCCGCTGGCTCGAAGACGCTCCCTGAGTTCCCTGCTGGTCTGTGCCAGGTCATCGGAAGTTCCACCTTCGATGGCAAGCAGGACGAGGCGACCGGCCAGACCGTTTCGCACCTGGGTCATCAAGAGCCGTTGGGTGGCGGTCGTGCCTTCCGGCAAGAGATCGCCCAATTCGCTATGGATGGCGACCTGCGTCGCTGAGAGCCACAGACCCCCGCTCATCAGCAAGAGCCAGAGGAGAACGATCGAGGTGCTGCGGCTCATCGAGAGTCTCGGGGTCGGAGCGTCATCACCGAACGATCACCGTCGGGGGAACGGATGGCAATGGTCACCACTCGGCCTGCTGAACCGGTCAAAAGGATATAGTCCACCACGGACCTCCCCGCGACGTCCCGTGGGCGCAACAGCAGCGTCCATTTGTCCCGACTTCCGTCCAATGTGATCTCGTAGACCTTGCGCAGCTGCACGACATCGCCGGTCAGACTCGACCGGAAGGCTTCGACAAAACTGCGAAGCGCCGGATACTCTTCAAGGGAGACCGTCCGCGTCACTCCCTTGCGCTGACTCTCGAAGGTCACTCGATCACCGTCGACGGTATAGCGCTCGCTCGTGGGAGCCGTAATGATCTTTTCCAGTTTCTCCGGCGGCACAAATCGCAGAAGGCCGCGGGTCCTGATGGGCTCGGTCAGCAGTGAGGAGTAGGTGTCCTCTTCGAACGGAACCGAGACTGCCTGCCGTTCTCTGAGTAACCCCATCAGCGATTCAACCGTCCATTCTGAGTTCGACTCCGCGTAGCCGAGTGCACCGACAAGCACCAGTGGCAAAAGGGTGGTGATTGTGACGGCGGAAACACCGGCGCGATGACTATTCAGAGACGTCCCAGAAGTCATAAAAGTTGAACCAATTGTCCGCCGCTTGCCGCGCGTAATAGGCAAGCCGATCCGCATAACGCTGTGTCCACCGGCGGATGTCTTCTTCTCGCCGATCTTCTGAAAGTTGAATCTGATCGCTTAAGAGCTCGAGATGGACGTGGTAGCGATTGCCTCCCCGGTAGAGACCGAAAAACATCACGACCGCGACACCCACCGCGTGGGCCAATCTCATCGTGCCCGTCGGAAACGAGGCTTTTGCACCAAGGAAGTCGCAGCAGATGGCTTGACTGTGGGAGGTCAAGCGGTCCCCCATCATGCCGACAATGCCACCGGCGTCGAGACACTCCTGCACTCGCAGCATCGTATCGAGTCTGCCCACTTGCAATATGTTTTCGGCCACAGCGGGATTCACTTCCCGAAAGAACGCTCGCATCAGCGGCGCGTTCTCCTCGTCCATCAGCATCTTGATGTCGATCTGCTCGCGCGCCAATCCCACCGCCCTCACGACCTCGAAACTGCCCAGATGCGAGCCCAACAGCAGGCATCCCCGTCCGCCGGCCAAGGCCCGGCTGAGGATCTCCGCCCCCCTGACGGTGATGTCGAATTGATCGAACCGGCCACGGAGAAAAAACAGGCGATCGAGTATGGTGGACGCAAACCAGTAATAATGATGCAGGAGGTCCCACCGGTCGGGCGTTCGACCCACGGCTCGTACATAATAGGCGCGCAGCGTCCGATTCACCGCCCTTGAACGTAAGAAGTAATACAGACAGATGGGGTAGAGAATCCCGCGGGCCACCGGCCTCCCCCAGCCGAGAGCAATCCAGGCCATGAGGCGAATCAGCCGCCGATTGCCGCGCTCCCGTTGGACTTTCCAGGCAAGGGTCATCAAGTGGAGTCAGCCGGCAAGCGGTACCGGATCGACCCGGATGCGATGAGACGACTCCCGACCCGGCACACAAAGGCGGCCGTGTCGGCATCCTCCGTCTCAATCGTGATCACGAGCGATTCTTCCGGCTTCAGCGGAGAAGATAGTTTGACGGCGGGCAATCCGATGACGACCAAGCCGTCGCCATATCGAGCTCTCAGCGTCTCGATCACTTCGTCCAGAACCAGAACGCCGGGCACGATGGGATAGCCGGGGAAGTGTCCGGCCAGGGCAGGATGTTCTTTGGTGATCGTCAGTATCCGTTCAACGGTCATCCTGAGGTTCCTGTGCAGAATACTGCTCGATCAAGCGGCGCAATGCTTCCCGTGGTAACTTGCCCGTGTCGTTGCGTGGGAGGCTCGGCACCAGGAGAAGAGGCCGTGGCAAAAACACCGGGTCGATGGACCAGCGGAGAGCACGCCGAATGTCCTCGTGGGTTTTGCCGGGCGCGACCACTACGGCGATGAGGCGTGTCAACGGCGCTTGGTCGTGGTCGGGAAGAAAAAACGCCCCGTCCTCCACCCCTTCGACGTCCAACAACTTCTTCGTCAGGTCGTCCAGCGACGCTCGATGACCGGCAATGTTGATCTGGTCTTCCGCCCGACCGAGGACACGAAATTGTCCGGGTTCCGTGAGGACGATCCGATCGGGAACACGCACCGGGCGAGGAAGATATTCGGCCTCGACGGACCACAGCGGATCTTCGCCGCTCAATGTGACTCCATCCAACACCTGCCATTGGTCCGTGAGCACAGGCCTCCGCGAGGCCACACTCCCCGCCTCCGCAAAGCCGAAGATTTCGTTGACCGGCGCATGAAATCGCTCTTCGACTTCCCGCGCCAACTCGCGCGTGAGCGGCGACGTCGCTGACAGGATCATCTCGATGTGAGGGAGCTTCACGCCCGCCGTCATACAGGCCCGCAGGTGCAACGGCGTTGTGATCAATATGGACCGCCCCACTTGCTCAATCGCAGTGCGCACATCCTCTGGAAACAACGGCCGGCCCGCGTGCATCGTCAGGCCATGTTGGATTGGCAGCATCACGGAGGCTTCCAGTCCAAACATGTGCTGATGGGGCACGGTTGCGACGACCGCCGTTCGCCCACCCGGTTTGAGGTCGAAACGCGAACCCGTCGCCCGGGCGACTGATACCAATGCGCCCCAGGTTTTGCGGTTCGGGGTCGGTTGGCCCGTGCTGCCGGAGGTAAAGGCAACGGCGACCTGCTGGTGCAGCGGAATCTGCGGGACGGGCAAGGATCGACGGGAGCGGTTCTGCCTCGAGGGGAACATGACGCAGGGAAGGCCCTCGAGAGGCTCATCCCGATCGGTGATGCCATAACAATCCCCGTGCTCATCGACGATACGGCGCAGGGTCAGGGGAGCCCGGCTTTGCGGAAGCAGCGTGACTTGGCCGCGTACCATCGCGGCGGAGAAGCCCACGAGGAATTGGTATCGACTGGAGAGAAGGTTCAGGACGAATGGCTGGTCCGGCAGGACATCGGCAAGATCGGCCACGTCGGAGAGAAACTCGGCGGCCGAGCGAGGACCGTCGGCGTCCCAGGCCAGTGCCTCCTCAGGACCATACAGGCGGATCAGCGGAGCATTCGACATGACGCCACAGCATTCACTTGGTGCGATTTTTTTCGATGGCCCGCGCGAGCGCTCTCAGGGAGGAAAACATCGCCTTGATCTCAGGATCACTGGACTTGATTTGATAGCCGTACGTTTGAGCGATGGCCAGCGAGAGTTCCAGTGCATCGATGGAATCGAGGCCAAGTCCATCCCCGAAGAGGGCGGCCTCGGGCTGGATGGTGGATGGATCCGCTTTGAGCTTGAGCGTTTGCACAATCAGTGTGGCCACTTCATGTTCAAGAGCAAGTAAAGACATAGTTCCCGATAGGTCGGTTAGGTCCATGCGCGGACGGCACGGTACTCACGCAAGAGGCCGTTGAACCATTCCTTCTCCGAGCACTCCGAAAACCCAACCTCTTTCAATGCCTCCACAATCGTTTCCGGCCGGACACACGCCTCGGTCGTATCCCACCAATACTCCATCAGCGTCTTCATCTCGCGGTTTCCGGTAGACGCGGAAAACGCAATGCCTAGCACCGTCTTGATGTAAAAGCGTGAGAGAGACAGCAACAGCGGCGAGCGCGGACGGCAGATCTCGAGTAGCAGTACGATGCCGCCGGGCTTGAGCACGCGGCGATATTCCGCGAATGCCACACGCAAATCTGACACGTGGCGGAGCGCATAGCCCATGCTTAAAAAATCAAAACTCGAATCGGGGAAAGGCAGGCACTCCCCCACACCGATCACCAGTGTGCCACAGGGGCCTTTCCGTGCCTCGCGCAGCATGCCGAGGCTGGGATCAAGGCCGACCACGCACCCTGTAGAACCGACGATGTCACGGGCGCATTGCGCCACCAAGGCCGGGCCGCATGCCACATCCAGCACGTGCATCCCTGAGGTGAGTCCGGCTTGTTGAAGCGCTCGGCGGCGATACCAGATGCCGAAGCCAAGACCGGTCGCCTTGTCGATATTGCGGTATTGATAGGCGGTCCGGTTGAACAACTCATTGAGAAAGCCCTGTCGGGCCTCGCCCTTTCCATAGTACCGGTACAGCGGGGGATGGGGAGCGAGAGGCACCAAAGACAGGTGTCGGGACGAAGATTCGCCGCGACGATGGATTTTGGGGTTCATCGGCCATTCCGGAATGTGCAACCCACTTGTAGCAGGACTGTCATGGGCGGGCAAGAGGCCCCACGACCTCTCATTAGAAGGTGAGGCCGACTCCAAGGGCGACAATCTGCGTTCGAAAATCGAGCGAGGGTTCGAGGCCTCCGCTCCATTGATAGCGGCTCGCAAAGTACTTGTACTCACCGAATACGAAAAGCCTCTCGCTCATGTAGGCGCGCAGTCCGGCAACATACTGAAGCGCCGGACTGGTGTCGCGCAGTGTTCCGGTCTGTGTCATCGTCCCTTTCGTGATCTGCGCGTCGAGGAGATACGACGATGACCAACCGGCGCCGACACCCATATACGGCTTGAAGCGCTTGCCTGGGTACTGCACGAGGAGACTCACCATGGTCGTCCACGTCAACAAGGTGCCCCGTCCGGACTGGACGCCTGAAGATCCGAGGGACGCCGGGGCGGTCACCTCATTGCCTATCCCGAAGGACTCGGCCTGAATACCCAATATGTAGCCTGTGAATGCCGGGAAGACTCCGGCTCTGAAACCTCCCCCCGCGCCGTTTCGGACCGTCGTTGAAGGAAGCTCTTCACCTCCGACATTGAGGTTGCGGTTTTTTGCGAGAGATCCCAGGAGAAACACGGCTCCATAGATTTCCGGTTCACGATTCGATGGATCAGCGGCGGTGCCTGTCTCCTGACCCTCTGCGGTCTTGGCGAAGAGACACATCACGCAGCAGAACACACACCATAGCAACGTTCCTTGCCTAGAAATACATTTGCAACGTGGCCAAGACATCATTGTCATGACTCCGGTGGTTGTATTCCACCCGGAAGGCGAAATTGGTCGTGAGAGAATATCGCTGGCCGACTGACCAGCGAAAGTCTTCGGACTTTTCGCCCAGTGGGAATCGTAGATAGGTTCCGGTGGCCAGAAGCTTCCATCGGTCGGTGAGATCCGCCAAGAGCCCGATCGTTCCACCGCCGCCGATGCGGTGACTTTCCTCATAGGCCTTGCTGGCGTCGGCTTCCACTTCGGCCATCGCATACCACACTTGCCGTCCGAGCATGTGCGATTCAACGGCACCTCCCATGCCGCCGTTGAAGTAGCCGTTGGTGCAGAGCTGACAAGCGCCATAGTTGATCGTATTCATGCCGATGTTGAGCTTCCAGGAGGGCGCCTGAAACAGCGAATCCATGGGCGCGAGGGAAATCATGTTCATGGGGGTGAATCGCTCAAGACGGGCCTGGGATTGGTTGTGATAATGTCGAACCGCGAAGGACATCACCTCAATCTGCGCGTCGGGCGTATACCCGTACTCCGGGTCGAGGAGGTCCTGATAGGCCGCCCGCACATTGATTTCTTCGAAGACTCGGTCGTTTCGCCAGCCGGCACCGACCCCAATACGGCTGGTTCCATGGCCGAGATCGGGCCGTTTGACGTAGGGCTCGATGGGGACCTCCGTGGGAGGCACCTTCAACCGGCTGCGAGCAGCCAGGATCGATTTGTTCTTCTCCCGAAACGGGCTCCCCTCCTCGGGACCACCTCCACTACCGCGCATCAAGAGATAGTCGGACACGGTTTCCAATACAAAGGCTTGCCGCTCGACACCAAGGTGGCGAAACTTCTCGGACTTGAGTTCGTCGGGGTCGGCGACCAACCGGTTGAGCCAACGACGTTCCTCATCCGTCATGGCCTCCCGCTTGCGCCGCACTGAAGTGCTCCTGGAGGGTCGTGAGACAACCTCGGCGACCAGTCCTGATTCGGTCAACAGCCTGACCGTGTCGACGGGAATCGTATAAAACGGGAACCGGTCAAGGAGATGAACGGATGGCTCAGCCGCTTCGATAAGCGAGAGAATATGGAACGAACAATTCTCGTCAAAAAAGAAATAATCGAAGTAGGCGTTTCCCATTTCCCACGTATGCATTAAGAGACGACGGACCTGTTCTTGGTTCAAATCCAGCCGATACTCCCAGATATCTCTGTTCTCAATATCGCGATATTCTTGCACCTTGAGATAGTAGGGGATGGTGGAAAAGTGTCCCGGGTAGCTGCCGAAGATGCCTTTAAACGCATACTCAGGTCCCGCGTTCGGTGGGACCTCAGCGGCATAATTGATCGTATAATCGAGAATACGGGTCTGCGGGGTCTGTCCTTTCGCATCGATACGTAAAAAGGTATGCCCGAACATCGACGCGGGATTGTTCATGAACCCGGTCGGAAAGATCACGCTAATTGATTGAGCGTTGAACTCATTGAACCATCGGGCAAATCGTTCGCAAGGCTGCGGGGGCAGACGCCGTTCGTCGAAATGCAGCTTCTCCTTCAGCCAGTGATAGCGGGCCACAAAGGCACATTGTGCAGGCTGCTTAGATCGGCCCACGAATTCATCGGAGAAAAACTGCGCAAGGGTCGCCGCCAACTCAGCCTGTGGATTGGTTTTGCCGTCCGGCGCCATAAAGAAACCGGGATCATCCTGCATGCTGGTGACGCCGCCGAACAAGTTCCGATTGTAGTGAAGCAGCACATGCCATTCTCGTTCATCGGCAAGCCGTGCGACTGTCGCCTGTTCGATCAGTTGTCTGAGATAGGAATCGTCACCGGCGGCGGGGACGGCGCTGCTGAACGCGAGGTAAGCGGTGAGACCATACCAGCGGAGAACACGGAACCAATCGTGGGGTTCCAGCCTATGAGACCGGAACCCCATAGGACAGAAATTACTTCTTCGATGACACTTTGGCGAGCGTTGGATGAGTCGACACTGCGTCATTCAAGGCTTTAATCATGGCTCCCGGTGAAGACTCACCCGCCTTGACGAAGTACGCATACCGCTCCTGCGTCATCGCAAAGAACGCCGGGTGCTGCTCGGCCGGAATGCCCATAAGGGTCGCAAGGGAGGTGAGGTGTTCACCATGACCCTGAGCCATGTCCTGAGCGAGATTGTCAAAGTTGATGGCGGCAAAGACGTTCGTTTTCTCTGAGGCCCAAACTTGGCCGTCGTTCGTGCAGCCGGAGGTCGCGCTGCTGATCCCGAAGGTGCCGCTGCCGAAGGTGCCGTTCGTGGTTGCTTGCATGACTTGGACGCCGATGGTCTTTTGATGGGGATAATTCTGCCAGGCCAACTTCCCGAGACCGCAGCCGGGACCGGTATCTGGATTACCGGTTGCCGCCGCGAGGGCGAAGCCGGCTTGCAAACCGAACAGCAACGTTACAGAGATTACGAGCACTCTCTTCAACATAAGTCCTCCTTCGTGAAAGAGTTGTCATATCCGCCGGTGCCTATGACTTAATAGCCCGTACGTGCGCCAAGTATACCCAAATCGCCATGAGATGTAAAAAAAAATGAGGGCCAGTCCAAGTCGGGCATCGGCGGAGTAACGCGCACGCGAGCCGAGGGAACACGGTCGACCAATCGGCAATCGTGATCAACGATATTGATGCCGTCGGTCTGGGACTCGAGGGCGTATGTCGCGCTCGTGTCATCATCGATCATTCGGTAGCTGTCACCCTCTGCCACGATGGTCACTGTCTTGATCAGATCTCCGTTGCGACGGTAGGCCAGCGTGGCACTTCGGCGTGGCTTCGACCACGAGAATTGAATCGTGGACTCGCCGCGAGTGACGGCTCCCAGAAGTCCATCCGGCCCTTGGGTGACTTTCACCGGATTGGTGCCGCTCCAGAATTGAATCGCGTTGAAGACGAAGGCGTCGAGCAGCGCTGAAAACATATACACAGGAATGACGATCATGCCGAAGAAGACAATCTCCTTCATCCATTTGTCGTTCACTTCGCCGCTGCCCTTGATCCCGCTGTTCCAATTATAGACGTTCCTCGTCAGGTTGAACGGCCCGAAACATCCCGAGCCTGCTGTCGTGAGGCAGAGGACGATCAGGCTGGAGACAATTCCGCGGGATACTCTTCCGGTGATCATCATGAAGCTCCTTTCTATCGATCCATTCTTGCGTCTCGCGGGCGGGCCGCTACGCGGTCGCTCAGACGAATCAACTTGGGCGTCGGTTTGCCGGCTTGAAGGGTCAGGATGCCGACGCCGCGCGGTAAGGAAAATCGCCTGGGGCCGGCGGACCCTGGATTAAACAAAATCGTGCGCCCATGCCGGCCGATCATCGGGCGATGGCTGTGGCCGAAGACGCAAACGTCCGGCTGTTCGCGGTCCAGCCAGGCCGCCGCATGAGGGGACATCTTCCCTTTGTCGTACAGCACATGGCAGAGGGCGATCTTCAAGCCCGCCCGGCGAAGGAGGCGCCGCCGCGGAAACCCACTGGCTTCATAGTCGTCCACATTGCCGGAGACCGCCGTGACCGGCGCAAGTCGCTGCAGGCAGCGGATCACGTTCTTGCCGCCGATATCTCCTGCGTGCAGAATTTCCTCCACCTCGGCAAAATGCCGCGCGACGGCAGGATCGTACAGTCCGTGCGTATCAGTGATCACGCCGATCTTCATGCCCTTGCGCCGGATCAGTGCACGGCGGCCTTGGCGGCGTCTTGAACGGTGGTCCATTGGAATGTAAACGGCTCCGGCACGGTGGGAGGCAGCGCTGCCAGCTCCTTCTTGAGACGTGCGGCCCGACCGGCGCTCATGGGATGGGTGGACAGCCACTCGACTCGCCCCTCTTCTTTCTCGGACAGCCGTTGAAAAAACGTGATCATTCCTGCCGGATCGATCTGAGACCGATGCAGCAATTGGAGGCCGGTGACATCGGCCTCGGTTTCTTGGGCCCGACCGAACTTGAGCGAGAGTAACTCCGCGCTGACCTGCTTCATCACGCCGGCCAGCCCCTGTTGGTCACCGAGGATGATGCCCAACATCGCGACAACGCCCAGCTGCTTGACGATCCGCTCGAGGCCGTGCCGCTGGAGGACATGGTTGAATTCGTGGCTCAAGACGCCGGCCACCTCTTCCCCGCTCTGTGCCTGCTCGAGCAGACCGGTGAACACGACGACGTATCCGCCGGGCAAGGCAAAGGCGTTCACAACATCGTTTTTCACCACAGCAATCTCGAAGGTGTACGGATCGTTCGGAATATGCGCGATCAATCGCTGACTGATTTCCTGGACCGCAGACACGGAGGCGCCCGCCTTGATCACCGTTTGCTGAAGCAGGAAGTCCTGGTAGGCGGATTGACCCAGGCGCTGCTCCCATTCCGGTGGAATGCGATCGACGGCCCATTCTACCAAGACATCGGTGCTGAACCAGACAAAAGCAGCCAGGCCTCCGATCACCGCCAGCACGACGGTCCACACGATCCGGTTTTGGCTCCGCCTCCGCCGAACCGATGCGGCCGTCTCGTCCAAAGACGTCGTTAACTCCGGCGGAGCGGCAGCGCGGAAGGCGCGAATGAGATCCGCATCCTTGAGATACAGCGTGCGCGCACCAGGCGCGAGGCCCCACCTGACAACCAGTTGATCATGATGAAGACCGCCGGCCGCGACGGAACATGCCGAAAACGGCACAACCAGTTGGCCGAGGGAGGACGAATCTTCGAAACGGAGCGTGAGACCCGTGGGAGACACCTCCACCCGACATGGCAGCCCTGTGGCAGGAAACTCCTCGCCGAAGCAAAGGGCGTTGGGGTTCATTCAGAGACGGGAATGAATTGCCGCACCCAGGCGCCGAATCCTCCCGGATTTCGGCTTTGGATGTACACGACACCAGGACCACGAAACCGGCAGACGAATCCTTCGCCGGAAGTGAAGCTGGCGACCCACCCGGCGGCGGCACGCTCTATGTTGTAGGAGGTCGTCCCTGACCAGGCGACCAAGTGACTGTTATCGACGATATATTCTTGATCGGGCTTTAGCTCGATTTTGTGAATCGCGCCGAAGCTGTTCAAGATCAGTGTCCCTTTCCCGCTCACCTTGAGAATAAAGAACCCCTCCCCGCCCAACAGGCCTCGACTGAGGCTCTGCATTTGACTCTCCAGTTTGATGGTTTCAGCGCCCGCCAGGAACCCATCTTTTTGCACCATGTACTCGTTGACGCCGTCGAGTTCCATCATGACGATTTCCCCCGGTACCGTCGGCGCCAACAGCACTTCCCCGGGCCCTCGACTGGCCCGCAGGGTCTGAAAAAAGAACTTTTCACCGGTCAGGAACTTGCGCGAGAGCGCGCCGAGAAACCCACCCTCCATCTTGCTTTCGACGTCGATGGTCGGCGAGGAGGCGACCATCGCCCCGGACTCGGCCTTGATGGTCTCACCTGCCGTCAATTCCACACGGACCATGGGAAATGCGCCGGGATACAAGATTTCACTCTTCATTCTTCTTCTTCTCCTCTATCGAGTCACAACGATGTTGGCGGGTGGCACCGACCTGGGCGCCCAGCCGCCCGCAGTGGGGTCCCCACACCGGGCGGGGTGCGAGGACGGCTGGGCTGGTCGGTGACAGGACCCGCTCTTATCCTGCAACCCAACCATACAACCTGTGACTCGGTTCCGGCCCTTCTTCCTGATAGCTCATGCGCAGCCGGCCCACCGCATCCTTGGGCAGCGCATGCCTGACCGCCGCCACGTCGACATGAAACAGGCGAGCGGCATTCAAACCGAAAATTTTCGCCTTCACCTCTTGGGTGAGTGCCGGATACTTGCGCTTCTCGATCAACCGCTCAGGAATCTGGAAACGACGAAACGATTCAATTTGCCATTGTGGAGTTCCATACCAGATCGAATCCGTTCCCCAAAGGACATGATCGGCCCCGAACGCGTTGATGATCTGTCCCAACAAGTGTGCACAGACTACCGGATGGGAGGTCACCAGTTGTGCGAAAGTCGAGCCCAGCTCCATATAAATGTTGGTCAAGGCAGGATTGGCTTGCTTCAAGCGACAGAATTCGGTCGTCCACGGGATCTCGCCGGTCTTCTCGAACGTGTCATCAATGGCCGCGGCGCTTTTCATTCCCGAGTGGTACACGAGGAAGTCAATGTCCGGAAAGTCTTTGGCCGCCCGGATCAGGTCCTTGGGATGGTTATAGTCGGGCACCGGGCCGAGCGGTAATCCCTTGTGGACGCAGACGCGCTTGACGTTGAGTGTTTTGGCTCGTTCCAGCATGGGGTAGGCGATTTTCTCGTCGTCCATCCACCACCCGTGGTCAAGACCCTTGGGGCACGATCCCGTGTAACATTTCCAGGCGTCGATCTTCAGGTGCTCCGCCTGCATGGCCATGAAATCCAAGTCGGCCGCACCCAATTGAGGCGTCGCCAGGCCGTGAGCCAACATGCGTTGGGATCCCGCGAGGCGGTTCACTTCGTCCCTGATATGGGCCATCTCTTTTGGCGGCACCACGGCTTCCTGCGGATAGGGCCCCGGCGGGGTACTGATGAGACCAATGGATGTTTCACTATCGAGAAACACCTCTTTGATGAAGTTCTGCCACGAGAGGTCATCGAGGGTGCCGCGGTCGGCCGTCAGCCGAGGATTGAGTCCCGACTCCCGGGCACGGCGCCGCAGACCCAGCAGCGCGTCCTTCGTCACCGCGCCTCGGCGACGGGTTTCTGTGTCCGCCGGATCATAGCCTGCGCTGACATAATGCGTTTGGACGTCAAAAATGAAGAAGGGAGCTCCTTGTCCCTCTGCAAAAGCCGCCGGCTCAAAGATTTCCGTCTCGAGGACATCGAAGAGGTTTCCAAACACCGAATTCATCGCCATGAGCGCCGCCGCCATGCCTCCCGAGGTTTTGAGAAACTGCCTCCGGCTCATCCCGAGCCTTGTCGACGCGAACTGGCTCATTCGAGCGAGCGCGTCCTCTACCAAAGCCTGCCGGCGCGTGCGCGGCCAAGGAATGAATTCCTCATTCGAGACGATTTGAGTCGGAATGGGTCCAGTTGATGTGGCTCCCCGACGAAACCGCGATGTCCAACGCGGGGTCATAACTACCTCCCGTATTGTGGGCGGCGCAATTGCGATTCTCTGGAATAGCCACGGTGGTGTCAAGCGACCATAGCCCGCACGTGCCGGAAGCGAGAACTGGCCGGGGAAACGATCGACGCGAGAGAGACTATCGAAGGGAGGCGGAAACGGCTGAGCGCCGCGGATCAGACGACAGGGGAATCATGACCGTCACGTCTCGAACGTCATCGCCCTCTTGGTCTTTTCCGTCACGGCCGACACTGTACAGCACGCCTTTACGCTGGTTGACCAGCATCGGCAGACCGGTAAAGGGGTCATAGTAGGCTTGGCCGGCTTTTGCCAATCGCATGAGGACATCACCGTCCGGCGGACCTTTTCTCAGCCAGGCCTGCAGCCCCGCCAAGCGAAGCTGCGCATCAGCTTCGATCATGCGCATGACATACGGTTCCCAGGACGGCAGCGGCTCGACGCCGACGATATGCTCCAAAGGATTCGTCAAATAGTCCATCACGCCTGACGGCGGCGTTCGAACGTACGTAGAGACCTTGGGCAAGGTCGTGTATCGTCCGCCCGCGACCGCCTTGTTCGTCGCGTCATAATACTCTGCATAGGCATTGGCACGGCGTTGCACCGGAAGGCGCATGGCCGCTGCCAGCGACGCATGCCAGGGACGCTCCTGCGTGCCGTCCTCCCTCAACTCCGACGCCACGTGTTTCGTCGCCCAGACGAATTGACTTTGCATGGGCCAGCGGACCGATAGCTCCACCTGATCGAGAGGACGCAAGATTTTGCTCAGTCTGGCAATCGCGGCGCCGTCGAGATCCGCTCGACTGAGGAGTCCGGAGGCCACCGTGGCATCATCCTGCACGGCCGTGACGGCGAGCATCTTGAGCGCAAGCGTCTTTGATTGTCCAAGAGCACTGCGCCACGCTTGGGCATCGGCGTCCAGACGGTCGAGACCGGTGGACAGATCCTGATTGAATCCTTCCAGTACGAAGAGCCGGTGGGCGAGCAACACGTGGTTGCAGTTGGGGCTGAGCACTTGTCCGAATCCCCAATCATCGAACGGCATCGTGAGCCATTGCTGATAGCGCGCCAACGCCGTCGATTCACGCGCCGTCAGGGATTTGAGCGTCGCCCCTTGCCCTCTGATGCTCGTCAGTGGATCACTGTTGCGAATCCATCCCTTCACCATGTGATCTGCTGCTCCGCCTCCGGAGACGGCCTTGCCCTCATCTCCCACGCAGATTTGCGCTGCCGCCCGATCAGAGGCTTGTTCCGGCTTCCGTTCATACCCGGCTTGGAGCGGATCGTGTCCGGCTGGCGCATCGAATCCTAATAGCAGGAGATAGCCGTTCTTCTTCGCATCCGTGATCATTCGCGGCGGCGAGATGGTCAAGCTTTGGTACAGGGCACTCGGAGGCTCCTCCATCGCCATCCACATGAGGCCAACCGCGGCGATGCCGACCGTGGCCACGACCACGACGGCGATGGACAGCATGGCGACGAGAAAACTTATGGAACGCGTGGTCGAAAAGCAGGAACCGATAAATGAGGAAATGCCGATGCGAACACGGTGCAGCCGAGCCATGAGACGGGGCCGCGGCGGCGACCACGAGACAGGGGGATGCGGACGGACGTCTTCGTCTGATCCGCTCGAAGCAAACAGCACATCGACCGCCGAGACAGCAGCCGTACGTGTTGCTTCGGCGGCGGCGGGGACCGTGGCCTCGGCATCGCTCCACCGTGCGCGAGGGGGCGACGCCTCAGGCCGGTTAAAGGTGATTGTCTCGGTGGCCTGCATCCAATCCGGTCGCGTATCCGGCGGAGTGCTGACTGCGTCCTGAACAAGGAGCGCCGGCTCGTCGCCGGTCGATTTCCATTCCCGTATCGCTTCTTGAACCGTCTCCGTCAGGGATTCGCTCCCCGAGGAAGGCAGCGTTGCCGGTTCAGCTCCTTCCGGCGCTTTCTCCCACCGCTTTTTCTTCTGAGAGGGTCGGTGCACCTGGACCGCCACCTCCCCGGTGTTCCAATGCGAGGTGGTATCCGATGGCGAGGCCATCGCAGGCGGCATCGATGGACTCTCTTGCGCCTCACTACCTGTCTCGCACGTCATGGGCATCACGGATGGTGGTGACGATGGCTCTTCTTGCTGGATGGAATTCTCCTCCACCGGCGCTTCAGGATGCTGGGGTTCGTCGGGCCACCCGGTTTCTTTGTCAGGACCGGTCGGACTCGGCGCCATCGTGCCAGCTGTGAATTTCCAGGCCTTGTCAAACACCGAATTCCACGAAAAGGAAGAGGTTGGAGGAATTTCGCCTGCACTTGGAGCAGGCTCCAGCGAGGGTACGTCCTCAATCGGAGGAGCTTCAACATTCTCGACGGACGATGCAGGCGTCGAAGCCTCATAAGCGGCATCCCCAGCGGCGGTCGAATCTTCGGCGACAGGTATCGCCGACAGGATTTCCTCAGGTAGAGGCACCGATGCAGTGTTGTCCGGAACCGCTATTTTAATGGCCGGATCCGATATTTGTTCCCAAGGCATCGGCGCCGACAGTTGAGCGGATTCCGCATGGCCAATCTCCAGAGGCCTGTCCGGCGTGGTCTGCTGGACGTCCGCCACCACCGATAATGACGGTTCTTCATAGACAGTTGACAGTGCGACGCCGTCATTCTCTCTTGGTAGAGAGGCCAGAACCGGTTCAGGTATGGAAGGCGCTTCCGGTGCCACTGGTGCTTCGGGCTCCAGAATTTGAACCGATGCATCCGCCATCTGCTCCCAAGGCATGGGCGAGGGAATGCCCGGAGACCACGCTGAGGGGCTTTCACTCGTCGGAATCGCGTAGAGCGAGCTGTCGGGCAGTGAAGTGGAAGGCGTGTCCTCTATGACCTTCAACGAAAAGCATGTTTCCTCGCTGGTCGAATCTGTGTCGGCCGGCTGATTGTGAAGGATCTCAGTCTCTACGGCTGGCTCAACCTCCTCCGGTGCCGGTGACGAAGGGAGCGCTGTGGCTTCGAGGAACTCGGTCGGCGTACAGTCCTCGATGTCCGATTCAACACCGACCGCCTCCGGTTCAGCCCCGCATATCGGCTCGGCTTCCTCCTTGACATCCGGAGGCGCCGAATCCGGCTCGTCAGGGAGTTCCCATGGCATGAGTTCTGGCGTCTGGTGCTCGTCGATGGCAGGTGGAATGGTGTCGATTGGCATCGCGGAATTGTCGGACGCAGAGGTCGTCTCATCGGACGCCGCCGAACCTGCGGACAGACGCCCGATAAATTCCCCCGTCTGGACATCGAACAGAGTGGCCAGCTCCAGCGCGACGGAGCTTGCCGGCGCCAGTTCACGTATTTTCGAGTAGAGTTGCGCAGCCTTAAGGGGATTTTCGCTATCCCCATCATCACGCAAAATTTCGATCGCTTTTCCGAGCTCAGCCACCGCCGCTAACTCGTCGCCCTTTTCTTGATAGACAGTAGCGAGCTGTTCGAGGAAGGGCACGCAGCGAGGGCCGGCGGCAAGATATTCCCGGAGGAGAGATTCTGCGAGCCAGTAGTCCTGTCGGCCGATCGCTTCGTTGGCAAGCGACTCGAAGGCATGCCTCGCGGTCACCAAGCTTCCGAGCCGGAGATGGAGCGTTGCGAACAAGCGACGGGCTTCGAGATTTTGGGGATCGAGAGCGAGCAGATCCTTCAGTGCAGCGGACGACCGGCCGTACTTACCGGTGTTCATGTGGGTAATGGCTTCTTCGAGCAGCGCGCTTTTCTTGCTGTAGCCGACAATGCCTCGCTTATTGGCGCGCGAGGGGGATTTCTTGTCGGATTTTTGAGAAAGTCGCTTATCTGTTCGCACGTTCTAACCTTAGCAGATGACCTAGGTACAAACCGGCCCCGACGGCTGGTTTCAGCCCCGATTGGTCTCCGCTCTCGCCGCACCAATATGTCGAGTGGGGGAAACTGCGACCAGATGTGCAATCCTGATGCCATCATGACCCGCCTCGACGATGTTCTTTCTCTTTATTTTTCGATGGTTAGGCCGGAGCGGCGTCATTCGCCTCGAGGAACGATTTCAAAATTGCACAGTAGTACCGATAATGGGCAGGAATCGGAATTTTACAGAACGTGAACCGATGCTTGGTTGAGTCATTACATGGGCTTGTGATACGGTCCTCGCCATGATTCTGCTGCAATTACGAGCCGGACGGAACGGATGACACATCTTTCCCCCGCCGGTTCTTTCACCGGCTTTGCACTGTTCCAGATCGCGATTGGCCCTCTGCGTCGGGCCGGATGTATCGCCGTCGTGCTGGGGATGCTCCTAGTCCCTCTTCCTGCTTTGTCCCAACCGAACGGCGGTGGACGGGTAGCCTTGGACTTCAACGAGGTCGATCTCTCGGTATTCGTCCGCTTCATCAGCGAACTCACGGGTAAGAATTTCGTCCTCGATGATAGCGTGAAGAAAGCCGGCGGCAAGATCTCGGTGTTTTCTCCCACCAAGGTTACACCGGATCAGGCCTACAACCTGTTTGTGTCCGCCCTCGAGGTGAGCCGTCTGGCAGTCGTTCCCAGAGGGGCCGTCCACCAGATCGTCCCCATGGGAGAACTTCCTCCCGAACGCGGTGTGTTTGTCTACAAACTGAAACACGCCAACGCCACCGATCTGGCGGCTGTGCTGACCAATTTGGTGGCCCGCTCTCAGACGGTGTCCCAAGTAACACCGGGCGTCAGACCACCGATCAGACCGCTGACCGAATTCGAAGCGCCGGTTCAGGTGTTTGCCGACAAGGCGACCAACAGCATTATCATCAGTTCGACCAAGTTGGCCTATAGCAGGTTGGCTTCGGTCATCAGGGACCTCGATAGTCGACGGAAGCAGGTGTTTGTCGAAGCCGTGATTTTGGAAGTTCAGGTCGACCGTCTCAGACAAATCGGAACAGACCCTGTTCAAGTGCTGGGCGCGGGGAAGAGTGGCAATATCCAGGGCATCGGTGGCTTCAATCGGACTCCCGAAGACATTTCCACGGTGGCCCAGACCATTCTCGGCATCGCCGCCGGGGCATCGAGCGGTGGCACGATTCCCTTGCTCAACACCGTCAATATCCGGGCCTTCTTACACCTGCTCCTCAATCTGACGGATACCAATGTGTTGTCGACGCCTCACGTCTTGGCTGCGGACAATCAGAAAGCCAAGATCGTCGTGGGAGAGAACCGGCCTTTCCCGACCGGCCAGGCGCAAGGTATCACCGGCGGCACGCTCGTGACCATCGAACGAAAAGACGTCGGCGTCACCTTGGAGTTGACCCCCCAAGTGCTCGAAAATGATCTGATCCGTCTGGAGATCAAGCAGGAAATCACAGCCATTGCGGAGGCTGTCGCGCAAACGATCGGCACCGGATCCGCCAGCGTCCCAGTCGGCCCGACGACGACCAAACGTTCCATGGAAACGACCACCATCGCCAAGGATGGCCAAACGCTCGTCGTTGGCGGACTCGTGCGCGATAATTTGACCATCAGTGAGAGCAAGATTCCGTTTTTGGGAGATATTCCTTTGCTGGGTTGGCTGTTCCGATTCCAAAGTCGCCAGCAAGAGAAGCTCAACCTGCTCGTATTCTTGACTCCTTCGCTTGTGCGGGATGAGGTGGACATGGTCGACCTCAATGCACGCAAAGCGGCAGAACTCAATGCGCTCCAGCGTGAGAACCGCATCGAGGAGCCCACGAAACTCAAGCAGGAAACGTTGGAGAAGCTTCAACGCCGCGCTCCGGCGCTGCCGCCCCTCGAACCCACAGACAACGAATCCCCCGTGACGCCAGCTCCCTTCCCCAAACCGGAATAAGTTTCGCTTCGCGCGCCGGAACTCGGGAAATCCCCAGCCCCCGCAAGAGTGCGAACTACATTACAGTCATGTGATTTGATGCAACCTTTGGCCCCTCGGTCAATACATTTCGGGCGAACACTCTCCTGTTCAGCTCGTAAATCCTGAAAGGAGGCGTTATGAGAACGCGCTTTCTGTTTCGATTCGCGACAATGACCCTTTGCATGTTGGGCGCATGTGCCGATCATCCACGCGGGAAGGAGGCGCTAGTGACTGATCAATCCAGAGATATGGAAGAGCTTCTCTCAAACGCCGAGAAAGGCGGGGCTGAGGACCAATACCATCTCGGCCTGCGATACGAACGGGGAATTGGCGTGGCGCAAAGTTATCCAGAAGCCGCGCGCTGGTATCGGCTATCCGCCATGCAAGGATATCCGGAAGGGCTGTACAAGCTCTGTGAGATGTCTGAAGAGGGTCACGGTTTGCCTCAGGACTATCAGGAGGCCTTGCGCTGGTGTGGACTCGCGGCTGATGAAGGTCACGGCCGTGCGATGTTCATGCTGGGCCGCCTGTATCATATGGCGCACGGGGTGCCTCAAGATTTTGTGCGAGCCCACATGTGGTACAACCTCGCAACAGCCAATGGCTATGGCGAGGCGAAGAAATGGCGCGATCGACTTGCTGACGATATGAGTCCGAATGAGATTGCCGAGGCGCAGAAATTGGCGCGTGAATGGAATGTGAGACTCAGCTCGCGGAACGGTTGACGGCAGACCGTCGATTGATGAAATCATCGTTATTTCTGTTTTGCGACGATCTTGTATTTGATCTGTTCATACGTCGCTCTCGGGAGGATTTTTTTCTTTACCAGTTCATCCTTGCTTGCATAGGGTCGCCCCTTGATGATCTTGTCCGCATATGCGTCGCCAATCCCAGGCAGCGCTTTCAACTGTTCGGCAGTAGCGGTGTTGATGTCGAGCACATCGGCTTGCTCAGCAGCCTGAACATGGCCGCCTCTCAAGAGCGAAAACGTGACGACGCACACGGCCAAGAGCACAATGACACATCCCCATCTCACATGGATTGGTCGCATATTCGCAGACCCTCAATGCATCTATGCATGATCGAACGTCAACCGCTCGCCATAGGCCGCCTCTGTAAAAGCCTCGATTGCTTCACGCAATGACATGCCAGTGAATTTCATACGATCAAGATCGCTTTCACCGACGCCGAGGCGGGCCGCTTCCCAGAGATGGCGGACCGCTTGAGGAGTAAATCCGAGCAATTTGGCGCCCACCACATCCACCGCCAACGCATCCGTACCCGCGATCACCAAGCCGGTCTCGACTGCATGGCCGCCGAGGGGACCGGTCCCAATCATGGCGGGATGACCGACCGTCACTGCGAGGTGGATCCTAAAGCGTTTGCTCATCGCCGCAATAAATGAATGCATGTCTTCAAAGAAATGATTTTGATGACGCTGAGTCGACCTTGGATGTCCATAATAGTCAGCCGCGGGAAATGACATGGCAATGTTCTTCAACGCTAACGTAACGGTTGCCGTTTCATGGAGTTTGAGCTGGTTCAAGGCAATCAAGGTCTCATACTCGAGTACTTGTGGATTTACCATCACAGATTTTTGTGGGCCGGAGACCTCGGCATTGCGACCGTAGTCGAGGTCGACTGAAACGAATGGCCCTCGATTGTGATCGAAGAATCGAGCGCCTTCCTCCTCGACGACTGCCATGAGTCCGGCAATCCGAAAGATTTCGTCCGTCTCTCCCGCCCCCGCTCCACCCGTAACGACGAGTTCCTTTGGCGCGTATCGCTTGACATAGCGTAAAACCGCCCGCAGTGTGTCGGGCTGCGTGACCCCCTTGCGATCTCTAGCCGACGCCCAAGTCTCGTTTGGTTTAACCGCCACAAGTTTTCCGGCGATGAGCGAGCGCAGATCCAATCTATTAAGCGCGTCCTCAATGGCGCGTGCGATGTTATTGTGGCGCGCAATCGCAATCCTAGTCATGAATCCACGGGCTAAGTCGTTGATTAACGAATCCTCGTTTACGAAGGCGCTCCAACTTCTTGCAGCCACCGGAGCGACAGGTTTGCCAGTCTTTACCCGCGAGTCTAGGAAAGAAGTGAGTCGCGACTCTCGTCAGCAGCACAGTTCTTAAACAATGGTTGCGAGAGGGGAAGGGTCACACCGTCGAATGGCGCTTGCATCTCACTCAGCATTTGATCGAGATGTGCCTTACAAATGCCATGGGAATGGAGTTCAGATTTCGTTGCCAATGAAGAGTCATCTTGGCTGTTGTATAAAAGCGCTGGCCTTCCTTCTTGTTCGCACCAAGCACATAGAATAATCATAGAGGTGAGCCTTATTGATCGGTGACCGCAGGGTAAGGGAGTGCGGGGGATCCGTGACCTGCTGAATACCCTAGGTCATGCCAAAAATATCACTGCCAAAAAAGCGGCCTTTCACGATGGGCCACGACGAGGTTAGAAAGGACACGAGGAGGGTCAGGTAGGGAGAGCTTCGGCCGCACTTTTAAGCAGCGTCTGACAAAACCATTTTCCGCTGGCTACCGCACCAGGTCTTGTGGTGCATCGACGTAACGTGAGGAAGGAATTCTGCGGCTTCGCTCTGCTGACGGGCTGCGACTTGCCATAACCTAGTGTTCTCTATTGACGAAGGACTTTTTCGCTCGTCCTCGATGCAGGGAAGTCTTCGTCCACTCCCAATGGGGAAGCAGTGAGATCTTGGTCATGCCATCGGATGAGCTTGCCAGACTTATCAAAAACCAGAATAACGTTTTGACAGTTGGGCGATTGTGGAACCGACCCCGTTGCCCCAGTGACACCACCGCCTACCGCACAATATTCGTATGTCCACACATCGCCGCCTTTGTCCAAGTGGACAACACGATTCGGAGCCCCCATCTTCTCAGCGATGACATCATGCTTTGTATGCCCGACCGACTGATTAAGATAGTCCTTATAGGGATGTAAAGGTACGTGACAAGCCGTCACGAACGCCAATAAGGCGAAGGTCAACATTAGCCGTCGCATAATGCACCTCCTGTGACCAGCATAACCAATGGAACTTATGCGCCAAACTAGGGAACCTCCCTAAAGGTACAGACATATTCGAAGGTCGAACCCCGGGCGCTGTATCCGCTTATCTCTGTGCTGGACCTCTACGGCCCACTAATCCTGGCGGGAATCGGCAGGCAGTTGATCGCCTCGATATCCCTGCGGAGAAAACGCTTCTTGGGGGGCATTTCTGCAAGCTCGGCGCGACCAGGCGGGGAAGCTTGTCGGAAAAGAAGCTGGGGTGGATGACGGGTTTCGAACCCGCGACCTCCGGATCCACAATCCGGCGCTCTAACCAGCTGAGCTACACCCACCATGGAAGGATCGGACAGACACGCCCTGGCGGAAAGGAGATCTTAGCAAAGTAAAAAGAGGAGCCGCAACTCGCCTTCTCATCCTCTGACGTCGAACGCGGCCTGCATCTCTTTGAGCACGGCATCCGCAGCGGCGGCAGGATCGGCCGCGGCATGGATCGGACGGCCGATGACGAGATAGTCGGCGCCGGCCGCGATGGTCTGTGTGGGTGTCGTGGATCTCGCATGATCACCCACGTCTTTTCCGGCAGGCCGTACGCCCGGGGTGACAATCAGAAAGCGCGGTCCAACTTTTGGCCTCAGCACGCCCGGCTCCTCGCCCGAGGCCACGACACCGTCGCAACCCACCTCCGCGGCGAGGAGCGCACGCGCCGTCACTAACTCTTGAACCGTGTGTTGAATGCCCATTTCGCGCAAGTCGTGACTGTCGAAATTCGTCAGCACGGTCACCGCGAGCAGCTTCAACGAGGAGTCGCCGCGCCCTTTTACCGCGGCCACGAGCGCCTTGCGATTCGCATGAATGGTGAGAAATTCGACTCCCATCGAGGCCACGCGTTCGGTCGCCCGACGGACGGTCTCTTCGATATCCAGAAACTTCAGGTCGAGGAAGACACGCTTCCCCCGTTTCAGAAGACGCTGCACCATCTCGGGGCCGGCCGCCGTAAACAGTTCAAGTCCCACCTTGACGAACGTAATTTGGTCTTGCACTTGATCCATCAGGCGTTCGGCCTCCGCCGCGGAAGGCAGATCGAGGGCAAGGATCAGCCGGTCGCGCGCAATCACTTTCACCGCAAGATTCCCCCGGGTTCGGCTTGACGATGCGCAGACCCCTGTGTTACAAATGCGCTCCTTTTGTACAGGAGTTTGCTATGCCAGTCATCCATAAGTCCACCATTCGTCGTGCGCGCCAGGCGGAAAGGCGCCAGGCCAGGAACCGTGCCGCACTCAGCGCGGTCAAGAGCCTGGTGAAAAAGGTTCAAACCGCCCTCGCGGACAAGAAGCTCGATGAAGCCAAATCTTCCCTGCAGATCGCGACATCGGCCCTGAGTAAGGCGGTGACCAAGGGTGTCCTGAAACCCAATACGGCGTCTCGCCGCATCTCGAGACTTACCCGGCACGTGAATTCTTTGGCTGCCGCCCGCTGATCGTCCGTACATTCGACAAGGTCTTCGTCCGAGACGCCACAGCACCGGGTGCCTGCGGCGGTCTCGTCTGTCTCTCCTCCGGCCGGTCGCAAAGTTGAAGCACGAGCCGGTCAAGCAGCATTTCCGGTTTTCCACCGCTGCCGCCTTTGAGCTTTCCGTCTGTGACGAGACAGTGTCCCAGCGCATCGCGCACATGCGACTCGGTAAATTGTCCGAGGAAGGAACGAACCCGGGAGGGATCCATGCGCAACTGTCTGGCCGCCTCACCTTCCCGTCCGGGCTGTCGCAAGAGTTCCTTGACCTTCCAGAGCCGACGATATTGCCACGCGAGAGATCCGAGGATTCGTAGCGGCGCCTCTCCGGCCTCGAGATTTCTGGCCAGTATCGCCAGCGCCGTCCCGCGACGCCGTCCGCCAATGGCGGCGGCCAGATCAAAGACCGAGGCTCCGGGCTGAGTTCCTCTCAAGGCCGCGACATCGGCCCCGGACACGGCACGGTCGGCCGGCACATACGAGGCGAGTTTTTCCATCTCATGTCTGACGGAGTACAGCGACCCTCCGCAGGCCTCCTTGAGCAGATCCAACGCCTCATCGTCGAGTCGAATCCCGACCCGATCCGCCTCCTGTGTGAGCCACGGCGTCAATTGCACATCTCTTAGTGGCGCACAATCGACAACGACGGAAGCCTGAGTGAGCGCTTGGGTGAATTTCAGTCGCCCGTCGAGCTTCGTCGCGACAAACACGAGCGTGGTCGATTCGTTGGGCGCCTTCAGATACGCCAACAGCGATTCGGCGTGTTTGGCCGGAAGCCTGTCGACTGATTTGACGATGACGAGACGCCGCGCTGCGAACACGGCGATTTCGGACGCACAGGCCACAATCGCGTTTCCGTCCGTTTCATCAGCATAAAACACATCGCTGTTGAAGTCGTTGCCGTCCGTTCCAAGCACCGCCTGCTTGATGAGCGTCACTCCGGCATCCCGAAGCAAATCCTCTTCACCGATCAGCGCGTACAGGGGCGCAATGCTCTCTTTCTTGAGCTGGGCAGCGAGTTGCGCAATGGTGATCGTCTGAGGCATTGAGAGATTTCAGGGCTGCTGTCCCGCGGGCGCATTGGAGACGGGCTTCGACAGTCGGCCGGATTCCAACTGCATGAGAAAACGTGACGCAAGATCTTCGGCGATGTATCGACCCGCCTGCTCCAAGGCCCGGTTTTGGAGTACGCGGTTAAATTGCAAATCCGGCGTGATATAAAACTCCGATTGTCCCTTTGCCATGTAAGACCACACGAGACGCTTGGTCCTCGTTTCTTCGACTCGGATGGCCACGACCACTTCGGCCCGGCTTTCCAGCGTGGTGGTCTGCGTAAAACTCAGGGTCGGTACAATGACCGACAGAATATCGCCGGACAACACCAGGTCGGCCGCCTCCCCCTCCTGCACCACCTGCGCTCCGCTGCCTGATGAAAACTCATGCCGCAGATAATTCGTATATCGCGTTTCCAAATTGGGCTCAAAGGTGGCATTTCGCAATGTCCGGATGCTCACGCGCGGGGGAGGCACCGTCGAGGGTTCTGCGGCGGTACCGCCGATCGTCGGGCCGGCGCCTTCGACGCGAAACTGATAGCCGCAGCCGGTCGCGACCAGGCAGCAGACCAGTGACAAGAGGCAGCCCGTGGCGGCGTCAGACCACGAAATTAATGAGCTTTTTTTCCACATAGACGACTTTTTTGGGTTCTTTTCCTTGAAGCCACTCCTCGGCCTCATGACGGGCGAGTGCTTCGACCTCCTGGAGGCCGACATCCACGCTGACCTCGATTCTTCCCCGCAGCTTCCCGTTGACCTGTACCGGAATCGTGAGTCGATCGCTGACCGTCAACGCCGGATCGAAGTTCGGCCAGCTTTGCTGCGAAATACTCGGCTGGTGTCCCAACAGAGACCACAATTCTTCCGCCATATGCGGTGCAAAGGGGGACAGCAGCAGCACGAACGGTTCGATCACGCTCCGCGGCCGTTGATCCAGTTTGGTCATGTCATTGGTGAAAATCATCATTTGCGATATGGCGGTGTTAAAGCGGAGATGCTCGATGTCCTCAGTTACTTTCTTGACGGTCTGGTGTAGAAGCCGTTGTTGCTCGAGCGTGGGGGTGGAGGACACAATCGCGCCTGACAGACGACCGTCGTCGTTCACGATCAGTCGCCATACCCGCTCGAGAAATCGGGTGACCCCTTCGACGCCGCGGGTGCTCCAGGGTTTCATCGCCTCCAACGGTCCCATGAACATTTCATAGAGCCGCACCGCATCCGCACCAAAGCGGTCGATCATTTCATCCGGATTGACGACGTTGCCCCGCGATTTCGACATTTTCTGGTTGTCTTCGCCGAGCACGATTCCCTGGTGCACGAGCTTCTTGAACGGCTCGGGGGTGGTGACTACGCCGATATCGTAGAGCACCTTGTGCCAGAACCGGGAATACAACAAGTGCAGGACGGCATGCTCGCTGCCGCCGATATAGAGATCCACCGGCATCCAGTATCGTTCCTTCGAAGGATCAACCAGCTGACGCGTGTTTTTCGGGTCGATGAAGCGAAGATAGTACCAGCAGGACCCGGCCCATTGCGGCATCGTGTTGGTTTCACGCCGTGCGGGCTTTCCGGTCGCTGGGTCGGTCGTCTGCAGCCAGGCGTCGAGGTTTGCCAGCGGGCTCTCGCCGTTGCCTGACGGCGTGAAGTTGGTGGTCTCGGGCAAAGTGAGCGGCAATTGCTCTTCAGGCAACGACGTGGGAGCGCCGTCGGCCCAAATGATGGGAAAGGGCTCACCCCAATACCGCTGCCGTGCAAACAGCCAATCACGAAGCTTGTAATTGATGGTTTTGCGGCCCTTGCCAATGGATTCCAGCCATGAGGTGATCTTGGGAATCGCATCGAGGGGCGCCAAACCATCGATCGAAAACCGGCCATCCGGCGTCGTGGAGTTCACCACCTTGCCCTGCTCGGTCTCGAGAAACGCTTCTTTGTCGATATCGCCGCCCGCGATCACCTCCCGGATCGGCATCGAATACGTTTTTGCGAACGCCCAATCACGCGCATCGTGCGCGGGCACGGCCATGATGGCGCCGGTGCCATAGCCCATCAAGACGTAGTCGGCGATCCAAATCGGCAGCCGCTCACCGTTGACGGGATTGACGGCATAGCCTCCCGTGAACACGCCGGTCTTGTCCTTTTCCAATTCCTGACGTTGCAGATCGCTCTTGCGCGCAGCGGCCTGCCGGTACGCCTCCACCGCCTGCCGTCGCTCGGGCGTCGTCACCACATCGACAAGAGGGTGTTCGGGTGCCAGCACCATATACGTGGCACCAAAGAGCGTGTCCGGCCTCGTCGTGAACACTCTGATCGTCCCGTGGAGCTCCGCAAGTCCGAACTCGACCTCGGCGCCGATCGATCGGCCGATCCAGTTTTTCTGCATTTCCAGGGTGCTCGCGGGCCACTGAACCAGAGAGAGATCGTCCAGCAGCCGGTCCGCGTAGGCGGTGATCTTCAGCACCCACTGGCGCATGGGCTTGCGAATGACATCGAATCCACCGACTTCGCTCTTGCCATCGACAATCTCCTCGTTGGCCAGGACGGTTCCCAGGGCCGGACACCAGTTCACCGGAACTTCCGCCACGTAGGCAAGTCCCCGCCGGAACAGTTGCAAGAATATCCACTGCGTCCAGCGGTAATAATCAGGGTCGGTCGTACTGAATTCGCGGTCCCAGTCGTAGGACAGCCCGACAGCTTTCATCTGCCGCTTGAAGGTCGCGATGTTTTGGGCGGTCGTGATCGCCGGATGGATGCCGGTCTTCACCGCATACTGTTCAGCCGGCAATCCAAAGGCGTCCCATCCCATCGGATGAAGCACATTGAAACCCTTCATCCGCTTATAGCGAGACACGATGTCGGTCGCCGTGTAGCCTTCCAGGTGGCCGACGTGCAGGCCGGAACCGGACGGGTATGGAAACATGTCGAGGCAGTAAAATTTCGGCTTCGTGGCATCCTCGACGGCACGAAAGGTGCGGTGGCTCTCCCAATAGGCCTGCCATTTTGCTTCAATGGCGTGATGATCGTAGGTCTTGCTCATTGAGGTGTCGGGCGGCGTTCCACAACCAGCGAATCTAACACAGGGGGGAAAGTCGCAACAAGGACGCAGCAAGCGGAAATGAAGGTTCAACCCTTGCCGTTCAAAAGCAGAGGCAGGTGGTCGATTGAGGCGAACGTGGCAGAGGGGATGGGAGGCAGCTGACTGCTGGACTTTGCGCTATGGATGACTTCGGCGATCCCATACGCCTTCGCCGCGGTCAGGCAGCTTTCATCGTCATCCACATAGAGGGAATGCCTCGGATCAAATCCGACGAGCTTCCGGCACGCCGGCCAATATTCCGGTCGCATCTTGAGGTATCCCACTTCGAACGCATCGACGATCCGATCCACGTAGCCATCAAGGCCGGTCTTGGCTGACTTGACGGCAACACCGGTGTGGTGAGCATTCGTCACCACGATAATGCGCTTGCCTCTGGCGCGAACCGCCTTTAGAAAGTGCTCAGCCCCGGGCAGAAAGCCGATCATGTGCTGCAGTTCCCGATGCATGGCCACGACATCGATCCCGACCCGAGCGCTCCAGTAATCCAAGTCGGTCCAGGCCAGCTCCCCTTCGACTGATCTATACATGGCCATCAGCCGTTCTCGCGACGTCTCGAACGACAATCGGTGCATGGCGGCATAGCGCCGCGGCAGTTCTTCCTCGAAGAAAAAATTGTCGAAATGGCGGTCCAGCAACGTTCCGTCCATATCGAGCAGGACATCAGCGATTCGATCCCACTCGAGAACGTGATGCGGGAGCGGTGACGGGCGATGCGACATGAAAGAGAGTATAGCGAAGGCCCGCCGTAAACACGAGGAGCGTTGTCTTTCGCAAAAACCTTGTGCTAGGGTCCTCCACTCTACCCGACGAAATCCTTTCATGGCGTCTGACCCCTCACCCATCACTCCTCAGCCGTCACATCTCTTGCCGACCGTCGCGATCATCGGGCGGCCAAATGTCGGCAAGTCAACGCTCTTCAACCGCATTCTCGGCAAGAAAACCGCAATCGTCGACGACGTCTCCGGCGTCACGAGAGACCGGAATTATGCGGACGCCAATTACCGCAACCGTCCGTTTCGACTCGTCGATACGGGCGGGCTCGAACCCTCTGCATCGGAAGGGATGCTGGCGTTGATCCGACGCCAGTCAGAACTGGCGATTGCGGAAGCCGACATCCTGGTGCTTCTGGTGGACGGTCGAATTGGGGTGATGCCGCAGGATCGGGAAGTCATCCACCTGCTGCGTGGAAGTACAAAGCCGCTGTTCGTCGCCGTCAACAAAATTGATACGCCGAAGGTGGAGACCCTGGTGGCCGACTTCTACCAGCTGGGGGTTGAACATCTGTATCCCATCTCCGCGGAACACGGACTCGGTGTGGCCGAACTCCTCGATGCAATTTACGACTTCCTCCCGTCCACGGACGAAGCCTCGCCATCACAAGCCATGCCGAAGGTCGCAATCGTGGGACGACCGAATGTGGGCAAGTCCACGCTCCTGAACGCGGTGTTAGGCGAAGAACGGGCCGTCGTCAGCGATGTGCCGGGTACCACGCGAGACGCCATCGATTCGCTGGTCCTCGTTGAAGACCGCCGCTATCTGTTGACGGACACGGCCGGCATTAGGCGAAGGGGCAAGATCGATCGCGGAATCGAAGGCTATAGCGTGGCGCGTTCGTTGCGGGCCATCGGTCGTTCGGATGTGGCCGTGCTGCTGCTCGACGCCCAGGAGGGGATCACCGAGCAAGACACGAAAATCGCCGGGATCGTCATCCGGCAAGGTCGCGCCTGTCTCCTGATGGTGAACAAATGGGATCTCCGCCAGGGCGAAGCGCAGGCACGACAGCAGTTCGACAAGGATCTCAAACGGCGTTTCCCCTTCCTCGCCTGGGCGCCGGTCCTCTTCGGCGCAGCCGTGAAGCCCGACTCACTGCGCCGATTTTTTCCGCTGATCGATGAAGTGTTTGCCTCGTTCTCAACACGCATTCCAACCGGACAGCTCAATCAGTTCCTGCAGAATGTGCTCGAGGTGCATCCGCTCCCGTCCCGGAAGGGCAAGCCGGAGCAAGCCACGAAATCGGCCTTCATGACGCAGGTCGCCGTTCAGCCCCCGGTCTTTGCCCTCTTCGTCGGCCATCCCGAGAACATCACCAAGTCGTATCTCCGCTTTCTGGAGAATCAGATTCGCGAAACGTATGGATTTTCGGGCACCCCCATCCGGCTCCTCGTCAGAAAAAAATAGCCGGCCCAGCGAGGAGGCTTTCGGCTTGACTCCTCAGCACCATCATGGTTAAGTCCCAGGTCTGTCGGCGCAGTCGCGCCGACAACCATGTATCGCATCGGGTGATGAATCAATCCGCTCAGCATAACCGCCGGCGCTCGACGCTCCGACGCTTCCTTCTGGGAAGCGCGCTGGCAATGGGCGCACTTTACGGTTCACTGTCGGCGGCCGAGCCGCCTCAACCCCCTGCGTCGGAAGCGCCAGGCCAGGCGCCTGCAGTGGAGTCTCCACCCCCCGCCGCGGCGCCAACCGAAGTGGATCCTTCCGTTGCGCTGAAAGGCGCAGTCTGGCGAACGAAATCCGGCATCGTCTTTTTGAAAACGCCGGTAGGCCTGTTGACCCTCAGCTCCAAAACGACGTTGAAGGATCTGAAAGCGTCGCAGGAAGTCTCGTTCTGGGTGCACGAACGGCATCTCGTCGTCGAGATCCGTCGCAGAAGCGACGGATCGCTCGTCCATCGCTACCTCGGCGGACCGATGACCCCCGGCCCCGATTCCTCGAAGACGCTGCGCTTCTGGAGTCCGGACGGCGAACAGACGGTGCATTATGGAACTCAGGAGTCCAAACTCTCCGTCTTTCATGAGGGCGACCACGTCGTCGTCGAAGTCGATGAATCCCAGACCATCATTGGTGTGCATGACGTGCAGTTTGATTTGCAAATCAGCCAGGCGCCGCCCTCGGGCTCGACCGCCCATGTTCGCTTGACCGGTTCAGTGTCCAAAACGAAATCGAACTTCGTATTCTTCAGGACCCTGGTCGGCGTCGTGATGGTCAATGCGAAAATCGGCATCCCGCCGGTCAGGGTCGGGCAATCGTTGTCGTTGCATATCGACAATGGCCGGGTCACCGCCGAGGTGCTCAAAGCCGCCAAGCCGGCGGCGTGACACAGGTCCAACCAAGCGCGGAGTCCGTCATTCCTGTTTGACAGGGCGCCGTCCACTCCCTAGACTCGGCTGATCATGACACGCCGTCGTGCTCCCCAATCCTCCGAGGCGTTTGATAAGCTGTACCGAGAACATATCGATCTGGTGTACCGCTATGCCCATCGTCTGTGCGGCGAGCCTGAGTCGGCCAAGGATTTGGTTCAGGAAACCTTTCTCAATGCCTATCGAGGGCTCAAGCATTTCCGCGGAGAGGCTCGCGTCTCCACCTGGCTTTACACGATCGCTTCCCGGGCGTGCCTGCGGATGCGCCGGAAGCGGAAGGGAGCTCCGGAGCGTGAGCTGTCACTCGAAGAGTTCATTCCCACTTCAGACGGCGAGTTTCGCTTGCAGATTCCCATAGATGGATTAACGCCCGAGCAGGCGCTCGAAAACAAGGAACTGCGCGAGGCGCTCGAACAGGCGATCGAGAAACTGCCGAAGAAATACCGCATGACGCTGGTGCTGAGAGACATGGAGGGGTTGTCTGCGGGAGAAACGGGCGCCATCATGGGATTGAGCGAACGAGCGGTGAAATCGCGACTTCATCGGGCACGATTGTTTGTCAGGCGCGAGCTCAGTGGGCGGGGCATCGCACACGACGATCGTCAATCGCACGATGACTGGCGACCGAAAGAGGCCCGTTCATGACCAGGAAGAAGACGCACCAGGCGGGGGAAGGTCGATGCCTCGACATTCTTCGGCAGTTGTCCGCCTTTATCGACGACGAGCTCCCTGAAGACATTTGCGCCGAACTTCGACGGCATATCGGCGCCTGCCCGCACTGTGAGGTGTTCATCGCCTCGTTGCGCGACACGGTCAAGTTGTGCCGGCATCATCAGCCGCCTCCGCTGTCTGCCCACGACCGAGCAAGGCTCCGGCAGGAAATTTACCGAGCGTGGGAACCGGAGGCACGCTCATGAAGCGGTACATGGCAGTCGGAATGCTCCTCGGATGGATCGCCGTAGGCATCGGCCAGGTCCTTGCAACGCCGGTGATGCCGATGACGCTTGAACAGGGCCGAACGATCTACGAGCGGCACTGCGCCGAATGCCATGGACCGGAGGGCCGAGGCGACGGCCGACTGGCGACGTCATTGTCGCCGCGACCGGGCAACTTGATCTCCGCCCAGACCGCCGCGAAGTCCGACCAGGAACTGCTCAAGATCATTGCCAAGGGACGGCCCCGCACGGCCATGGTGGGGTGGCAGGAACGGCTGTCCACAGAGGACCAGGTCGCGGTGCTGGCCTACATCCGCTCGCTGGTGAAGTTTACCCATTCGGCCACTCCCCCACCTCCGCAGCCGTAACGGGGTCATCACGCCGTCGAGCCCTTTCGCACCGGAAAATCCGTGTGGTAGAGTGGTTGGCTTTATTTCTTGTCTTGCGCGAAGGAGTGAATTGGTCATGACCAGGTGTCCGGATCTTATAGGGTATCGTTTCGTTGCGACCGTGGTTGTTACCACCGCATTGCTCGTCGCCGCCGGCTCTCCGGTCGATGCGGCATCCTCCAAGAAGAAGTCCAAGGGCCTTTCGCCGGCGGCGTCAGTGGCGCTGCAGTACGCCGAAGCCATTTCGAAAGGCGATACGCTCAAGACGGCGAATCTCGATTTTAGCTGCCAGTATCAAATCTTGACGGCCGCACGCTCCGCCGCCACGTCCCAAGCGACTGCTTCTCCCCAGGAGACCTGTTGGCGCGGAATCAAAGCCGCTCATGACCCCGCACTGGTGCGCGTGGATGGCGGGATGGATATTCTCTGGCCGACCAACGGCGCACTGCCCTTCTTCCACGATGACCTGGACCACTACCCGGCCTCCGCCTTCGTGATGGATCTCATCGGCTTGTCGCCGCCGGGCAGCGGTCTGCATCTCACCGCGGTCTCCACCTCGGCGTTGCCGAATGCATCGTTTCGTCTGCGGCCGCATGCGCCGCTGGTTTCAGTGCCGGCGACGTTGGTCAGGCTCAATGTCGCCTACCAGGACCCGCTGACCGCACCCATCACGAAAGCACCCGGCAGTTACAAGTGGACCAACACGGTGAAGCCCGCACGGCGCGCGGTGAAGAGTCTTCAGACGCAGTGGGTCGTGCTATCCGGTCTCAAAAAGCACGGGTTCTCGTCCGATTCCGCGGTGGTCAATCTCCTGGTGAACGATGGCTCGCCCGTCGATGGCATTCCACAGGAAATTACCCCTTTCGTCACGGAATCCAGTAAAGCGATCGCCGGCTCCGTCATCTGGTGGGGCCCTGAAGATGCGCCAGGCTTGTTGGTCGCTTCAGCCGCGCGCGCCGCCGGCTTTCCCAGCTTGCGCGATCGCATCGCCCTGCTCAATCGTGTCTTGATTATCGACCCCAATCAAGCCGAGGCCCTCATGGTCCTGACGAAGGATCTCTATGCAGCGATTCTGCGGGAGGCGGTGCAGGCGCACAAATTGAACGTCAAAGACCCGGCGTTGGCGATGGCGGTCAACGAGCAGTATTGGAATGTGTACGCGCAGGGCGAACGGCTGGACCTCTCCCTGGACATGGAAATGGGAGGGTTGGAACAGCCGACGACCGCCGATTACCTCTATAGGTTGCTTCCGGCGCTGCGAACGTTGGCGCAGGTGCGGCCGGAACAACTGGACAATCGCTTCCGATGGGGCGTCGCTCTGCGATGGAACCTCGACCAGGACCTGTCGATCGAAGTGCACGAACAGCTGGTCAAAGATGTGCCGGCCGAGCGGAAAACCGCCAAGGCGGAAGCGCTGTTACAATTGGCTTGGTCCCGCATCAACAAGGTCGCCTGGAACCGGAATCTTGACGACAAGGATATCCGCGCCGCCTATCAAGACGCGGACCAGGCCGGCACCTTCGCTGAGATTCCGCTCGATAAGTTCATTGCAGAATATACGAAGGCCTACAGTCTGCTCTACACGCCGAACCGGGATAATGGCGCGATCCTCGAGCGGCTGACGGAAGCCAAGCGGTGGTTTGGCGAGGTGCCGGGAAACAACCAGCAAATCTGGGATTTCTTCATCGGAGCAGACTCGTTGAAATCCGTTCTCGACGCCGACCCGATTTTTCAGCCGCTCCTGGCCTCTGGAGCTTCGAACAAAGGATGATGACCGCCGCTCATCCATGGTCCGGTTGAGCCGAAATCCTCTCGACCTCAGCTTTCCTCCCGTCGAGCACGCGACGCCCGACGGTCTCCTGGCCATCGGCGGGGATCTGCGGACGCCACGGCTGCTCGAAGCCTACCGTCACGGCGTATTTCCCTGGTACAACGAGGGGCAGCCGATCCTCTGGTGGTCTCCCGATCCCCGCACCGTGCTCTTTCCGGAGCATCTCCACCTCCCGCGAAGCCTGAAGCGCAGTCTTCAGCCGGGCCGCTTCTCCGTCACTTTCGACAGGTGTTTCGAGACCGTCGTCAAGCAGTGTGCTGCGCCGCGGCCACAATATCCCGAAGGCGGGACCTGGATCACGCCCGCCATGATCGAGGCCTATGCGGCGCTCCACAAAGAAGGCTATGCCCATTCAGTGGAAGCCTGGAAGGAGGATCAATTGGTCGGCGGCGTCTACGGCGTGGCCATTGGCGGCGCCTTCTTTGCGGAATCCATGTTCACCAAGGTGGACGACGCATCGAAGGTCGCGCTGGTTTGTCTGGTACGCCAACTGCGCACATGGGGCTTTCGCATCGTCGACTGCCAACAATCTTCGCCCCACGTGATGCGCTTAGGCGCCGAAGAAATTCCCCGCCGGCTGTACATCGAGCATCTGAGACAAGTGATCGACTTGCCAGGCCGGACGGGCCCCTGGCGGTTTGGGGCGGAATGTTGATCGTATTGTTCTATCCTTTCCCCATTTCCGCGAGCTCCGCAAAATAATGCGCGAACGCCTTCATGCCACCCGAGGCTTGGCCCCAATCAAAATACTCATTCGGCGCATGATAGCCGTGCTCGGGCAGACTTAAGCCCAAGAAAAGAATCGGCACCCTCCAGGCCTTCTGCATCGTGACTACCGCTCCAATCGATCCTCCTTCACGGATGAAGGCCGGCTCTTTGCCAAAGCCGGCCTTCGCGGCTCGTTTGACACAGTCAACATAGGGACCGTCGAAACTCCCTTTGAAGGGATGGAGCATGCCTTCCGGTTCGACCCGTACCTGTGGATTCAGTTTCGCCACATACTTCTTGAGAAGAGCCAACGCCTTCTGCGGCGTCTGGTTGGGCACCAGTCGCATGCTGATTTTCAATTCGCCGTGACCCGGGACCACCGTCTTGACGCCCGGGCCGTGATATCCGCCGGTCAAGCCGTGGATTTCAAATGTTGGTGCAGCCCAGATGCGGCGCATGACCTCTGCCGGATCCTGCGTTCTGAGCGAGTGCAATCCATACGCTTCCTTGAAGCGCCTGACCCGAAAGCCGGACTTGAGAAAGCTTTTGATCTCCTCCTTCGTCGTCTTGACGACATCCTTGTAGAAGCCCGGGATTTTGACCTCACCGGTCTTCGGATTGACGCAGGCCAGAGCGACTTCCATCAGTTCGGCCAGGGGATTTCGCGCCGCCCCTCCTGTGACCCCCGAATGAGCATCTTTGCTGCCTGTTCGCAACGTCAGCCGGGCTCCAACCAATCCTCGCAATCCATAGGGCATCGCCGGCTGTCCCTTCGCAATCCAGATCGTGTCGGAGACAACCACGGAATCAGGACGGGGAATTTCAGCTCGCTTCTTCAACCCGGCCGCAAAATGCGGACTCCCGATTTCTTCTTCGAGTTCCCAAAGAAATCGGATATTAATCGGTAAACCCTGGTCCATCGCAAAGCGGGCACCGAAGAGCGCCGACAGCGCCGGTCCCTTGTCGTCGGTGGCGCCGCGGCCACGATAAATTCCGCCCTCGTTTTTGAACGCGAAGGGCTCCTGTTGCCATTCAGGCTCTTGAGCCGGCTGAACATCCAAATGATTATAGATCGTTACGGTGGGATACCGGTCGCCGGCCGTCCAACCACCGGACACGATCGGATAGCCCCCAGTGTCCACAATCCTGGATTCGGCGCCCATATCGGCCAATACTTGCTCCGCCAGGCTGGCCATTCGGTGCATGTCGTGTCCCCTCGTCGGGTCCATGCTAATCGACGGGATTTCCACCATTCGGCCTAAGAGTTCTTCGAATTTCTGGCGACGATCGACGACGTACGTTTCCAATTGCTGTTGAATCGTCATGAAATCCTCCTGACTTCAGCTGGCGGATTATAGCGAGAGAACAGCCGCTGCGAAAGGTTGTGGATCCATCGTCGTGAGTCGTGAAGAAATGCTAGAATCGCTCGCGATGTCTCGCCCCAGTCTTCCCGCAGTGGAGTTCATCTCCTGTTCGATCAGTCTCGGCGTTCTCCTGCTTTGCAGTGCCTCGGCAGCCGAACCCATGACGATTCGCGAGATTCTCGATGAACCGGCGACCTATCATTTGAAGCAAGTTGTGCTCTCCGGAACCGTCCGAAATGTCCAGCCCCTTGACCCCTACAAGTTGCCGGCCGGGACCACCTGCTATGGCGCTTATCTTTTCTATCTCGAGGATGAGACCGCCTCGATCAACGTGGCGGTGTTCGGCGTCTGCGGGTTTCCGACGGTCAAGGATCCCGACGTCGAGGACGGCGCGCGTGTCGAACTGCACGCGACCATTCAGGCGCCCAGTCATGGCGGTTACTATTTAAGCTTTCAAGGGCTGCAAATTGCCGGGGAACGGGAGGGCATTATCCAAGCGGTCGCCGATCGCATCACGCCGCTCTCGGAATGAAACACCATGCCATCACACGTCAACAGCACATGCATCACCCGTTGCTCACTGTGCCTTTGGGTCATCCTCATGGGGCTTGGCGGCTGCGCAAGCAGTAAGGGCCTTTCCCATGATTCGCTGGAGAAGGTCATCCGTCAGGAAGAAACTCGTTTCATCGCTACACCGGCTGCCGCCGCCGTTCCTGCACCACCAAAGACGCCTGCGCTTGGGTTGTATTTGAAACCCACGGGGTTTCTGCACCGAGAATTCGAATGGACCGGCCGCGACCGGGACGCCGTGTTGGACTGGTCCAAACGCATTCCGCTCGGCCCCGGCGGCCGGAGCACGGGGTTTCTGACGCTGTCCTCCCTCAGGGACCAGACCTTGACGGAACTCCGCGCGACTGCCACGCGCTATGGTGTCGACTGGATATTGGTTTTCGACGGCGCTGCTGCCGTTGATCGCTACAACAATTACAAAGCAGGGTTGCTGTATTGGACCCTGATCGGCGCCTACCTGGCCGACGGCACGCATAGTGATGCGCTCTGCCTGTTGAAGGCAACGCTGTGGGACGTGAAGACGGGAGCCCGCTTGTTTGAGGAGCAAGCCGAAGCCCAGACCCAGACCGTGGGCCCCGCGGCACTCGTGGATGATTTACGAGAAATCGAACGAGCGAGAATGACGGCATTGCACACGTTGCTCGAACGCTTGACGGATCGCTTTGCCACGCTGGCCGGAGCACGCCGATGATGGTTGTGGGAAAGACCGGCTCATTCTGTTCTGAGACGATAGCCCACACCGAGCTCCGTGATGAGATATTTGGGATTGGCCGGACTCGCCTCTAGCTTGTTTCGCAATTGCCTCATATAGACACGCAGGTAATGTCCTTCTTCAACGTGCAAGGGTCCCCAAACGTCTTTCAGCAATTGCCGATGCGTCACGACCTTGTCTGCGTGACGCACGAGCGTGGCCAACAGTTTATACTCGATCGCTGTCAGATGGATCTCCTTGTCACCGACGAAAACCAGCCTTCTCCCCAGTTCGACGCGCACATTTCCGAATGTAAAGGAGGATTCTGCCTCCAGCCCATCCGGCCGAGCCGCATGACGAAGCGCGGTACGGATGCGGGCAAGGAGTTCATTAATTCCGAAGGGCTTCGTCACATAATCGTCGGCTCCGAGGTCCAGCGCCGCAACCTTTTGTTGTTCTTGCTCGCGCGCCGAAATCACGATGATTGGCGTCGACGTCCACTCCCGGACTTGAGGAATCACTTCTGTGCCCTCCATGTCTGGAAGGCCCAAATCCAGAAGAATGAGATCAGGATTTCTCGTTTTAACTTCGATCAAACCTTTTTGACCAGTCGTGGCTTCATGAATGCGGAAGCCGTGTGGCGGGAGCGTGGTCTTCAAGAAGCGGATGATTTCGGATTCATCTTCGATGAGAACAATGGTCGCTTCCTGTGACATGCCATACCGCTCGTTATGACGATGCGTGGCGCTCTTCGGTGTGCTCTGATGCCAGGGGAGGCTGCTCCTTCGACAGAGGAATCGAAAAGCGAAATACCGCCCCGCCTCCTGATCGATTCTCGGCCCAGATTCGCCCGCCATGAGCTTCGATGATCCCACGACAGATGGTGAGGCCAAGTCCCACGCCGCCCTCCCGGGTAGGCTTGGCACGGTAGAACTTGTCGAAGATGCGGACCTCTTCTCCTGTCGGAATGCCCTGACCGCGGTCGGCGATTTCGACAACCACTTCATGATCGGCGGCCGATGCGGACAATTCAATGGTGCTTCCTTCAGGAGCGTACTTTGCCGCGTTCTCGAGGAGATTGAGAACGACCTGCTCCAACAGCACACCATCGATTTGCACCATGGGCAAATCCAGAGGAAAGGCCGTCTTCACCGTGTGACCCCGCAACCGCTCTTCCAACCGGTCCAGCGCCGATCCCACTATTTCGTCCAATGGATGCCATTCCTTATTAAGATGCACGGCGCCTGCCTCGATGCGCATCATATCAAGTAAGTTCTTGAGCAGCCGATCCAACCGATCCGCCTCCCGGTAAATGGACCGAGAGAGTTCGAGGCGATCGTGTGGATTGAGGGGGTTGCGCTCGTCCAACAAACTACTGGCAGCACCCGTAATGGTGGCCAACGGGGTTCGCAAGTCGTGGGAGACCGAACTGAGAATGGCATTTCGCATGCGTTCTGTTTCCATTCGCACATGAGCCTGCTGAGCTTCCTCAGACAGCCGAGTCCGTTCGATGGCCAGCGCCACTTGATTGACGAGCGATTCGAGTAGATGAAGCTGATCCGGATCGAACAAGACGGCCGTATCTTTAGGACGGACAGCCACGACTCCGATGACGCTTGAGCCCACCAACGGCAGATAGAGGGCGCTCGCGCCAGGCAGCGTATCGGTGCCCAGCCCTGCGCGTTCTTTGTGGTCAAAGACCCATTGAGCGACCCCCGACTCCTTGGGGTCAAGCTCGAAGTAGAGTTGCTCGCTTCGCTGAAGTCTTACTTTTTTTTCCGCGTCTGCAATAAAAATGGCTACTTGACCGTCGAACACTTCGCGAAGGTGCTTTACAGCGACCTGTACCAGCATCGCGGTGCCACGATGGGTCGCGAGATCTCGACTCATCTCGTACAGCACGGCGGTCCGTCGTTCTCCGTACCGAGCCAACTGGGCCTGTTCGCGGACACGGACTGCAAGGCTACTGATGACGAGCGCCACAACCAACATGACGCCGAATGTTAAGAGGTACTGGAAATCAGAGACGGCGAACGTCAAGTAGGGCGGAACGAAGAAGAAGTCGAATGAGGCGACGCTCAGCACAGACGCCAACACCGATGGCCCTCGCCCCCAGCGAGTCGCGATGATGATGACCGCGATGAGGTACATCATGATGAGATTGGCGGTCGCGAAATAGGGAAACATTGACCAGGCCACCGCCGTTGCCCCAACAATCCCGAGCGCGGCATACACGTATTTCCGGAGACTCGAAGTTCTCTTCAAAAACGTGCGTCGACCCAGCGGTTCGGCTTCGCCTGCCTCCCCGGTGATGACATAAATATCGATGTCGCCACTGCGATGCACGAGGTCGGACACGACCGATCCGAACACCCACTCCTTCCACAGAGAGCGGACAGGTTTTCCTACGATGATCTTGGTCACATTGCGACTCCGAGCGTAACTCAACAATTCTTCGGCCACATTTTCGCCGGTCAGTGTGATGGCCTCGGCGCCAAGTTGCTCGGCCAGCCGCATGGCCTGAGAAAGCCGATCCTTATCGGCTGGAGTCGCCCGGAGATGACGAGGAATTTGCACATAGACCGCGAGCCATTTCGCATGCAGACCGGTCGCCATTTGGCGCGCCGCACGAACGAGACGGGGTCCGCGAGATTTCATGTTGACGCACACCATGATGGTCTCGGCAGCCGGCCAGGTCCTGACCACGGCGTGATCGCGGCGGTAGACTTCCATTTGCTGGTCCACACGCTCGGCTGTCCGCCGCAACGCCATTTCACGCAAGGCAATGAGATTGCCCTTCGTGAAGAAGTTCTTGATGGCATGCTGAATCTGCTCCGGCACATACACTTTCCCGTCTTTAAGACGCTGGAGTAGGTCGTCAGGAGGCAGATCGATCAATTCAACGTCATCAGCACGTTCCAAGACCGAATCGGGCACCGTCTCACGCACGCGCACGCCCGTGATCTGCGTCACGACGTCGTTCAAGCTCTCGAGATGCTGCACGTTGACGGTGGTGTAGACCGTGATGCCGGCCTTCAAGAGCTCCTGAACGTCTTGCCAGCGTTTAGCGTGGCGAAGTCCAGGCGCATTCGTGTGAGCCAGTTCGTCGATGAGGATGATGGTGGGGCGACGCGCGAGACCCGCATCCAGGTCGAATTCCTGGAGCACCGTTCCCCGGTAATCTACCGCTCGGCGAGGCAAGAGTTCGAGGCCGTTGATCAACGCCTCGGTTTCGGCTCTCCCGTGAGTTTCGACCACGCCGATGACGACATCGACGCCATCGCGGCGCTGCTCATGGGCCGCTTCCAGCATGGCATAGGTTTTCCCCACACCCGGGTTTGCGCCGAAGAAAACCTTCAGCTTTCCTTCGAGCTGACGAGACTCCTCCGCCTGGACGCGTTTGAGAAGCGCATCAGGATTTGGGCGGCTCTCGCTCATGGAAACCTCAAGCCGGTGGCGGGTATCGCCTCACTGCCGTCACCCCAGGCCGTTTTAACGAGGTTTTGATGGACTACACCGGCCTTTTTACCACATTTTGACATCCGACAGGTTCTTAAGTCTCAGAAGAAAAAGGAGATGGAAGCCGCTCAGAGCAATGAATGGCAACATCATTCACTGAGCAAGGCATCGAGGGCCAGATTCAACTTCAGCACATTCACCCGCGGCTCCCCAAGAAGACCGAACTGGCGCCCTTCAGTGTACTGGCCGACGAGGTCTTTCACCTGACGTTCCTCAAGACCCCTCATCCGGGCTACGCGATGTGCTTGGTACAGCGCCGCCGCTGGGCTGATATGAGGGTCGAGTCCGCTGCCTGATGCCGTCACGAGATCAACGGGCACAGGCGCCTCATTGTCTGGATCTGCTGCGTGCAGAGCCGCGACTCGTGTCTTGACCGCTTCAATGAGGGCTGGATTCGTGGGACCGAGGTTGGATCCGCTCGAAGCGCCTGCATTGTATGGAAAGGGCGATGTCGCCGATGGACGACTCCAGAAATATTTTGAGTCATCGAAGTGCTGTCCGATCAGCTCAGAACCGATGACCCTACCATCGCGGACAATGAGGCCCCCATTCGCTTGTTGAGGAAACAGTATTTGAGCCAAGCCGGTGACGATCAATGGATACACGACGCCAGTGAGCAACGTGAGCGCCAACAACATCGTCAGTGCAGGTCGTAGATGATCTTTCATCTCTCTCCGCTACGTGGTTCTCAGGTCAGATGCAAGGCCACAAGAATCATGTCGATGAGCTTGATGCCGATAAACGGTACGAGGATGCCGCCCAGTCCGTAAATCAGCAGATGTCGCCGTAGCAACGGACCCGCGCCAATGGGCCGATAGGCAATCCCCCGCAGGGCGAGCGGAATCAGCGCGATGATGATGAGTGCGTTAAAAATGACCGCCGATAGAACGGCGCTCTGCGGCGTCGCCAGGTGCATCACGTTGAGCGCATTCAAGGCGGGATACGTCGTCGCAAAGGCCGCTGGAATGATCGCAAAATACTTCGCGACGTCGTTCGCAATACTGAACGTCGTCAAGGCACCGCGT
>DATEEH010000076.1:0-26450 GCA_035281245.1 Nitrospira sp.
GGCGTCGATACGCAGGCCAAGACAGGATTGCAGCAGCAGAAACCCCGCGGCGGAGGCCCAAGCTTGCGGAGCGCAGGCGTTCGGGTAACGAGTCGGACTCTCGCCCGATCGCCTCGGGAATCCGCAGAACAATTCGGGCAGGCGCCGCAGTTCGAGAAACAAGCTCGCGTCGAACAGCCCTGTGAGAATCCTCACCGCGCCCTGCTTGTAGCCATAGTGGGCCATGCCAGCGGCAATCAACGCATTATCATGTGGCCAGACCGAGCCGTTGTGGTACGACATCGGATTGTATCGTGCCTCGGATGTTGGGATCGTCCGGATGCCCCAGCCGCTGAAAGAATCCTCCGCCAATAACGTTTGCGCCGTACGCTGAGCGCGCTCCGGACTGGCGATGCCGGCCAGCAGGCAATGACCGGCGTTTGAAGACCGAACGCGACAGGGCTGACCTTTGCCGTCCAGTGCAAGCGCATACGTCTCGATCTCCTCACACCAGAACGCTCGTTCAAACCGTTCCCGCAGCGAGTCGGCCTCGACAACGAGTGTTTCAGCCCGGTCAACGTCCCCCATCAGACGCGCGAGATCGCCAGCCGCCTTCTTGGCTTGGTATACGTAAGCCTGAACCTCGCTCAGTGCAATCGGTCCCCGTGCGGCGGTGCCATCGGCGTGGAAGATGGCATCATGAGAATCCTTCCAGCCCTGGTGCACGAGTCCGTTGGAAGAGTGCCGGTGGTAAGTCACGAAGCCGGTTTTTGTCGGATCACCATACTGATCGATCCAGTGCAGGGCGCGCTGAATGTTCGGCCAGATCGCCGTGATGAACTCAAGGTCGCCGCTGCGCACGTAATAGGCGTCGGCAAGCATGATGAAGAGAGGCGTGGCATCCACACTGCCATAGTAGCTCCCGAAGGGGATTTCCCCGAGCGCGGCCATTTCGCCACGTCGCGTTTCATGGAGAATCTTGCCGACTTCGGCGTCTCGTTCGGGAATATTTGCAGTCGCTTGCGTGGAGGCGAGAAAGCCGAGCACGCCCCGGGCGACGCCCGGATTGATCCAAAGCATCTCCAGCGCGGTGATCAAGCCGTCACGGCCGAACGGCGTACTGAACCAGGGTACGCCTGCATACGGGTAAGGTCCCTGCGGAGTCTCGGAGATTAGCATCTCGAGATCGGCGACGGACCGATTCAGCCAGTCGTTGAAATGTTCATTGGAGGTATAAATGTGGCAATCCCGCTGCCTAGCGGCTCTCAGCGAGCCGTCCGATTCAGTGCTGGCCTGGTCATAGGAAAGAAAGACCTGTGAATGCCTGGGTTCGATCTCGCAGGCAATGGCCAACTCCCACGAGATTTCGCTGCGTGGCCCCACGAAGGATTCGAGGATCAATCCTCCGACCGCTACATCGTTCGGTATCGGCCAGCAACGGACATGGGTCCTGCGAACGACGTGATCGAGTCCCTCGTAGCCCAGCACGAGTCCTTCACCGGAGTAGAGCGTCTGGAGTCGTTGGCCGCGGTGCTCCCGCTGCTGGCCTCTCGCTTCGAACAGGTCTGCATAGTCGGCGTCCACGGCAATCCTGATCGCGAGAGGGAACTCCGAGTTTCCGTAATTGTGAATCCGGATACGCTCGTGGCATGTGCCGTTCCAGAGAAACCTGGTGCGGCAGAGATGGAGGGTTCCTCGCGGCACGAGTTCCTGTTCGTCGGAGGTGAGGTCCGGGTTGGTGAGGTCGACCGTGAGAAGTGCGTTGTCCTCCTTCACGGTGGTACTGAGGAGAAGGGGCCTGTGTGTTCCGAGCGTGAGCTCAAACTGGGAAAGAAAACGCGTTCCCTCATGATAGAGGCCTTGCGGGCCCGGAATGACCTGGTGGATGTCACCGTAGCGATCGAAGACGGCGAACGTCTCTCCGTGTTTCAACACTTCCACGCGGTTCTCGGCCAGCGACGAGGACGCGAGGATGTAGAACTCATCGTTCCAGCGGATGACCTCGCTCACGAACGGCTCTCCCTTGTCACGGAGGCACAGGTCCGGCTCATCGTCAGGGCCACCAGCGCGGTGGCAAACAACACCATCCCGATGCCGAGCAGGCCGGGTTCGGGACCATAGTGCTCAGTGATCCAACCGAATGAGGAGATGCCGGCAATGGCGGAAGTCATGGCGCCAGTTCCATACAGACCCAGGACCCTGCCGATCAGGTGCCCGGGTGTGAGTTCCTGAATGATGCCCCATGCGATCGGGGTGAAGGCTCCCATGCCGCCACCGATCAAACCCATCAGGATGCCCGCCTGATAGGGGTGAGGCGTCCAGACCAAGGCGCAAACGGCCGCGCCGCTGAGCAAGCTGGTACTGAAAATCAATCTGCTGCGATCCTTGACGGTCCAGCCCGTCGCCCACAGGAGCGCGATCGAGGTGAGCAGTAGCCCGCCCCCTAATGCCGACCACAGATAGCCGATCTCTACGGGACCCAGGTCGAGCAACTTTCTGGCGAAGACTGGAAAGAGAGACGTCAGTGCCGCGGTGCCGAACGTATACAGTGCCGCCGTGCCTGTCAACAGCAGGATGACGGGCCGGTGTATGACACTGTACTGAAATCCTTCAGTCAGATCCTGCATCAGTGTTGAGCGGGGCGCTTCCGACGCATCGCTTGTCCTGGAATCGGCAAAGCACGTCAGCGAGAGACAGAGCGCCGAGACGAGATAGGTGAAGGCGTTGAGGCACAGCACTTCCTGAGACCCATAGGCGGCGATGCCCAATCCGCTCAACGCCGGACCGAGGATAATTCCCAGACTCGTGGTGCTCTGGAGGAGCGCATTGGCCGCCGTAAACTGGGTTTTCGGGACAATGGCTGGTATTGCCGCAGTCAGCGCCGGGCCAAACACCGCAGTGGCGATGGCGTGGAGCAGGACGAGGACGTACAGCATGGACACGGTAAACGACTCGACCCCGACCATGCACGGGATAAAGCCGATCAGCACCGCTCGAAGCAGGTCACTGATGATCAGCAGATATTTCTTGGGCAAGCGGTCGACATACACTCCGATGAGTGGGCCGAGGATGATGGGCGGAATCGTCTGCAGGAGACCGATGATCGAGGTCTTCAGCGCCGAGCCGGTGATGGCGTATACGAACCAGAGAAGCGCGAGCCGTGAAATGCCGTCGCCGATTTGTGAAATCAGCTGTCCGGACCATACCAGCCCGAAATTGCGGGTGAGAAGCAGAGGGCGATCCGCGCTCGCAAGGAGGTCGATTTCCGAGGCGGCCATGGAGACAGGGTACGCGGAGGGGCTTGACGGGCCCTGCATCAGCTCTCGCCCCCAAGGCGGACCCTGTCGGTCTTGACGGCTTTGACACCCGGCACCAAGCGGGCCGCTTCCGCGGCCTCCAGGGCCAGGACCTGGAAGCGCACCGCTCCGCTGATCGACACGACGCCCTCCTCGGTCTTCACCTCGAAGTTTGCGGCCTTCAACGTGGCACTCTTGGCAAACCGATCCTTAACCAGCGTACTGATGATCTCGTCCTGCTTCTTCCCAAGCGCCTGCACCAGCCCCTTGTCCACCTCCAGTTTGTTGACGACCGTTTTTCCATCGGCCACTGCTCGTGCGATCTCGGTGGCAGCCGCCTTGTCCTCTTCGCTCGAGACGCGCCCTCCGAGCGCAAGGTTCTGTCCGTCTTCCCCAACTTCGATTTCGTACCGGAACAAGCGGGCGTCGGCGAGCAGTGCAAGCTTGATCGTCAGTATTAACGACCCCAACGGTTTCTTGCGAATGTCTTTCTCTTTTCCTTTCTCCTGTGCCTCGCGTTCGGGCGGAACGTCCAAGATCGTGGGCGGCGCACTCTGCGGCAAGGATTTGGGTTCCGTCGACAGCTTCGCCGGTTCCGGTTTCGCGGTCGATGTCTCCGATGGTTGCGCCGGTTCGCTCGAAAGTTTCGGCGGGGCCGGCTGATGGTCGGGAGCCGGAGCCTGGTCCGAGAGCGCCTTATCGGCTGCAAGAGGGAAAAGGAAAATCACTGCCATCCCGGCACAGATCAGAGCCCGACAGTATGGCTTCATACGGGAGCCCTCACTATGGCTTCATCAACCTGTGACATTCCATTTCAAGGAGCGCCGGCAGGGGTCACAACGCGAACGCTCCTGGTTCGTTCGGAGGGAGTTCGGCCATCTGTGACCTGTACCAGCCGACCGTTCCCACTGCGGCAGCGGTGATCAAGAGGATGAAGCTAATGCCTCCGAGGCTGACCCCGGGACCCAGCATGTCGGTGGCCCATCCGAATCCCGCCATGCCTGCCATGGAGGCGGCCATCCCGCCTGTCGCGAAGCTGGTGAACACACGCCCGAGAAGGGGAGCCGGCGTCAATTCTTGCAGCATCGTCCACACCAACGGCGTAAACATCGCGGTGCAGACTCCGATGACGGAGATCACGAGACCCGCCAGGAGAGGAGCCTCGAGAAATCCGAGCGTGCCGACCGCGAGCCCGCCTACCGTCAGCGCGACGGAGACGAGGTGCAGTCGTCGCGCGAAGTCTCCTTGGGCGATCGACGCAAGGCCGAAGGAGGCGATCAGCATGCCCACACCCAGCGCGGACCAGAGCCACCCTAGTTGGATCGGACCAACGGCGAGCACGTCCTTTGCGAACACCGGCAGCAAAAAGACGAACGCGCTGATGCCGACGCTGTAGAACGTAGCCGTCAGCATCAACAGCAGGACGGTCTTCTGCTCGACGAAGACAAATCGGAATCCTGCGAGCAGATCGGAGGCCACACCTTCAGTCAAGCCTTTGACGCTGAGATCCGGCTGAACCGTTTCCCGGGTGCGTATGGGCATCAGGCAGAGGGCGGAAACGAAGAACGTCGCAGCATCCACATAGAGCACGTTCTGCGCTCCGATCAGAGCGATCCCGATTCCGCTCACCGCAGGTCCGACCAGCAAGCCGATGTTGGCGGTGGATTGCATCAAGGCGTTGGCAGCGACGAGCCGATCCTTGGGTGTGATCAGCGGGACCGCCGAGGCCAGGGCCGGCCCGAAGACGGTCGAGACGACGGCATTGGCAAACACCAGCAGGTACAGGCGATCCAAGGTGAGAGCGTCCACCACATAGAGCAACGGGATGAACAGGATCATCACCGTTCGCAGCAGGTCGATCGTGATCATGACCGGCTTCTTGCGGAATCGGTCCAGATAGACTCCGATCAGCGGACCCAAGAGAAGCGGAGGAAGGGTCTGAAGCAGCCCGATCACCGTCATCTTGAAGGCCGACCCTGTCAGCTCATAGACAAACCAGAGCAGCGCCACCTTGTTGAGGCTGTCGCCGATCTGTGAGATCGTTTGCCCGGCGAAGAGGAGACCGAAGTCCCTCGTCTTCAGCAACTCCCACCCACGGGAGCCGTTCTGTGTGTTTTCGTCCAGCGCCCGGCTGTCAGGCATGGGGTCCCCCCACCATGTGCAGCGGCCCGCCCTGGGAGTGCCCGTTTGAGGATCCGTTGATGGCTTCTTTGAAGGGCAAGCCGGCTCCGAGAGCGTGGATCTTCGGGCTGGTCATGGCCATTCGCTCTTCGATGATCCGTTCATACAGGGCGACGTAGTCACGGGCCATCCGACCCGCAGTAAACCGTTGCTCAAAGGAGGCACGACAGCGCTGGCGGTCGATTTCTCCGAGCCGTTCCACTGCAGCGACCATTTCCGATAGGTTCTCAGACACAAAGCCCGTGGTGCCGTGTTCGATGATTTCGGGGATGGACCCGCGTCGGTACGCGAGCACGGGTGTCCCGCAGGCCAGGGCTTCGATGAGGACCAGACCAAACGGTTCAGGCCAATCGTATGGGCACACTAATGCCAGAGCATTGCCCACGAAATCGTCTTTTTCTGCATCCGAAATTTCCCCGATGAATTCGATCAGCGGATGGTCGAGCAGGGGTTCGATCTCGGACCGGTAATACTGGACATCCGCCGGATCCACCTTGGCGGCAATGCGGAGTGGAAGGCCTGTCCGCTTGGCCACCTCGATGGCGTGGTCAGGCCGTTTCTCAGGAGAAATTCGTCCTAGGAATGCCAGATATCCTTGAGGCTGCGAATGATGGGTATAGAGATGCGCGGGAAGCCCGTGGTGGATGGTTGCCTGCCAGTTCGCCCAGGGAAGCGGCCGGCGCTGGGCGTCAGAGATCGAAACCAACGGCATCTCGGCATACTCCCGGAATACCGGTTGCAGTTCCGGGAGATCTAGCCGCCCATGCAGGGTGGTGACAACCGGCCGGGGATTCCTCCGTGCCAAAGGAAAGCCGAGAAAATCCAGGTGGGAGTGGATCACATCGAAGTCGCCCTCGGCTCCGAGGGAGCGTTCCTGTAGCATGATCATGGGGGCGTCGCGGTTGAAGATACCGGTATTGAGGCGCAGGGCCTGAGGACACACTGCTTCAAGTTGCGCGGCGGTGTCGGAATCTCCGCTGGCAAACAGGGTCACGTCATGTCCCATGCGCATGAGCTCTTCCGTAATGTATGAAACGATCCGTTCAGTACCCCCGTAGAGCTTGGGTGGAACACTTTCCCACAGGGGGGCCACTTGTGCGATTTTCATGAATTCTTCCTTTCAATCAAGATGTTGAATGTGGCGAGAGATGAATGGTGCGGCCCAACCCACTACATGAGTTACTAGTCCGCCCGAGGCGCCCGAACATATGCACGCATCGTTCTCGGCGAAGTGAATGAAGAAGGGACGGATAGTAGCGGTTACAAGCAATGCGGCTGCGCTCAAAAATCCGCTCTGGTCAAGGGGTCTCTGCGATCCGCACTCGCCACTTCCACGAAACCGAGAGGCGAGCCGATCTCCCGTCGACCTCTAGGATTGTATTCGAAGCCATACAGATCTTTTTGGTGGTTCGAACACCTAAAGGAATCAACCAATAGTCGAACCAATCTTAATCGCGCGATGGATGAGCTAATCAAGGGACCGGCTCGTTGAGATTTTACAGTGTATGAGAAACCATACGTGTCTACAGCGCTGTTATATGGAAGACTGTCACCAAGGACGCATGCCACAGCAAATAGATGCTTTTTCGAGCCTGTGGGTAGACAAAACGCTCAAACAAGCTTGTAGCGAGACCTCATAGTTATTCGAGTGTCCGCACTGCAACGGGTTCCTATTCTCGGATTCCATGTTTCGGCACGTGCATCGAGGACTAGGGAAACCCCCTGTCGAGGCACCTTTTCTCCTCTAGGAGGCTTTACACAGCCTTTAAATAGGTGCCAGAAATTAAGGAGGAAAGGAGGACGGTTATGTCAGTACCTGACAACATACCCCATAACGACCCGCAGCTCACATGGACCAAGCACAAACCTGGAAAGGCCGGATGGTATTGGATGCTCAACCCGGAGGAAGAGCCGGGGTTGCCGACGATTGTACAGGTCGTCTATGACTGGAAAAGCCGTCACTTGATCGCCCTTGTCCCAGCGTCTCGGTATCCTACGCTCGATAGCGCAGTTGTGGATCCTCAAAAGGTCGACGCGCTATGGGCAGGACCGCTGGCTATTCCTTCCGTCACTCGCGCAAGGCATCGTGCTGCTTTGGCAGGCCAGCAAGAGGACGATGGTCGGGACATCGCGGCTTGAAAATAGGTGGTCGCTTGAAGTCCTTTCCAGGGATCCGCGCCCGAGTGCAGCCGACGGTACATCCGCTTTGATTCTTTAGCTCCTGTTGCGATTGCTGGAGCGGACGAAACACCATCCAGGTGCTGATTCACGTGTGTCCCATCCGGTAACAGTAAGCGCGGAAGATGGTCATGAACGGGGGATGAATAGCGTCGCGCGGCAGGATCCGCTTCCTCGCCCACCAAAATCGAAAGCAAGTGTCTAGAGGATAAAACAGCGTCAAGGCTATGAACGGATGACGGAGTGAGCGCACCATGCGCAAAGGCAGCGAAGGAAAAGGGTATACGAGGAAATCGCAGACCATCGAGAGAGCAGCGCAAAGGAGATTGTCATGCGGTATGTCCTAACTGTGCTTTTGATGGTTCTGAGTCACCTCGACACCAACGCCGCACGAGCGGGGCGGGCTGAGGACCGCGAATCACTGCGCAGGCTCCCTGGGGTAGAGGTGATCGTAGAGACGTTTTTGTCAGACGAAGAAGCTGCTGGCTTTTCACGCGATGCGATTCGCGCAAATGTCGAACTGGTTCTTCAGTCTAACGGGGTAAGAATTCTCAGTGGATCAGAGCGACTGCAAACCCACTCTGCACCCTTTCTGTACGTGAAGGTGAATCCTCTCAAACACAGCAGTGCGGAAACCTATTGCCTTGCCATTGAAGTTGAACTTCACCAGGCAGTGTCATTGATGAACAGGCCGGAACAACGGATGTCTGCGCGTACATGGAACAGAGTGCAGGTTGCAATGATCGGCGAGCAAATAACAGGTCGAGTGACCGAGGTGGTCGAGCCCCTCATAAAACAATTTGCCAATGATTTCCTTACCGTCAACTAGCATCACTTCTTGCTGCAAGCAACATCCCACAATTTACTATCGATACTATCAGATGCTATTGGCTCCCACTCGCTTTCTTGTGAGTTGCTAAATACCGGCTCGCCGCTTCCCATATTCCCCGTGAAGGTCATGTAGCCAAGAAGTCGGATGCGGTGTTCTGCGCAATCAAATTGCCTTTGCGCTTTGCTGGATAACCATGGGCCGCCCACGATGCTTTGTATTGACTTGTAGTCGAACAACGCCCACAACGTTACTATGTCGCCGTTGTGGTGAATGTGATCTGGATCAATGTACACACGGTATATCGTAAGTCCGTCTTGGACCTTGCCGCCGATATCGACCCATTCGGCCCGTACTTGTCCTACACCCAGTAGTGCAATAAGTGATAATGTGGCCGAGATTCTGAACAGACATGGAAGCCAGACAGAGAAGCGTATTCGAGCGTCTTGGTTTTCTGCATTCAATGTTGGCGCACCTTTTTCGCCTTTAATGCTAGGCCGCCCGACATCTCTTGTTTCAAGAGCTTGATCGTGTACCGCCGCTCACCCCATGTTTCAAGTCACAGAATTAGGGTTGATCACCAACGTCATTCGGACCAAGATAGATGGACGACCCGAGATTGCATGGCGCCATACTTCTTCACAAAGGAGGTGGTTATGGTGAGGCAACTTATGGTGATTATGACTCTGTTCGTCTCCCCCGCCTATGCCGGCATGTGTAGTGAGAGTGATGGAACGGTGAGATGTACGGAGGACGGCGGACGAAACTCTACACTGCAGATGTTGGACAAAGCGCTGATCGATCAAAGCGGTGTAACGGGGTCATTAGGGCCTTCGGTGCTCAATAATCAAATGGCTACTTATCCGAGAAATATAAAAACAGAGGATCTTCCTAAGAGCCCAAGTGAACAGAAACCAAGTGTGGATGCGAAGCCAGACGAAACAACAACGTTTTACACGTACGACCCGGAAAAGAAGTCTAAGCCGTGAGATCGTTTGCGGTTTATCCGGCGGCGACGATGGGGAGAGGCTGCGCCTGGTGAGAAACCCTGGAGGGTCTTATCCCGTCGCCAAGAACCATCGTACGGGCTCCGGGTCGAGCAAGCTATCATTGAGGAAGGTGCTTTCGGAAGAAACACTGGAGGTGTTTTATCCGGCGGCGACAATGGGGAGAGGCTGCGCCTGGTGAGCCGCCGGCACGAGCGAGTGTGATAGAGCCAGAAAACGCTAAAGGTGTTTATCCGCCGACAATATTACGATAAGGCGATGAATAGTCGGCGGGTCAACCGAAGGTTGGTATGGTGGCGGTGACCCGGATCGAACGGGTGACCCGCGGCTTATGAGTCCGCTGCTCTGCCAACTGAGCTACACCGCCACGTCGAGGAGAAGGCGTGCGAGGAAATCAATCTTACCCGACGAAGGAGGGCACTGTCTACGGAAGGGCACCGAAACCGAATCTCAATGATCCGAGTTTGGTTCCGGCGGTGAGCCCGGTGGAACAGACTTCGGCTGCCGGCCGGGGATCTGTTTCTGACGAAGGAGCTTCGTAAAGTAGGTCCGCTGCAATCCCAGGGCTTCGGCCGCTCTGGTCTGATTCCAGTCATTTTTCTTCAACGCGTCCTCGAGCACCCAGCGGCTATAGGCTTCCATCATCGCGTGATAACCGCCGCTTCCACCAGGTCCTGAGGGGATCGGTTCTCTCGGCCCGGAGCCGGCGGCTCCGTCCTCAGGACCGCCGCGTGCTTCCGAAAGAAACAAATGTTCGGGCTCAATGGTCTTTCCAGGCGTCAAGATGTAGGCGCGGGTCAACACGTTCTCCAGCTCACGAATGTTGCCGGGCCACCGGTACTGCGACAGTGTGCGTAACGCCGTTTCGCTCAGAGTGCACTGCTTGCTCAAGCCGAACTTTCCTGCTCGTCCGAGAAAGTAGTTGGCGAGAGCGGCAATGTCGTCGACGCGGTCGCGAAGCGGCGGCAAGGTGAGGGAAATGACTTCCAACCGATAAAAGAGATCTTCTCTGAATGCGCCCTGGCGAATGGCCTGTTTGAGATCCTTGTTGGTGGCGGCGACAAACCGCACGTCCGTGTGGACCGACTGTGTGCCTCCGACTCGATAAAAGGTTTGGTCCTGGAGCACTCGCAGTAAGTGACTCTGCATGGAGAGGGACATATCGCCGATCTCATCGAGAAATACCGTCCCGCCTTCCGCGATCTCGATCTTGCCGGCCTCCCGTTTGACGGCTCCGGTAAAGGCGCCCTTTTCATGGCCGAACAGCTCGTTTTCCAGGAGATCCTTGGGAATGGCCGCACAATTGACGGCCACAAATGGCTTGTCGTTCCGCGGGCTCCATCCATGGATGGCGCGTGCCACGACCTCTTTTCCGGTCCCTGTTTCGCCTAAGACCAGCACGGTGACATTCGAGGCAGCCGCCTGTTTGGCCAGAGCGAGCTGGGCCATGAACTTGGGATTGTTGCCCACGATGCCGCCGTAGCGATCATCCAATTCCTGCTTCAGGACACCGACTTGGCGGCGCAGGGCGAGGTTTTCCAACGCCTTATTGATGACGACCGTGATGTGATCGCCTGTGAAGGGCTTCGTAATGAAATCGACCGCCCCGAGCTGCATGGCTTTCACTGCGAGCTCGATCGTGCCGAACGCGGTCAACATCACGATGGGGGGCGTCAGCGGTCCAGTGGCGCCGGATTTCGCCGCCGCATCGTGCAGTTGCTGCAGGACTTCGATGCCCGAAGGGCCGCCGGGAAACATAATGTCCAGCAGCACGAGGTCAGGCTGTTCGTTTTGTATAATGCGCAGCGCTTCCTTGCCGTCGCCGGCCGTCAGCGGTTCGTGTCCCATCCAGGTCACGCGGTTTTCGAGCGGCAGGACAATATCCGGCTGATCGTCGACGATGAGTATTCGAGCACGCATGCGATGACCCTCTGCGTTCTACCCGTGGTCCCTAATGAGCGCCCGGTGTCAGACCGGGAGAAATGATCTCAGGTGACGTCTGGCCTGGCTGATGATCGGGTGCGGCGTTCGGCAAGGTGAAATAGAAACGCGATCCGATGCCGAGCTCACTTTCCACCCAAATGCGGCCCTTGTGCATCGTGACGAAGCTCCTGGTGATAAACAGTCCGAGTTGTGCGCCCTGCGACGCGGCCATGTTCGACGGCACTTTGGAAAATTCGTTGAACACGCGGTCGAGTTGATCGGGAGGAATCCCGCATCCCGTGTCGGTCACGCACGTTTGCACCATGCCGTCGGGCAGCGCCTCGAAGCGGACGGTGACCTTGCCGCCGGCGGGCGTGAACTTCACGGCATTGCCCACGATATTCCAAAGAATCTGCTCCAGCTTGTCGCGGTCGGCTTCGACGAAGGGCAGCTTTTCAGACGCCTCAATGTTGATGTCGACATGTTTTTCGGCTGCGACGGTTCGAAGGCTTTCCACGACCACCGTGGCCGCTTTATACATGTCGATGGCTTCCAGCCGGATGATCTCCTTCTTCATGTCGAGCCGTGACCAGTCCAGCAATTGATTGATGATTCTCGTCAGGCGGTTCAAGTTGTGTCCAATGCGGTCGAGATAGGTTTTTTGCCGGTCGGACAGCGCGCCGGCGACACCGTCGGCCATGTTGTCGGCGAAACTGCGGATGGCGGTCATCGGCGTGCGCAGTTCGTGGGAGGCCACCGAGACGAACATCGTGCGCCGCCGGTCGTGTTCCTGGAGGCGTTCGTTCGCGACGGACAACTCGCGAGTGCGCTCTTCGATGCGTTGCTCCAGGTGCTGAGTGAGCTGGGCCAGATTGGCGTAGGTGCGCGCGTTGTCGATCGCCGTCGCCACGTGGCTGGCAATGGTCATCAAAATGTGGAGGTCTTCCTCGGAGCACGGCGACGCGCCGCGATCTCCGGCGATCAAACCCAAGATCTGATTGTGGCTCTGCAACGGCACCATGACGAACGAGTGCACGTTGACGCGGCGTATGAGTTCCAAGGTGACGGCATTCATGCGGTTCGCCACCGCCTCCACGTCGCGCACCAGCACCGGCTTGGCATGAATGAAGAGGTCGGCCATGAATGTGCCGTCGTCCTTGATGGGGATGGTCAGGAAACGGGCCGCTTCCGCCACCTCCTCCGAGACCCCGGCCACCTGGGCGACGTAGCCCACGTCCCGATCCTCGTGCCTGAGCATGAGCGCCATGCGTGAAAAACCGAGGTTGGATCTCAACAACTGAAGGACGGTGTCCAGCAATTCGTGCAGATCCAACGTGCTGGTAATGGCCGCGCTGGTCTGATGGACGGCAGTCAGTTGGGTGATCTGCTTGCGGATGGTCTCGAGGTTGGCGCTGATTGCCTCGCTGCGTTCGCGCAATGCCTGCGTCATGGCGTTGAACGTCCGAGTCAACTGGCCGACCTCATCGCTCGTGGTTGAAGGAATCGGCGCGGGAGATTCGCCTTCGGCGAGTTGGCGGGCTCCGGAGGCCAGTCGTCGCAATGGCGTGGTCACGCGCAACGTGAGGAAGTGCGCGCCCAGGATGCCCGCGCCGATCAGCAGGGTCGTGAGGATCAGCACGTTGCGGATCATCTCCAAGAGCGCCTGCTTCACCCGCCCGTCCGTGATGCCGATTTGCACGACGCCTTGCACCCGGTACGGTGCGGCGCTTGGTTTGGTTTGTACGCGTTCCTCCATTTCGAGGAGCAGCGGGGAGAGCGACGGGTCGCTGGCAGGCTTGCGCAGGACCGGCAACGCAAAATCGTAGATGTTGTCCTGGAGGGACGAGAGAATCCACACCGGATCGGAAATGCCGCCCCCCGGTATGAAGATTTTGTCCTTCGACAACGCAACGGGCGTGACGTGCGGCGTCGAGGTCGGTCGGCTGTAGAGGGCTTCCGCGATCGCTTCATCCGGGTAATACCGTCGCTCCTGCGAGAACGTGATGCTTCCTCCCGAGGACTCCTGGATGAGCTTATTCTGTTGCGCCAGAATGATATGGTCGGCGCCGCGAATCACCACGTAGACCACATCATCGATGGCCATCAGGCTCTCGACGAATTCCCGAAGTGTCGTTCGATCTTCGGCGATCAGGCCTCCATACCGGAATTGACCGTTGTTGACGACGCTCGTCAGAAGAATGGTCCCCAGCTGGTTCAAGTTGTCCGTCATCGAGACGCGTCGCACCTCGATGAAGTACCAACTGAGCGTGGAGGAGGTGAGGATGAGGATCAAGCTGAAAAAAATGAGAAATTTCGAGCGAAGAGTCGCGGGCCTTCCGGTGCTCGTCGCTTTGATGAGTGCAGCGAGAGTCGTCATGGCCTCAATAGGTCTCGTCGATCAAATGGTTGACTTCTTTCGGGAACTCAATGCCAAGGAATCGCGCCGTCTTCAGATTGGCGGTGATCTTGAGCCGCTCAATCGGAATCGGTTTGGCCGGGAGCTTACGGTCGCCGTCTAGGATACGCTTTGCGAGCACGCCTGTCTCGCGCCCCACTTCGCCATAGGACACCGACAGGCTCAACAGCGCTCCGAGCCTCGTGAACTCCGGAGAAAAGCCGATGACCGGCACGCGCTTCGCCAAGGCGCTTTCGAGAATGAACCCGATGGATTCATTGGTCAACACCGTGGAATCGGGCACCAGCAGCAAGGCCTCCGTCGAACCCAGGAGGGCCCGGAGTTGCTGCGGGACGTCTTTCTCGCTTTCCACGGGAAAACCCTGCAGTTGGAACGAATAGGCGGAGGCCTGAGAGGTGGTGTCTTTGAGTTTCGTCTGGGCAGTGCCCGGGTTGGACAAGATGCCAAGACGGCGCAGTTCAGGCAGAAACGCCCGCAAGATCTTGAACTGACGCTCCGCCGGAATTTCCAGCAGCGTTCCGGTCATATTGGAGGCGGTCAGGTTGTGCTTCGACGGGTCCAATATCATCATATACACGATAGGAATGTCGACAATCTCCAGCTTGGCTGCCAGGGCGGCTTTCAAGCCCACGGCCACCACCAGCGATGCCTCGGACGCCCGGACCTTCCTGGCCAGTTTCCGGCCCTGTTCGAGATCGCCTTGCAAGTCATATTCGGAGTAGATGGCGCCGGAGGGGGCGGTCGATTTGAAGCCTGCAATGGCCTGATCATAGGCGCTAATGCTCGAAGATTTGAGAATGGCGATTTCCGCGGCCAGAGATTCCGGCTCACCGGCGGCGTAGAACGCCAGGCAGCACGCCGCCGCCAGCACGAACCGGCTCGCGGCGCGAGATGTGCCGTAGAGGCGCCCTATGAGGCTGCGGACATTCATAGGCAACCGGTCGCTTCCGGAATTCGACTCACTCCGCTCACCGTCAATCTTTCGCACATGACTGGTCGTTCGCCGGGGGAATCGCACGCACCGTTCCCAGCACATGCACGGGCTTACCGGCGTGATCACGGACGATGTGTCCCGTCCAAATGCAGGACAGCATCAGTCCGTCGGATCGCTTCACGCGATGCTGGAAGATGATGTCTGTACGCGACGAATCCCGGACCTGTTGGGCGGCGCGCGTCATGGACTGGCGATCGTCGGGATGCACGAGCGCCAATAAGCCGCGGTGGGTCTTATGCCCGGGGACGGGCGGCATGCCGAGAAATTCGTCGACCCGCGGCGACCAGAACATGCAGTCCGTCTCGATGTCCCAGTTCCACACCCCGATCTTCGTGGAGGACAGGGCCTGACGGAGCTGTTGCTCATGGGAGCGGAGCATGTTCTCCGCCTGTTTCCGTTCGCTGATGTCGGTCGAGACCCCGCAGAGGGCATAGGGGATGCCGGCCGAATCGCGCAGCGGAAACTTGATCGAAATATAGATATGCGGTCCGTCCAAATGAGGGGCGGTCTCTTCATACTCGACGGTGGCGTTGCGCTCCAATACCTCGACGTCATTGGCGCGGAAGGCATCGGCGAAATGGCGGGGAAAGATCTGATGATCGGTGAATCCCAGAATCTGATCGGCTCTCAATCCGAAGATTTGCTCGAACCGGCGATTGACGAACATATACCGGCCGTTGGCTTCCTTGACGTAGATGACGGCGGTCGTGCTGTCGGCCATGTCTTGAAGTAGCTGTTGGTTGAGTCGCAACGCATCCTCGGCCCGTTTCCGGTCCATGATCGATTGCAGCGAACCCGTCATGCGGGTGACGCGGCCCTCGGTGTCCCAGATGGCCTGGCCCCGGGCACGCACCCAATGGTAGTCGCCGGATTTGGTCAGCAGCCGGTACTCCTCGTCGTACGGCACGCGGCGTTCGAAATGTGCGTTCAGGGCCGCGAAGACACGCTCGCGATCGTCCGGGTGCAGCCGCGATGTCCAGCTCTCCAACACGTCGGGAAATTCTGCATCCGTGTAGCCGAGCATGCTCTTCACGCGCGGTGACCACCAGATCGGCGTTCGCGGCGAACTCCAGTGTTCGTTCGGAAGCACGCGGCCGTCCCAAAATCCGTCGTTCGAGCCCTGAATCACCAGTTCGAGCCGCTCTTCGCTGATCTTCAAGGCCGACTCGGCCAGCTTTCGCGCCGTGATGTCCCTGAACACGACGACCGCACCGACCACCTGATCGGCCTCCTTGATGGGGGTGCTGACATACTCGACAGGGAATGCGGTGCCGTCCTTGCGCCAGAAGACCTCGTCGACCACGCGGTGGACGAGACCATCCGTGACGGCGGCATAGATAGGGCAGACGTTCGACGGATACGGCGTCCCGTCGGGGCGTGTGTGGTGAAGGAGATCATGCGCGTGGCGACCCAGCAGCTCCTCGACCTGATAGCCCAGCATGGCGGCCGCACTTGCATTCACGAACGTCGTGTTCCCCTGTTCATCGACGCCATAAATGCCTTCGCCGGCCTGCGTCAGAATGAGCGTGTGCTGGTGTTGGAGTTTTTCGAGCGTGTCCGCGGCCTTTTTGCGCTCGGAGATGTCGCGGATAATGCCGCTGTAGTAGCTGCCGCGCCCGGTCTTCCACGTCGCCAGCGAAAGCTCGATCGGGAACTCTTCGCCGCTTTTCCGAAGCCCGTGCAGTTCGATCACCGAGCCTATCAGGCGGCCTTGGCCGGTGGCCTCGATCCTGGCCAGCCCGCGCTCGTGGGCCTCACGGTAGCGTTCCGGCATGATGCGGGTCAGCAGTTGCCCGATCATCTCCTCCGTCGAGTAGCCAAAGATCCGTGTGGCGGCCCGGTTCCAGGACACCACAATCCCTCGTCCGTTGGCGACCACGATCGCGTCGGTCGCGGACTCCACGAGCGATTGGAAACGGTGCTCGCTTTCGGTCAGGGATTGCTCCGCGCGCTCAGCCTTCACCGCCAGTTCTTTGACGCCGATCGCCCGCCGAAGCGTCTGCCGGAGCTCTTCCCTGTCGTAGGGTTTGGTGAGATACGCGAACGCGCCTTTGCCGAGCGTGCCAACCGTGCGCTCTTGGGCAATATGCGCGGTGACGATGATCACCGGCAGCGATGGGTCGCGGCTCTGGACTTCTCGCAGCACATCCAACCCATCCCCGTCGGGCAGCGTCAAATCGAGAAGAATCGCATTGAAGCGTTGTTGCGTCACCAACGCGATCGCAGCGGCGCAGGTGCCCGCCACGGCGACGTCATAGCCGTCGTGCTGAAGCAAATCTTGAAGTCCGATCACGATGTCCGGGTTATCTTCCACGATCAGCACGGAATAGCGCCTAGGAGTGAGCATTTGCCTGTGAGGCATGGCGTCCCTCCTTTGAGGATGTAGTGAGTGAACGAGTTAAGGCGGCCAGGTGGCTGGTAGAGGTCGCCCGGGCCTCAATACTAGGTATTTTACCGTGACTGGTTCCGACAATTCTCCACAACATTTTCGCGGCTCGAGTTCCTCTACGAGAGAGACTGGTAGTTTTGCTAACGTCGCAGGATAAGCGTTCCTCACGAACCTGAACTAAAATGCCGTTTCTGCGCGATCCTTCAGCAAAACCCTCCATTTTAATAATCCTGGAATGCAACATTAGAATTCAGAATCTCACCGTGAGCCATCCCATCACGCGGCTGCCGATCGTGTCGCCCAACGGATGTTCTTTGTGCTTGTCGTTCAGGGCGTTGAACGCGGAAACCGCCACTTCCGCTTCGCGTAGATAACCGGCTGATGCTTTCTGTTTCCAGAACTTATAGCCGCCTCGGAGGTTCAAAAGGTTGTAACTGCCGACGCGAGGATCCGGGACGGCGAACCCGTTCAACGGCGCCAAGGCGAAGGTCGGACTGACGGGATATGTGGCGGCGCCGTAATAGTGGTAGGCGATTTCACCATTCAATCCATTTTCCCATTCACCTCGCAGACCGAGATTCCATTTAAACCGGGGCCCTCCCCGTTGGGCATCGCCCGTAAAGGTCTGATGAATCTGCTGATAGGAAAAATTCGCAAATCCGCTGAGCCAGTGTGTCGCCAGAAAATCAACACCCGCTTCTCCGCCATAGATGTCAGCGTTTCCACCTTGGATCGGCTGCGGAGTGGTCGGCACGATCAGATCCGCAAGATGATTGTAGAAGAGACTGGCACGAACGTTCAGACGATGTTTGAAGTACCATCCCTGATAGCCGAGTTCGTAGGAGGTGATCTGTTCAGGGTCGAGGTTTTTGGAGCCCTGAGTGACAAGGGCTCCGCCCGGCGTGAAAATGAGAGCATTGTAATACGTCTCAAGCAACGTCGGCGGCCGATAGCCGACCGAAACTCCGAAGCGGAATGTGTGCTCCTCGACAGGCTTGAAGAGAAGCGCAACGCGAGGACTGATCGTATTGTGGATGAAAGTATCGAGATCGTATCTGGCGCCGGCGACCAAGGTGAAGCGCTCGGCGATCTTCCATTCATCTTGTAGATAGAAGCCGAGTCTATTTTCGTCATTGCGGCCATTGATGATGCTTCCTGACAGCGTGTTGAGTCGATAGTTGATCCCGTAAATGAGTTTGTTCACTGCCGCCAAATTCACGGTATGCTGTGCCTCGACATTATACGTATTGGAACGAAAGCCCCAGGTGCGACCGAAATTCGGATCTGTCACCGTAACCAAATTTCCGAGCAAAGGGTTCGTCTGTGAAAGGGAGGTATCGTTCCAGCTGTTCCAAAACGCCCGTACGAAAAAGTTGCGGCGCTCATACACGGCGTGCGCATATCCGAGAGCGGGCGTTGACGTATTCAGCGTCACGTTCTGAAGCGGACCGTCGAAATGATTGGAGTCGACGAGGCCGCCCGACAGCAGGACTTTCGACTCGGCAGGCAAGTGATACTCCGTCTGCACATTAAATTTGTTCGCGCGAAAGGCCAGCGAGTCGCCGTTGCGCCATTGTTGGTTCTGATCATGCCCAAGCGATAATCGATATCCGAGCTTTCCAATAGTCCCTGCCTGAATCGCGGAGCTTGATATGGTGCCATAGGCTCCGCCACCAAACTGCAGCGTCGTTCCCCTCATCTCCTGGGGGGATTTTGTGATGATGTTCACCACACCATCAAATGCATTGAAACCATAGATCGCTGCGGCAGGGCCTTTGAGCACTTCAATGCGCTTGATTTCAGGCAATGTCACGGGGATCATTTTCCAATAGACGATGGCCTGCGCATCAACGTAGATCGAGCGGCCATCCACGAGCACGAGCAGCTTGTTGGCCACCAGCTGATTGTCGCCACGCACGCTGACATCGAAGTCTGCGCCGGTGGTCTGCATCACCTCCATGCCAGGGATTCGCCTCAGAACGGTAGGCAGATCCGGTGCACCGGACTGCCTGATGTCTTCATCGGTAATGATGTACACATTGGACGGAGTCTGCGAGATGGCTTGTTCGTACCGTGAGGCGATGCTTACCGTGTCCTCTTCGTTGATCAGCTCGAGCTCTTCTGTCAATGAAACCTCTTGCTTCGGCTCCTTTCCTTCCGGTGGAGCCGTTTCCGCCTGAACCGGTGCGCTCAAGCCGACGGTGAGCAGCGCCGCCAACATCGGATGACCGAGTTTTGCCAGTTCAGTCATAAGCGGGATGCGGAAGCCAATCTCAGATTTCAGATCTCAAATCTCATAGCTTTGAAGTCGATCTCAGATCTCATATCTCAGATTCCAGCCTCATAGCTCAGGAGCCATCTCAGATCTGAATCGCCTGACATGTTTGACATTTGAGATCTGAAATTTGAGATCTGCATTAGGGAAAACTGCTCTAGGGATGGGAGGCCAAAGCAAGACGCATGCTTAGGATTGAGGCGTTCGAAGAGCGCTGCTGGCGCTGAAATAGCGGCTGTTCACAGGTGTGCACGCACGCGAGCAGCCCTCCACGGAGAGCTGCGCCGGTACGAGACCACGTGACTGATGCCTACTGAATGCCTTCAGCAGACAATGGAATGGCGGGAGAACCTGTCTTCGTGCGAGGGCGGCCACGTTTCAGCGGAGCGAGTCGTTGTGGGAACGTTTGGCCGTTCGTCTGTTCCATCTGGCTCACGGCCTCGTCGAGCGCTTCGGAGATCAACCGCGCGAGCGGACCGTGACCGGTCCAATACACGGCGTTGCGCAGCCGCTCGAGCAATGAATGCGGCAAGGTGATGGTGACACGCTGCTTCCGTGTCCTCGACAAGGAGGAAGAAGAAGCGGCAGTGCCGATGGCCGGCTTGCAATAGGGTGTGTCGAGCGTCGAAAGCATTGTGACCTCGTCATGACGCCGGGAAAGGTGATGGTTCATGCAGCGAACGTCTTGAGCGCGCCTTTGCCCCGCGAAACGTCGTCGTGGTGGCTGGCGGACTCCGATTCACTGCGTTCGCTGGTTGAATGCTTGTTTTCCCAAATGGCGAGTGTCATCAGCCAGAGGAGGCCGAGTAATCCGCTGAGAAGAACTCCGAGCACCAGTTCTTGTGTCATCGGGCACCTCGTCGTGTTGAACGGAACCTTTCGCCTTTCACACTCTGCTGTGTAGTTCAGCAATCCTTATGCCTACAAGGAGCCGAGGGCAGAAGCCCTGTGGAGCGGTGGAAAATACCGGCCAAGCCCGCACAAGAATGCCTATTTACATGCATTCCTGGTTGCGAGTGGTCAAGGCGAAGTCAGGCAGGGAACCCTTTGCATCTCGAAAGTGAATCCAAATCGATCCGGCGGTGAATCCTTTTAGACCAGAGGGAAAGGATACAGGAGGAGTGAGAGAACGGGCGAAGATCAGCGGCTGGTAGTGGCCTGGATCGCGCGAAGGTCCCATTCGGCCACGCCGTTGAGTCCCACATCCTTGAGCAGGCGCGCACGGAGGCGTCTCAGCTTATCGTCCTTGGGATCGGCATCGATGAGGTTACAGAGACAGCCCATGGCGTCGTACCAAAATCCTGCTCGCGCGTTTTCCATCACGGTGTCAAGGCTACACGTAAGCTTGGCGCCCATCGGCTCGAGGCATTCACTGAGTTCGCATCGTTCGATCATGCCGCCGGCGACCTGATTGTTGGAATGCTGATTCGGGTCGCGGATGACCGACACGAACCATCTGTACTGCACGTTGGGTTCGAGTGAAAAGCCGAGATCCTTAAAGTTGATGGTATAAATGCCCGGCTGTTTCGGGGCCGGAATGGTTTTCTCTTGAAAGGCCTTGGGTGAACGATCGTCGCGCAAGGTCACGACGATCTCATGGGAGGTGGGCTTCGAGATGAACCAATTCACGACGGGCATCTCCTTGATCGTCATGCCCACGTGATCGGGGACCAGCGCCTTGACCTCGCCATCGGCGCCGTCGGTGCCTCGGACATCGCCACCCACGCGGGCTCGCGGCGTAATCTTCTTGGGCGGCGTATAGATGGGTTGCTCTTCGGGTGTCTTTGCCCCGTTAGCCGCAAACAGCGTGGATTGCGTCAAGCCCACCGCACACAGCGTCACGAGCGCCGTAAGCCATCGAGAAGTCTGACTACGGGTAAGGATCATTGGATTCCACTGTAGCATACGCACCGTAGTGTTTACAGCCAGTTGTTGAGCAACAGAAACGGCGACCAAAAGGCCGGATGATCGTAGACCTTGTCATTCAAGAGTTTGATTTGGGCCCGCTGGATCGCCACCGCTTTGGACACCGAAGGGTCGCGAAGCTGCCGATAAAATTCCGACACCAGGGCGGCGGACGCTTCGTCGTTGATGAACCACAGCGTGGCCAGCGCGCTGCGCGCTCCTGCCTTGATCGCCACGCCGGCCAGGCCCAATGCCGCCCGATCGTCGCCGACGGCGGTTTGGCAGGCGCTGAGCGTCAACAGCTCCAGCGGATCCTGTCGGTAGCGGAAGAGGCCGATCAATTGGTCGAGTTTATCCATCGTCATCTTGCCGTCAAAGGTCAACAAAAACGAATCGTAGGCATCGGTCGAAAACTTCCCGTGCGTCGCGATATGTAAGATGCCATACCGACTCTCACGCAATTCTTGTTCCAGCAAACCCGTACGGAATTCCTCATTGATCAGTTGGTCGGCTTGAAACAGTGTGCGCACAGACGCGACCTCGTCCTTGACATAGGGAAGGGAGGGAAATCCCTGCACGGAACTGATCAGCCCGCCGGCAAGCGTGCGGATTTTCTCCAAATTCAGCGGACGCGGGTCCGTCAGATACAGGCCAGGCGTCATCGCCACCGCGTACTGCTGGATCAAAAATGATTGACCATTGTGCAAGGCCGAAAAGGGGATCGTGCGGAGGACGCCATCTGGGACAAACACCAGCGTCTGGATCTTCTGCCGTATCAATTCCGATTCAAGCGGGCGAATCAGCCAATCGTACAGTTGTTGTGCATGCTCGAGATATTCCAGCGTCGTCCGCTTCTCCACCGTCCGCCGAAACAGCCGTACCTCCTTGGTCAGGGCCTCACCGGTGATCGGCACCGAATAGCGCTGCATCCCGGAGCTGAAGCTCGCCAATAACTCGATTCGATCCGCAAACACGATCGGGTAGATCACGGTGGTCGTTTGAGAGACCGTATCGAGTTTGGTGAGTTTCGCTTGCAACGCATCCACGCATTGGTCGCGGAAGTAATCTCGCAACTCTGCCGCCTTGTAGCTTTCGATCGCGTCTCGTGCATGGCGAAGATATTCCTCGGCCGCTTTGGCGTCGGGCGTCAAGGTCGCTCGCTGGAGGAGGAGATCGGCCTGTTCGAAGAAGAGCGGTCTGGTGGATTCTTCATCCGTGAGCGAGCCGATCGACTGCGCGGAGGCCACTTCCGTCCGAATGGGCTTCAACACGTCCACGGCACGATAGTAAGCGGCAATGGCTTCGTCCAATTTCCCCGTATTGGCCAGCAGGCGTCCCAACTGCCATTCCCAGCGATATAGGGATTCGGGGGCATTGGCGGCCTGGGCGGAGAAGATGGCCCGCCTCGTCAATTGCAGCGCTTCATCGTTTCGATGTTCGGTTTCATAGAGACGGCCCAGATAGCCGTCGGCGTAGGACTTCGTACGGACGTCGCCGATCTTGTCCGCAACTTCTTCGGCCTCGACAAAGGCGCCGGCTGCCCGGAGCAGCAACCCCTGACCATTCCCCGGCATCGCATGGCGCAGTTGCTGATACCCCAAACCGATCTGAATCAAGCCCGTGGCCTTTTCATGGGAGGGCGGAAACTCTTTGAGCCCATCCAACGCCTTGTCCAGCCAGTCTCTGGCCGACTCCGGTTGGTTGAGGGCCAGCGCGGCTCGCCCCGCATTGATGCGCGCGCGGGCGGTCAACGGTCGATCGCCGGCTTGAGCAGCGTTATTCGCCGCGTCGGTGAAGGACGTCAAAGCATCGGGCAGCTTCTTTTGCGCCACCTGGGTCAGGCCGAGATTATTTTGAATCCCGGCAACCACGGGCGTGGCGTTCTGAGGAACGGTTTCCATGGCCTGCTTCAAGTGCGGCATCGCGGCATCCGGTTGGCGACCGGCCAGATAGGCATGGCCCAGACTGTTCAAGACCGTCGCCGTCCAGACCTTGTCCTGGCCCTGCTGTGCGAGACCTAAGGCCAGCTCGAGTTGTTGGAGCGCCTGCGTGACTTGCCCCATGGCTTCCGAGGCCTGCGCCGCGGCGACCAGCGCCCGGCTCTGCTCCATCGGCTTGCCTTGCTGCTCATAGCCCTGCGCGGCTTGCTTCCAGGCTCCCAACGCCTTGTCGAACGCCCCGCGCTGGTAGGCTTGCAGACCCTCCTTCATCAACGCATCGGCAGAGGACTCTTTCGCCGCCATGGTCCCCGCCGTCCCGGTCACCAGCAGACCGATCGCCGCCATCAGCATGATGAGTGGTCTAAGTTTCATAGGCGCTCTTGTCATCCTCAATATGGTGCAACTTCAAGCTCAATGCTCGCCCTCTCTTTCTCTTCTTCCTCTTTCTTCAGGGGTGGTCCGTTTAGCCTCAATCGTGCGACCCTTCTCACCCTCCCACCCTCGGCGCGTCGAGACGCGCCGTGTCCCAGAGGAGCACCGTCATATAAATGGTCCCTCCAAGCTTGCTTGTTCTCCTTCCCCCGCGAGCCGAGTGTTGGGAAGATGCCCATATCGTTCCCTGCGACTTGCGAGGTTGCATGGCTTTGTTGCTGCGGTCGCTTGGGGCGATGGCGAGACGCAATGTTTGAAGGTCCGTTCGGACGAAGTCCGGGACGGAACAAGTTTGCGGAGCCAAGCAGCAACGGAGTCATGCGTTTAACCTCGCTTGAGCAGAGGAGCGATATGGGCTTCTCAAAATAAATTCACCACCAACCCTATATGCACCCCATGGTCTTGGATCGTATTACTCACTTTTGGCACATGATTCAGCTGCTGCCCCCAATACACTTCGAACGTCGCCCTATCCTTGGGCAGGATATTCCATCGCAGTCCTGCGCCGACGCTGGCCAGCGTGTCGGGCAGTGACGGGTTGGGCGTAAGTGCTGACGGACGGTTGTCGCCGAGGCTCCATCCGTGTCCGACATCGATAAATGGTGCAAATTGAAACATCGGCTCGCCGCTGGCCCAGCGCCACAAGGGGAAGCGCGATTCCACTGAGAACAGAAATACGTTATCGCGCAGCAAGGTGACCTCACGATAGCCACGCACGGTGTATCGTCCGCCCACAGCCACTTGCTCGAGTGGGAACAGCGGCGAGTTGGTAAGCTGTAGATCCATTCGTTCCAAGAGTTGCATGCCGAGCAGGTTTTCGCCGAACTGCTGGATCGCCTGAGCCTGTCCCAACCAGGAGAAGAATTGTCCATCCGGCGTATCTGAATTGTCATTGATCGTGGCGCCGAGCACGTTCAGGCCGACGCTGAACCGCGACCGCAGGGCCAGCACGGAATCGATCGTGCGATGGACCCACTCTTGGGCAAAGCGGAGGGCCGAGACGGTCGCCGCACCGTTCTGGAAGCCGGGGAAAATGTCGAACGGCTGTTTATCCGGAGTGCCATTAAAAATAAAGGATTGCGTAAACAGATGCTCGCCGATGATGGACAGCGCGACCTCGTCCGTCACCGTCTTGTACACAGGCTGGCGGAGGCTCATGCCGATGATCTCGGTATTGGTTTTGAGTCCGAGCGGCCCAAAGGGGTCCTCAATCAACTTGAAATCATAGCGCCGATAGTAGGGCGAAAAGGTCGTGCCGTACCGGTTGAAGGGCAGGGCGTACGAGGCATCCACAATCGGAAACGCGCCGCTGGACTGTCCATAACTGAGACTCAGAGGATCGCCATTGCCGGTGAGATTGTCGTCGACCAACGTGCCGATGCCCTTGATTTCGCCCACGAGAGGCGTTTGATAGTTATTCACTTCCATCGAGGCGTGAAACGGCTGCTTATCTTGGACGCGCACGTTCAGCACGCTTTGGCCAGGTTCGTCGCCCGGTCTCAGTTCGGCATTGATGCGCTCGATCCGGCGATCTTGCTGAAGGATTTGCAACTGATCCTGCAACGGTTCCAATCTAACCGGCGTCTCGCTGCCAAGTTCCACGCGATCGTGGATATAGGCCGACCTGAACCAGCGATTGCCTTCGACGTTGATGTTCGTCAGTCGGCCTTCGATGATGTGCACCGCCACGACGCCGGCCTGCACGTCTTGATCCGGGATGATCGCGCCGGAGGTCAAATAGCCCTTGTTGATGTACATCAACGTGATCGCGAGTCGAAGGCGTTCCAGATCTTCAGTGGTCAACGTTCGATTTTTGTACGGAGCGGTGACTTGAGCGATTTCTTCCTCCGAGAATACAGTGTTGCCGGTGACCATAATGTCGCGCACGAAGACCTGCACGCCGCCAGGGCGTTTCGGCGCTTCGCCCTCAGGAGGTAGCGGGACGATCGGCAGCACGGGACTAGGCGGAGGTTGTGGCCGCTGAAACTCTTCTTTCAGCGGCCCGGGTGGTTGGCCCGATTTTCCCGTCGGATCGACCTGGCCCAACGGAATTTGTCCGAGGGCCGGTGACGTTGCCAGTCCAATACCCATGGCAAACCCCGCAAAGACCCACAAGACAAGAGATAGAGCGCGACCCGACGGCGCTGGTTCCCCAACGCGATGGATCATGATGCGCAGCCTTCGGTCGAGTTCGCTGCAAAGCTCTGGGTCAAGAACCCAGACGGCGCAATCTTCCGTAGCGAGAGCAGAGGACTCTCGTTTGTTTGGTCTATCTGGTCCCCTTGCACTGTGCCGTCCGCATAGTCAGGCATACTCAAGGCAAGTGGAGTCGAAACCCACTCACCTGGTTCAGTAGGCAAGCTGTCACGTCCGGCGACAGTGAAACTGCTGAAATTGCCACCGGCCAATGCCGCGCAACGCTGACTTACCAACGATGCGGCAATTAGCGGTTTCTGTCCGAGAGGAAAGATCTTGCCGCCCGCGGGAGAAGCGGGCGACTGAATGATGACCGTACCTTGCTGGCCGAATTGCGAAGAAGCCGAGATCACACTCGTGGAATCCGGCAACAAGAGATTCGTCGTGATATTGATATTTCCGCCCGGCCCAAAGACGGCATTCGCCAAAATCTGACTGTTTATCAAAACCACAGACTGTGGATCGATGTTCACGCTTCCGCCGCCGCCGTTGCCATCCAAGACCGACGCG
>DATEEH010000077.1:0-4308 GCA_035281245.1 Nitrospira sp.
AGGCATCGTCTCCTTCGTTGAGCATTTAAACGAAGCCAAAACGCCTCTGCACAAGCCGATCTATGTGAAGGTGGAACGGCCGGAAATGATTTTGGAGGTCGCGCTCCAGTACAACGACAGTTACGCCGAGAATCTCTTCTCATTCGCCAACAACATCAACACAAGAGAAGGCGGCACGCATCTGGTCGGTTTCAAGGCCGCCCTCACGCGCACCATCAACAATTACGCCAACGCCAACGAGTTGCTGAAAAAAGACACCGAATCGCTCACCGGAGACGACGTTCGGGAAGGACTCACCGCGGTGGTGAGCGTGAAAGTCCGTAATCCGCAGTTCGAGGGGCAAACCAAGGCCAAACTCGGCAACAGTGAAGTGAAAGGCGTCGTGGAGACCGCCGTCAATGACAAACTCGGCGCCTACTTCGAGGAGAATCCTCCCGTCGCACGCAAGATCATCGGCAAGGCAATCGACGCCGCACGCGCCCGCGAAGCTGCGCGGAAGGCAAAAGACCTTATTCGACGCAAGAGCGCCCTGGACGGAGGTTCGCTGCCAGGGAAACTGGCGGATTGCTCGGAAAAAGATCCGGCGCTCAGCGAGCTCTACATCGTGGAGGGTGATTCGGCGGGTGGGTCCGCCAAACAGGGACGGGACAGAAAATTTCAAGCCATCCTGCCGTTAAAGGGCAAGATCCTCAACGTAGAGAAAGCCCGCTTCGACAAGATGCTCACCAGCGATGAGATTCGGACGCTGATCATGGCGCTCGGGACCGGCATCGGCCGCAAGCGCGAAGAGGGCGACAAAGGGGACAAGGATACCTTCGACATTGCCAAGGCGCGTTATCACAAGATCATTCTCATGACCGACGCGGACGTCGACGGCAGCCATATTCGCACATTGCTGTTGACCTTCTTCTTCCGACAGATGCCCGAGCTGCTCGAGCGGGGATACGTGTACATCGCGCAACCGCCCCTCTTTAAAGTCAAGAAGGGCAAGGTCGAGCGTTATCTCAAGGACGAAGGGGCCTTGAACGAGTATCTGGCTGATCTTGCCGTCGAAGATGTGCATCTGTACTTGGAAGGGGCCCAGGATTTCGTGACCGGACGCCGGCTGCTTCCGATCCTGAAAAAGATGATCTCGTTCGAAACGCTGCTGGCGCGCTTCAACAAGAAGCCGCATGAGGCCTCCATGATTCGAGCCTTTGTCGACGAGCCGGGGCTGGATCGGGATCTGCTGAAAAACCAGGCGGCGTTGACCGACGCCGTCGCCAACGTGAACAAAACGCTGCGCATCATGTATCCGAAACTGGAGCCGAGCCTCGACATCCAGGCGGACGAAGAGCACCAATCCAATAAGGTGCTGTGCCGCTTGCAGGCCAGCGGGACGGTTTTTGGTCTCGATGTGACACACGAGCTGGTCGGCTCGGCGGACTTCCGCGAGCTGCAAAAATTGTCGCCGTCCGCGATCGGCCTTGGGAGGGCGCCGTACAAACTCAAGGCGAAGGGCCAGGAGCAGGAACTGCGTTCGACCGCGGACCTCGTGAGAACGATCTTGGATCTCGGCAAACAAGGCCTGGCCATCCAGCGTTACAAAGGTCTGGGCGAGATGAATCCGGGGCAATTGTGGGAAACTACGATGAACCCTGAGGCCCGGACGCTGTTGCGAGTCAAACTCGAAGACGTCACGGGCGTCGATGAGATCTTCACGATTTTGATGGGGGATGAAGTCGAGCCGCGCAGGAATTTCATCCAGACCCATGCCTTGGAAGTCAGAAACCTCGACGTGTAGCAAGGAAGCTGATGGCTGACTGCTGAAAGCTGTTAGCTTTTTGGGAGACCTATGCCGCCGGATGAAAGACTAGGCCAGATCGCCATCGAAGACGAGATGCGGTCGTCCTACCTCGATTACGCGATGAGCGTGATCGTCGGCCGAGCACTGCCCGATGTCCGCGACGGTCTCAAGCCCGTGCATCGCCGGATCCTTTTTGGCATGAACGAAATGGGCCTCGCGCACAACCGGGCTTATCGCAAATCCGCCAAAATCGTCGGCGAGATCATGGGCAACTACCACCCGCACGGCGATTCGGCGATCTACGACACGCTCGTACGCATGGCTCAGGACTTCAACATGCGTTATGTGCTGGTGGACGGCCAGGGCAATTACGGCTCCATGGACGGCGATTCTCCCGCGGCCATGCGCTACACGGAAGCGCGCATGACGAAGCTGGCGGAGGAAATGCTGGCGGATATCGATAAGGAGACCGTCGATTTTGGGCCCAACTACGACGAGTCGCGCCAAGAGCCCCTTGTCCTGCCGACCAAAGTTCCAAACCTCCTCATCAACGGGGCCGGCGGCATCGCCGTCGGCTACGCCACCAATATCCCCACGCACAACATCGGCGAGGTCATCGACGGTCTGCTGCTCCTGCTCGAAGATGCCGACGTCACGGTCGCCCAATTGATGAAGAAGATTCCGGGACCCGACTTTCCGACGGCTGGATTCATCTACGGCATGAGCGGCATCAAGGAAGCGTATGAAACCGGACGAGGACTCCTGACGCTCCGCGCCAAGGTCGTGGTTGAAAGCGATGAGCGCACGGAACGCGAGCGATTGATCGTCACCGAGATCCCCTATCAGGTCAACAAAGCGAAGCTCATCGAGAAGATCGCGGAACTCATTCAGGAAGACCGCATCAAGGGCATCAGCGACCTGCGGGATGAATCGTCGGACCGGGAAGGCGTCCGGATCGTCATCGACCTGAAGCGCAATGAGATTCCGCTCGTCGTCCTGAACAATCTATACAAGCACACCCAGCTCGAAACGACGTTCGGCGTGATCATGCTGGCGCTGGTCAACAACCGGCCCGAGGTGCTGAACCTCAAACAGATTTTGCGTCATTTCATCGAGCATCGACGGGAAGTGGTCGTGCGCAGGACCACCTATGAGCTGCGAAAGGCGGAAGAGCGCGCCCACATTCTTGAAGGCCTCAAGATCGCGTTGGACAATTTGGATGCGGTGATCACCCTCATTCGTCGATCGCAATCTCCCGATGAGGCCCGGACGGGATTGATGCGCCAGTTCACGTTGACCGAGATTCAGGCGAACGCCATCCTGGACATGCGCTTGCAGCGCTTGACGCAGCTCGAGCGCGCGAAACTGGTCGAGGAGTATCAGGAAGTGCTGAAGCAGATTGAATATCTCAAGTCGGTGCTTGCCAGCGAGGCGTTGGTGCGGTCGATCATCAAGGACGAGCTGACCCAGCTGCGTGAGGCTTATCGGGACGATCGCCGCACGCAGATCGTCAAAGAAGAGGCTGAAATCAGCTTGGAAGATTTGATCGCCGAGGAGGAAGTGGTCGTCACGATTTCCCATGCCGGATACATCAAGCGCAATGCGGCGTCTCTGTATCGCGCACAGCGGCGGGGTGGAAAAGGCAAGATCGGCATGGGCATCAAGGACGAGGATTTCGTCGAAACACTGTTCACGGCATCGACGCACGATACCCTGCTGTTCTTCACGGATGCCGGCAAGGTGTTTTGGTTGAAAGTACACGAGATCCCCGAGGCCAGCCGCGCCGCGAAAGGCAAGGCGCTGGTGAATCTGCTGGCGCTCGCCGGCAATGAGAAGGTCACCGCGACGCTGGCGGTGAAGGAATATTCCGAGGACCGGTTTGTCGTCATGGCGACGAAGAACGGTCTTATCAAAAAAACCGAATTGTCCGCCTATAGCAATCCCCGGCAGGGAGGGATTATTGCCCTCAGCTTGGAGGACGGCGATAAACTGATCGGCGTACAGGTAACCGACGGACAACGCGAAATTCTCCTGGGCACCAGACAAGGCATCACGATCCGGTTTGCGGAGAGCGACGTGCGGCCGATGGGCCGGACGGCGTATGGGGTCAAGGGCATTACCCTGGAAGAAGGGAACGAGGTCATCGGGATGGAAACCATCACCCCGGATTCCACCACGGCCATTCTCACGGTGACGGAAGGCGGATACGGCAAGCGCACGCCGGTTGGCGAATATCGGGTGCAAGGCCGCGGAGGCAAGGGGATTATCAGCGTGAAGACCACCGAGCGCAATGGGTTGGCCGTCGGATTTCTACAAGTCAGGGACAGCGATGAAATCATGTTGATGGCGGCACAGGGCAAGGTGCTGCGTTGCAAGGTCGGCGACATCCGAGAAATTGGTCGCAATACGCAGGGCGTAAGAATCCTGGATCTGGAAGGCGACGAAGATCGTGTTGTGGCCGTAGCCCGCTTAGCAGATAGCGGAGAGCGGGAAGAGGCTGGTCCTGAAGAAGGCCCCGCCGG
>DATEEH010000078.1:0-10325 GCA_035281245.1 Nitrospira sp.
TTTGAATCGAATTGGACGGGGGAACTCCTGCTCTTCGCAAAGCGTGCGCATCTTCGCCCGCAGGACCTCAAATTTGATTTCACCTGGTTCATTCCTGCCATCGTCAAGTACCGCACCTTCCTTGGCGAGGTCTTCGTGGCCTCGTTCTTCCTGCAGTTATTTGCCTTGCTCACGCCTCTCTTCACTCAAGTGGTGATCGACAAGGTCCTGGTGCATAAGGGCTTCACGACCCTGCACGTGTTGGCGATCGGCATGGTGACGCTTGCGGTCTTCGACGCCACGTTGGGCGGCCTGCGCACCTATCTCTTTTCGCACACGACGAATCGGATCGACGTCGGCCTGGGCGCACAGCTCTTCCGTCATATCCTGACGTTGCCACTGGCGTACTTCGAAGCCAGGCGCGTCGGCGACACGGTGGCGCGCGTGCGCGAGCTGGAACACATCCGTCAGTTCCTGACGAGCAATTCCGTGACGGTCGTGCTTGATCTCTTGTTCACGGTCGTCTTCCTCGCGGTCATGTGGGTGTACAGTCCGATCCTGACGATGGTCGTCATGACCTCGTTGCCCTTGTATGCGGTGTTGTCCGTGGCCATCACGCCGACCATTCGTGCTCGACTGCATGAAAAATTCAACCGGGGGGCGGAGAATCAATCCTTTCTGGTCGAGGCGATCAGCGGCATCCAGACGGTGAAGGCCATGGCGGTTGAGCCGCCGCTCTTGCGCAAATGGGAAGCACAACTGGCGGGGTATGTGCGGGCAAGCTTCCGTGCGACGAGTCTCATTACGGTCGCCGGACAGATCGCCGGCTGCATCCAAAAAGTCACCACGGTGGCGGTGCTGTGGGTCGGGGCCTATCGGGTGATCGACGGGGATCTCAGCATCGGTCAACTGATTGCGTTCACCATGCTGTCGGCGCAGGTGACAGGGCCGTTGCTGCGGCTGGTCAACCTTTGGCAGGAATTCCAGCAGGTGGGCATCTCGGTGCAGCGACTGGGGGATGTGCTCAACACGCAGCCGGAACCTTCGTATAAACCAAACCGCACGACGCTGCCTCATGTGGCAGGGCAGGTCGTGTTCGAGGACGTGACGTTTCGCTATCGTCCTGACGGCCCGGAGGTGCTCAAAAAGATATCTTTCTCGGTCACGCCGGGAAAGGTCATCGGCCTTGTCGGGCGCTCCGGGTCGGGCAAGAGCACCATCGCCAAGCTGCTCCAACGGCTCTACGTCCCCGAGCGTGGCCGCATTCTCGTGGACAGTGTGGATCTGGCTCAGGTCGATCCGGCCTGGCTGCGACGGCAGGTGGGCGTCGTGCTGCAGGAAAACTTTCTCTTTAATTGTTCCGTGCGCGACAACATCGCCTTGACGGACCCCGGCTTGGGCATGGAGCAAGTGATTCAGGCCGCGAAGCTGGCCGGTGCGCACGAGTTCATCCTCGAATTGCCGGACGGCTACGACAGTATTGTCGGCGAGCACGGGTGTTCGCTCTCCGGTGGGCAGCGACAGCGGATTGCCATTGCCAGAGCCTTGGTCGCCAATCCTCGCATCCTGATCTTCGATGAAGCGACCAGCGCCTTGGATTATGAATCGGAAGCCGTCATCCAGAAAAACATGGCGCAAATCTGTAAGGGACGCACCGTCTTCATCATTGCCCATCGCCTGAGCACCGTGCGGCCGGCCCATCGGATTTACGTCGTCGAAAAAGGCGAAATCGTCGAAGAAGGATCGCACGAAGAACTCTTACGGGCAAACGGGTTTTACGCGCGCTTGTGCAAGTTGCAAGACGTCGGAAGCGGCGCGGCGCAGACCTAGAGCGAGCAGATGATGGCCCTCAGTACGGTGGCGAGACATTGGGCGATCGTGAAGGCGGCGTGGCAGGCCGAACGGAGTGAACAGACGGGAACCGTCCCCACTGGACGCGCCGCAGAATTCCTGCCGGCCGTGTTGGAAATTCAGCTCTCACCCCCCTCTCCCATCGGCCGGGCCATTATCTGGACCATCATCGCGGTGTGCACGGTCGCCCTTCTGTGGGCCACCTTCGGCTGGATTGACATCGTGGCGACGGCCCAGGGAAAGATTATCGCGAGTGGATACTCCAAGGTGGTTCAACCCTACGAAACCGGCGTGATCGCGGCGATTCATGTGCAAAACGGACAGATGGTACGGAAAGGCGAGGTGCTGATTGATCTGGATCCGACGCAGAATCGGGCAGATCGTGACCGAGCATCGAACGAATATCGCGCGGCCAAAGTCGATGCCGCCCGGTTGCGCGCTCTGATTGCCGGGAAGAGCAGCTTCGAGGAGCCTTCCGATGGCGACCCGCAATACATGAAGCTACAACAGAACCTTCTGCGGGATCAGTTGGCCGAATATCAGGCACGCATAGGCGCCGCACAGGACCTCATCGAGCAACGGAGAGCCGCACTGCAGGAGACGAAGGAAAATATTCGCCGCCTTGAATCCACTCTGCCGATGGAAAACGAGCGAGCCGGCACGTATAAGAGCCTGTACGAACAAAACGCCGCGAGCAAGTTGGATTTCCTTCAGGCCGAACAGCAGCGCATCGACAAGACACAGGAATTAGCCGGGCAGCGTAAGAAACTCGTTCAGGATGGCGCTGCGTTGGCGGAAGCGGAAAACAACTACCGTGCGACGCTGTCGGAGTTCCTCCAGACGAAGCAGGCTGAGCTCTCGACGGCCGAAACGAAAGCCGCATCATTAATGCAGGAAATCATCAAGGCGGGGCAAAAGGCGGAACTACAGCGCTTATCGGCCCCCATCGATGGTGTGGTGCAGCAGCTCGCCATGCATACGGTTGGCGGAGTAGTCACGCCGGCGCAACAACTGCTTGTCGTCGTTCCCCAGGATCATCCCGTTGAAGTGGAAGCTCAGGTGGAAAACAAGGACGTCGGCTTCGTCAGGGAAGGGCAGCCGGTCGAAATCAAAGTCGAGACGTTCTTGTTCACCCTCTATGGCACGATCCCGGGTAAGGTGCTGTCGGTTTCAGACGATGCTGCGCCGATTGAAAAAGTCGGTCTCGTCTATCCCACGAGGGTCAGCATGGACCGCTCGACGATCCAGGTCGATGGCAAGCAGGTCAACCTGTCTCCCGGCATGGCCGTGACGGTCGAAATCAAGACCGGCAAGCGCCGTCTGATCGAGTTCCTGCTGAGTCCGCTTCTGAAGTCGGTGAAAGAAAGCCTGCGCGAGCGGTAATGGGATGTCGGAGGGGGGACTCCTTGGCGTGCTGTCTGGTGCGGCAGCGTGTTGTCGGCGTCCGCAAGCTGGACTGCAATGAGCAGGAACCTTGTTACTCCCGGGCATTTCGAATCATCTGAACAAGGTTCCCCGCGGCGTCTCCTTTGGACACCAACCCGATGGCACCCGCCTTCTGCATGGAGATAGCCGTCGCCGGATCGTCTTGCACCGAAAGGCCAACGACCGTGATTTCGGGGAATTCGGTAGTAATCCGGCGCGTCGCCTCCAGTCCATTCATCCCGGGCATGTTGACATCCATCACAATGACATCGGGTCGGAGCTGACGGGCCAGCTCCACGGCCATTTGGCCATCCGACGCCTCGGCCTCAACGCACAGGTCGGGATGCGCTTCGAGAATGCTGCGCAACCCGTCTCTGACCATGGCATGATCATCGACGAGGACGATCCGGATCATTAAATCGGCTGCTTCTCTCGGCCGCTCGTGCAGCGTACCCGTGGTCTTCAATGCATGCAGCTTGTCCGATGCATGAGCCCAGGTGGTATTGCCACGAAGAGGCATAATGATCTCGGCGCACGTGCCTTGTCCTGGCTGGGAGGAGATCTCGAGCCGGCCGCCCAGCAGCTCGATACGTTCCCGAAGGTTCAAGAGCCCGAACCCACCTTCCGGAAATACCGTGCTGCGGTCTCGTATATCGAAGCCCCTGCCATAATCCCTGACGACGGCGTGAAGGGCCTGATCCCGCCGCTGCAGCGTCAGCCTCGCCTGGTTGGTTTGCGCGTGTTTGAGGACGTTGAAGAGCAGCTCATGGATCGCCTGATAGGTGACGGTCAATACCTCTTCATCCAGCAGGATGGGCTCCGGGTCGGTCTCGACGATGACGGACAAGCCTCGACGATGCACTCGATCTACGACCCATGAGATGGCCCTGTGCAAATCATGCGCATCGCTGAGCAGAGGCGGGCGGAGATCGGACATGATCGCTCGCGTGTACGCCAGAGACTCGCCGAGCAGGCCATTCACCTCCTGGTATGTTTTGCTTGCTCTCAAGGCCGGCTCGGCATTCTGCAACTTCATCCTAGCGAGCGCGAGCATTTGCGCCAGATTGTCATGCAGGTCGATGGCCAGTTTTTGACGGGCGCGTTCCTCAGCCCGACTCAGCTCGATTGCTAACGACCGCAATTGCTCCTGGTTCGCCAGCAGTTGTCTCGTGCGGTCTTGGACCTGCTCTTCGAGCGTCGTATTCATCTTTTGCAGCAAATCACGGCTTTCTCGCAACTCCTGTTCGGCTTCCTTGACGCGCCAGGTGTGTTCAATGGCCACGGCGGCGAGGGCTGAAATGATGGTCAGGATGGCGAGGTCGTCTTGGTTCAAGAATCGGTTCCCGCGCTTGTTCATGACTTGCAAGACACCGATGGGCACACCCTGCCATTGCTTCAAGGGAATGGTAATCATATCGCGGGTGGTATAGCCTGTCGCTTCGTCCACCTTTTTGTAATGACGCCGATCGAGTTGCGCATCGGGGAGGATTTCCGGCTGACCGCTTCGATAGACGGCGCCTGCAATGCCTTCGTACCAGGGCATGGACGTGCCGAGTGACACGGGTTTTTCGCCAATCGAGTGGTAGAAAACCAAGGTGTTGGTCTCCCGATCGACGAGAAGCACCGAGCCGTTCTCGGCATCGACGACATCGAGAGCAATACGCAGCGCGTGTTCCATCAAATCTTCCAGCTTGATCTGCTGCGAAAACATTTCCGACATCCGCTGCGCAGCGGCCAGCTCCAGCTCTCTTCTTGCCAGGAGCTGGGCAAGGCCGCCATGTGTCTTGCCGGTATCCGGTGGAAGGGTGGGGGAATCGGTTGAGCCTAGTGTCGTCATATGCGCTTACCGATGATCGCGAAATTGCGTCGGTAGCCGTCTGAACGATTGGCCAACCTCAGTCCACATACCGGACCTATGTGGCCATGAATTTGGTTGGATGAAGGAAGAATGACTACGCTCTTTCTGCGGGAAAGTATATGAGGCGAATGAGTTAGGATCGGCTACGTACTAACGACGCCTTCATTTGGATGCTCGGTTCCATTAGAGTTCCCTGTATCGTTCCTGCTCTTTGAGCTGATATTCCCGCGCTAGACGATCCAGACGTTCTTGCTCTGCCCGCTCTTGCTGTTCTCGCTGTTCTCGAAAGACCTGTTCCTGGATCTCCCGCGCTCTCTCGATCGCCTCTTTGTCGAAGGCCGCCTTTTGCATCGCGTCCTCAACGTCTTTGCGCACTTGTTCCTGCGTCTGGCGGAGCTGCTCCTGTTCTTGCCTGAACTCCTTGAGCAAGCACTCCCGCTCCTGGTTGAACTTTGAGAGTTCTTCCTCCCGTTGCTGTTGGCGACGGTCCCATTCCTGAAGCTCCTGTTGGATCGCTTGTTTTGCTTCTTCGAGTGCGTGGACCGCTTGATCTGCAGCATAGGCTGTATCCGTGAGAGCTTCCGACAGGAGGTTCTCACGCGCCATCTCCTCTTTGTCGATCCGGTCTGCCTGCTGCATGTCTTCCTTCTGACGTTGCTCCTGCTCAACGAATTCTTTCTGCTGCGTCTCCTGAGTTTGCCAAGCCTCCTGTCTCTCGCGGTCTTGTTTGTCGTAGGTCTCTTTTGCCTGGCGTTCTTTCTCGGCAAACTCGGCCTTGCGGAAGTCTTCGGTTTGAAGCGCCTCCTTCGCCTGCATTTCCTTCAGGGCGGATTCGCTTTTGCGAATGTCCTCTTCCTTAAAGAACTCCTCACGCGCCTTCTCTTCTTTTTGCGACAGCACCTCAGGGTTGCGCTCCCGATCCAAGGCGTCTTTGGCCTCTCTTGAAGCCCGCTCGGCCTCGAGCGCACGGAGTTCAGCCGTGCGAATGTTGAGCTGCTGTTGAAGATAGGCTTGTTGCGCCTGAAGGGACTTCAGCTCTTCCTGGATTTGAGATTCCCGTCCTTGCCGCTCAATCTCACTGAGGGTCAGTGCATCAAGCTCTTGCCGTTCGCGTTGGATGCGTGAGCTTTCCACGGAGAGGGACCGGCGCTGGGATTCGAGTCTGAGGATGTCTTGTTGGAGGGCGGTTCTGTCCACGGTCGAGCGAGAGTAGTGGACGAATTAGAGGCTTCCCGTGCGGCCCTTCAGTTCCGGGTCCTGCCAGGCAAATGCCTTGGCGACCTTGGCCGGTTTGGAGCTGGCGCCGATCACGATTTGAAGGTCACGGTAGGCCGGACCTGCCAGTTCCGCCGCTTCGACCAGCCGTTGGCGTGAAGCGTCGAGTGCGGACTCGCGATATCCCAGCGACTCGGAGAGTTTTTCTGCGAGGCCATCGGCGGCGCTTGGATTCATGTAGATCCGCACGGCACAACTGCCGAGCATTCCCTCGGCATTTTCATAGGCGTTCTCGAGTTGCCCGACGCTTTGGGCAAACATCCACAGTTTCACTCCGTACTGCCGACCGATTTCCAGCGCTTCCTCGACCGGCGGCATATGCTTCAGCCTCGGGAGCTCATCCAACAGGAAGAGAATGGGCGCCGAACCGCGCGGCGGCAATTCGTTGCAGAGGACTCGAATGTGCTGAGCAATCAACACGCGCAACACGGAAATGTAGCTATCCACCTCGCTGGGTTTCAGGCATATATAAATGGTGGGGTTCGTGCCCTTGCGGAGATCGAGCGGGCTCCAGTCGGATTTTCGCGTCGTGCGTTCCACGCGTTGCCCGGACCATGCGCTCAAGCTGGATTGGGCTGTCTGAAGCACGCTGTCGCGCTGCTTTGGGTCCATCGCCGCCAGCGAGTGCCCGGCGCGCTGCATCGACGGGATGTCGACTCGCGCCTGCACGTACCGGACAAACACATCCCATCCGACCCCGTGGACAATGTCGATGACTTTGGACAGCGGGCGCTTCTCCAGGTCCTTGTCGAGACAGGTATGGGCAATGGCCGCCTGCAGCACATCTCTCGCCTTATTCTCCCAAAAGGGATCTTTGGCTTGCGAAGGCACGATCATCATGTCGGCGAGAAAACGCGCGTCTTCCCACAAGTAATCAGGATCTGATCGGACTTGCGTGAGTGGATTGTAGGAATGACTCTTGTCGGGCTCCAGCGGAGCGAACTTATACACGGGCCCGACCTGTTCTGCGCGCCACTTGCTTGTGGCGGTGTAGATCTCTCCCTTCACATCGAGGACGACGGCCGGTCCTTTCCACGTCAACAGATTGGGAAGGACATGGCATTGCGTCTTCCCGGACCCTGGAGGAGCGATGGTAATCAGCGAGCCTTCTCCGGCATAGGCCAGAGGAATGGTCGTGCCGTCTAACATTCCCAGTTTCAGAGCATGCTCCCCCTTGGCGGCATAGATGGTCTCGGGGACCTCATGCGCCGACAACCAGGCATTGCCACCCGTAAGCCGGCTCTTGATACGAAGCAGCACCGGGACCGACATCTGCTCTCGTGCCGCTCCTTCGTTCAGGCTTTCGACGGTCTTCAACACATCGTTGACCACGCTGTCGACCGTGACGTTGTTCTGGGCCGCAAACCAGGCAATCGCCGTCTTGTCATCCTTCACGCCGGCTTCCTTGCCGTTTGGCAGCCAATAGCTGCGATCTTCGATCGATGCCTTGCCGTCACCCCAAATCAGGCCGAATCGCTTCCAGTTGCACCATTGCTGGTCCCACCCGGTTGCAGCGAGTAATTCGACCGTTCTCAAGAACTCGCGCTCACGATTATCCATGCCCGCGAGGTTACGTGCGACGCGGAAACCGATATACCCTCCAGCCGGCAAGTCCGCCCACATCACGGTCTTCATGGTCCGGGCTTTGCGATCAAAGACCTGATCGATGGCGGCCGCCCGTTCCTCAGGCTTCTGGCCGAGTGTATGGAGCCATTCTGTCTGCTCCTGCTGTGCCATCTCGGTGAATCGTTTTCGTTCCGCCTTCAAAGATTCGTTTGCCTGCTGAAGCGGCCCTTTAAATACACTGCCAATGGCGTGCACGATGAGGAGGACGACGAGTCCGGCGATCACTCCCTCGTTAATGAAGAAGAAAATCCCAGCGGCGGTGCTTTTCCAGTGGTCCTTCAGGTATTTCCACGTGAACGATCCGATAGACGCCGACTTGCCATCCACACGCGTTCGGCGCCGTTCCACGAGGATGATGACCATCAGCCCGGCCAGGAAAAGACCCACTTGCACGAGAGCGGCGATGAGGACGGTCGGATTAGAGGGGTTTGCGACGAGAGGTTGGAGAAGAGATTTGGAAAGAATGAGAGCCAAGGGTGCAGCAATAGCCGTCATCATGGGTGCCCCTTCCCCAAAACCACCAGCCATGGCCTGCTGAAACGATCTGCGCTGCAGGAACGCCGCCTAGCCGCAGGCGAGGAAGTGTACTCCAACCGGTAAGCGATTTTCCATATCCAAGAGACGGAGATGGAGATCACGATGCAGATGCGGCTGAGAGCTTGATCGGCGACGTTGAGCATGACCGAAGCGGTGGCCGTGGCTCCCGTGTCATACGTCGCGCGGAGGTTCAGCACGTGCGTCCCTACCACATTGCTCCAACACGAACTGGTGATTCACCAGTTTCCGGTCAAGAATTGACCGTTCGGCGACAACGTGAAAAACGTGCCCGAAGGCCACACGGCAAAGGGAGGGAAGCCATCCCGTGATAGCTCTACTTAGGTCGGCTTCGTGCCCGCCATTCCCACCGTGACGCGAACTGCAGGCGGCAGGTTGCCTCGCCGAGCAGCATGCACGTCTGTGGTGTTTAAAGAGGCTTCTGGTTGTGTCACTACGAAATTTTGAGCCATGTCGTGGGGAAGACGGTTGCTTGTCCGATTCAAGAGAGCCGAACACTCTTGTCCAAGTGCTGGCCGGATGTGGCGGACGTGGTGAGATCCGCTGACATTGTCGAAACGGCTTTCAGGATGGCTCGCTCAAGGGTGTCTGGTGATGTGACAAGTTTGGAAAAGGCTGCCTGTGCGCCGTTTCTCATTGCGGCGTCCAGCAAATACGCATTCGACAGCCGTGTCAGCATGATGACCGCGACTTTAGGCTCTCGAAAATGCGGAACCAGTTTCAGCAAGACTTCGAAGCCCGACACGTCCGGCAGTTCGATTTCCAGCACCACGCAATCGACCGCGTGTCGTTCACAAAAGGCAAGGCCCGACTTTCCCGTCGCTGCTTGAACGACATTGAAATTGGCAGAGGAGAGTGCGAGGTGGCGTCGGTAGCGCTCGAGATCGTCAGGATTTCCGTCGACGAAAAGTATGAGCGGCGAGTGCAACATGAACGCCTTTCTCATGTCGGCGGTGAACTGCACAATCCGTTGGCAGCAAGGTAAGTATAGGAGAGATTCTGGGTGATAAATTAGGGATAACCGGCCCTAGGTTGAAGGATAGTACTGCCGGCAACCGGCTAACTGTTGACGAAAATGACTATGGCTCCCAAGAGAGCCATGAAAGCCAACAGCAACTCCCTGTCTCCGAAACGGTTAAATAATGTGCGCACGGCCAGTCTCCTTGGTGTTTCTTTCATAAGGAGCAAGGGAGATGCCCCTGCACAAAGAGAGGCTATTTTCGGCTTTCCTCAACATCCAAGTGAGCAATTCCGAGCGATCCCGCACAGACCGCACAGTGCGAAACAGCAGGTGGGCGACTGGGTCGATGAAAAGCGGCGCAAGCCGTGCAACGTTGGTGACGCAGCGGGGAGTTCACTATCGCGTCCGGGAAACCTTTTGCCCGATGCGCCGGAGATAGGTAGACATAAAATGTTCCGGCACGTCCTGGATGCTGAGGTTCTTTAAATTATTCCAAAAGGAAAGAACTGACAAGGATTCGGCCTGGTGTTCAGGAAAAAATCGATAGTTTGTTCCTTCCTCCAAGACAACTTCGGGGCCAAGGTGTTGATAGGGACCTTCGTCAAGCACGGCAAACAGTTCGAGCGGCGGGAGCGAGGGCACAGGGTCTTTGTCATTCACGAAACGCAATAACGGGAGCGCCCGATATTTGCGGACGCCATCGCGGTTCGTGACTTTCGGTTGGCCGAATGTCATTGCCTGTCCAAGTGGAACGCCGTCTTCTTTCAACAACATCAACACGATCACTGCAGCGGC
>DATEEH010000079.1:0-8492 GCA_035281245.1 Nitrospira sp.
TCCGAGGCCTTTGGCGAAGGCAAGCTGGGTGATATTCAGGTCCATGCGAAGGCGTTAAGCTTGGCAAATGGGTCAGCGATCCAAGCTGGTACCCAGTTAGACCCAGGAACAGCAGGGAACGTGACGATCGATGGAGATGCAGTGAGCATCTCCAGTGGCAGTCGCATCTCCAGCCAGGCGTTTTCGCAAGACGCTGGAGCGGTGAATATCTCGACTGGTCTTTTGACCCTCGACAACGGCTCGATCGACACCGCGACCCATGGTCTCGGCCGAGGTGGTGATGTGGTGCTGAATGCAGGCACGCTGAGTCTTTCGAACGGAGCCAACATCAATAGTAGTACCAATAGTACCGGGAGGGCAGGCGACATCACGATTGGGGTAGGCACGGTTAGCCTCAGTAGCGGGAGCAAAATCAGCAGTGCCAGTCTTGGAATCGAACCCATTATCAATGTTGATGGCACGACCGCACCGCCGGGACGCGCGGGCAATGTGAGCATTCATGCGAAGGGCGGCTTTCAGAGCGATGGGAGCACCATTGCCACTTCGGCAGAGGCGAATCATGGCGGGAGCATTTCGATTACTGCTCAAGACGTGCAATTATCGAATACAACGGTGATCAATGCCAGTAGCAATGCGCCACTTCAAATCACGGAGCTCGTACTGGGTGAAAACGGGGAATTGGTACAACAGATCGTTGGTGATGGGAACGCCGGCAACATCACTCTCAACAGCGCCTCTAATTTCATTATGCGGGATAGTTCGATGACGACCGCAGCCGCCCACGCCAGCGGCGGCCAAATTACCGTGAACGCACCGGGGACGGTTCAGATGATCAACAGCAACATCGTCACTTCTGTTGCAGGAAGCAGTGCTGACACTTCAGGCGGTAACATCTCCATCGATCCTCAATCAGTGATCCTCCAAAACAGCCAGATTCTGGCTCAAGCGTTCGCTGGCACGGGTGGGAATATTACAATCACTTCAGGTGTGTTTCTTGCTGATCCGAGCAGCTTGATCGATGCCTCCTCCGCACTTGGAATCAGCGGCGCGGTGGATATCCGCTCGCCGGTGAGCAATATATCAGGGGTAATCGGGCGGCTGACAGAATCCGCACTCACGGCGCAAACCTTGCTGCGAGCGGCCTGTGCCGCGAGACTGGCAGAGTCCAAAGTGAGTAGTTTCGTTCAGCGGGAACGAGATCACATCCCTGTTGGTCCTGATGGCTTACTGCCCACACCGTACGTCTCGCCTCCCGTCGAACCATCCATCGGAATGAGCACTGGACAATTGGACGTCGGAGCTTTGTCGGAGATTCAGGTGCGTCGTCTAACGCAAGATCTCACACCACATGTGCTTCTGCTATCGGATGATACTGCCTGTCATTCATGAATCAAGATGCCTGTCCCATTTGCGCTCCCCGTCAGGGGCACCGCTAGATTTGCCTGACCAGGGATGGTCAGGACCTCTTACACGCGCTCTATCGGATGACCATCGACGACTTGATGCAGAGCACCGCTTGATCGCGCGAAAAAGAGCATTACCTCTGAGCTGAGCTGAGCGGAGGCCTCGGTGAGAGGAACAATGAACGGCACCTGAGGTCGAGCGCAGAGGTGGTGTGCAGGCCCATCATAGAATGGGAAGCCTAAAGCCTCTCCAAGACCCCACCATTCGCCACGAGCTCTCCAAACCCGCCTCCGCTCCTTTTGCTCATCGATCCCCACAGCTTGTAGCGATATTTTGTGCACCTATTCCTTGCGATTGACCTGCTGGCGAGCGTGATTACCTCCGAACCGAAAGGAGGTGTTTCCCCCGTTTGGAGATGGTCCCGCTCTGATGTCGCGAGAGCCAGGGCGCCGTTTCTGCTTCGGTGGCGGGATTGGGGTTCAAGGTACGCGCCTGTGATGCTCGGTGCCAGTAGGCACGACCGTTAATGCGAGTCCGATGACCACGGCGCGGGACAACCAGCTGCTACGGGCGACTGAAGGGTTGCCGAACCTGATCCCTGCGAGTCGACAGGACTGGTGGTCCACATCAGGGCGTGGTTTTGTTCGAAGTTTGTAGGGTGCATGCTTTACTCGGACCGTGATGCTCCACGCTTCGAGGGTGCTTGTACCCGTTTTGTTTTAGCTGACCTGATCAACCCTTACTTTCTCCGCCACCCAGCACAGCTGCCCTCACTTTATCTCGTGTCATGTCGCGAGCTACTCGTTACTAATCGCGAGTCAACCTGAAAGTCTCGTTTCCATTTCCTCGGTCTCTCAATCTTTTCAACACGTCCTCCTCAGGATAAGTCGGCACAGCGCTTGCTGATGCCATTGCAGTGGGATTGTGCTGCGAAAGGAGGAACACGATGGAAGAACTCATGACGAGTCTGGCTGTTCTTGGCATCCTAGGGTCGTTTCTCATCGGCGGGGCGATGGCATGGTACGTGTCCCCGCCTCCCGCACTTCCCGAGTCCATTCTTCGGCCGACGAGCGATGTGAGGAGGTGAAGGCATGACACAGTGGACCACATCTCGCATGCGAACCGGCGGGTGCGCCTTATTCGCAGTGCTCATGATAGTCCTGCTTGCGATGCCGGCAATCTGGGCGGTTGCCGCCGAACCGGCTTCCGGCTCTGAAGACAGCCGGGCGACCGTTGAGCCAAAGAGCGAGGTCGGCCGTGACGTCTATTACAAGACCGAGGGGATCGTCAGCGGTTCAGCGGCGCCGAAAACGCTCGACAACTATGAGCACTATCCTCGGTATAACTTTGAAAGTCGCGTCCTCATCTGGTTTGCCAACCAGCAACATCTCTATTATGGAAGTTTTGTGCTGGCGGTGCCGATTTTCTGCATGATCATTGAGTTCATGGGCATGGTCACGAAGGATAAGGCCCTGGCTCAGCGGTACGATCGCCTGGCATACGATTTTGTCAAAATCAGTTTGACCGCCTATTCACTCACCGCCATCCTGGGGGGGATTCTCATCTTCTCCTTCCTAACGCTCTATCCGACGTTCTTCGGCTATCTCTCGAGCATTTTCCGTCCGGTCATGCATCTCTATGCGCTGCTCTTCGTCGCCGAGAGCGGCACGCTCTATATCTATTACTATGGCTGGGAGAAGATGAGGGAGGGATTCCTGAAGTGGATACATCTCAGTCTCTCCGTCGTCCTCAACACCATCGGGACCGTGCTCATGTTTCTCGCCAATTCCTGGATCGCCTTCATGATGTCGCCGGCCGGCGTGGACGAGGAGGGACGGTATCTGGGCAATATCTGGCACGTCATCCACACGGCATTATGGAATCCGCTGAATCTGCATCGGATCCTGGGCAATATGGCCTTCGGGGGCAGCGTCGTCGCCGCGTACGCCGCCTACCGGTTTCTGGCGGCGAAGACGGACGACGAGCGGGCGCACTACGACTGGATGGGGTACGTCGCGATGTTCATCGCTGTGCTCTTTCTCATCCCGCTGCCGTTTGCCGGCTACTGGCTGATGCGCGAAGTCTACGCCTATCGTCAGCAGATGGGGATTACGCTGATGGGAGGGCTCTTGGCCTGGCTGTTCATCATCCAGGCCACGATGATCGGGGCCCTGTTTCTGACCACCAGTTACTATCTCTGGCAATGCATGGGCCGCATGCGGGGGGCGGAGCACTATCTCAAATACGTCAAGTATTTGGTCTTCATCATGGCGGCGGGGTTTCTCGTGTTCATCACGCCGCATACGATGGTGATGACTCCGGCTGAACTCAAGGGCATGGGGGGACAACAACATCCTGTGCTCGGGAACTATGGTGTGATGTCGGCGAAGAACGGCGGTATCAATGTGATCATTGTCACCACGGTTCTGAGCTTTATTTGGTACCAGCGGGGCAACAAAATCCCGACGGTCTCGTGGGCCAAATTCGGGAATATCTTCATGGGCGTCTTTTTCTTCTTTGCGTACGCGAACATTATTTGGCTGGCCATCTACGGGTATTACATCCCGGCCAACGTACGAGTCGGTCTCTCTGTGCCGCAAGTCGCGACGACGATGTCCTGTCTCCTCTTCATGAGCACTCTGAACCTCCTGATGCTCAAGGGTGCGAAGCAGGGTGGTCCGGTGGAATGGGGTCGGATGACCGCTCGCTCCCAGTATGCCTTGATCATGCTCGCGACTGAATTCACCTGGATGATGGCGCTGATGGGCTACATCCGCTCCTCGGTGCGCCTGTTCTGGCACGTCAACGAAATCATGCGCGACAATTCTCCCTGGGCGTACACCCATACGGTCGGATTCGCCGCCAACATGATTTCCTTCAACGTGCTGTTTTTCTGGACGAGCATTCTCTTCGTGTTTTGGCTGGCATCCCTCGGGGCCAAGAAAACTCCGGTTCTCGAGAAGGCCGCAATCCCCGAGTTGGTGCCTCATCAGTCGCTGCCTTCCCCAGTCCAGGCCATGAAGTAAACCCTCCCGATGAGATCGTCTTCGGGCCGGCGATGCCGGCCCGAAGCACGAGTGCGGTACGGTCGCAGCCTATCGCGATTCTCGCGGCGCAATCCGCGACAGATCGCCATCCGCATGATCGTGCGCAACCGCTCGGAGCGCTCACTTCACGAGCTTTCAACGATGATTCAATCGGATTCGTCAATGCCGCGACGGGCGGTCGATCGGCATGAGAGTTGCCATCCTCTCCGGCATCAGAGCTCCGTGCGGGTGCTTCAGACATCCCCGCGAACGTCAAAGGAGGTGAGGATACAGGCGTGGACGATGAAATCGAACGGACATCAGTGCCATTCTTACCTTTTTCTAAAGGAGGGAATTCCATGTTCTTGTCACGTCGACAGTTTTTAAAAGTCACGGCAGGCACGGTCACCGCGGTGGCGGTCGCCGATAACGTCCTGGCGCTCACGGCGCTGCAGCCGGTCATCGAAGTCGAGAATCCATTGGGGGACTATCCCGACCGATCCTGGGAACGGGTCTATCACGACCAGTACCGCTATGATTCCTCGTTTACGTGGTGTTGTTCCCCCAACGACACGCACGGCTGCCGCATCCGCGCCTTCGTCCGTAACGGCGTGGTCATGCGGGTCGAGCAGAATTACGATCACCAGACCTATGAAGACCTCTACGGCAACCGCGGGACGTTCGCGCATAACCCTCGCATGTGCTTGAAAGGCTATACCTTCCATCGCCGCGTGTACGGCCCCTATCGCTTGAAGGGACCGTTGATGCGCAAAGGCTGGAAGGAGTGGATGGATGCCGGGGCGCCCGAACTGACCCCGGATGTGAAGCGCAAATACAAATTCGACGCCCGCTTCCTCGACGACATGGTGCGAGTGTCCTGGGACATGGCATCGACGTACCTTGCCAAAGGACTTATTGTGATCGCGACCCGCTACAGCGGCGAAGCCGGAGCCCGGCGGTTGCGCGAGCAGGGCTATGCGCCGGAAATGATCGAGATGATGAAGGGCGCCGGCGTGCGCTGCTTCAAGCATCGGGCCGGCATGCCGATTCTTGGCCTCGTCGGCAAGATGGGGAACACCCGCATCAACAACGGCGTGCTGCCGCTCCTTGATGCGTGGATCAGAAACATCGGTCCGGATCAGGCGCAGGGGGGCCGCTACTGGAACAACTACACCTGGCACGGCGACCAGGACCCGTCACACCCCTGGTGGAACGGGACGCAAAACTGCGACATCGATCTCTCGGACATGCGCTTCTCCAAGCTCAACACCAGCTGGGGGAAGAATTTCGTCGAGAACAAGATGCCGGAAGCGCACTGGAAGCTGGAAAGCATCGAGCGCGGGAGCCGTTTGGTGGTGATCACGCCGGAATACAATCCGACTGCCCAACGGGCGGACTATTGGATTCCTGTGCGCCCGCAAACAGACGGCGCGCTGTTCCTCGGGGCCTGCAAAATCATCCTGGACGAAAACATGCAAGATGTCGATTTCATCAAGGGCTATACGGATATGCCGCTGCTCGTAAGGACAGACACGTTGCAGTATCTCGATCCCCGGGAGGTCATCAAGGACTACCAGTTCCCGGATTTCGAAAAGTCATACTCCGGGAGAATGCAGGGATTGAAGCCGCTCTATATCGAACGCCTCGGTGGATTCATGGCTTGGGACATGGAGAAGGGGCAACCGGTTCCGCTCCATCGCGAGCAAGTCGGTTATCATTTCGTGCAGTCGGGCATCGATCCAGCCTTAACGGGGACCTATCGCGTCAGGCTTCTGAACGGCCGCGAAGTCGACGTCATGCCGATTTATCAGATGTATCTGGCACACCTCCAAGACTACGACCTGGATACCGTGCATCAGATCAATCGTGCACCCAAGGATCTCATCGTCCGCTGGGCGCGCGACAGCGGCACGATCAAACCGGCGGCGATTCACAATGGCGAAGGGGTCTGCCATTACTTTCATATGACGTCAATGGGACGGGCCGCCGCACTGGTGATGACCCTGACCGGCAACATCGGCAAGTTCGGGTCCGGCTGCCATACCTGGTCCGGCAACTACAAGGTTGGCATCTGGAGTGCGACCCCCTGGTCCGGTGCCGGCGCAAGCGTGTACATCGGTGAAGATCCGTGGAACATCACGCTTGATCCCAACGCGCATGGTAAGGAGATCAAGTATCGAAAATATTATTACGGCGAGGAGCCGGGCTACTGGAACCACGGGGACACGGCCCTCATCGTCAACACGCCCAAGTATGGCCGCAAGGTGTTCACGGGCAAAACCCACATGCCGAGTCCCAGCAAAGTCCGCTGGGTCACCAACGTGAACATTCTGAACAACGCCAAGCACCACTATGACATGGTGCGCAACGTGGATCCGAACATTGAGATGATCGTGACGCAAGACATCGAGATGACCTCGGACGTCAACCACGCCGACATCGCGTTTGCCTGCAATTCCTGGATGGAATTCACCTATCCGGAAATGACGGCCTCTGTCTCGAACCCCTGGCTGCAGATCTGGAAGGGCGGCATCCGGCCGTTGTACGACACGCGCAACGATCTCGATACGTTTGCCGGCGTGGCGGTGAAGCTGAGTGAAATCACCGGAGACAAGCGGATGCGCGACTATTTCAAGTTTGTGTACGACAACCGTGTCGACGTCTATGCGCAACGGATTCTTGACGCGTCCAGCACGTTTTACGGGTACAGCGCGGACGTCATGTTGAAGTCGGAGAAAGGGTGGATGGTGATGACGCGGACCTATCCGCGCCATCCGTTGTGGGAGGAGGTCAACGAGAGCAAACCGCAATGGACCCGATCAGGCCGGTTGGAAACCTATCGAGTGGAACCCGAGGCGATTGAATATGGGGAAAACTTTGTCGTGCACCGCGAAGGGCCGGAGGCCACACCCTATCTGCCCAATGCGATCATGACGAGCAACCCGTACGTGCGCCCGGACGATTACGGGATTCCGATCACGGCGCAACACCATGATGACAAGACGGTCCGGAGCATCAAGCTGCCCTGGGCAGAAATCAAGCGGAACGTGAACCCGTTGTGGGAGAAGGGGTACCAGTTCTACTGCGTCACCCCCAAAACGCGACATCGTACACACAGCCAGTGGTCGGTGAACGACTGGATACAGATTTACGAGTCGAACTTCGGCGATCCGTACCGGATGGACAAACGGACGCCGGGCGTCGGCGAGCACCAGTTGCACATCAACCCGCAGGCGGCCAAGGACCGCGGCATCAACGACGGCGACTACGTCTATGTGGACGGCAATCCGGTGGACCGGCCCTATCGCGGCTGGAAGCCCTCGGATCCGTTCTACAAGGTGGCGCGGTTGATGCTCCGCTGCAAATACAACCCGGCCTATCCGTACCATGTCACCATGACGAAGCAAGCTCCCTTTGTCGCCACGGCCAAATCGGTGAAAGGCCACGAGACCCGGCCTGATGGACGGGCCATCGCGGTCGACACCGGTTATCAGAGCAATTTGCGGTATGGGGCGCAGCAATCCTTTACGCGCAGTTGGTTGATGCCGATGCACCAAACCGACTCCTTACCGGGAAAGAGCGCCAATGCGCTGAAATTCAAATGGGGCTTTGAAATCGACCATCATGCGGTCAATACGGTGCCGAAAGAATGCTTGATCCGCATCACCAAGGCGGAAGACGGCGGCATCGGCGCCCGCGGCCCCTGGGAACCGGTCCGCACCGGCTTCACTCCGGGTCAGGAGAACGAGTTCATGATCAAGTGGCTCAAAGGCGAGCACATCAAGATTAAAGTCTAGTGATGAGTGACGGGTGTAACGGGGACTGGCTCCGTTTCGCCCCGAAACGGTGCCTGTCCCTTTGAACGGATGGAAACGGGGACAGGCGCGACGCAGAAGCGCGCCAGTCCCCCAAGGAGGAACGAATGCCTGAAGTCTATAACTGGCAACTGGGACGAAAGATGCTGTATCCCTACGAGGAGCGGCATCCGAAGTGGCAGTTTGCCTTTGTGTTCAACATCAATCGGTGTCTGGCTTGTCAGACCTGTAGCATGGCGGACAAGTC
>DATEEH010000080.1:0-59735 GCA_035281245.1 Nitrospira sp.
CGGCGTAGCGTAGTTGTAGTCGCCCGGAACAAGTTTGCGGTCATCGATCCACAGCTCTCCGTCCAAGAGATGCAGCTCTTCGATGCCCGCATGCGTATGTCCGGGATAACTTGCGCCAGGCGCCAGGCGGACCAGCATGCTGATCCGATGCCGTGCCGTATCGGTCGCAAGCATTTTGCATTCGATTCCAGGGGCCACCTGCTCCCATTCCGGCTCGGACCACTGCTGCGCCGGCGGCAACACGGGCGAGTTGCCGGTCTCCTCGGCAATACGAAGCGCAAGGCGCCTCTGCATTGATCTGGTCGGACGCAGCACATCGGTGGGCCAGGAAACGAACTGACTGATCACGGGACGGAGGGCCTCCGCCTCCCGCTGGCAGTCGGGGCAGGCGGCGATATGGTCTTCGGCTGCCGCGGCCTCGCTTGCTTGTAAGGCCTGAGCAGCGTACGCGCAGGTGACCTCGCTGTGCTCGCAACGATTGTTATCAGGCGTACTCATGGTTCCCCGCTTCGGCGCTCAGCTTCTGCCGCAACTTATGCAGGCCTGAACGAATCCGCGTTTTAATAGTGCCGAGCGGCTGGTTCAGCCGCACCGCGGCTTCCGCGTGCGTCAGTCCGCCAAAGAACGTTGTTTCGATCGCCTCGCGCTCATCCTTGGTCAGCGCGGCCAATGCCGCGCGCAGCGATTGGGCCTGTTGTCGCAGCTCGAGCACGTCGCGCGGATCGGCAGCCACCTCGCCCAGCGGCTCCATATCTCGGGGCTCAGTACGTTTTTTTCGGCTCTCGAAGCGCAGGCGGTCGATGGCGCGTGAGCGTGCCTGGTTCATGATCCAACCGAGCACCGTGCCGTTCGCGGCATCATAACGCGATGCGCGGCGCCAGACATCGTGGAAGACATCGACGGTGAGCTCTTCGGTGGTTTCCCGGTTAGCCGTAAGGCGCAGGATCAACGTGAAGACGGGACGATGGGCCCTCTCGTAGAGAGCGTGCAGCGCCAGTTGATCGCCTGCGGCAATCGATTGGACGAGTGCCGCCCACTCCTGCTCGGAGACCCGAGCCTTGGGCTTGGCATACAGAACGTCCCCGAGTGTTGCCGGCCGATTTGCTGTACCTTCCTCGGACATGTTCGCCACAGCTGAAATGTTGTGAGAATAAACGCCCCAGATTTTAAGAGCGGTAGGAGCTTAGTAAATCGTGACCAGGAAGTTGACTAGGGTGATGCCTAGTCTAGCCAAGTCTAGGCCGTAGAAGTATCAATGACTTATGAAACAATGGGATCACCGAGGGCCTGGGAGCCGTTCAGCGCGCTTACATTCAACTTCAACCGCAAAGTTCTACGTAGTCATACCAGCTCGATTGCATCGTTTACCCAGGTATGCGAAAAGCATCTACCGAAACCCGACAAAAGCGGCCATCTCATGGTTGAAATTCTGCTCGGCGAGTATTGCAACGCACCTTCACAGGAGCAGCGCATGGATCGTCATCGCCACGGCAGCCCCCTCATTCGCAGGCCCACATTAATGACAATTACTTTACTCTTGGTTCTCATCGGGTGCGGCTCAAACGGTGGCGATGCCGACGTTGCGAAAACGGTGCACGCCCCAACCCTCCCGGCGCAAGCCGTCCAAGTCAATGCGGGAACCGACCAAGTTGTCCGGGTGGGCCAGACAGTGCAACTCTCTGGCTCGACCACTCCCCAGAGCACTCAAAACATCCAATGGCAATTTACGAGCGTTCCGGCTGGAAGCACCGCCGAACTGATAGATGCCGATACGCTGACGCCCAGGTTCGTCCCAGACCTCGCTGGTCTCTACGTTGTTACTCTCTCGATGAACAAGGCGCAATCCGACCAGGTCACCGTCGAAGCTCAGGCGAACCTTGTCACCCTGCACTTCCATGGCGCCCTTAGGACCGACGTGGTCATCACGGGGACGTTTACCTATGAGCCTACGATCGGGCCGAACGCGACAAATGTGCGTAGCCTCTCGCCGAATGTGCTCTATCGCCTGACCGCCTGGGATTTTGTGGTAGAAAGCGCGCTCGTGGGCGTCCTCCCCTCCACGACATACCGGAGCGGCGAGCCGGGCAACACCGCGGAGTTCTGTGAAGGCGTATGCATCTTTTCGTCTGATAGCTTTCTGGAGCTGCGGTTTGCGAACACGGGGACGACCGTACTCTCACTGTTGTTCGAGGTGCGCGATCCGACGCCATTCATCAATCCGCCCAACTCGTTGTCGGAATGGGGTCCGTTCGTCGAAGGGACCTACCGGGTCCCATGTCCGGCGTGTGGACCGCTCGCCGTGATCAAGGATGGCGCATTGTCATCGTGAACGGCTTTATTTTTGACACTATTCACATTGATCAACTCATTTGGCCGGGCTCGATCTGTTGCAAAGCCTTCATTCTGTCCCCCGCTTGGCAAAGTTTGTGCTTGGAACGAGCCAACGGAGGAAGAGGATATGAAAATTCTACTGCTAGTGGTTGCGATGCTGTTGACGAGTTGCACGAGCCCAAGAATTACGTGCTGGAGTGAAAAGACCGGTCATATCAACTACATGGGTCAATTCGATATGGAGACCAGTGCCGACTACGTTGTGGACGTGGCCGATGGTGTCCGGGACTTTTATCCGAAGCGGAACTGCCAGCTGCAGCAAAGTGTGTGAAGCGGCCCGTATGTCTTTTCCTACGTAGGTTGACGCCTATTCATCCGTCAATTTGACGGACCTTTGCCGGCGCCATTTATGAAAACATTCCTACCTGTAAATTTGTAGGTCCGACACTACAGCAATTCCTCTGTGTAATTGCGCTTCAAGGCATTGTTCCTACACTGTAGCTTTCTCCCTCCACTTTCATCCTTCGCTTCTTCCCCTCGCCAATTCACGCTTTTTCCCAAATCGCCCTTCTTGTGATCAGGCACAGCCATTGCTATGCGGTCTCACGCGATTTGCGGAAGAGGGCGCTCTTTAGGAGGCCAATCGAAATGGAGGGAGTGGATGAATTGGTTGAGACTTGTTGTTGGTATGCTCGTGTGCTGTTCAGGTTCTGCAGCTGCGGCAACCCTGACGTGGAATGCCAATACGGAACCGGATCTCGCAGGATATCGTGTCTACCAATGTAATCTCATACCTTGCGCTCCCGCCAGTGGAAATCAGTCGCTCCTCATCACTCTGGGAAAAGTGACCAACTTCGATATCGGAACTCCCACCATCACAAAGTATTACTATGTCACGGCCTTTGATACGTCCAATGCGGAGTCGGCAGGCAGCAATCTCGTGACCTTCATTCCCGGCTCCCAGACGACCACCAGTACATCCCCTCTCGCGAATTTGACCTTGACGGTGCTTGGAATTCCCAGTCTAGGCAAGTGGGGAGTCGAAGCCTCCACGACTGACACACGAGACGTGAAGGCGACGGTCTTCCTCGACGGGAAAATGTATTTGACCGATTCAACACCTCCCTACAGTTTTCCTGCGAGCGCTGGCTTCACGACGACGGGGACATTCGGTGCCGGCACACATAAAGTGGAATTCGTCTTCTATCTCGAAGGGACCGCCGCTGAGATCGGTCGCGCCAACGTCACAGTGCAGGAAGGAACTTCCACAACGTCATACTCAACGGTCACACTCACCGTCGTTGGGAACCCTGCCGCGAGTCAGTGGGGTGTCGTGGGCTCCACCACCGATCCGAGAAATGTCAAAGCCACGATCTATTTGGATGGAAATGAATACAGGACCGATCACGCCGGTGTGTATTGTTTTCCCGCCTCCAACGGTCTGGTGACGCAGACAGGAAGCTTCGGTCTAGGATCACACACTGTTCAATTCATCTTTTACCTGGAAGGCACGGACACCGAAATCGGTCGGTCCAGCATCACGGTAAAAGAAGGCTTGTGAGCGAAGCGCGATGTAAGTAAAGCAGAGGAGAGCTCAGATGGCTTTCCGATACACGACATCAACCTGACCAAGAAATGCCCCTAATGCGGCTGTTTGTGCTTCGATCAGTTTCCAGTCCTCTCTGATGGCTGCTTGCTCAAGCGCCTCGCCGATGTCGCTGATTTCCAGAAAGCCGTACCCTCCTCCGTCGCCTTTCATCCGATGGCCGAGAAGGCGCACGGTCTTCACGTCCTTGGTCTGGACGGCAGCGGCGAGTGTGGTCACATCCTTGCGGCGGTTCTCGAGAAATCCGGGAACGAGATCTTCCAAATCCGGATCGACCGAGACCGTGATTCGCCGTGAATTGTTCCCGTTTGAGGATGGCGTCATGTTCGTCGGTATCCTTCACATGCTTGCAGCACTTCGAGCAGCGTCTGCCGCTTGATCGGCTTCGTCATATGTGCATTGCAGCCGGCGTCAAGAATTTTTTCGCCTTCTTCTTTCAGCACCAAGGCCGTCAAGGCAATGATTTGCGTCTCCGGCCAGTCTTGTTCCCGCTCCCAGGCACGAATGGCTCTTGTCGCTTCGTAGCCGTCCATGACGGGCATGTTCATGTCCATCAGGATCACGTCGTAGCGCCCATGCTTGAATTGCTCGACGGCAACCCCGCCATGTTCCGCCACATCGAGCTGGTACGGTGTGGACTTGAGATATGATCGAACGAGCACCTGATTATCGGGGGAATCTTCCACCAGCAGGATGTGAAGCGGCCTCGAGCCCGCTGTCACGGGCGGCCGGACCACAGGCAAGGCCGCGATGACGCCGCGGGCACGATCTCTGGCGATGCTGAGCGTTTGCAACAGATCCGAGCGTCGAATCGGCTTCGTCAAATATCCTCCGAGCCCCATGTCGTATGTGCGGGCGATGTCATCGGCCCAGTGGTCGGAGGCCATCATGATCATCATGAGCCCTTCGGCCAGATTCGATCGCCGAATCGCCTCGACGACTTGAAACCCGTCCATGCCTGGCATGCGAGAATCGATGAGCAGGAGGCCGTAGGGGTGCGGCGTGGCGGCGGCTTGCCGCAGTGTGGTCAACGCCTGCCGTCCGTCGCCAACCGCCGTGACCTGCGCGTTCCAAGACGACAGCGTTTCCATAAGGATCTTGCGATTGATGGGGTGATCGTCGATGACCAGGGTACGAAGGCCTCGCAGGTCGATGAGACAGGGGGGAGCGGGCAGATTCTGGGTGCACTTTACACCGAGGCGTACAACGCAATGAAACGTGCTGCCTTGCCCCAGCGTGCTTTCCGCCCAGATGCGCCCCTGCATTAATTCCGCAAGTTGTTTGCTGATCGTAAGCCCAAGCCCTGTGCCGCCGTATCGCCTAGCGATCGATTTGTCGGCTTGCGTGAAACGTTCAAAGATAGTCGACAGCTTGTCCTGCGGGATGCCGATGCCGCTGTCGGTGACCCTAAAATGGATGATGCCGGAGCCGGTCTTAGCCGTGTTGTTCGTGACTTCGAGCGTCACCGAACCCTTCTCGGTAAACTTGATCGCATTGCTGATGAGATTGACCAGAATTTGATGGAGGCGATTGGGATCGCCGATCAGCGAACAGGGCACATCGGGCGAGAGATGGCAGGCCAATTCCAGACCTTTTTCGTTGGCCCGCATGGCGAGGATCTCGATTGCTTTTTCGATGAGATCGCTGAGATCGAACTCAATCGACTCCAACTCAAGATGGCCCGCTTCCACCTTGGAAAGGTCAAGGATGTCGTTGATCAATTGGAGGAGGCTGCTGCCGGCGCGCCGGAAAATGCGCAGGTATTTTCTCTGATCCGGAGTTAATTGAGTATCCCACAATAAATCGGCCATGCCGATGATGGCGTTCATCGGGGTGCGGATTTCATGGCTCACGGTGGCAAGGAATTCGCTCTTCGCCTTGTTGGCCACCTCAGCGGCTTCCTTGGCGACGACCAGCGCCTGCTCCGTGACGGCGTGTTCAATCGCTTCACGCCGGCGGGCGGCGCGCTCACGACGCAGCGCAGCTTTCGTTTGAGCCAGAATCCGTGAGCGGGATGTTCGAGCGGTCTTGGTCCGGGATGACGCGTGACGTTGCGGCATGGTTGGTGCGAAGGCGCCGCCCGGCTTAGTCGTCGTCGGTATGAGGCACAAGGGTGAGGATGCCGGCCTGCTTTGCCCGGTTTCTGCCTTCCTGCTTGGCTTGATACAGCGCCTGGTCGGCCGCTTTGATCAGGTCCGTGGGTGAGGCATTCCGGCTCGGAATCGTACTGGCATAGCCGACGCTGATCGTGATGTGGTCGCCTTCCGAGTGTGTGATGTCGAGCGATTCAATTCGCTTCCGCAGCGTCTCCGCCACCTGCGCCGCTCCGTCCGTAGCGGTGCCGGGAAGCACCACCACAAACTCATCGCCGCCGTACCGGGCGACCAGGTCGCCGGGGCGATTGACCGCGCCCGAGATCGCATTGGCGACCTGCCTGAGGCACTCGTCGCCGGCCGTGTGACCATTGCTGTCGTTATAGATCTTGAACCGGTCGATATCCAACATGATGAGGGACAGTGGCGTCGATTCGCGGACCGCCCGGCGCCATTCCTGGTCCAAAAAATCGTCGAACTGCCGCCGATTCGTGATGCCGGTCAAGCCGTCCAACGAGGACAGCCGCAGCAACATCTGATTGGCTTCCTGCAGCTGCCGCATCACCTCGAGCAACTCCTGTTCACGGGCGCGCCGACGTTCAATCTCATGAACCAGCCGCAAGACGGAGCGCACACGCGTCAGCAGCTCGATTTTATTGATTGGTTTTCCAATATAGTCCAAGGCGCCTGCGGCAAAGGCGAGCTGGAGATCGACGGGATCGGTCTTGACCGTCACCATCATGATCGGGGTTTCACGGAACCGTTCGACCGCCTTGATCTGCCGGCAGGCCTCGATGCCGTTCATCTCGGGCATGATGATGTCCATCAGGATCAGATCGACGCGCGCCGCGCCCTGCTTCCCGCCCTCGAGGCCGAGCAGCCGGAACGCGGTCGCAGCCGAATCGGCCACAAGGATGTGTTCATAGCCGGCCGCCATCAGGATCGATTGGAGGAGGGTCCGGTCGTCTGGAGAATCGTCGACGATGAGTATGCTCATGGGGGTAGCGCCCTGACCTGGCTGAAATGGAGCAGTTACGTGAGGAAATCCTAACAGCTAATCCTGGTAAACACCAGGATAAAGCTTTTTGATGCAGGGCTGACAGAGGCCATGGCTGAATTCCGCCTCGGAATGATCGGACAAATACTCTTCCAACTGTTGCCAGAACCCGCCGTCATTTCGAATCTTTTTGCACGATGCGCAGATGGGAATGAGGCCGCGGAGCACCTTGACCTCCTTGAGCGCCATCTGCAGTTCCTCGTTACTGCGGCGGAGTTCGAGCTCCCGATTTTTCCTTCGGTCCATTTCCTGTTTCAGCAGCAGCGCCGACGAGACGCGGGCGAGCAGTTCGATGCTGTTGACGGGCTTGCTGATGAAGTCCATGGCGCCGGCGGCAAAGGCGTCCTGAAGATTGCTGAGATCTGACTTGGCGGTCACCATGATGACCGGGACATCCTTCATATGAGCGCACCGTTTGATTTGCCGGCAGGTTTCGACGCCATCCTGTTCCGGCATGAGTACGTCCATGAGGATGAGATCGATCTTCTGGCTGGCCGAGTCACCTTCGAGGTTCAGGACCCGCGCGGCCGCCTTGGCGGACTCCGCGCTGAGCACGTCGGCATGTCCGGCTTTGCTGAGGATGGAGCGGAGGAGTGCCTGCTGATCCGGCGAATCATCAACGATAAGAATGCTCATAAACCCTACGTGCGGATTCGTAGTGCCTGCGTCACTGTACTCGCTGTGAAGTATAGCAGAGGGTGTGAGGGGCTATTTCAGCTTGGAGCGCACGAGGTCGCTGACGTGTTTGCCGTCAACCGGTTGGCCGGCGAGCTTAGCCATCACGCCTTTCATCACGGCACCCATGTCCTTGGCGGAACTGGCGCCCGTCTCGCGGATCACGGCGTCCACGGTCCGGTCGAGCTCTTCGGCGGAGAGCGCTTTGGGAAGGTAGGATTCGATGATGGAAATTTCCTGGCGTTCTTTTGCGGCAAGTTCGGTGCGCTGCCCTTTTTCGTATTGTTCGACCGATTCCTTGCGCTGCTTGATCATCGTGGTCATGATGCGGCTCATTTCCGCATCGTCGAGATCCTTTTTCATCTCCACTTCTTTGTTGAGCACGGCGGCTTTGATCATGCGAATGACGTCCATCCGCAATTGATCGCGTGCCTTCATCGCCTGCTTGAGATCTTCAGTGAGACGATCGCGCAATGACATGGTATCCCTGGCGAATTTGCCTGAGTTTCTCGGCAGAATAGCGCGTCATCCTGCGGCAGTCAATCAACCCGCTTCGTGGTGGGTTTGCCGCGGATGAGAGAGTATAGAGTATAATGCAGCAAACGTTAGGGCGCCCCATATCCGGGAGGTGAGCAGATGGCCTTGGAGCCGAAACCAATGGAGAGAGTCGCCGTCATTGTTGTTGGTCTGGGGTTTCTGATGTTGAGCGCATGTTCGAGTCATGAACCCAAGCCCGTGGCGCAACCCACTCCCGATCAAGTTCGTGGTCACGCCGACCGGGGGTTCGACAAACTCAAACAGGAAGAGCAGGAACGAGGCGTCCAGACGAACGTCCCGCGCTAGGGCTATTTGCTGGTTCGAAGCGGACTCACGAGCAATTCGGACAAGGGTTTCAGCAACGGAAGTTCCCAGACGAGCTCCGTAAGCGGCGCCTGTTCCACCGCCCTCGCCTCATGGAAGGTCCTCAAGAAACTCCCCGAGACCACAAGTCGAAGCACTCCGGAAACGAAAAACACCAACGGCAGGTTCGACACCAACTCAAACGAGAAGTGGCCCAGACGGATCTGTGCTGGCAAGGCGTTCACCAGCCAACTCCCCAAGAACGCGCCGAGGCACCATCCCAACGCATTGATCGTGCTGTAGGTGGCAACCGCTTTGGCACGGTCCTCAGGCCGCACGACGTCAAACACATAATTTTGCAGGCCAAGGGCAAGCCCGCCCCATGTCACTCCTCCAAAGAAGTTCACGAAGAGCAAGAAGACGAGATTGGTCCCAGCCAGATACATCATGGGCAGAAAGGGCACCATGAAGCCGGTGACCGTGAGGAGCGCCTTGTTGCCGAAGCGATCTCCGAACCGCCCCCACGCGCCTACGGTGATGACTTGCCCCAGAATTCCCGCGGCCAACCAGGTCCCATACACCCAATAGGCCAGATGAAGATCCCGGAGCATGTACAGCACAAAAAACGGTGCGGCGATCAGTACGGCGACATGCATCGCGCCCGAGAACAAGAGAAATCGTCGGAAGCTCAGACTCGTGCCCGCAACGAATCGTCGGAAACTTCCAGAGCTTTCAGAATGAGGCGTCGCATGAACATCCTCCACCTTGGCCAACAGGACGGCGGAGGTCCAGCGGGCGCCAGCGGCCAAGGTAAAAATCATGGCAAACCCGATCCATGAGAAGGCACCGTCTTGCCAGAGAGTCAGAAGCCATCCGGCGACGCACAATGCGACGAAGCTGAGGCTGGCGATGATGGCGGCCCGCCTGGCGAAGTAGGTCCCTCGCTCATGCTCATCCAGGTGATCCGCGATGAAGCTATTCCATGTGGGCGTCGTGAACTGCGTGCACGCGAAATACAGGGCAGTGCCGAAAATCAGCAGCCAGGGGCCGGCCGACGGGAAGAGGAGCGGTAACAACAGAATGGGAAGCCAGGACAGCGCTTGGCCGGCTGTGCCGGCGCGGATCAAGGCCTTGCGGTCGGGAAACCATCGCAGCAGCTTGACGGAGGCTAATTGTGCGCCGGTCCCGATTAATTGTGGAAGCGCGGAGAGCACACTCAACTGAAACGGGCTGGCCCCAAGGAGAAGCGCAAACGCGGAGAGATACTGCTCTCCGCTGCCCTGGCTGATGGCCTGACAGGCGCCATCTCGAAGGCCATACCGGCGGCTCGGTTCTCTGAGGTCTTGCTCGACGGATTCTGGAAGGCTCACCCTGCCCGACTCATGGTAAAGAAGATGTGTCCTCACCCTATCACATACGGCTTGCGTCTGGTATCAAATAGGTGTTCAATAAAAGAGTTGGCGGGTCGTATATGAAGCTGACTGGAAGGCCGAGACGATTCCGGTACCACTGGCCGCTCGCCTGTTTGATGGGATTGGCCGGCCTCGTGGCCTACAGTTCCTGGGAAGCCGTCGCGAGAGATCTCGTCGCTCCCAAAGAACAATCGACCACGGAAATCGATCCCACCCAGAGTCCCTCCTTCGACGAACAGAAAAAAGGCATCCCGCAGTCACTCTTCACATGGATCAAGATGGCCAAGGGCTATGACGTCGAATGGGATAGCTTCGGACGCAAAGGCTGGTATACACAGGATCCTCGCCTCAAGCCGATCGACCCCACGTCCGTTTTCAGTCCAGACACGCCCGCGATTTACATCGTGTTTGAGGTTGCCCCGCTCGAAGATCCGGCGCAGTTTAGCGCGCAGTGGTTCCTGGAAAGCCCCGAAGGCAAACTTCCCGATGCGCCGATGGGAAAAGACAGTCTTGAAGTTCCCGGCCATGAACGCTATGGTTTCCTGGAACTGAAACGGAAAGACGAGAAGTGGCCGGTCGGAAAATACCAAGTCAAGCTCTTCATTACCCCGCTCGGACAGCAACCATTCCATGCGGCAAATCAGGTGGGAACGATGCGCTTTTCCGTCGTCGACTCCCCTCCCGCTGCGGCGTCATCCGCACCCAAGTAGTCGGCTTTTCACAAAAGGACCATGATGGACGCACGCCTCCGAGTCACTGACCCGGACAAACTGACGTTGCTGTATGAGCGGTTCAGGGACGTGTGTCTGGTCGAAAAAGAAGTCTGGAAGGAAATCTTCATGCCGCGCGACGTGACCGCCGGCCCCGTGCGGACCAACGTGCAGGACCGTTATGAGGTGGAGATCGACGATCAGGAAATCGAGGACGCGTTGGAAGCCAACATCCCCAGGGGCGCCGCAGCGCTTGCCGCGGCGATCCAGGAGTACCGACAACACATCACATTTTACAAGAGAACCTAAGTTCCGTTATTTTGCCGCCAGGACCCGCTCAATTTCGTTCACGACTTCGGTTGAGCCCGGCTTCGTACGATGGTGAAAGCGTCCGACCACCTGCCCCGACCTGTCGACCAAATATTTTTGAAAATTCCATTCAACCTCGCCGGGGAACGGACTTTGCTCGGTCAGATAGCGGTACAGCGGATGCTTGTCTGATCCTTTGACGCTGATCTTGCTGAAGAGCGGAAAACTGACGCTGTACTTCGTCAGACAAAATCCTTTGATCTCGGCGTTGGTTCCCGGTTCCTGCTGGCCGAAATTGTTGGCCGGGAATGCCAGCACTTCAAACCCTTGATCGTGGTACTGCTCGTAGATCCGTTCAAGATCCGAATACTGCGGCGTGTTCCCGCACAGACTTGCGGTATTGACCAGTAGGAGCACCTTGCCTTTATAGGCGCCGAGATTGACCGGCTTACCGTCAATGTCATCGAGCGTAAAATCGTACAGACTGGCGGTCTTGGTTGCCATGAGCATTCCTTCTTGTCCCGCTTGCGTCGGAAGACCGCCCATGAGACCACTCCACACTGCGAGCAGCGACAGCACCAAGATCCATGGTGTTCTCATGACGGCCTCCCGATCAGCGTTTAAAGCCGCTCCAATGCGGCAACGCGTTCTTCCATGGTCGGATGCGATGCAAAGAGGCGCATGACATGACTCGTGCCGGCGATCTTGAACGTCACCAGCGGATCAGCCGTGCTGCTTGGCTCCATCTGTGCGCGAGACACCCAGCGCTCGATTCCCTGCAAGGCCGCGATCATCGCGCCTTTGCCGTATACCTTGGCGGAGAAGGCGTCGGCCCCGAACTCGCGGCGACGCGAATGCCACATGATGGGGATCATTGCGAGGAATCCCAGCACGATTTGGACGACAAACGATAACGTGTATCCCAATCCCTCCTGGTCCCGCTCCGCAAAAAACCGCCTGACCAAGAACGTAATGAAGTACACGAACGTATTCATCAAACCAGCGAGCACCGTCGTCGTGAACATGTCGCCGTTATAGACATGGCCCATTTCATGGGCCAGGACCGCCCGGACCTCGTCCTCCTTCAGATTCTGAAGCAGGCCGGTGGACACGGCCACCATCGAGTTGTTCTTGCTGGGACCGGTGGCAAACGCATTGGGATCAGGTGACTCGTACACCCAAACCTCCGGCATGCTGATGTTCAAGCGACGGGCGATTTCCTGAACTGACCTATAAATCACCTGCTCCGCATGGGAGGTCGGCTGAGTAATCTGCTGGCAGTTCAACATCGCACGTGCCATCTGCTTGGAAAAGGCCAAACTGAGGAACGCGCCTGTGAATCCGAAGATGGCAGCCATCGTCAGGAGCGAGGCCGTATCGCCTCCCAGGGTGATGCCGAAGGCCGGCAATACAAAGCTCACGATCACATTGATCGCGACCATGAACAACAGATTCGAAATCAGGAGCAGCACAATACCCTTAATCCACTTCATCGATTCCTCCTTACAGCGGTGCGTTTTTGCACCCGCTTGGCCCATAATGATTAGCCATTATAATACAAACCGGCGGATGCTGGATTCCAGAATAAGGCTGCGCTGAACAAGGTCAAGATGTGTCGAAAACCCCTAACCCCAAGCGATTATTGACCGATTCCAGCCATTCCTGTTAGAAACCTCTCATCCAAGGAGGATCTCATGCGACGATCGTCCCTATCGGCGGGTCTCGGAGCCTCGCTGGCGCTGACGGCCTTAGCCATGGCAGCGGATCCTCCTTCGATGGGTCCGCCGTTCACTGTCCCTGTGGATGCCGACGGCGTCCAACGCACGACTGTCACCCTCGACAGCTATTCCTACGTTCCCGGCCATCTCATCGTGGAAAAAGGCAAGCCCGTCGAGCTGACGCTCAAGAGTGTGACAACGCTCGTTCCACATAACTTCATCATTAAAGATCCGGCCGGGAGCCTGTCGGTCGAGCAAGACGTCAGTGCGGGCAAGACAGCCGTCCTGAAATTTACGCCGACACAATCCGGCACCTTTCCTATCTACTGCGATAAACGCTTATGGCCGCTGCCAAGTCATCGGGATAAGGGCATGGAAGGCAAGCTGGAAGTCCGTTGACCCCGCGGCCGGCCAAGCGGTTGGCATTTACTCTCACTGCTAGGTGACGTCACGACGACTGCTCGTTCGAAACAATCCCTCCTGCGCGGTCTACTCAAGCGTGTCTCGAGGCTTTTCTACACGACGCTGGTTGTCGTGCCGGCCAATGTGCGCGATCAAGTGAGCTTGGCCTATCTATTTGCACGTGCAGCCGACTCGATCGCCGATACGGAACTCATCGATCGTTCCGGACGGCTACAGTATCTTGGGCAGCTGAAGCATCAGTTCGTCAGCGACGGGATATCATTGGACGAGATTCACGGCATCCAGCAGGCCGTCGCAGGAGTTCAGCAGGATTCAGCAGAGCGAGACCTGCTCGAGCGCTTGGACGAATGCTTTGCGGTGCTGCAGGAGTTTTCGCCCGAGGATCGGCGGCGGGTGCAGCAGCTCATGCGCACGCTTGTACAGGGGATGGAGATGGATCTGACCGTGTTTCCTGGAAACTCCGCTGCCGACCTGACGGCGTTGAAGACACTCGATGACCTCGACCGGTACATCTACTTCGTTGCGGGCTGCGTCGGCGAGTTCTGGACCGATCTCATGTGCGCCTACCGACGAGGCCTACGATCGTGGAACGTCAAGGCCATGGCCGAAGTCGGCGTACGTTTTGGCAAGGGGTTGCAACTGACGAACGTGATGAAAGACCTCGCACATGATCTACAGCGCGGACGCTGTTACGTGCCGGAAGCGATGCTCGTTCAAGCGGAATTGACGCCCCAAGACTTGCTTCACGAGCGCAATCTAGAACGCTTTCGTCCGGTGCTGAACCGACTCATCCGGATGACCGTTGATCATCTCGACCAAGGATGGCTCTACGCCATGGCTATTCCCCGCTATGAGACCCGGCTGCGTCTGTCCTGCATGTGGCCGATTCTTTCGGCCGGAGAATCGTTGAAGCTCGTCCGCACGTCTCCTGATGTGCTGAACCCCTCGGTCCGCATCAAAATTCCTCGCGCCAGGGTCTATGGCATGATGGCCCTGACGATCCTTACGGGTGCCTGCGCCTATACCGGCACTGCCTATTGGGGCCGTCTTCGAAAATACCTCACCTAGCTGCAAACCTGCACCAGAAAACGGTTCTTAGCCACGATCCTCTGTGGTGTATGACCGCTCCTGCAGAATTACACCTACGAAAGTGGAATTGCTTTGTAAGGCGATGCTGTCGGATGTGTAGAGTTGGCGCTCCGTAAAGCCTAATCGTTTGTTCTTATAGGAAGTTTTGACCGGTATGAACAGAGACGGCATGAAACCAAGAGTCGGGCGGGGGACAGCACAAAACTTGCTGTGATGCCTTCACCCCCTCGCTCTCGTGAGATCAACCACACAAACGGACATTACACAGGATGGTGCCACATGAAGAAATCTCGACACGACTTTTCACGATGGACCTCATGCTTTGCGCTGCTGATGCTTGGACTACTGACCGGATGCGGAAGCAGCGGAGATGATGCAGCAGCGCCAGGAACGGTCAGCGTATCTTTGACCGACGCCCCGGCGTGCGGCTACGAGGAAGTAAACGTCACCGTCAACAAAGTACGTGTACATCAGAGCAGTTCTGTCGACGATAAGGCTGCGGGATGGACGGACATCAGCTTAAATCCGCCCAGAACGATCAATCTGCTTGATTTCAACGATCCGACTCAACCCGTGCATGTTGAACCCCTTGGACTTACACCGCTGGAGCCTGGTCATTACACGCAACTGCGTTTGGTATTGGACAGGAACAACGGCAACCAGCCGACCGCCAACTGGATTGTGCTGGAGGGGCAGGATCCTAACAACCCAAACAATAGAATACCCCTCGATACGCCCAGCGCCATCCGGTCGGGCATCAAGTTGATACACGAATTCACTGTGAATTCTGGGGAGCGAGTCGATCTCTTGCTCGACTTCGATGCCTGCAAATCAATTGTGCTCACCGGGAACGGTCAGTACCAACTCAAGCCTGTGATACGTGTCATTCCCTTTGCGCTGAACGGTATCGAGGGCTTCCTCAATCTCGCCCTATTCCCCCAGCAAGTTAATGCCAGCCATGCCGTCGTCTCGGCCCAAGTGAATGGTCAAGTCGTTCGCTCGACAATACCGAACGCGGTCACCGGCGAGTTTTTTCTTGCCCACCTCGCTCCAGATAATTATGACGTGGTGATGACGGCGGACGATCATGCGACCGTAGTCGTTTCAGGAGTGCCCGTTTCCAGCGCAACGAGTGTTACCAAGATCAGCGACAGCGCGACGCCGTTTACGTTACCGGCCTCCTCGAGCCAAACCATCAATGGCACAGTGACATTGAATCCGCCCGATGATGAAGCCACGGTCATTGTGGCAGGGAAGCAAACTTTGGATCCTGGTCCGACGGTGACCGTGAAGTCCCAAGTCGGCTCTACCATCAGTGGTAATCCTGTCGGCGACTATTCCTACACTTTGACATTGCCTACAGAGGCGCCATTACTGGCTTCATACGGAGCCCTGCCCATCACACCTTCCTCGTCCGCGCAAGCCGCGGTGGCAAAAATCTATACGGTTCGAGGCTCCGCTAGCACTGACACGACGGTCTACACGATTCAAAACCCTGCACCGTCTGCAAAGGATATTACCGTCGTGGCCAATCAGACGCAGAGTTTTACACTGAGTCCGCCCTAAGCGAGGAAACCTCTAAGACCTGACAGCAGGCGATTGCCTGCTGTCAGAGAGCCTCAGAGTTATTTACTCTGCTTCGGCTCGAGCAACTTGTCACCTTTTCTGAACACGCCGAAAATTGCGTGCGACGGGCAGGCATCGAGACAGAGACGGCAACTCTCCAAACACCGGGCGGCATCAAACTTATAGGGCGGTGTGGACAGCCACGCCCCGGTCGGACAAATGGGAACACAAACCGCTTGATGCGTGCAGCGGTCGGGGTGGCGGACCAAATGGTCGCGAACGATCATCATGGGTTTGACTCCTTCGAAGAGACCTTGCGAGAAGATCTCGAACATGTTCTTTTTGGGGATGCTGCTCACGGCCACTCCTTGACGAGAGCTTTCAGCCGTTCTTTCAACTCCGGAATCTGCTCCAGATTGTTCTGAATGGCGCCGATGATTTTTTCGAGGCGTGCCTGCTTCAGCGCCTCCTTGTCTTTCTTGGCCAACCGGTCGTATTCCCGATAAGCGTCGCCGTGTTTGTGCTCCAGAAGCGAACGTCCCACGCTCAACGTCTCGCCTAACTCGTACGGCTCCGTCGTCAACGGCGGAGCGACCATGAACGTTCCGTCGCTACAGATGATGGCAGCCGCGCCTTGCTTGCCCTTGAGTGGAATCACCGCTTCGATCGTTTTGCCTTTCAACGCCTCCCATGCACCGAGTAATCCGGGAAACTGCTTCATGAAGGCCACCTTTTCCAGGTTGGCCTTCCATTTGTCTTCCGTCGCCATCGGATCCTTAGCGCAAGGAATGCAAGGGGGGCAGCGCAGCCGGCGCCGGATGATCCGGCATGAGCAAGCGGGTCACGATTTCGCCGTTGACGATGTGCCGTTCCATAATTTCAGTGACGTCGGAATCCGTTTTGACGCTGTACCAGACGCCCTCGGGATAAATCACGACGCTGGGCCCTTGCGCGCAATGATCGAGGCAACCGGCCTTGTTTGCGCGCACGACATCCTTCAAGTTCAACCGCTTCGCTTCGGATTTGAAGCGTGCGTGCAGGGCTTCCGACCCCAGTTTCGAACAACTTCCCCTGGGATCGTCCGGACTGCGCTGGTTGATACAGACGAAAATATGGCGCTTGAACGTCGACAAATGGGTCCGGTGTGTTACGCCTGCATGGTCGCGGTTTGAAACCGCCCAATGAGCTGGGCCACGTCCGGGGCGGCAAGAAACGGCGATTGATTGCTCGTCGCCCCGAGGATGGCGGCGATTTCGCGCAACCGCAGCGCAGCCCGCTGAAAGGTTTCCGTTTTGGACAGCTCGGAGGTCTGACCCGCGGTCAGTTTCTCGAACTCTGCGCGAATGTCGCGGAAATCACGCTGCAAATTTTTTTGCATTGAGCAGGGCTCGCAATACCATTTCGGACTTTGGTCGCTGGAGGGCGACAGGCGATCGTAGGCGCGGCCGAAAAAGTCTTTCCCGAGCGACAATTTCATCAGCGCGGTCCCTGCGGCACCGCACGCATTACACGATCCGCCTGGTGCATCCATCATGACCTCCTCCGGCTCGTCACAAGCTATTGAAGGGGCAAATCTTACAACACCGTTCCGCGGACTGTCCACCGCAGAGGATAGCTTCGGCCAGATCAGTTCTCTTTCCCCGGTTCTCTCGATACAATAAGAAACGTCGGCTGCGATGCACGGAGAAGAGGACACCCATGATTATCGGAGTGCCGAAAGAAATTAAGGACCAGGAGTACCGGGTCAGTGTGACGCCTCAGGGCGTGCAGGCGCTGCGTCACGCGGGCCACGAGGTTCTTGTTGAGCCGTCCGCCGGAGCCGGCAGCGGATATCCCGACGAGCGCTATCGAGAGGCTGGTGGCACGATCACCTCCAAAGAGGCGCTGTTTCGCGAAGCCGCTCTGATTGTCAAGGTCAAGGAACCGCAGCTCTCGGAAACCCCCTTGTTTCGATCGGGCCAGATTCTGTTCACCTACCTGCATTTGGCCTCATCCGCGGAACTCACGAAAGCGCTGCTGGAAGCCGGGGTGACGGCTATCGCTTACGAAACGATTCATGCGAAGGACGGAACGCTGCCGATGTTAAAGCCGATGAGCGAAATCGCCGGACGCATGTCAGTCCAAGTGGGCGCCCGGTATCTCGAAGTCACGCAAGGCGGCCGCGGGTTGCTCCTGGGCGGAGTACCTGGTGTCGAGCCAGCCAGGGTCGTGGTATTGGGCGCGGGAACCGTCGGGAGTGCCGCGACGAGAATCGCCGTCGGGATGGGAGCTCAAGTGACCGTCATCAACCTCGAGGTGGAGCGCTTGCGGTATCTCGACGATCTCTACCAGGGCCGGATCGTCACACGCGCATCCACGCAGCCGGCGATTGAAGAGAGCGTCGTCATGGCGGATCTGCTCATCGGTGCCGTCTTGGTCCCGGGCGCCCGGGCACCACGACTCGTCTCACGTGCGCTTGTCGGTAAAATGAAACCAGGCTCAGTGATTGTGGACGTGGCGGTTGATCAAGGGGGTTGCATTGAAACGAGCCGACCCACGACGCATTCCGATCCCACCTACATAGCGGAAGGCGTGCTGCATTATTGCGTGGCCAATATGCCCGGGGTTGTCCCGCAGACCAGCACGCAGGCGTTGACCAACGCCACGCTGCCTTATCTTTTGACGTTGGCGTCTTCCGGAGTAGAACCTGCCGTTCGTGCAGATGCAGGATTGGCGAAGGGTGTGAATCTCTCTCACGGTAAAGTGACCTGTCGTGGAGTCGCCGAGGCGCACGGCTTGCGTTTCGACCCTCTGATGTAAGACAATCGCCCTTCCTTTTCAATGACTCACCGGTCGGGGCGTAGCGCAGCCCGGTAGCGCACTGCGTTCGGGACGCAGGGGTCGAAGGTTCAAATCCTTTCGCCCCGACCAACCTCACTCAAGCCTCCGGCCGCATCTCCACGTCCAGCAGCTTGATTTTGCGATGCAGGTGGCTGCGCTCGATCTTCAAGTCTTCGGCCGTGCGCGAAATGTTCCAGTGGTGTTCGCGCAATTTGCGTCCGATATATTCTTTCTCGAACGCATTGCGCGCATCGCGCAGTGAATCGAACGGCTGTGTGAAGAGGGGGCTCACGGCCGGCTGGACCGTGGCATTTGTGGCGGCCTGAGGGGCGCCGGGAGGTTTGACCTGCAGCGAACTCGTGGCCTGCCCCGCATCGATCACGTTGCCCGGGACCATGATCATTAATCGCTCGATCAAGTTCCGGAGTTCCCGGATATTCCCCGGCCACTCATACTGTTGGAAAACATTCATGGCTTCGGGCGTTACTTCTTTGACGCGAAGGCCCTGCTCCTCGGCGTGCACTTTCATGAAATGACGAATGAGCAGCGGAATATCTTCCCGCCGTTCTCGAAGCGGCGGGACAACAATGGGCACGACATTGAGACGATAATACAAATCCTCGCGGAACGTCCCTTTCTCAATCTCCTTTAACAGATCCTTATTCGAAGCGGCGAGCACCCGCACGTCAACCTTCAGGAGTTTAGTTCCCCCGACTCTCGTAAATTGCTGCTCCTGAAGCGCGCGCAGCACCTTCGCCTGTGTATTGAGGCTCATGTCGCCGATTTCATCCAGGAACAGCGTGCCGCCATCCGCCTGCTCGAACTGACCCCGTTTCATCGAGGTAGCGCCGCTGAACGACCCCTTCTCATGACCAAACAGCTCGCTTTCAATCAGGGTTTCCGGAATCGCGGCGCAATTGACCGCCACGAACGGTCGCTCTGGACGCGCACTCTGAAGATGAATTGCCCGCGCGACCAGCTCTTTCCCGGTCCCATTTTCGCCTCCAATCAACACCCGGCTGTTGGTCGGGCCGGCCGTGTCGATCAATTGGCGGAGTTGCTGCATGACGGGAGATTGGCCCACCAATTCGAACTTGCGCTGCACCTTCGTGCGCAATGACCGGTTCTCTTCTTCCAAACGGTACTGTTCCAAGGCATGCTTGACCCGCAGGGTGACATTTTCCAGCGAGAGAGGCTTTTCAATGTAGTCGTAGGCTCCGAGCTTGATGGCTTTAACGGCCGTCTCGATGGACCCATGGCCGGACATCACCATGACTTGAGCGGTCGGCACGAGTTCCTTGATGCGGCGTAACGTTTCCAGACCGTCCATGTCGGGCATCCAGATGTCGAGGAGCATCAGGTCCGGCGGATCCGCCATATAGGTCTTCAGGGCCTCTCCGCCGCTTTTCGCAACAGCGACGTCATAGCCTTCGTCCTGGAGGATACTGCTGAGGGAAGAGACGATTGCTTCCTCATCGTCCACGACTAGAATCGAAGCAGACATAAGACTCCGTAACTACCGCGTCTACACCGGCAATTCAAACGTAAACACGGCGCCCCGCGGCTGATTGTTGCCGGCCGTGATTTGCCCTTCATGATCGGTGATGATCCGGCGCACGATCGCCAGGCCGAGTCCCGTGCCGGTTTTCTTCCTGGTGAAATAGGGCACGAATAATTTTTCTTGGTCTTCCGGGGCAATGCCGGTGCCTTCGTCCGCAATCGAGACAACGGCTCGACGGCGTTTCGTATCGTACTGTGTGGTCACCCATACGCGCCCTCTCTGGTTCATTGCCTGGACCGCATTATCGAGCAGGTTGACGAGCACCCGCTTGATCTGCTCCCAATCGAACTTCAGTCTGGGCAAGTCGTCGTCCAGGGCCACGATCAACTCGATGTCTTTGTGCGCGCCGCGGTAAAGCGAGACGACCTCGTTGACGACGTCATGCAGCGACTGGAGGGCCAGTTGCGGAGCCGGCAGGCGGGCAAATTTCGAAAATTCGTCCACCATGTGCTTGAGGCTGGCCACCTCGTTGACGATGACGTTGGTGGATTCATCGAACACACGATCAAAATCGGGCGCCTTCTCCGAAAATTTCTTCCGCATGCGCTGCGCCGACAGTTGAATCGGCGTGAGGGGGTTCTTGATTTCATGCGCCACCCGCCTCGCCACTTCCTGCCACGCCGCCACCTTCTGCGCCTTGAGCAATTCGGTGAGATCTTCGAACACCAGCACGACGCCGAGATCCTGACCCTGCTCATCCTTCATCCTCGAGGCATGCAACGCCACGGTCAGAAACTTTCCATCCACTTCTACCGTGCCGTCGAGCGTCAAGTCGTCGCGCTGGTCCTGCAGCATGCGATCGTAGATGGTTTGAAACAGCGCCAGGCCGAATTCTTTGAAGGCCTCGTTGGCCGGCCGGCCCTGCATGCGTCCGGCGGATACGCCCAGAATGCGCTCGCCTGAGGGGTTGAAATTGGTCACCATGCCGTTCTTGTCGATCGACAGCAGACCGGCAGCGATCGTGTCGACCACCGTTTCAATGTAGGCGCGGCGGCGGTCGAGTTCGAGATTGTTGCGACGCAAGGAAAGGTTGGCGGCTTCAATCGTGGACTTGCTGCTCTGCAAGTCGGACGTCATGCGATTGAAAGAGTCGATGAGCGTCCCGATTTCGTCGGTGGCTTTGGCGTCGATGCGCACGGAGAGATCGCCTTGGGCGATCGCGTCGGTCGCTTCCGCCAGCCGCTGAATGGGAACGGTGATGCTGCGTGCGACATAGAATCCGAACCAGGTGGCGCCGAACAAGATCAGCACCGTGATGACCGCGACAAACAAATATGCGCCGGCCTTGATCGGGTTTTTCATCGCCTTGATCTGTTTGTATTCTTCATATTGGCGCCCGATCCCGTCCATTTTCGCCAAGAGAGATTCGGGCACGTAGGCATCGACGACCACGACCCCTCCGACTTCGTTGCCCCGGCCGCTCGCAGCCACGGGCGCCGCTGCGCGCACTAACCTGCCAGTCTGCGCCTCCTGGACGGTGTTCGCTTCTTGTTTGCCATTGATCGCCTGGAGAATCAGCTGACCGATGGGGAGATCCAGAACACCCGCGGGGACCTCGCCGTCGAGTGATTTGGTGAGCGTCTCCATCTTCGCGGAATATACCTCGATGCCGGCTACGCCGAATTCCACACGCTTGCGGGCCATGGCCGCCACCAACAGATCCCGCTGCTCCGGCAGCAGCATGTCCTCTCGGAAAATTTCATGGCTGATCGCTCGGGCGCTGTTGACGGCCAGCGTGATATGGCCGGCATGCTGCATCTTGGCCACTTCATAGGAATCACGCATGACGCGATCGATCTGATCGCTGAACCACACGTCCACGGCCTTGTTCACCAAGCCGCTTGCGACAAACGCCAGCAGCACTGTAGGAATCAGCGAAAACCCGATGAAGGCGGCCACCAGTTTCGTGCGAAAGCCGGATCCGGCCAGGCGGTGGCGGCGTTCGAAATACGCCTTGATGAGATTCCGCGAAAGGAGGAGGAGGAGGACGACGAAGCCGATCAAATCCAGGTTGATCAGCAACAGCACCAGCGCGTAGCTCGTGGTCGGGAAAAAGGAATCCGGATCATCGCTGCCTGGAACGACGACCTGTCCGAAGTAAAACGTCAGCGCGAGACAGGGAATAAGAAACAACAGCAGAATCCACACCGGCCTCAGGTGACGCTTGGGGGGCTCCGGCTCTCGAAGGGGTTGTGAGGGTCCCGAGAGGGGAATGCCGGCCGAAGTCTGCTGCTCGGATCCCGCACGACGCTCTGGCCCAGTCCACACCGGAGAGGCTAAGTTAGGGCGGGGATCACTCACGGCCGGTACTCCTTCCCATGACATGGACCACTGGCAGGCAAGTGATTCACTATAGCGGAAATGGAGGCCTGGCTCAAAGGTTGCTGTGCTCCCTGGAGAGGAGCAGGAGGCCGTTTATAACGAGCAGGATTACTTCGAAGTTAAACTGACGTACTTCATACGCAGCGCGTAGAGCATGTCGCGCAACACCGTTTGCTCTTCCGTCGTCAGATTGCCCTTGGTTTTTACCTCCAGCACCGACAGCAGATCGATTATTTCCTTCGCTTGCGGCAGATTGACGGGCATTGCAGGCTGGTGAGGATCCAATTGTTCCCCCATGAGCATGAGAGACGAACTGCCGAGGGAGATCACGAATGAGGCGAAGGTCACCGGCATCCCGCTGCCGGCCTCCCCTGTCGTCTCCGGACTGGGTGATCCCTGCGGAGAAGGTGCCGAGCCCGAGGTAGATGCCGCAGCCGGACGGTCGGCGCCCGCGCTACTGCCTCGCCGATCTCGAATGATAAATCCTTCTTCTTGTTCCCCTGGCACGGATGCCTCCCTGGAATCGGTCTGACTGGATGGCGGGCCGGCCGCCAAGGCAGCGTATCATAGGGGGTGGACCGGCGCAACTCGTTGAAGGGTGGTGAGAACCAGGTATAATAGCGGCTTTAGCCTGGACTGGAGCCGCGAGTTGTCCGACCGCTTTCAAAAACTGACCGAGCTCATGGCCGCGTTGCGCGCTCCAAACGGATGCCCCTGGGATCGCAAACAGACGCACGAATCACTGAAGCCCTACCTGCTCGAAGAGACCTACGAGGTGCTGGAAACCATCGACCATCAAGACCGCCGGAAGCTGGCCGAAGAGCTCGGTGACGTCCTGCTCCAAGTGCTCTTCCATAGCCAAATCGCTGCCGAAGCCGGGGCATTCACGATCAACGATGTGCTGGACCAACTCGCCGACAAGCTCGTTCGGCGTCACCCTCACGTCTTTCCAAACGGGTCCCAGGATCCCGTTCCCGCAAACGCCGAGCAGGTGCTCGCCAAATGGGAAGATATCAAGCGGGCCGAGCGTCATGCGGAGGGACGGCCGGAGTCGGTGCTCAATGGCGTCCCGCAGACGCTGCCGGCGTTGTTGCGCGCCTACCAGATTCAAGCTCGAGCCTCGCGGGTCGGCTTTGACTGGAGCCATGACGAAGCGGGCTTTGATCAAGTGTTGACCAAGATCGAGGAAGAAATCCGTGAGTTGAGGACGGCGCTTCGTCAACCAGCGTCAGGCGAAGCCAGGCAGCGTGAGATCGACGCCGAATTCGGCGATGTCCTGTTCTCCCTCGTGAATCTGGCCCGCTTCGTCAAGGTCAACCCGGAGGACGCCTTGCGCCAGGCCGTCAACCGCTTCAGCGAACGGTTTCACTATATCGAGCGACAGGCGACCCAGGCCGGACGTCACATCGGCGATCTGTCGGTCGATGAGATGAATCGGCTTTGGGAAGACGCAAAACGACAACCGCCGGCGACGAACCTGGGGAGATGATGAGCGAAGAGGAAGGACCTTACCAGGAAGGCAAGCGCGCCGGTCTGCATCCACTCGTCGTGGTGTTCGGCATCCTGCTTGGCATTTGGCTGTTTGTCGCCCTGATCGTGCCGAGTTCGCGCAACAAGCAGGCGACCGGCACCGAGGGACCGGCCGGACCTGTCGTGGAAGATCCCGAAGCGGCCCCGGTCATCTTTAAGGTCTATTCGACGGTTCCGGAAATGAATGCCATCAGCGTGGTGGTTCCGCCGCAAGCCACCGAGAGCCAGGTTGTCGGCCTGTTGAAACGCCTGAAGAAGGAACGCCTTGCCGGCACACTGACTGATCTTCTCCCGGCCACGACGCCTGGCCATAAGCTGGGCGATCATGCCGTCGCGGACATCTATGTGCTTTCTGATTCAACGTACGCGGAAGCCGATGTGATCAGAACCCTCTCCCGCGGAGCCCACGCACCGGGGGGACTGTATCCCGACCGCGTGCCATTCGAAGTGGCGATGGAAGAAATTCGAGGACACTATCGGATTGATTTGAACAACACAGGAGCGCCGGATGCGGGATCCGTCGGCTTTGCCGATGATTCGGGTGTGCACTCCAAGCATTACCGGAAGATATTTTGAACGGTGGCTGAGGCGGGCGACTAGATTTTGACGCGGTCCCTGATTTCGTTTCGCAAGCTTTCCCGCTGCTGCTCCAGCGTGGACTCGAGCTTCCCGAACAAATGCGCCATCGGCCCTGTGAACGGCACGACCACCACGTCGGCGCGTCCGGACAGCATTCCTTCCTGATCGGCGATCCTCAGTTTTTCGTCGGCAATCTTTCTTGTGAGCAATTGCGACACCAACAGTTGCTGCCCCGGCGAGCCGTTCACGGAACCAAGGATCTTGCCGCGCAGCACGTCGAGTTCTTCAGTGATGGCGATTTTCACGCGCACGGCATGGGGCATCGGCCAATGCGGTCGCTGAATGGAATAATCGTACGAAAAAGCCGGCTCCCGTGGCTCGCGAAAGGGCCCGCTCACTCCAAGAATTTTCATGGCATTGGTCGTCGTCATCGCCTGCGTTTCCTTTAACGTCCCTCGCCTGACAGATATCTGATCACTTTCTCCGCTGCCACCGCTCCCTCCCGAATGCAATCCGGAATCCCTACGCCTCGATAGGCCGACCCGGTGAGGACCACGCCACCATAGCGGCTCAATGCTACCTCAGCTTGATCGAGGCGGTCCAGATGCCCGAGCTGATATTGAGGCATCGCCTTTATCCAGCGGTTGACCTCCACATAGGTGGGCTCCGCTGCAAGACCGCAGATGTCTTTCAACTCGCGTTTCACACGCGCGACCAATGCGTCATCCTCGAGCTCGAGGATGGATTCCCTCCCGGCACCGCCTACATAACAGCGCGCTAACAACTGCTCTGGCGGCGCGCGATGCGGCCATTTGAGTGAGGTCCAGGTGGCGGCAAGCAAATTACGTTGTTCGATGCGCGGCACCACGAACCCGAACCCCTCGACCGAGCTCCCGATCACGGAGGCAGGATACGCCAGTGCAATCGTCGCGGTTGAGGCGTAGGGAATCATGTCGAGTAATCCGGAGGCAATCGGCGTCAATGGGCGCAACAACTCAGCCGTGACGAAGGCCGGTGTCGCAAGGACCAGGCTGTCGGCGGCAAGCGCGGACCCATCCTGCAGCATGACGTCATAGGTCCATCGCCCGAGTTGCTGCGAACGCACCCGCAAGGATTCCACGGACACGCCGCTCCGCAACGTCACGCCGTGAGTCGTCAACCGACGAACGAGGGCAGTGACAAGCGCATCGAGACCTGGCTTCAGGCTGACGAACATCGTCCGCCGGATCGTCCCTGGATGCTCTCCGTTCCGGGTGGATCGTGCCGAGAGCATGCCGCGCAGCACGCTGCCGTGTGTCTGTTCCAATTCCACAAAGCGCGGAAAAGTCGCTCTTACGCTCATCTGCTCGGCGTCGCCGGCATAGATGCCGGCCATCAATGGCTCCATCATCCGCTCAAAGGCTTGCCGCCCGAACCGCCGGCGGACAAACGAGGCGAGGGATTCGTCGGCCTGAGACCGATTGGGCGGGAGGACGAAATCCAATCCCATGCGGAGCACACCGCCGACCGACAAGAGACCGCTCTTCAAGAAAGGACCGATCTGTCCCGGCGTGATGGCGATGAGGCCTTCGGGCAACTCACGCAGGCGCCCGCCGGAATAGACAAAGGCCTTCTTGCCGGTCTCGTTGGTGTTGATGACTTCATCGCTAAGCCCGAGTTTGGCGACGAGCTGCAATGCGCCGGGCTTGGTGGACAAAAATGAGTCGGGGCCAGCTTCAGTGATGAGGTTCCCGACCTTATGGGTAACGATTTTGCCGCCCCAGGCGGAGCCCGCTTCGATGACGGTGCAACGCAACGGGATTCCGGCGGTTTGAGCCTGTTCGATCAGAGCGAGCGCCGTCGCCAAGCCGGAAATGCCTCCACCGATCACTGCAACTGTCGAGGAGAGGGTCACGACGGAATCAGCGAGGATTCGTGAGCGGCGATGACATCGACAAGCGTCTCGATCATGGGGGAGGAGTCATTCAGCATGGCAATGCGTTCGAGTTGAATCCCACGGCCGGTCGCCAACTGCTTCAACTCGATGTCGATATCGTAGAGCGTCTCCACATGATCGCACAGGAATCCGATCGGCGCGACCAACACCTGTCGTTGCCCCGCACGCGCCAATTCCTCGACGGTCGCTTCCACGGTGGGACCAAGCCACCGCTCACCGGAGCGTCCTTGGCTCTGGTAGGCAAACGCCGTCGGCTGTCCGTCGAGGAAGCTCGTCACCGCAGCCACGGTGCCGCTCACTTCGGCCGGGTAAGGATCGTTCATTGCGACAATCCGTTCCGGGAGGCTGTGGGCGGTGAACAGGACGGTGACGTTGGAGCGAACGGCGGGCGGGAACTTGCGGAGCCCTTCGCGAATGTTGTGCACGATCGCCGCAATCAGTTTCGGATGTCGATTCCAACTCCCCACGTAGCTCACGGTATGGCGGTCGTTCAAAAGCGCTTGGGCTTCTTCGACTTTTTTCCGATAGGCTCCGGTGCTCATCGACGACTGCTGGGGCGCGATGCAACAGCCGATGATGTGCTCAGGATCGTCGAGTAGCAGTTGCGCCAACGTGTCCTTGATGTACGGATGCCAATGTCGAAGACCGACATGGACGCGGTAGCGCCCGCGGCCGGCCTTATTCAGCTGGCCCTCGAGCTTCTTCGCAACATTCTGCGTGATACCGACTGCCGGCGACTTCCCGCCGGTGGCCCGATAGCGCGCTTGTATCTCGGCAATCAATTCGGGGGGAGTGGGACGGCCGCCGCGCACGTCGAGCAGGAATGGTTCCACGTTCTCGAGACAGTCCGGCCCGCCCATGGCCATGAGAAGGATGGCAACGGGCTGTGACAAAGGCGGCATGGATGCTACCGCTGACTTAACTTGTGGATCATGTTGATGGCCGCCTCGACATGCTCGATCGGCGTCGTGGGCAGGATACCGTGGCCCAGGTTGAAAATGTGTCCGTTGCGCGCAGCGGCCCGGCGCAGGATGTCCTCGACTCGGCGCTCGATTTCATGAAGCGGTGCATACAAGGCCACCGGATCCAGATTTCCCTGCACTGCACGATCATGGCCGATCATCGCCCATGCCTCGTCGAGATGGATACGCCAGTCGACGCCGATCACGTCTCCACCCGCTTCGCGCATGTGACGCAGCAGGGCCGTTGTGCCGGTGCCGAAGTGTATCATCGGCACGCCTTCGCGTTTCAATCCCTCAAAGATCAGTTGCACGTGCGGCTTGACATATTCGGCGTAGTCCCCGACGGAAAGACACCCCACCCAACTGTCGAACAACTGGATCGCTTGGGCGCCGGCACGGATCTGCCGACGAAGATAGCCGGTGACGACGCGAGCCAGTTTGTCCATCAGCAGGTGCCACACCTCCGGCTCACGGTACATCATGGACTTCGTCAGCACGTAATTGCGGGACCCACCGCCTTCGATCGCATAACTGGCGAGGGTGAACGGCGCACCGGCGAATCCAATCAGCGGCACCCGTCCCTTGAGCTCCCGGCGCGTGTGTCGGATGGCTTCGGCCACATAGTCCAATTCCGCGCCGTCGATCGCTTTGAGACGCTCGACGTCCGCCCGCTCACGCAGAGGATTGTGAATGACCGGCCCCTCCCCTTCCGCGAATTCCAGGTTCAATCCCATCGCCTCGAGCGGCAAGAGAATATCGGCGAAGATAATGGCCGCATCGACGGGAAAGCGGTCGACGGGCTGTAGGGTGACTTGCGCGGCCAACTCGGGCGTTTTACAGAGGGCGAGCATGCTGTGCTTGGCGCGAAGCGAGCGGTATTCGGCCATGTACCGTCCCGCCTGGCGCATGAACCACACCGGCGTGCAGTCCACCGGTTCGCGTCGACAGGCCTTCAAAAAACGGTCGTTCATGGGGCGAGCATTCTAGCAGGATTGTCGGGTAAGTCTCTATTCTCGACCGGCGGACTCGTGCACGAATGAATTCCTTCCGAACGCATATCCGAGGACCTTTCGAATCAACAGCATTTCGCGTTCGCGCCGATCACGCGAGGATGTAACTCCGCGAATTCGCACTCGGCTAGACAGCTGCGCGTGTTCCGGTACAATTGTGAAAGCGAAGATTACCCCCTACCATTTGGAGAAATTTAATGTATAATGCAGTTCCGTCGTCCAAGGCCGGTGCGGGAAACTTCTGACATAGCTTTGGACTGTGCAGCCCGCCTCGTGAACCACCTTCAAGTGCCGAGGCCTTACTGAGATTCAGCTGCCGCGTGTGTGTGCCCGGCGGAATGCCGGGGTTGAATTGGAGGGAAACCGAATGTCCGACGTGCGTACGCTTCATCCGACCAAGGCCCAAGACTTGTGGTTTACGTTCTTGCGGTGGTTCGATTCCTGGGCCGGCCTCGAGTATATGAAAACCGACGGCATCCCCAAGATGGACTGGTTCCGGTGCATTCCCATCATCGCCGTCCATGCCATGTGTTTGGGAGTCATTTGGGTCGGAACCAGCTGGATAGCCGTGGCGGTCGCAATCGCGTTTTATTTCGTGCGGATGTTCGCGATCACGGGCTGGTATCACCGCTATTTCTCGCATCGCACGTTTAAGACGTCCCGTACGGTACAGTTGGTGTTCGCGGTACTCGGCGGATCCTGCGCTCAACGCGGGCCGTTGTGGTGGGCGGGCCATCATCGCCATCACCACATCGCCTCGGATACCATCAATGACGTGCACTCACCGCGACAGGGTGGGTTTCTCTGGTCACACATCGGATGGTTCACGTCCCAGACGCACTTTGCCCCTCGCCTGAAAGGCATCGCCGACTTTGCCAAGTATCCCGAGCTGCGTTTTCTCGACCGGTTCGACATCCTCGTCCCCACGATTGCGGGGTTTGCGATGTTCGGATTCGGCAAACTGTTGGAGATCTACGCGCCGCATCTCGGGACAAATGGACCGCAAATGCTCATTTGGGGCTTCTTCATCTCGACTGTCGCGTTGATTCACGGCACCTGCACGATTAACTCCCTCTCGCATGTGTACGGATCACAGCGCTATGACACCGGCGACGACAGCCGCAATAATTTTCTGCTCGCGCTGATTACCATGGGCGAGGGCTGGCACAACAACCACCATTTCTACCCGGCCTCGACGAGGCAGGGATTTTATTGGTGGGAGATCGACATGACCTACTATTGCCTCAAGGCGATGGAATGGCTGGGGCTTGTATGGGACATTCGCGAGGTGCCGGTCTACGTGCGTGAACAGAAAAGCAAAGAGGAAGTCCTCGCAGGAACCCTCACCGCAGCCGAAGGCTAGAAGGGCGGCTGCCTCACGAGCTGCCCAGCCTGGCTCGAATCTGCCGGCTTTGCTCATCCATGGCACCGCACTCGTTGGCCGGGACGATCCAGGCATCTTCAGGCGCTAACTCGAACCGATAGTGCTGTGAACTTCTCGAAAACCATTCGACGTACGGATGAGGTACCAGGTTGGGATGCGGATCAAATGAAATCAGGTTGACCGTCCCAATCTGAGGATTCTCGATATCTCCGATCACCTGCCCGGCCAACTCGTCATCCTCGAATCGACTGTTCCGAAACTGAATCAACTGGCCCGCAATATCCGCTTTGAAATCACCCGTCAGGTAGAGATCCACCGCACCAACGACGGCCAGGACGATGCGACCGATGACCGTCCCTTGGCTGCGATTGTCCAGAAATCCTTCCCGCACCCACCGACTGTTCCCAAATTTTTGCGCCATCCTACATAGCTCCGATCATGCAGGTTCCGTGGCAGGGGTCGCCGTTTCCGCTGAGGGTGATACAAAGGCCCCGATGAGCACGGCAGTGAGAATCAATCCGCTGCCGATCCAGCTTTGGACATCCAGTGTCTCCCCGAGGAAATACCATGACAACCAGGCGGCATACGCGGGCTCGGACGCGAAAATCAGCGCCACTTGCTGAGCAGGGATCAATTGCTGAGCCCACATTTGCACGGCGAATGCGCCCGTGGCGAATACTCCGGTCACGGTCAGTCCGATCAGAAGCGCAGGGGAAAGGGCGAAGGCCTGGGCAGGCGCCTGTTCCCATGCCATCATCGGGAAGAAGAGCCCTGTCATCGCAATCATCTGCCACAAGAGCAAACTCGGCGCATCGAACAGGCGAGTGTAGCGCTCAAGACAGACGATATGTCCGGCAAAGGCGATCGCACAACCAATCGTCATGACGTCGCCAAGATTCATCGTCGTGCTGGGCTTGACGAGGAGCCACAGCCCCGCCGTGGCAATGACGGTTGCGGTGACCACACGAACGTCGAACCGGCGCAACATGATCGGCACGATGACCACGTATAACGCGGTTAAAAAAGCGCTGTTCGACGCGCTCGTATAGTAGAGTCCGACCGTTTGAAGGGCGTAGCCGAAGAACAAGAATACCGTCGCGATGGAGCCCGCCTGTAGAATTCCCTGATGGCGCTGCCATCGATACCCTGCGACGACAAACCAGGCGGCGATCAGCACTGTGCCCAGCAGGAATCGGAGGGCGAGAAACGACAAGGGCGGAATCTGTTCCAGGGCAGCCTTGGTAGCCGGGAACGTCGCACCCCAGATGAAGGTGGTCAGCAGCAGTGCCAGACGGGGCATGTAGGTGAAGAAGTTTGGCCTGTTATGAACTATATTAAGGGATGTTCAAACAGACCGTTCGACGCGGCCGCAGCGAGCGAAGAGCCGAAGCGTACCTTTTTGCCGTACGTTGAGGCTCTAAGCGACGCGAGAACAAAGTCGACGGTCTGTTTCAACATCCCGCTAAGGCTTGCAGAGGGGGCAGCGCCGCAGGTCACTCGGTCCTGCCTGTTCCATGGCGGCAAGCGCACGCTCCTTGTCAGGATAATCGTACCAGCCGCCGCCCCAATAGTCTGTCGAGGTTTGCGTGGAGGGCACTTCGGAGCACCGGTCCCTGTGCAACGTCACCCGGTCGATTGAATGGGCGACGTGAATCCAGTAGGTCATGGATGAAATCGTACGGGGCTGGAGCGTGATGAGGTCCCTTCCTGTCTCAAGGAAGGAGCTGCCACTCGTCCTTTTCGATGAATACTTTCACACCGGTTTGCAGTTTCTTAATATCGTCCTTCTCGAACAGGCGGAAATAGCGTTCGATGCGATCGTCGTCGTCGATGCGCTCCTCCTGCATCATGCCGTTGTGCCCCTTATACCGTCGAATCAGCACCGCCATCACACATCCTCCTCGTAATACGGCCCATATCCCCTAGTCTTCGAACCAGGCAGGTGTGTTACAATAAGGCAAACTTTAACGGATGGTCAAGGGCGCGCATCGCGCTATGGCCGACAAATTCTGGCGGGGGAATCACATGCCACTGTACGAGTACCGTTGCCAGCGCTGTGAAAAGCAGTTCGATGTCACACAATCGGTCCATGCCAGGCCCGAAGATACCATTTGCCCCTTCTGCCAGGCTCAGGATGCGACGCGGCTGCTTTCTTCATTCATCTCGACAGTCAAGGGAGACCATAAGCCCGGATTTAAAGAAATGAAGGCCTATGACATGCTGAACCATCGCACGGCCAACTTCTCAAAGCTTCCACCCCTGTTCGGCGCGAGGAGTGCGCCGCCAACGATTCAGGATGTCTTTTCTGGTTCTGAGCCGCAGACTCCTGACAAGACGGAAAACTGAACCTCCCGCATGGACCCTGTGGCGCGCTCGGCCTCGGCAATAGACCCCCGATCCGGTGTTTTCCCGTCCCTCCTCATGCTTTGGGCGGCATTCCTTGCCATTGCGGTCAATGCAGCACTTCCGTCGCCGAGCCGAGCCGAAGTCTCAGGCAACCTCGTGATCGTCGGCAACGGGCCGGAACAGACTACCATCGAGTCTCTGGCACGGGCGTTCGAAAAAGCGAACCCTCGCGCCTATGTCGATGTCGTGTGGGACGATCATTCCAAGCCGGTCGAGATGGTCAAGGCGGGTGAAGCCCATCTGGCCGTCACAGGCTCTGAAGACGCCGCCCTGGCCGCCACGCAAATCGCCTGGGACGGCATCGGCATTTTGGTTCACCTTTCAAATTTTACAAAAGAGGTGACGAAGCAGCAGGTGGCGGACATTTACTCCGGCAAAGTCAAGGAGTGGTCCGAGCTCGGCGGTCCTGAAACCAAAATTCTCCTGATCGATCGGCCCAAAAATCAAAACATCCGCGATGCGTTCGAACGCGAACTCGGCATCGACGGGAAGATTCCCAATAATGCGAAAGTCATCGCCAAGGACGACAAAGTCGTCAAGACCGTCGTCGGTACGCTGCCTCCAATGTCCGCCGTCGCCTATATCTCGCTGAACCAGGGCTTGGCCGTCGTCACCAGCGGCGTGGCAGTCCGACTGCTGCCTGTCGATAAAGTCGAACCGGAGGTTCCCACGGTGAAGGACGGACGGTATCCCCTCAGGCGACCCGTCTTGCTGTTGGCAAAGAAAGATCCGAATCCGTTAGTGGATGCCTTCATGCAATTTGCACAATCGCCTACAGGGCGGCAAATCATCACGGAAACCTATATCCCGTTCGAGCGCAAATAATCTTGCCTTATCGGTCAAGGAGGCCTCTATGCAGATCCGGCAATCATTACTCTACTTCATGGGGCTGATCGGGCTCTGCCTGATTTCAGTTCCGGATTCCCGCGCGGAAGAACAACAGCCCAGCGACAAGGGAAGCATCGTCGAAGGGGCAGGATTCACGCTCTACGACATGGAATCCATCAAGGGGTTCGATGCAGAGCGGGTGGAACGCGATCCCGTATGCGACCGCTCCAAACGCCCAAAGATCCACAAGGTTGAGCCAGACGAAGCAAAACCCGGCCAAAAAGTGACGATCAAGGGCGAGAACTTTGGAACCAAAGAATGCTTCCACGGCGTCGCCTTTAGCGCAGCCGGCCCGGCCAAGATCGACTACAAGTACGTCAACGATACCACCATCGAAGCGACGGTCCCCGACGTCAAAGCCGGGATGTCCTTCATCGACGTGGTGGCCGGCGGCGGCAACGCCCGGTCCAAGGGATTTCTCGTCCAGGCGAAGTAATCGATCCCATTGAAGAGGGAGCGCCCCAACCGCTCCCTCCTCGCCGAGTTCACCTCTTCCTCACTCGCGTGCCAGCGTTTTGTTTGTCGGCGTCTTCCCTCGACATTCTTCTTGATCTTATGCTAACTTACGCATCCTTTGCGCCCGTAGTACGGAGCCGTGCGTGGGATTTCCGGAGCAGGAAGTCGACATGTTCAAGAAGATCCTGGTCGCCAATCGCGGTGAAATCGCCATGCGGATCATTCGCGCATGCCGCGAATTGAACATCGCGACAGCCGCCATTTATTCCGAAGCCGATTCGACGGGCATTTACGTCAAAAAAGCCGACGAAGCCTACGTCGTCGGTCCGGGACCGGTGAAGGGATTTCTGGACGGCCGGCAGATCGTGGACCTCGCCCTTCGCATTGGCGCCGACGCCATCCACCCCGGGTACGGATTTCTTTCTGAAAATGCGGAGTTCGCCCAACAATGTCATGACGCAGGCATTATCTTCATCGGACCCTCGCCCGCCGCGATCACCTTAATGGGCAACAAAGTGAGCGCGCGTGAACTGGCCGAGTCCGTGGGCGTCCCCATCGTTCCAGGCACGAAAGGCGGGGTCACCCAGGTGAAGGACGCCCTGGCCTTTGCGAAGCAAGCCGGCTATCCCATCATCATCAAAGCGAGCGCCGGAGGCGGAGGCCGAGGCTTGCGCGTCGTGCGCTCGGATGCGGAGATGCGGGAGAATATCGAAGTCGCTGCCCGAGAAGCCCACGCCGCGTTCGGCGACGGAAGCGTCTTTCTCGAAAAGTACATCGAGCGGCCGCACCACATCGAATTTCAAATCCTCGGCGACCGGCACGGCCACATCATTCACCTCGGCGAACGGGATTGCTCCATCCAGCGCCGACATCAGAAGCTGATTGAGATCGCACCGTCGCTGATTTTGACGCCCAAACTGCGAAAGGAAATGGGTGAAGCCGCCATCGCGATCGCCCATGCCGTTAACTACGACAACGCCGGGACCGTCGAATTCCTGTTGGATCAAGAGGGCCGGTTCTATTTCATCGAAATGAACCCCCGGCTGCAGGTCGAGCATACCGTGACCGAACAGATCACGGCGATCGACATCGTGCGCAATCAGATTTCGATCGCGGCCGGCAAACCGCTCGACATCGATCAAGAAGAAGTCACGCTGCAAGGGCACGCCATCCAATGCCGGATCAACGCCGAGGATCCCAGGAACAATTTCCTGCCCTGTACCGGCACGATCACAGCCTACCTGTCTCCAGGCGGCATCGGCGTCAGGATCGACGGCGCGGTCTACAAGGACTACACCGTGCCGCCCTATTACGATGCCTTGCTGGCGAAATTGACGGTCCGCGGCCGAACCTGGGAAGAAACGGTCAGCCGTATGCGGCGATCACTCGAAGAATATGTCTTGCGTGGAGTGAAGACCACAATTCCGTTTATGAAGACCATCATGCAAGATCAGGATTTTCTTGCCGGGCGTTTCGACACCTCTTACCTGGAGACTCACCCCGACCTCTTCACGTACGACGAATTCGAGCAGCCGGAAGATCTGGTGGTGGCGATTTCCGCCGCAATCGCGGCTTACGAAGGGTTATAGGACCGAACGGCGGCTCATCTCCCTGAGACGAACCCATGGCGACAAAACGATTCGTCAAGAGGCCTACGGCAAAGAAGCGCCCTCCTGGAGCAGCCTCCAAATCATCGCCCCGCACGAGCGCTCGTCCTCGTGAACTCGCCATCCAACCGGCTCTCGGAAAGGCCATACTGATCACCGACGTCGCGTTGCGCGACGGCCATCAATCGCTCCTGGCCACGCGCCTGCGGACGGAAGATATGCTGCCGATCGCCCAAAAGCTGGACGCCGTGGGCTTTTGGTCATTGGAAGTCTGGGGCGGCGCGACCTTCGACACCTGTTTGCGGTTTCTCAAGGAAGACCCATGGGAACGGCTGCGGGCGCTTCGCGCGGCGATGCCGCACACCAAATTGCAGATGCTGCTCAGGGGCCAAAACCTCGTCGGGTACCGTCATTACGCCGACGATGTGCTCGAGCGGTTCATTGAACGTTCGGCTGCAAACGGCATCGATGTCTTCAGAATTTTCGATGCGCTGAACGACGTGCGGAACGTCGACCGATCGATCCGCGAGGTGAAGGCCTGCGGCAAGCATGCGGAGGCCGCCATCAGTTACACGGTCAGCCCGGTCCACAATATCGACCGCTACGTCGATCTGGCCAAGCAGTTTGAGGATCTCGGTACCGATACGCTCTGCATCAAGGACATGGCCGGTCTCCTGGCGCCTCTCGATGCCTATCAACTCGTCCGCCGGTTGAAAGCCGCCGTGAAGGTGCCCATCCATCTGCATTCGCATTACACCTCCGGCATGGCCTCGATGTCCGCCCTCATGGCGATCCTAGGCGGCCTCGACATGCTGGACACCGCCATGTCGCCGCTGGCCGGAGGCACTTCGCACCCGGCCACCGAAACCATGGTGGCCTCATTGCACGGCACGCCCTACGACACGGGTTTGGCACTCGACTCGCTGTTGCCGATTACCGAGCACTTCAGAACGGTGCGCCGCCGCTATCGCCAGTTTGAGAGCGATTTTACCGGTGTCGATGCGGAAATTTTGACGTCTCAGATTCCCGGCGGCATGCTCTCGAATTTGGCGGCACAGTTGACCGAGCAGAATGCTCTCGACCGCATGAAGGAAGTGCTCGATGAAGTGCCAAGAGTGCGGAAGGATATGGGATATCCTCCCCTCGTCACTCCGACGAGCCAGATCGTCGGCACTCAGGCGACGCTGAACGTCCTGACCGGCGAGCGCTATAAGGTCATCACGACCGAAACCAAGAACTATTTTCTCGGTCTCTATGGCCGCGCTCCCGGACAAATGGATCGGGATATCATGGCCAGGGCGGTCGGCGACGAAGAGCCGATCAGGACAAGACCGGCGGATCGGTTGGATCCCGAATTGGACGCGGTCAAGAAAGATCTTCCGGCCTCGGCTCAAACGGTCGAAGACCAGCTCTCTTTCGTGCTCTTCCCGGCCATTGCGCGTGACTTCTTCGAGGCACGGGAACGAGGCGACCTCGTCCCCGAACCGCTTGAAACCACGCCCGCGAAAGGACCGGCGGTGGCCGGAGAACTGCATCTGGCGCCCGTGGAGTTCAACGTCACCGTCCACGGCGAAACCTATCACGTCAAGGTATCCGGATCCGGCCGCAAAACCGACGGGCGCAAGCCCTACTACATCCGCGTCAACGACAAGCTCGAAGAGGTCTCGCTTGAAGCCATTCAAGAAGTCTTGGCCGGCGTCCCTGAAGCTGCGGAGGGCGGCAAAGACGCCAAGCCAAAACGGCCAAGACCCTCGAAGCCCGGCGACGTGGCGCCGCCGATGCCTGGACGTGTCGTCAAAGTGCTCGTCATCAAGGACCAACAGGTCAAGGCCGGCGATCCGCTGCTGATCATCGAGGCCATGAAGATGGAAAGCCGCGTGCCGGCGCCTGTCGACGGTAAAGTCGTCGGAATCCTGGTTGTCGAAGGCGAGACCGTCAAAACGGACGAGACGGTCATCCAATTGGAATAGCACCGCCTGGCGATGGTCGTGGCTGGCAGGATGCTGAATAGGCGAGTATTCGCCTCTCTGGTCGCATTAGTGTTCCTCATGGCGGCTTGCTCTTCTCCTCCTCAGATCCCCCCGCACTTTGAGGCCTTCGAGCGCATTCCGATCCGCACCGTTGACGTCGAAGGCCAGCTCATGGCGTATCTGGATGTCGGTCAGGGGGAGCCGGTCATCCTGATGCATGGATTCGGCGGATCCATGTGGCAATGGGAACACCAACAAACGGCACTCTCGACGGAGTTCCGGGTCATTACACCCGATCTCATTGGCTCGGGGCTTTCCGCGAAACCGGACATCGAATACCGCCCGGATCAAATGTTGGACTACTTTGTGCGCTTCATGGATGCGCTGCAGATCCGACAGGCAACCCTCGTCGGTAACTCCATGGGCGCCGGACTGGCCATCGGCATGGCCTTGGCGCATCCAGATCGTGTCTCGCGACTGGTGCTCATCGGCGGCTTTCCCGCCAAGGTACGCGAGCGCTTGACCAGCCCGACCATTCAACGAGCGCTGGATACTCCAGCGCCTTCATGGCTGGCCTCCTTCGGCAACTGGTTGTTCGGCGGCGTAATGATTGAATCTGTCTTGAAGGAAATCGTGCACGATCCCGCCCTATTGACGCCCGCAGTCATCGAACGCTCGAATCGGAACCGGCAACGTCCCGGTGTGATTCCGCCGCTCATGACCGTTCGCGACACGCTCCCCTTGTGGGAAACCGGTTTTGCGACGCGAATTGGCGAGATCGGCCATATGACCCTCATTGTCTGGGGCGAACAAGATCGTGTGTTTCCCCTCCGGGTCGGCGAGGAGCTGCATCACACGATCAAAGGAGCCGTACTCGTGCGCATTCCAAATGCAGGGCACATCCCTCAATGGGAACGACCTGATCTGGTCAACCGAGCTATGATAGAATTTTTGCGGCGGTAGGGACCTTTTCCTCCGCAATGAGATGGAGGATTTCATGACGCAGATTCATGGACGATACTTACTCAGCGCCTTGTGGCTGCTTGCGCTGTCAGTAACCGGCTGCACCGGCGGACACGAGCCGTTTCTCTATAAGAATTACACCGTCGCCGACGGCAGCGCGACCGCAGGTGACGGACATAATGTCTTGTTCAAAGGCAGTCCTCTCTCGCTTTCGGGCAACGGCATCAAGGTCGGCGACTCACTGCGCAGCGTCAAGCTCGCTCAGCCCGACAACACGCTCGTGAACCTCACCGACACCGCAGGCAAAGGCAAAGTTCGCATCATCAGCGTCGTGCCGTCGCTCGATACGAAGGTCTGCGAGCAACAGACCCATTACCTCAGCGAGAAGAACAAGGGCTTGGACAAGATGGTCGAGCTGATTACCATCAGCATCGATACACCGTTCGCTCAGAAGCGGTTCGCAGAGGAGGCCAAGATCGGCAACGTGACGTTCCTTTCCGATTTTCGAAATGCCGACTTTGGGAAAACCTACGGTCTGTTTTTGAAGGATCCGCACATTTTGGCCAGAGCCGTGATGGTAGTTGACGCCCAGAACGTCGTTCGCCATTTGCAAATCACGCCGGAACTGGCGCAGTTACCTGACATGGATGACGCCTTTCAGGTGGCACGTAAGCTGGTGACGAGCAGTGGCGAGACGCTCAGTAAAAAATAACGCCTCGATCTGTTTGTCCTCAACCTGCATCCCCTTCCGCTTGAGGTGGTGATGGCGCATTACGACCTCCTGGTCATCGGCACGGGGCCTGCCGGTCAAAAGGCCGCCGTACAGGCCGCCAAGCTCGGAAAGAAAGTCGGTATCATCGAGCGGAAAGAGGTGGTGGGCGGCGTTTGCATCAATACGGGTACCATTCCCAGTAAATCCCTTCGCGAAGCCGTCCTGTACTTGTCCGGGTTCCGGCAGCGCAATCTCTATGGCGCCGGCTATCGGCTGAAAGCGCACATCACCATCGAGGACCTCGCCTTTCGCGCCAACCACGTGATCACCAACGAAATCGCCATCGTCAGAAATCAAATGTCCCGCAATCGTGTCGACATGATCCAAGGCAAGGCCAGTTTCCTTGATCCTCATCGCTTGAGGATAGAAGGGTCAACCGGCGTGATCGAGCATACGGCGGACTTCATCGTCATCGCCGTGGGCACGGAGCCGGCCAGACCGGCCGCAGTACCCTTCGATGATGAGGCGATCATCGACACGGACGGCATCCTTCGCCTCAAGCGGATTCCTGATTCAATCACGATCGTGGGCGGTGGAGTCATCGGCACCGAATATGCCTCAATCCTGGCCGCCATGGGCATTCCCGTCACGCTGATCGACAAACGTCCGCGCCTCCTCGAGTTTGTCGACGAAGAGATCATTACGACGCTTCAAACACAAATGAAAGACATCGGCGTGACGCTCTACCACGAAGAAGAGGTGCTCGCCATCGCGAAAGAGGCAGACGACCACGTCAACGTGGTCCTCAAACACGCAAAACCGATACATACCGGCACGCTGATGTATGCGATCGGCCGTGAAGGCGCAACGAAGGATCTCAATCTGGACGCCGTCGGATTGAAGCCGGATCAGCGTGGCCGTCTGTACGTGAATGCGCACTTCCAGACCGCAATACCCCATATTTATGCCGCGGGTGACGTGATAGGTTTTCCCGCCTTGGCATCGACCTCCATGCAGCAGGGCCGTCATGCATCCTGTCACGCCTTTGGCATCTCCGACCGGATGGACACGGACCTCCTGCCATTCGGCATCTACGCGATTCCGGAAATCTCGATGGTCGGTAGAAACGAAGAAGAGCTGGCGAGAGAGGACGTTCCGTACGGCGTGGGGATCGCCCGCTACCGCGAAATCGCGCGCGGCCAGTTGATCGGCGACGAGACGGGCATGCTCAAACTGCTCTTTCACCGGCTGTCGCGCGAACTCCTCGGCGTGCATGCGATCGGCGAAGGGGCGACGGAACTCATCCATATCGGACAGGCTGTCATGGCCTACAAGGGGAAGATCGACTATTTCATCGATACCGTCTTCAACTATCCCACCCTCGCCGAATGTTACAAGGTCGCCGCTTTGGACGGCATCAACCGCCTGCCGAGGCCTTGGCCTCCCCCGCCCTCATAACACCATGTCCTTCTCAAACCATCTTCGACGACTGGCTCAACCGATTTGGGATGCGCAATTCACTCATCCGTTTGTGGTCGCACTCGGCAATGGCACGTTGCCTGAGCGCAAATTCCGCTATTACATTCTGCAAGACGCACGCTTTCTCGGCGAACTGGCGCGCGTCTTCTCTGCAGGCGCGCTGCGAGCCCCGGATTCGGAATCCGCCCTCCGGCTGACCAAGCTGGCGGAAGAGACCATCGTCGTCGAGAGGAGTTTGCACGAGGGTTTTGGGACCAAATGGAAGATGAGCGCCAAGCAGATGACGGCGGTCCCCATGGCGCCGACCAATTATGCGTATACCCGCCACATGCTGACCGTCGCTCAATCCGGAACGGCAGCGGAGATCACCGTCGTGGCCCTGCCGTGCGCTTGGATCTATTGTGTGATCGGCCGGCATTTGTTGCGGCATGGTCCTCCGCCCAAAACCCATCCCTATCGAGACTGGTTGATGCTCTATGCCTCTCCTGAATTCGCTGAAGTGCAGCAGTGGATGCGTAGAAAAGTGGATCAGTGGGCAAAGACGGCTGGAGCAGAAGAGAAGCGGCGCATGGAGGACTCGTTCGTGATCAGTTCTCGCTTTGAGTGGATGTTCTGGGAGATGGCCTGGAACGAGGAGAAGTGGCCGGTGTAGTCGACGGGTCCTGTCGTCGAGCAGCCCAACCATGCTCGCACCCCCGCCCGGTGTGGGGTCCCCCGCTGCGCGTGCTTGGGCGCCCGCTCGACGCCACCCGTCGGACCCTTGTAATGAAAAGTAGCAAGAGCGGTAGCCCAACGGCGCTCTCAAGTCGCTCCGAGACTTACCAGCCCTGACCCTGGTGATGCAATTACGCCGGACGAAAGGAGAAGGGTGGGTGAGCAAGTCGCCCAGGTCGACGCCACCCGTCGAACACCCTGAGAGATGAGATAAGTCAAAGATGAATGTTCTATGGCGGGCATCTTGATTTGCACCCGCGCTGGACAGAGTTCCGCCGCAATGTATATATATGCTGACGCTTCCGCATAACGGGCGACACCCTCTCCGCCATGACCACGACACTTAAACAGGTGCTCACGATTGCCGGTTCTGATTCCGGTGGAGGCGCCGGTATCCAAGCCGACATCAAAGCGATGTCGGCCAACGGGGTGTTTGCGATGTCGGTCATCACTGCGATTACGGCGCAGAATACCGAAGAAGTGACCGACGTATTCGAGGTCCCGCCTCCCGTGATTGCCTCGCAGATTGACGCCGTCTTCGACGATTTCGAGGTGGCGGCGGTTAAGACCGGCATGTTGTCGTCGGCAGCGATTGTGGAGACGGTCGCAAAAATGTTGAAGCCGCAACAGGTTGAGAACCTCGTTGTCGACCCCGTAATGATCTCGAAGAGCGGACACTCCCTTTTGAAGGCCGACGCGATCGAAGCGATCAAGAAGCAGCTGTTTCCCCTGGCCCTCCTTGTCACGCCGAATGTTCATGAGGCGCAACAACTCTCCGGCATCAAGATTACCTCGCTCGCGGAAGCCCGGCGCGCGGCCAAAGTCATCCATGGCTTCGGCTGCAAGCACGTGCTCGTCAAGGGTGGGCATCTCTTGGCGGAGCGTGCCACCGATCTCCTGTATGACGGCCGTTTTTTCAACGTCTTCAAAGGAGAGTTCATCGAAACACCTCACACGCATGGCACCGGTTGCACCTTTGCATCGGCGATTGCGGCCCATCTGGCACGTGGGAGCGCCGTCGTTGATGCCGTTCATGCCGCCAAGGCCTACGTCACGGAAGCGATCCGCCACGGCCTGGCGATCGGTCACGGCGCCGGCCCGACCAATCATTTCTATTTCCTAGCCCAACGATGAGACAGTCGCTCGTATCCTCCTCACAGATGCAACGCAGGACCAAACGTGATGTGGGGTCTCACCTGTCATCGGTGGGGACGCCCTTGACGTTTCTTCTGACCGGATTCACCTGGCTGGCCGGATCGTTTCTGCTCGGTATCGCCCTCATCATTGGATTGCTCTATGGCACGCCGCTTCCTCAGTGGCTCAAACCGATGCATGTTCATGGGGCGCTGGTTGGCGGGATTCTCCAGTTGGCGATCGGCAGCCTGTTGCTGTCGCTCGCCCGTTTCTCCGATCGCAAGGACACTTCTGTCCAACCCCGTTCGGTTCTTTTTCTGGCATTGAACGTTGCCACGGCCGGACTGCTTTTCAGCTTCTGGCTCGGGAACATGACGGCCGCCGGCCTTGTCGGCCTACTGCTTGGCGGCATCGTTCTCTCCCTCGCGAAGCCCGCCTGGGTCCATGTTGGGACGGCATTCAACGAGCCGGCTGGTGCGGGGTGGATCTATCGCATCGCGCTCGCCGCCCTCGTCGTTGGAGTGGCCGCCGCGATTGCGCTGGCGTTTCGCCTGACCGACGGCTACTACGCGCATGTGCGCCTTGCACATATTCACCTCCTCGTGCTGGGCTTCGTGACGGTCACCTTCCTCGTCGCCTTGCAGCAGCTCCTGCCCGTTCTCTTGGAACAGCCAGCCACCCTCGGACGAATGACCCACATCGCTCTTTGGTCTCTTCCTGCAGGATTTGGCGCCTTGCTCGGAGCCTTTCTCATGTCCGCTGTGTGGCTTGAAGTCGCAGTGGGTTGCCTCTTGGTCGTGAGCATCGCCTTGTGCACGTTTCACCTGATCGGAATCTGGATGAAGGCGGGCTCACCGGGAACGGCCGCGACCGATCATCTGTTGATCGCCGCCTTCTTTCTTTTCTTGGCCGCTGCGACCGGTCTCGCCATGGGAGCCAATTACCTCAGAAATCCTCCGCTGCTTCCGATTGGCTCCCTTCACCTCGTCGCCTATACACACCTGGCCTTTATTGGCTTCGTGACGCAGGGCGTCTTTGGAGGCCTCTCATTTTATGTCCCGGAGCTCTTGGCGGTGACCCGCGTGCAGAACAGCGCGAAGCGACAAGCCTATCGTGCCCAGCTCGATGCGATCATGAACCGTTGGCGAACGGTACAGCTGGCAGGCCTGAGCCTGGGGACGATGGCATTGTCTGTTCTGGCGTCTCTGATCTGGAGTCTGCCGCTCGGTTCGCCCTTCGTCCAAAGCACCGTTTGGGTGGCGGCGGGGCTGCTGACGGTGAGCCTCGCTCTCTTCATCGCCAAGCTCGCCTGGGCCGTGGGACTGCGGCCCTCGTCATCCTGAGAGACGACTCTGCTACAATGCCGCCGCATGGATGAACCGCTGACGTTCGAGGACGACAAGGGACGCCGAGTCTCAGCCATTCTCAGCCGCCCTACGAGGCCAGCCGCCGCTGCCGTGGTGCTGTGTCATGGTTTCCTGTCGAGTAAAAACAGTACCACCAACAAAAGCCTGACGCGAACGTTGAACGACGCCGGATTGACCACCTTTCGCTTTGATTTTTTGGGGCAGGGCGAGAGCGAAGGCCTCTTTGAAGACATTACGGTCTCTCTGGCCGTTGGACAAGCTCATGCGGCCGTCACCCTCGTTCGGTCGCAGGGATATGAACGCATCGGCCTCATGGGATCCAGTTTCGGTGGGTTGGTGGCCATCCTCACGACCGCGCAACGACATGACATCGCCTGTCTGGCCTTGAAGTGCCCGGTGGTGGATTTTGCCGAAGAACTTCGCTTAGAATTCGGCCCCGAGGAATTGGCGCGTTGGCAAACGACGGACACCATCCCGAACTTATCGGGAGGGCCGGCACGGATCCGGTTGAAATACGGATTGTACGAAGATTGCCTTCGGCAGGTCGCCTACGACCCGGCGTCGCGGATTGTCGCCCCGACGCTCGTCGTGCAGGGCGCACGGGATGAGTTGGTGCCGCTCCATCAGAGCCGACGCCTACTGGAGGCGCTTTCCGGCCCCAAACGGCTGGACCTCCTCCCCGAGGCGGACCACCAGTTCACTCGGGGCGACGACTTTCGAACGATGACGACCGCCATTACCGACTGGCTGGTCACTCATCTGACGAGTTGAGATTTGACAAGGCGCGAACTCGCGATTCGCCATGATCACGGAAGGCATTCAGCAAACGCTCACGGTTCTCTACCCCCTGTACAAGACTGAAGTGTATCAGCGTCGAGAGCAGATGATGCGCCTGACCGCGTTTGGCGCGTTCGGCTCGATCGCCATGACCTTTGCGCTTCTGCTGAGTCCGTTCAAAGGCCGCCTTTCTCCCGTCGACGTCCTGCTGCTCGCACTCGCCGGCGTCATCTGGTGCGGCCTGTTTTGCGGCCTGATCCTCCAACAACAACACCGGCATCGGCTGGCTAAACAAGTCCTGATCCAGCTTGAACAGGCGCTTGGCTTCTATGAAGACGGCCTCTTCATTGAGCACCAACCGCTCTATCCCGCCAAGTGGAAAACCGCCTGGCTCAAGGATCGCACCGGCTTGCATTACTTGGCTTCGCTCTGTGCCCTGACTGGGATATTCCTTCTCGCTCTGCTCTCCGCCTAGCCGGCCATTCCGGCAACGTCCGACTCTCTACGCGTGTTCCTCGCCGGCGCTTCCTTGTTTGTGTCGAGAAATTCGCTTTTTGTGGCTAATCGAGAACGTCAGATTCACAATGCCTCTACGCGCTTCCTGCATGGTGCCGCCCTGATGCAGAACGTCAGGGATCATCTTCGACGAAAGACGTGCCGTGGTTCGCCTGGACCTTCGCTACAGCCATCGTGCGACATCGTGCCTCCTGCCCTGTTTGAGTGCGCTGGTTTGTGTGATGGGTCTCGCCTCCCGTCCGTATGCCGCGGACCCCGAGACAGCCCCCAGGTCCCACAGCTTGATACACCGTCAAGCCCCGGACGTTACGTCCACCGATGCCGGAACATTCAAAACGGTGCCGGGCCCAGCCGGTGCCCCACCAGCTCGCTCGCTTCACCGGAAGCTGACAAAACGGCCCGGCCAGGCGACCCTTTCCGGCACATCGAGTCCTTCACCATCGCAGGACACCGCCCCGGCGCCGCAGCCCGCCGCACCCGTTCAGACGAACAAAACTTCGAGCGAGAATCGAGTTTCCATGGCGACGACCGGCCTTTCATCGGCTGGCTCCTCCATGTTGACGACAACGCCACTTAGCAGCACGGCCACCTCCACTTCTTCGGTCACTCCGACGACTGCGACAGCCAAAGCATCCGTGGGGAGTGCCTTCGCCGGTGCAGGCGGGACGCCAAACATCGCCGCCGGAAGTGCCGGGAGCGCCGGGCGCGGTCTTCACCGCCTGACCACTCAGATGCCGGGACTGACTCAACTCGTCGCACCAGCGCCATCTCCAAGCTCCACGCCGTCACCGTCGCCGTCGCCTCCAACCCAATCGCCATCCTCCTCCACACCCACGACACCGCCGCCTTCGCCGGCGCCTTTGCCGGCAACGGGGAGCGCGACTTTGAGCTGGACGTTGAACAGTGAGAGTGATCTGGCAGGATACAAAATCTATCTGGGAACGGCGTCTGGTCTTTACACGTATCCCGGCTCACCGATCGTCGTCGGTGTTACCGGCAGCTACACACTTGTGGGCCTGCCAATGGGACAGACATACTACTTTGCCGTTTCCGCCTTCAATTCATCTGGGAGCGAGAGCGGGCTCTCCTCCGAAGTCAGCAAGAGTATTTATTAACGGAGCTTGAAAAAGGCATCTTTCTCACCCACCCACCCCGTGCGCGCCGAGACGCGCCTTGACCCAAGCTGCGTTCTCGCTTCACTCAACACCTCGACATACCATACAACGTATGCCTCGGCGTTTCGTTTGCTGCGGCCTTGCCGAACGACCTTTTTGAAGCTCCGCAGCCTCATCTTCACGACTAATCACTCCAGCACTATGAATTCACTTCGCGCAGCGGAAGCCGGTATAACTGTTCTTCGTTTCGGGCGGCAGCTTGAATCGCCCGTAGGTGAGCAAGTACTTGGGCAGATCCGACCAGGATCCGCCCCGGAGGACCTTGAACTGACCCTGAGAGGGCCCCGGTGGATTTTTCTGTGGCGACACTTCGTAGTAGTGAGTCCCGTACCAATCCTGAACCCATTCGTAGGCATTGCCGGCCATGTGATAGAGCCCATAAGGACTCTTGCCTGCTTCATGTGATCGCACGGGGAGCAGCACCTGGTTGTAGCTGAATCGCGCCCCCAATGCGAAATTAGCCAGTTCTGCGTTCGGAACTTGATTTCCCCAGGGATACAAGCGCCCGTCGGTTCCTCTGGCGGCTTTTTCCCATTCCGCTTCAGTCGGAAGCCGCTTGCCCTTCCAGATGCAGAAGGCTTCAGCGTCTCGCCAATCCACGCCGATGACCGGACGATCGCCATGTTGGCCCAAATCGACCGTCTCCCATTGCCAGGGAGTCGCACGCTTCGCATCCGCAAGAAACGCGGCGTACTGTGCGGTCGTCACTTCGTGCACGTCGATGGAAAAGGCATCAAGCCAGACCCGATGTGAGGGCCGCTCATCCTCGAGCGCTTGCGTGCCGTCCGAGCCCATCACAAACTCGCCGGCCGGGATTTGGACCATCGGTGTTTCCACCGTATCGCCTGCGATGAGCGTTCTTTGCTTTCGAAGTCTGTCGAGCTGCGCCTGGCAAACTGTCGCATCACACAAGAGGTTGACGACCATAGGGATGGTCAAAACGATCATCCAACAAGGCCGCAGGGAGCATGGCCCCCGAGGCGTACGGTTCTGGTACGTTGAGGGGGACATACGACTGAGAACGCAGTTGGTGATCGTTTTCACCATCCCTAGTAAATGGTTCCGCCGACCACCCAGTGGCGATCATCAATCACATCGATCAGCAGTCGAGTCAGATTCAATCGGGCGAGCTGAGTGGTGATCTCGTCTTCGGTGAATGCCGCCATGAGCGAATTGTAAAAATCCCGCCTCAGGATGGCCGGCGCTCCCGCCGTATACCGGTCCACGATCGCCTGTGCCGCTTCCGACGAGTCCGGACGAAGCAGATCCATGACCAGCACGGGCGCCCCGGGCTTTACGAGTTGACGAAGCTTGTGCCAGAACTGCAAAGGATTCGGTAAATGGTGGAGCAGGCTGTTGGACAGCACCGCATCGAACACATTTGCACCGGGAACGGCGTCGAAACGTTCGCAACGCAGCGTGATGCGATCGGTCAAACCTGCGCGGTTCACGGCCTGCTCCGCCAGCCGAATCATGGCCATGCTGGCATCCACGGCTGTGATCTGACAGGAGGGATAACGCGTCGCGAACCGAATGGGAATATCGGCCGGACCGCATCCGGCGTCCAGGACACGACCGCTCGAAAAACCCGGAAAATATTCGCTGAAACGTTCAACAAACCCTTGGTTCTCCTGCGTGAAGTCAGCAGCAGCATACGCCGCCGCCTGCTCGGGATCCTCCATCAACTCGGGTTCGAGAACACGTTCCATGGGGGGGTCAACCTACCTTTGAATTTCGGGCCCTTTTCCTCGACCCGGTGGCCTTCGCAATCACCACTTCGTCGCCGGGTCGCACGATCCCCGGCTGCAGCACTCTGGCATACAGCCGGCTCCACCCCGGGTTCGTCCGTTGCGAGATTCGCGTGATGTCTCCGTCGCGGAACCAGCGGGCATTCCATTCGCACGGCGCACAGTAGCTGGTCACTTCGAGCTGGACGTCCGGACCTATCTTCAGCGTTGCGCCCGGCTCGAGGCTTTTCCACTCGATCCCCGCAAGCGTCAGATTCTCCCCCGACGAGCCGGCATCGATCGTATGTCCCTCGTCCTGCATGCGCTCGATCAGCTCGACGGAGAAAAGACACACCGCCCGATCCGGCCCGCCATGCACCTTGAGATTCCGTTGACGATCGCCTTCCAGCCCATCTTTGGAGATCTTGGTTTCGAAGACCGGATGCTTGGGAACCCCTCCATCCGAGACATTGATTTGATGCACATGGGCATAGAGCGGCCGGCCGGTACGGCTCATCCTGCTCCTCCTTCACAAGATTCGGCGCGGGTAAATTCCACGGCTACCCAGCCTTCTCGGTCCCGCTCGCGTCCGGGATACAGTCCGGCGCTGGCAAACGCACCGACAATTTCGTCACGCTGTTCAACGAGGAGGCCAGAGACCATGAGGATCCCGCCGGTGCTGGCAGCGAGAGATTCCGCCAGATCCAGAAGCGTCCGACGGTCGAGATTCGCGAGAACCACATCATAGGAACGCTCCACCGCCAAGGTCCCGCACTGAAGAACCAACTCCGGCCCGAACCGATTGAACGCCGCATACTCGCGCGCACATTCGATGGCGTCGGAATCATGGTCGATGCCCATCGCGTGTGCCGCACCCAAACGAAGCGCCACCATGGCCAACAGCCCGCTTCCCGTACCTACGTCGAGCACCGACTCGCCTCCATGAATCCCGTCTTCAAGCCACTCGAGCAACAGACGCGTGGTCGGATGATGACCGGTCCCGAACGCTTGCTTCGGATCGAGGACAATCTCAATCTCGTGTGGCGCGATGTCCACCGGTTCCCAGCTGGGTCTGATGAGGACGCGTCTTCCGACTCGCAATGGCTTGACCGACTGTGCCCATTGACGGTTCCAATCCTGATCGGGCAGTGCCTGCACCACGATGTCGGGTTCGGCCGCGCCGTGCTCCGCCAACCGGCGAAGCGTCCGGTGCAGACGCGTCAGTTGTTCGGGCGACCAACGATGGCTCGGCCAGTACAGATGAATGGTTCGGCCTTCCTGCCATGCGCCTGAGACGGAAGGATCATCCAGGAACCCCAGCACCTCCCCCGCGTCGAGCGGGGATCTGATTTGGACATCTATCCATTCGGCTGTCATTGACGCCATACGGACCTTCGAGTATCGTCACCCGACGATGGCAGCACTGTCGCGAGCCAGGCAACTACATCGAGTGATCGGCAGAATCGAACGCCTCATCGCCGGCGGCGCGGCCGTCAGTTCGCGCTTCACCACCTACCGCCTCGTCATTTTCATCGCCGGCGTCATTGGCACGGTGACGCTGTATCGCTCCGGCCAATACCACACTGGCAACCTGGCGTTGGCCGGCGTCGTGATCCTGTTTCTGATTGTCGCGTCGTATCATAACAGGCTTGAGCAGCGGATTCATCGGCTGCGCCTGTGGATCCTCGTCAAAACGGCGCACCTCGCAAGAGTGCAGCTCGCCTGGTCCCAGATCCCACACAAACCAAGTGAGCCGTTCGAAACCCATGTATATGCGCAAGACTTGGATGTGGCCGGACCCCATTCGTTGCTGCACCTCCTCGATACCACCGTCTCCGATCAGGGCCGAACGCGGCTCAACACGTGGCTCCTGACGCAACCTCCGGATGCACGGGTGTGGGAAACGCGCCAGTCCCTCGTCAAAGAACTGTGTCCTCGTTCGCTGTTTCGAGACCGGCTCGTGCTGGAAGCACAATTGGCGGGGGACCAGGAGATCAACGGCCGGAGACTGGCAGCAGTGCTTGAGCATCCGGTGGGCTTTCCCGGTCTGACCCGCATCCTCCTGATCCAGACCGTGCTGGCTCTGACCACGATCGTTCTCGGCATCAGCGCACTCTTGGATTGGCTCCCGGGCTACTGGATGCTGAGCTTCGGTGCCTATGTCCTGATCTATTTGATGACGGACCAGGGTGAGGAGCTGTTGGAGCACGCGGTCGGGTTACATCACGAAATGCAACGGTTGAGCAGGGTCTTTCAATTCATCGAGCGCCATGCCGCACGGCCGGCTTCCATACTCGCGCAGACCTGCGGGCCGCTTCTGGAGCGGGGGCGCTCACCTTCGTCCTTCACCCGGCACATCGCGCGCATTTTTCACGGGATCAGCGTGAAAGCGCATCCCTTGGTCCATTTGGCGCTCAATGCCCTTTGCCCCTGGGATCTGTTTTTCACGTTTCGTCTGCGTCAGTTTCAAGCACGCGTCAAAAGTCGACTTCCCCTGTGGCTCGACCGTCTGGCGGAAGTCGAGGCGGCCTCTGCCTTGGCGACCTTTGCCTACCTCCATCCCGATTATGCCTGGCCGACGCCGGTGTCCGCGATCGGCATCCATGCCCGCAACGTTGGCCACCCATTGATCCCCACCGCCACTCGCGTGAGCAACGACGTCGCCTTGGAAGGGCTGGGCTCGATTCATCTGATCACCGGGTCCAACATGTCGGGGAAGAGCACATTCCTTCGTACGATCGGTATCAACGTCTGCCTGGCGCAGGCCGGCGCGCCCGTCTGCGCCAGCAGTTTCACGTGGAGCTGGGGCCGCCTCGCCTGTTGCATTCGCATCAATGATTCGCTGGACGCAGGGTTGTCGTTTTTCTATGCGGAAGTGAAGCGCCTCAAGACGATCCTGCATGCGACAATGGATCGAGAGTCTCCGCCGGTCCTCTTTCTCATCGATGAAATATTCAAGGGAACCAACAACCGCGAGCGGCTGATCGGGAGCCGCTCGTACATCAGGGCGCTTGCAGCCGGAAACGGCTTTGGGCTGGTGAGCACTCATGACCTCGAGTTGACCGATTTGGGCAAAGAGATCCCTTCCCTCGTCAATGCCCATTTTCAGGAAACCGTCAGTAACGGTGCGCTCGCCTTTGATTATCGCCTTCGGCCGGGCAGTTGCCCGACGACCAACGCCCTGCGCATCATGGCGCTGGAAGGGCTCCCGGTGCCGTCACAGAAAGAATCCGATCACAACACAACAACCTGATGGTCATGCAACATCATCTCCTGTTCGACTTCTCAATTCGTCAATCACAAGCGACATTCGTTCCCTTTGATCTTTCGAGGCCATTTCAGCAATATTAGGGGTCAATCGAGCATTACCGGCCACCGGCTGTTCATGCACAAGACGCCATCTCCCCTTCGCGGTCTGCTCATCGCCCAGTTCTGCGGTGCATTCAACGACAACGCTTGGAAGTTGATGGTTGCGCTGCTGGCCATCCGTCAACTCGCCTCCACAACGGCACCGGGCCCCGGTTTCGAAACAGCTTCTCAAACCCAGACGACGCTCGCTTTTGTCGTGTTTACCGCTCCGCTCGCCGTGGTTTCGATTGTCGCCGGCGTCCTCGCCGACCGTGTCAGCAAGCGTACCGTCATCATTCTCATCAAATCGGTTGAAGTGCTCTTGATGGGGACGGCGACACTCGCCCTTGGGCTCAACCCTGCCGGAGGGATTCTGCCTTTGATCGTCCTCGCCGGAATGGGCATCCACAGTGCACTGTTCAGCCCGGCAAAATATGGGATTCTGGCCGAGTTGTTGCCCCACGAACGATTGGCTGCCGGCAACGGCCAACTCGAGATGTGGACATTTTTTGCGATCCTGACCGGCACAGCCGCACCCGGCATTCTGATGTCCATCACGGGAGAAGCAGTGTGGATCGCTCCCCTCCTGCTCACCCTCATGGCGCTGATTGGATTCGGGGCGGCCTGGACGGTTCCGGCGGTTCCACCGGCGCGGACGGCAGGCGGACTTGTGAACACCCTGCAGGGGGCCTGGTCCGCCCTGGCCCGCGACCGCATGTTGCGGCTCGCCATCTCCGGCGCCGTCTTTTTCTGGACCATCGCCAGCCTGTTCGCTCAGAACATCCTGGTCTATGCGAAAGCCGTGCTTCTCGTCTCTGATTGGCAATCCGGCCTGCCCCTCATGCTGTTGTCGATCGGCATCGGACTTGGGGCAAGATGGGTCGGGCGTCTGTCTCAGTCACGCGTGGAGTACGGCTTGATTCCCCTTGGAGCCGCGGGTGTGGCCGTGATGCTTGCCATCCTCGGTCTCATGACACCGGGCCTCGCCGCGACGCTGACGCTGATGGTGGCCCTCGGGACATCGAGTGCCTTGATCTTCGTCCCCCTCAACGCTCTGATTCAATGGCGCGCCCCCCACGACCGACGAGGCTCCGTCATTGCATTCGAAAACACCTGTGTGTTCACCGGCATTCTGTTGGGGTCGCTCGGGGCAGGGGCGCTTGCAAACACCGGGGTCTCCACGACGGGCATCTTTACGGCGGCCGCGGCGTTCACCGTGCTCGGCACGGCTTGGGCTCTCTGGTTGCTCCCCGAAGCGTTGCTTCGCGCAATCCTCGTCATTCTGACCAACAGCCTGTATCGGATGCGGGTCCTGGGCCTCGAGCATGTGCCGAAGACCGGAGGAGCACTGCTGGTGCCCAACCACGTGTCCTTCATCGACGGTCTCCTGCTCATCGCCAGCCTCGATCGACACGTTCGCTTTGTCGTGGATGCCCAGTATGCCGAACAGCCGTTGTTCAAGCCATTGATGAAGCTGTTTGGTGTCATTCCCATTTCGTCTTACGGCGGGCTGCGTGTCGTGCTGCGTGCGTTACGTGAGGCTGGGACGGCGCTCGATCAAGGCGATCTGGTCTGCATCTTTCCCGAGGGACAGATTACGAGGACGGGGACCCTGCTGCCGTTTCGTCGAGGGTTCGAGCGCATCATGAAAGGCAGGACGGCGCCGATCGTCCCCATTCATCTCGATCGAGTGTGGGGAAGCATCTTCAGTTTTGACCGCGGTCGTTTTTTTTGGAAATTTCCGGACCGTCTGCCTTACCCCGTTACGGTCTCGTTTGGCTCGCCCCTGCCGCCGAACACACCGGCGCACCAGCTACGAACCGCAATCCGGGCGCTCGGAGAAGCGGCATGGGCGCAACGCAAACCAGATCGCCGTCCGTTGCATCGGGAATTCATTCATGCGATGAGAAGACGTCCATTCCGTTTCGTCATGTCGGATCAGCGTCGTCCTCATGTGTCGGCGCTGCAGGCGCTCATCGGATCCATCGCGCTGGGGCGCGCGTTACGTCCCTTATGGCAAGGGCAACGCCATGTCGGCATCCTGCTTCCGCCTAGCGTCGCCGGCGCCCTCGTCAATGTCGCCGCGCCCCTCTGCGGCAAGACCAGCGTCAATCTCAACTACACGGTCGGGCGCTCGGGGTTGGAGGCGGCCGTTCGGCAGGCGGGTCTTCGCACGATCGTCACGAGCCGGGAGTTCGTCGAGAAGGCCAAGCTCGATTTGCCGGCAGGTCCCACCATCGTATGGATGGAGGATCTGGCGAAACAGATCGGCAAGAAGGACAAGGCGGTGGCCGCTTTACTCGCATGCTTCGCGCCCACCCGCCTCATTGAGCGCACCTGCGGCCAACTGATTCCGCTATCGGTCGACGATCTCGCCACCATTATCTTCAGCAGCGGCAGCACGGGAGAACCGAAAGGCGTGATGCTGTCCCATTACAGCATCGATGCGAACGCGCAGGGTGCCACACAGGTCTTGCATCTGTATCAAAACGAACGGGTGCTCGGCATCCTTCCCTTCTTTCATTCGTTCGGCTATTTGGTCTTCTGGTTCGTCATGTTCAACAACGCCGGACTGGTCTTTCATCCGTCGCCGATCGACGTGGCCGCAATCGGCGAGCTGATCCGCCGACAGCGCGTCACGTTCCTGGTGACGACCCCGACATTTCTGCAACTCTATTTCCGGCGGTGCACGCCGGAACAATTCAGCTCCCTGCGTGTGGTGCTCACCGGAGCGGAAAAACTGCCTCTGCGACTCTACGAAGCCTTCAAAGACCGATTCGGCATCGAACCGATCGAAGGGTATGGAGTGACGGAATGTGCCCCCGTCATTGCGGTGAATTGTCCGGATTTTCGGGCGGCGGGATACTATCAGCCGGCATCCCGCCGAGGCACCGTTGGCCAGCCCCTGCCGGGCGTCTCGGTTGCAATCGTCGATCCCGACAGTTTTACGCCGCTTCCTCCCGGCTCGCCGGGCATGCTGCTGGTACGAGGACCCAATGTCATGACCGGCTACCTCGGAAGAGAGGATCTGACGGCAAGCGCGATGCATGAAGGGTGGTACGTGACCGGCGATATCGCGATGCTCGACGATGAAGGCTTCTTGACGATCACGGACCGGTTGTCGCGCTTTTCCAAAATCGGCGGGGAGATGGTGCCGCATGGCAAGGTCGAAGAGGCGCTGCACCAGGCGGCCGAGACTGAAACGCAGGTCTTTGCGGTGACCGGTATTCCCGACGAACGCAAGGGGGAACAACTTGCCGTCCTCCATACCCTTGACGAAACGCGGATTTCGGAGATCCACGGGCAACTCTCTTCGAACGGTTTGCCGAATCTGTTCATCCCGCCTCGCGGCAATTTCGTCAAAGTCGACGCCCTGCCGGTCCTCGGGACGGGCAAGATGGATTTGCGCGCCCTTAAGCGCATTGCCATGGAACGGTTGAGCGGAAAAGCATAATCTCAGATCTCAGATCTCAAATGAAAAAGGCAAACAAACCGATTTGAGATTGACTGATATCTGAGATCTGAAATTTGAGATTTGAAATTCGTGAGACCTATGGTCGAACGTTCACTGATCGACTGCCACGTGCATCTGGCGGCGCTGCCCGAGGGCGAGAACGGCTGCTACATTTCAGCGAAGATGCTCAAGAGCCCGCTGTTCCGGTTTCTGTTGTGGAAACACGGATTGTCGGCGGACCGTCCACGTGACGCCAATCAGAAATATGTGGAAGATCTGCTCACGGAACTCCGCGCCTCCACACACGTGCAGCAGGCCGTCCTCCTGGGAATGGACGGCGTCTATGATCCCTCCGGCCGTTTGGCCCGAGAAGAGACCCATTTCCTCATCAGCAATAAGTACGTCCTAGAGACGGCCCGAGCGCATCCGAGCGACTTTCTTGCCGGCGTCTCGATCAACCCGCAGCGACGCGATGCCGTCGAGGAGATCCATCGTTGCGCCGATGCAGGCGCAGTGCTCGTCAAGGTGCTGCCCAACGCACAACAATTCGATCCCGGAGAAGCGCGATACCAAACCTTCTATCGCGCCCTTGCGGAACGCCGGTTGCCACTGCTCAGCCACGTGGGATACGAGTTCAGTCTCATGGGCAAGGACCAATCGGTCGGTAATCCCGACCGGCTGAAGTTCGCGTTGGATGAAGGCGTGACCGTGATCGCCGCCCATGCCTGCAGCTACGGGTTGATGCTCTATGAACGGTTCCTCCCCGTGCTGTTGGATTTTTCGAAACAGTACCCTAATTTTTACGCCGATGTCTCCGCGCTTACGCTGCCCAATCGCTTTCGCATGCTACTCCACCTCCGGCGCCATCCGGAAATCCATGATCGGTTGCTGTTCGGCACCGATTATCCATTGTCCGTCATGCATGTAGCCGCCTGGGGCCGTGCGGGGTTTAGCAGGCTGCGGGAGATCGTCCGAACGAGAAATCGATTTGATCGCCAGGCGAAGGTCTGCAAGGCGCTCGGTGTCGGTTTTCGGTCCTTCGATGACCTATTGATAGGTCGACAGAGGAGTCATTGAACGGGTTCTGCAATTGCTGTTCAGATCACGACTCGTTCCCGTGCATTCTGGCGAAGAGATCCCAATCGAACTGCTTCGGGGCCACGGCGTGCAGCGGGATGGCCTCGATCGTCCCCCGTTCGCGATAGGCCATCATGCAGCCCACGACATCCTCCGGACGCTCGACCAGCCGATGGACGGTTTCATAAGCCAAATGTTGAGCGATTGCCTTGTCTTCAGGAACCGGTTTTGCGCCTCTGAGCGTATGCCCAAGAATGGTCGCCTTGGTGGCGAGCGTAAGGTGATATTGGTTGGCGCGCCCCTGCCGCTGGGGCCACTGTGCAATCACGCCGGCCACGTAGTCGACCAAACCATGCACTCCGCCTTCACGATGATGTCGGTGCGGCGTGCGTTCCGCCACGACGAACAAGTGGCTCTTGTTCGGCACGCCCAACGTCCGCTTCAAGGTGCCGAGGATGATGTCGTCGATGTAGGCATCGGGATCCGGATGCTCGTTAACCAATACTCCTTCCGCCCGCGCCTGATACGCGCAGCCCAGGGCGAGATGGCCGGAGCCGGCCCCCATGACTTCGACAAAGAAAATGCTTCCCATGGCGGCACTGGTCGCTTTGAGCGACTCAATGGATTGGTCGGCGAGGGCAACGGCCGAATGGTATCCCAGCGAGATCGTGCCTTCGATATTGTTGTCGATGGTGCCGGGAATCCCGACCACTTGGACGCCAAATCCTTCATAGACGGCCCTGGCGCCCCGCAAACTGCCGTCACCGCCCAACACGACGAGCGCCGCATCGTCCAGATAGGGCTGAAGATTTCGCATTGCCGCCTGCTGAACGCCTTCTTCTTTGAAATCTTCGAATCGGCTGCTGCCGATCGGGCTGCTCGCATGACTGCTCATGCCGCGGGTGTCTTCCTCCGTCACTTCTTCGATCCAATTGTTCGCAAGCCCGAGAAATCCATGGCGAACGAAGTGCACTTTCAGTCCATGGCGCTGCCCGGTCACGCGGATTTCCTTCAGGGCCGCGCCGGCTCCGGCAAAATCTCCGCCGGAGACGAGCGTCACGATCCGTTTGATCTGCCGAGGCTTGAGTGTGAGGCGGTCTTTTCGGACGCGCTCCAGCGATACCCAACTTTCCTTGGCCGCGCGTTCTCGCTCGGACAGCCCCACCGCAGTGGAATAACCGGACAGCCGCCCCTTCTCATATGTGAGAAGCACGACGTTGTCCTGGCTTTCCTTGTAGTCGCTGAATTCCGTGAAGGCTTCGTGAAAGGGACGAGGGTCCAAATAAATCATCAAGGCCCGAAGGGTCGAGCTGTGCGTATACAAGCAGGCCACCTGTCCACGATGGGCTTCTCCCAATCCGTGCAGACCGTCAATGACGTCGACGTAGAGATCAAAGAACGAGTTGCCTCCCGGATAACAGTACAGCGGATCTTTGACGAGCCGCTTGGCGGTCGAGACCTCAACGCCGAACGCCTTCGCGAGGGCCTCGGTTTCCTCGGCTTTCGCGACGCCGGTGATCCATCCGAAATCGGACGACTCCAGGGCATGCTCGAACATGGGTTCCGGATACGAATCGGACGTCGGGCTGAGGGCGCGGACAACACGTTGATAGAGCTGTCGGGTGTTCGGACTGTGGCTGATGAAATGAAGAAACCGCCGTGGATCCAGATAATTGGTCAGATGCAGGAAGTCGAGTTGTTGTCCGACGACGCCGATCATACGGGCCAGCGCAGCGCCGACGGCGTCGGCTCGGGGCACGCCGCGCTCCTCGTCGAGTTGATTGGACAACCGTCGTCCCACCCGATGCGTCTTGCTCTCCACACGCGAGATGCCGTGACGCATGGTGAAGAGCAGTGTTCGATCCGCCAGATCGCGAGGGAGGAGCCAGAAGCGGTCGTCACCGAGATCGAGTACAATGCGCCCCTCGGCAAGCTGAGGCGTGAGCTGCGCGCGCGGGACAATCGCAACGGGACGCCGATGGGCAGGTTTCAGGACGGACCCGATCGGTGCACGCAGCAGCGGTTGCAGTGCGCCTTCGGCCACCAGCCGGTTCCAGGCCGCATAGAAGACCAGGTCGTCGCCGCCGCAGACCTCGTCCAGGACGGCGCGCCGGGCCGCCCGATACGCCGCGGCGCCGGACAATCCTTTTTGCGCTTCCTGCACGAACCGTCTGAGCCGGTCCATGGTCGCATGCGTGAGCGTGATCCGCTCTCCGGTCGCAGGCGGACATGCCGGCGTCTCGACATCAGCGGCAGGAGCACGACGCAGAAATTCCTCCCCATGGGCCAAGAGTCCTTCAATCGTCACGAAATCGAGTTGGTTTGTGGTAATCTTCATGCTCCCTCACTAGGGCATCGGACACCTGGGTCGTCCGGCGTCATGACATATTCGGTAGCATCTTTTGGACCTCTGTGCTTCTCTTGTCAATACCCGAGGAACTCGGATGCGTAAAGCAAAAATCATCTGTACGATCGGGCCCGCCAGCGACCAACTCCAGACGCTTGTTCGATTGATTGAGCAAGGCATGAATGCCGCCCGGCTGAACTTCTCTCACGGTTCACATGCCTCCCATGCTGCCGCCATCAAGACCATTCGGGAAGCGGCCGATCAACGCCGGGCTCCTGTGGCGATCATCCAGGATCTTCAAGGACCAAGGATCCGCGTCGGCGAAGTGGCCGGGGACGGCATCGTGTTGAAGGAACACCAGACGGTGCGGTTGCAGACAATGTTGGCGCATTCCGGCGGACAACTGGGACACCAATCGATTGCACCATCCCCCCTGCAGGAGATTCCAGTCACCTACCAGCACTTAGCCCGCGACGTGCGGCCGGGCGCGCGGATTCTGATCAATGACGGGCTCATCGAACTGAAGGTTGAGCGGATCAGCGATGGCCATCTCGATTGCAAAGTGGTCATCGGAGGCACCGTCAACTCGCATAAAGGCATTAACCTCCCGGGCACTTGCGTCAGCGCTCCGACGCTGACCGACAAGGATCGAGAGGACATTCGATTCGGCGTCGCGCAAGGGATCGATTACATTGCGCTCTCGTTTGTTCGCGGTCCCGACGACGTTCGCGCCGCGAAGCAGCTTATCGCGGGATGCGGCGCCAGCATACCGGTCATCGCGAAAATCGAGCGACAGGAGGCCATGACCTGCCTGGAGGCCGTTTTGGACGAAGCGGACGGCGTCATGATCGCGCGAGGGGATTTAGGCGTCGAAATGAGCGCCGAAGCCGTGCCGCTGCTCCAAAAGCGCATCATCGCGGAGGCCAACCGCCGCCGACGGCTCGTGATCACGGCCACCCAGATGTTGGAGTCCATGACGCAGCATTTGCGGCCAACCAGGGCGGAGGCTTCGGATGTGGCCAATGCCGTCTTCGACGGCACCGACGCCGTGATGCTGTCGGCGGAAACCGCAATCGGCGCACATCCCGTCGAAACCGTTCAGGTGATGGATCGCATCATTCGAGCCGCCGAGGAGGGTTGTGAACCTGGCCTCGTGCCGCGACGTCAATCTGACTTCGGCGACATGACGCTTCCGGAAGCGATTTGCACGGCCGCTTCATCCGCGGCCGCGGCAACGAAGGCGAGCGCGATCGTCGCATTCAGCGAGCTTGGAAGCACTGCTCGATTGATCTCCAAGCAGCGCCCGTTAGCGCCGATCATCGCCTTCACCCCGTTCGAACCGGTGCGACGGAAAATGGCGTTGTATTGGGGCGTCCAGCCCCAGACCATGCAACAGATCGCCCAGACCGACGAGCGCGTTCACGAAGCCGAACGCCGTCTCAAAACGGAAGGCTTGGTCAAGACCGGCGAGCGCATCGTGATCCTTTCGGGAACCAGGATCGGCAAGCCGGGGGGAACCAATCTGATCAAGCTTCAAGAAGTGGAATAGCCTGGAGGGAGTCTGCTCCTATTTAGCCTCCAAGGCCATCCTAGTCTGCATTATCCATAAACGCTTCTGCTGCAATCGCGAATTCGCCACTGCGACACACTGTGATGCGACACTAGGCATTCCAGTGGGCGGGCTC
>DATEEH010000081.1:0-6430 GCA_035281245.1 Nitrospira sp.
AAATTTGTAGTCTGGAAACGTCAAAGGACCGAAGGTGGCGGCCGACTTGCATATATGCCAGATCTGATATTTGTAGTACTCGGTGTGTGCCTGCCAGATGACAATGAGCCGCTCACCGTTGTCCGCTTCCTTGACACCGTACCCGAAGCTTTCCTTCAGCACGATCTGGTCTTGCGGGACGCCAAGCGTCGTCAGACACGATTGAAACTCTTCACGGCTCAGCTTGCGGTGGGCCGGCGGGTCAGCCATACGAAAAGCTTTGTAATGCACGTGCGCGGGCGCCCGAAGCCGGTCGGCGAGTGGGACGTGCGGCCGCTCATGCAATGTCTTGAACAACGCATCGGCGCCGGATTGCCGAGGAGACTGAGTCATGTGCTCTGTCCTTCCGTTGCTGGCTAAAGGCCCGGCCGCTTTTCCGCCGTCACGGACAGCTCCAGGGGGTCGTTGGCGCGACGGACCTCCAATTGCAGTGTTTCTCCGGCTTCTACCCGGCACAGCCGCTTGGCGTCCCGATCGGACCGGACGGCGGCCAGTGAGACGCCGTTGCAGGCCATGATGCGATCGCCGACTTTCAGCCCTGCCTTCTCGGCAGGACGTCCGCTGCGAAGTTCCCTGACCATATAGAACCGTGTTCCCTTCTCTTCCTGCAACTCCCAGTTCACGCCAATACGTCCGGATCCTAACAGACCGGTCTGCGACCCGAAACGGGCGAGGATGCGATGCACGATCAGGCGCGCCGATCCTTCCGGATCGTCGCTGGTGAAATCGGCTAGATGCCCTTCACCGTTGAACAACAACTGCCCGGTTTCCACGTCGATCATCCGCAAGGACAGCGAGACCTTGTTGCTTCGACCTTGCTCGTGCCGCTCCCATTGCTGCACACCGCCGACAATGATCGCCTGCGCGCCGACCAGCCGTCCCACTTTGAGCACGTTGGCGTCGTCGGCATGGGTCAACTGAATGACCTGTTCTTGAAGAACCTCATCGAGCTTGGCACGCTCCACCATGCCGATGTCGAGATCGAGCAACAGCGTGGTGACAATTCCGGCCACACGGGAGCCGGAGCCAGGCGCCTCGGGCGCGTCCTCCAGCACCATCACCGCCATGGTCTTATAGCGATCGATGGTCTCCCGATTGATCGGTCCGAGGCCGGTCACGACCGGTTCAGGGCGTCCCGAGGCGCCGGACATCCGGCCCGCCTGGAAACCTCCGGTTTCGCAAGCCCTGCGCCGTTGAAGGATGGCGGCGGGAGTGCCCCACGCACACAACTCGTCGTTGACCAGCACCACATGATGCGGATACTCCCGCTGATGCTCCATCGCCACGTTCGTGAAGGGATAAATGATGCAGCCGCCGATCCAGACGGACACGGGACAAAGTCCCAACTCGTACAGCCATTGGTTTCTTGCCGTGAGGGAATATTCCCAGACAAGCATGCGGCCATCGTCCCGGAGTACTCGATCTGGCCCGCCGAGTTTTTCCACCACTTCGGCTTTCGTCATCGGCACCGTGAGTTTATCCAGCTTCGATTCAGACTTGACGATGGTATATGCCAAACCGCAGCCACTAAACAGCGGAAGAAGGATGAGAAGGATCACGAGACGGAAGCACGCACAACGGAAGGAAGATTCCTCGGATGGCGCCGACATCGCGTCGAGCGTAACACCGTCATACCGGAGCAAGCAACACAGGGGCAGCGATTAGGGGCAGTGATTAGTTGAGGGAGGGATCGAAAGGCATATCCGCGTACAAGCGAAAATCTTCGCCTAACGTACCGACAATCTCGGCCCAGATGCGCGTCGGGTCCTTTTCGAACACCATGACCGGATCTGCAGGAACGGTGATCCACGAGCCGATCCTCATTTCGGATTCCAATTGGCCCGGTCCCCAGCCGGAATAACCGACGTACGCGCGAAATGCTTCCTTCCCCTGGCTCGTCGTCAAAATTTTGTCGACGAGTTCCATGTCTCCTCCGAGACATACACCGTCGAATACATGATGGGAATTATCCGGCAACTGGTCCAGCCGATACAGCAACATCACCTGATTCGGCTGCACAGGCCCGCCGGAAAACAACACATGGCGCTGTCCTTCCAACACCGGCACCTGTGGCAACGCTTCGGACACCGACATGGCCGTCGGGCGATTCACCACCACACCGAGCGCGCCTTCCGCGCCATGTTCACACAGTAAAACCACGGTCTGTCTGAAATTCGGATCGCGCAGGTTGGGGGCGGCGACGAGAAAGATGCCTTTGCCGAGTTTCGCCTTCAAGGGAATCTGCATGGAAAGTATCCTATCCCTCAAAGGCCTGACACGCAAGATCGGAAAACACTGATGAAGTCCTGGGAATTCACTTATAGAGTGACTCTCGACGGTCTCTCAGCAGATCATTGTAAGGAGTCACGGACTTGTTGCGGGCTTCTGTCGGATCGATCTCCACGACGCACAGCGCTTCCTGGTCGCGTGGCGCACGGTGAAGGATGGCTCCCCAAGGACTGACGATCTCGCTGCTCCCGATATAGGTGAGCCGCTCCTTGCCGTCCCGGGCTTCGCTGCCCGTCCGATTACAGGTGATCGCAAAAACGCGATTCTCAAGGCAGCGCACGGGCATGGAATCCGGACAGTTGGGCAGCACGAGGTTGGAAGGATGGCAAATAATCTCGGCACCTTTGAGCGCCAGCGTCCTGGCCGACTCGGGATAGTACCAGTCGAAACAAATCATCAGACCGATCTTGGCCGCTCCGATGTCCCACACCTGAAAACCGGTGTCGCCTGGAGTAAAAAACAACGTTTCCTCGAAAAACAAATGCGTTTTTCGGTAACACCCGATGAACCCCCGCGGCCCGACGGCCACCGCAGAGTTGTAACAGGCGGCCCCCGACCGTTCGGGGAGACCGGCGATGATTACCATGCGTTTGCGCTTTGCGAGATCCAGCAGCCGCGTGGTTGTCGGGCCGGCGGGAACCGGCTCCGAGAGCGTGCGCACTTCCTCCATTGAGACAAATTGGTAGCCGGAGGCGCACAGTTCGGGCAGGACGAGCAAGTCAGCCTCCGCTGTATCGATTGCGGCGGCGATGCGGTCCAGATTCTCGGATACTTTTCCGAACTCCGGATTGTTCTGGTAATACCCGACTCGCATACAGATCAGATCGTGCTTCGGGTGGGAAGCCGGCACAAAACACAAAGGGCAAGAGACCATGGGCTCCGGGCCCTTCGCCTCTTGCCCTTCGGCTGACGAGTTACTTTACTTCGGAGAGATGCGTTACGGCGGCTTCCGCATGTTCCGTCGCCACATCGGCATGCCCGGCCTTGCCATGCGTAACGGCTTCCTTCAGATGCTTGATGCCCTCATCCAGATGAGGATTCTTCACCCCAGCGGCTTGCGCATGTTTCAGCGCCTCTTCCGCATGTTGTGCCACGGCATCGGCGTGGCCCTGCTTGCCGTGATTGACCGCGCCCTTGGCATGTTCAAGGGCTTCATTCACGTGCTTGTTGTCGGCATGAACCACGAGCGGCAGGCTCAGCAGCGCCACCGCAGCGAATGCGGCCGCTCCACGTCGAATGCTCATCGTCATGGGTTCCTCCTCATGGTTTAAGTGCAAATCGAGAACACGTCAAAAAAATCGCAACTAGACGAATCACCTTACACAGCCGATTTTTGAGTGTCAAGAAGGCCGGACCGGCGCTTCGATGCCCAACACTTTTTGAAGGCCTTGAAAATCCTTTTCGACGGGACAGGCAAAATCGCGGCTCCACTCCCACCATGATCCTGGGTAATTGCGCACGTGTCGATACCCTGCGAGTTTGAGCACAACGTAGAGCCACGACGAGCGGACCCCGCCGGTGCAGTAGCACACGAGGTCGTCGTCAGGCTCGAGTCCCTTCTCTTCCAAACCGGCCTGGATCGCCCTCAGGTCCTTGATGGTCGCATTCGTATTCAAGAATCCATTCCACGGCACATGAATGGCGCCGGGGATATGACCGGGCCTCGGAATACCCGACACTTCCTTGCCCAAAAACTCTTCCAGGCTCCTGGCATCGAGAATCTTCGTGTGGGGCCGGGAATCCTTCAGCAGCGCTCGTAGTTCGTCCTTTGTGATCATCGTGTGACTTGCCGGCCTGATCGAAAAATTTCCGGGTTTCGGTGTGACGCGCCCATGCTCGAACGGCCGCTGTTCCGCAATCCATTTGACCCAGCCGCCGTCGAGAATGTGTGCGTTCGAATGCCCGAAATATTCGAGCATCCAGTACATGCGCCCTTCGTCGCCCCAGTTGTCGAAGGGATTTGAATAGATGACGACCTCGCTGTCTTGATTGAGTCCGAGCGCCCGCATTTTCTGTTCCATGCGGCTCAGATCTGGATCCAGCAGGCCCTTGGCGACCGCCTTGGGATCGCTATAGTGGTGCCACGTGGTGTGGACGGCGCCGGGAATGTGACCGCCGTATTCGTACGCCGCATCCCCGCGCACGTCGATGATGAGGAGATCGGGCTTTCCCAACTGCTTCTGCAGCGTTTCAGTGTCGATGAGCATCGGATGGTTCATAGTGCTCCTTCAGCCAGGCCTGACAGCGGAGGTCGGCGCCTCCACCGGACAACTTTCCTCGTGACGCGAGGCGCCGGCACGAGGAAACTGGTCGCCGGTCGCCAACGCCGCACTTAACTGTTCCGACAGCGGAAATTCCCGCTCGTAGACGAGGAATCGGTACGGATCGTCGCCTGTCAAACCGTACTTGCGTTGCAGCATTTCATGCTGCTTGTCGGTGACAATGTGGTACCGCACGCGCGTCTTCAGTTTCAAGCCCTCGGCCGTGTCGGGCATCCGATAGGCAAACCGGTATTCCCGGCTGGCCAAGGGTAGAAGGCGGTTGTCATACAACTCCAGAATAGCGGGCTGCCACATGATCCAGCGCCCCATCGTCGATTTTTGTTCCTCCAACACCCGTCCCTGTGAATCCTCCACCGTAAATTCCACCGTGAAAAAACGATCCGGATCGCCCGTCGGGATTTTGTGGCCGGCGCCGGCGTTGACGAGTGTCAGGATAAAGGCCACACGGTCTCCCGGCTTCGGTGAGGCCGTATCTGCCTTGACCTGTATGGCCACCGCACGCTTGACCATGTCGGGATCATGCCCTCCTCGCCAGAGGTGCTGCCGGCCCCGTCGGATCGGACTGTTGGTGGCAACCGGCCGGTCGATCTCCGGCATGTGGCAGCTCTGACAAATGAAGCCTCGCTCCTGCATGAAGAACTTTCCCTCATACTCCGCGTAGGTTCCACATGGGCCGACACGATAGAACTGTGCCGGTCCCGAGACGACATTGTGGCAGCGGTAGCATACCTGGACCGTCCGGAAGTTCGGGTCAAATTGTGTGGGATGCGGCGCCGCAGAATCCTCGAACGGACCATAGATGATTCCGTCTCGCACATGACAGGCCGCGCACGTGACGGATTCCTTTTGATATTCGGGGTCAAAGTGCGGATTGGGCTCCTGAACCGCTTTCTCCACCCGCCCGCGGGGAATGTGCTTGATGACGGTCGGCTGCTGGTTTTCCAGCGGTGCATGGCAGTTCAGGCAGACCCATATATGCTTGTCTTTATTCCAGTACGCTTGGAAATACGGATCGTCGTAGGCGCGGGCATGGATGCTGGACTTCCATTCCTCGTAAATTTCCTGATGACATTGCCCGCACGACTCAGCCTTGAGGCTGGTCAGCCCCTCTGGAATCTTTTGAAACGAAATCGCATGGGCATAATCCGACCGCAACCCGAAAATGACGACCGGTTTGATTTCGGTGTAATAGATGTAGACGACGCCCAGTAGCGCCACGCAGGCAAGCGCGATGGTTCGCCAGCGCATCATGCGGCGAGCAATGCCTGCAGATGCGCGTCCACCGAGGCGCTCAGGGCGGTGAGGTTGTAACCCCCCTCCAGGGAGGACAGCACGCGGCCACGCGCGTGCCGTTTGGCAATCCCGGCGACCAGTCCCGTCAAATCGGTGTATCCCGCTTCCGTCAATCCCATGCCGGCCAACGGATCGTCTCGGTGGGCGTCAAAGCCGGCCGATATCATGACGAATTCGGGTTTGAAGGCCTCGGCCGCCGGAAGCAACTCATTCAAGAACACCGCATGATATTCATCGTCGCCGTCGCCCGCCTCCATCGGAACGTTGATCGTGAAGCCTTCGCCCGCACCGGTGCCACGTTCCGTCGCGCGACCCGTGCCGGGGTAATGCGGATACTGATGGGTGCTGAAAAAGAGAATGGAGGGATCGTCTTCGAAGCTATGTTGCGTCCCGTTTCCATGATGCACGTCCCAGTCCACGATGAGCACTCGCGTTAAGCCATGTTGTTTCTGTACATACCGAGCGGCAATCGCCACGTTGTTGAACAGGCAAAAACCCATCGCCCTGGCGGTCTCTGCATGATGACC
>DATEEH010000082.1:0-8553 GCA_035281245.1 Nitrospira sp.
GTCTGAGCCTTGAGAGGGCTCCGTCCAGCGCCCATCGTTCATGAGGGGTTCGTCACGAAAGCGCCGAGATGCCAAGCGAGACGGACACGCGGAGACGCGAAGGAGCGAGACGTACTGATACAGTACGTTGACCGACTGAGCGGCGAGCCTGTCCGCCTGCACAAACAATCACACGCAGGCTCGTCGCAGCGGCATATCGGCGGTTGCAGTAGAACCCACCATGACACGATGGGCGCGAAGCCAGGCTAGACGATGGGACGGTCTTAAAACGGAATGCTGACGGTACCATGAGGCCCTTGACGTTTTCAATTGCAACGCATTGCCGGGATACGTATTTTTTTTGGTGCCAGCATCTTGACAGAGCCGAACGCTTGGCCTATTTTTCCGCAGGGTCACCAGGTCCGATCACCATATCTCACCAGCACTCATGGACAAGGTCTCCGCTCATGCGCAATCCCTTTGAAACCGACACGGAGCTCGACGAAGCCGCCGGACTGATCGTCGAAGAAGAAAAACCTGAGGTTGGGTTGGAATTGCACGTCGGCTCGAACATTTTTCGCACGACAAACGGCGTCATCAAGTTGCAGGGGAAAGAACAGATCGTCCTGGAAGTCCAGACCGCCCCCCCCGCGTTGCTGTTGACCATGGATTTCTATGATGAGCAGGGACAGCGCATCGGCCATCTCAGGCGCAACCAACTTTCAGCGGTTGGAGCCAGCCGCTTCGCCGTTAGCGTCACCACTCCATCCGACCCCACCCTCGACGACCCACTTACGGTTACCGTGTCGGAACGCACGACGGGAAACACAGTGATTGAGGTATATCTGTTTCAACGACGGAAAATCCGTTTCACAACCGCACATTTCCACACGCACAAAGGCGAGCTCGTCTCCATCAGCCCGCATTACTGCCGTATCGGCACCGGCTTGACGATGTTCGGTGATGTGGTCGAAGGCCGCGGCGGAACGGCGGCGATCGGTTAGGGTAGCTTAGGGCTTATCCCTTTGACAGCGGGTCAGACTCCCGTACAATAGGTTTCATGTCGGAGATCGTCAAACCCAGCGTGCAGGCCTTCCTCGTCTGCGATCAAGTCATCGAAGACAGCGTGACCAAGAAAAAGAGCCTGATCGGCTTGTTCACGCATCTGCAAGCCTTGAGCTTCCCATTCCAGCACCAACAAATGGGGCTGTACTTCTGTCTTACCGATGCCGAAGGGACCTACCAATTCGACATCGATCTCATTTACCTCAATACCGAGCAACTGGTCTGCCGCGCCACGCTCCCCAACATCGTCATTGCCGATCGCCTTCAAATCTCAGATTTCGGCATCAATATTCCCTCACTGATTTTTCCTGCGCCCGGTCGCTACGAGTTTCGTCTCCGTATGGAAGGACACTTGATCGCGCAAAAAGATTTCAACGTCATGCAGCTTTCGACCCGTCAGAACGCCTGAACGCTGTCCCGCTCCCTTCACTCCCGCTACAGTGGCCTCTTCTCCCCCGAGTGGATCTTGTGGTAGAACTGGCGGAAATACGACCATTATTGGTGCTGTCGCCGAGGAGGTTACGGAGAGCCGTGCCCGAGGGAACAAGTGCATCCAATTTCATCCGTGAGATTGTCGCCGCCGACCGAGCGATGGGGAAGCATGGCGGTCGAGTCGTCACCCGGTTTCCGCCTGAACCGAACGGCTATCTGCACATCGGCCATGCCAAATCCATCTGTCTCAATTTTGGTCTGGCGTTGGAGCACTCTGGTGGCCGTTGTCATCTGAGATTCGACGACACGAATCCCACGACCGAAGATCCCGAATACGTCCAGTCGATCCAGGAGGATGTTCACTGGCTTGGATTTGATTGGGGAGAACACCTGTTCTTTGCGTCGGATTACTTCGAACGACTCTACACCGTCGCCGAACGCCTCATCACGAACGGCATGGCCTACGTCGACAGCCTCTCCGCGGATGAGATGAGAGAGTATCGGGGTACATTGACAGAACCGGGGCGGAACAGCCCGTACCGCGACCGCTCTGCGGAGGAGAATCTCGATCTGTTTCGTCGGATGCGTGCGGGCGAATTCGCGGACGGAACGCACGTCTTGCGGGCGAAAATTGATATGGCCTCGCCGAACTTGAATCTGCGGGATCCGGTGCTGTATCGGATCCGGCACGCTGCACATTACCGGACAGGGGCGACATGGCCGATCTATCCCTCCTATGATTTCGCTCATCCGCTTTCCGATGCATTTGAGGGGGTGACTCATTCCGTTTGCACACTGGAGTTCGAAGACCACCGGCCGTTGTACGACTGGGTGGTCGCGCAGGCCGGCACCTCCGATCGCCCTCAACAGATCGAGTTCGCTCGGCTGAACATCAGCCACGCGGTGATGAGCAAACGAAGATTGCTGGAGTTGGTCGAGAACAAACAGGTGGCCGGCTGGGATGATCCCCGCCTGCCGACGCTCAAAGGGCTTCGCCGTCGAGGCTATACACCGGAAGCGATCCGCGCGTTCTGCGAACACATCGGCGTCTCGAAACGAGATGCAGTGGTGGAGATGCAACTGCTCGAGCACTTCATTCGGGAGGATTTGAACAAACGAGCGTCTCGAGTGATGGCCGTGTTGCGGCCGCTGAAGATCGTGATCGACAACTACTCTGAGCAGGCGTCGGAGGAATTGGAGGCCGTCAACAATCCGGAAGATCTCTCGGCCGGCACACGGACAATTCCCTTTTCACGAACGCTCTATATCGAGCGGGACGATTTCATGGAGGAGCCGCCCAAAGAATTTTTCCGGCTTGCGCCCGGCCGGGAAGTCCGGTTGCGCTACGCCTACATCATCAAATGCGTCGGCGTCACCAAGCATCCGCGAACCGGGGAAGTGACCGAAGTACATTGCACGTACGATCCCGAAACGAAAAGCGGTGGCCCGGAAGCCCGGAGAAAGGTAAAGGCCACCATTCATTGGGTCTCGGCGGCCCATGCGCTGGACGCCGAGGTGCGGCTCTATAATCCTCTCTTGAAAACCGACCTCTCGAGCGTACCAACAGATCACGACTGGACAGCCTATCTGAATCCGCAGTCCTTGGAACGGCTGACGGGATGCCAAGTCGAACCGAGCTTGAGGACCGCTACCACGGGCAGCCGGTTTCAATTTGAGCGGCTGGGCTATTTCTGCGTCGACCCCGACTCCAGGCCCGACCAGCTCGTCTTCAATCGCACGGTTCCACTCAAAGATGCATGGGCACGAATCGAGAAGCGCCAGTCCATCCGTTGAGGCTTCAGCACTCCGAGACAACTCCAAAACGTCTTTGGTTCCGCCAATTTGGCCTTTCCTCCCTTTACAGATTAGGCATCCCTGCTAGGCTTGAATTGAACGGCGGAGAAGTGACGTTTGCTTTACAGCACCGACCGGATTGCTAGACTGAACCAGGCGCTCTCGGAAGCGCGCGAAGGACAAGGAGTCGAAGATGATTGAATGTCGTCAATACCCACGAGTTCCAGTCGACTTACAAGTATATTTTTCCACGACCGGCAACAACTCGATTCGCGAAGGCACGATGTTCGATCTTTCGGCGGGTGGGTGTGCAGTCACGAGCATGACCAGCGTGAAGGCGGGTTCGGCGGTGCGGATCCTCATCAGAGCGACTGACTTGGGCTCGCCGATCACGATTGAATCTGCAGCGGTTCGATGGAGCAAACACGGGGAGTTCGGAGTCGAATTCCTCGGCCTCTCGGAACTCGATCAAAACCGCTTGCACCGTTTGTTGCAGGCTAAAACCATATATCCCATTCGGCCCAGCTGATTTTCTTCATCGGCGGCATGATGGTAAAATCTGCCGCATGACTTGTCCTTTCTGTCGCCAAGCGACCGCCTGGGATGGCAATCCCTGGCGCCCCTTCTGCTCAGAACGCTGCCAACTCACTGATCTCGGCACCTGGGCCGCCGAGCAGTACCGCATTGCCGGGGAACCGCTACTGACCGAATTGCCCACCGACTCGCCGCTCGAACCAGACGAACGCACCGGCCAGCGGCCGAACGGCTAACCAATCAGCCACGGCGTTTATCCCGCAACTCGGGCTGGCTGGCCTGACTCCTGCACACGCCCTAACCCGCAGGCTGGGTCACGACGGGATGAGCCATTTAATGGGCTGGTCACCTCCCAACGGTTCCATACGGGAGACAGATCATCCCGAATCAAGACAAGTCGTCTCGGCAAGGAGATCGCGTATGGCGAAGGAAAACATTCGGAAGTCCAAGAAGAAAAAGGATGAGAAGGCATCGAATCTCCGCCGAACGCTCGTCGTTGATGTGGGAGGCAGCGGGATCAAAGCGACGGTACTCAACGACCTGGGCAAGGCCGTCAGCGACCGGCTCCGCCGTGATTCACCAGCATCGGGCTTGCCGGGCGCCGTCATGGACATCATTGTTTCACTCTCGAAGGAGTTCGATGCCTTCGATCGGGTGGCGGTCGGCTTTCCCGGCGTCATTATCAATGGCATCGTCAAGCAAGCGCCGAATCTCGCAAAGGAATGGCAAGATTTCAATATTGCCGAAGTGTTGCAGGCGAGACTGAAGAAACCGGTGCGGGTCGCCAACGACGCCGACGTGCAGGGGTTCGGTGCCATTTCAGGCGCCGGCGTGGAATTGGTCGTGACGCTGGGAACCGGCGTAGGAACGTCCCTGTTTGTGGATGGGCGCCTCGTCCCCAATCTTGAAATCGGCAGAGACAGACTGAGAAATTCCGCGTTGCAGAAAGTCGGCAAGAAGAGATGGAACAAGCGTCTGATCAAATTCATCAAACGCCTGGACGAGATTTTTCACTTCACAAAACTCTACATCGGCGGCGGCAATTCAAAGGAAGTTGACGTCGGCTCGCTCCCTCCCAATGTCACGATCATTTCCAATCTGAACGGGTTGATCGGTGGCATCGCCTTGTGGCGTGAAGAACCGGCAGCCGTTGCCCCTCCGGCGCTGGAAGCGCAGCATGCCGAACGCCGGATCGCCGCATGAGTGCGCATTGAGTGAGATGGTGGCTGGGGGACTAGGAATCGAACCTAGGTAGCCAGCTCCAAAGGCTGGCGTCCTACCGCTAGACGATCCCCCAGCGCGGTCCGTTGCGAATGCGTGCGGAATGCGAATGGAGAATGGTTGGCTGGGGGACTAGGAATCGAACCTAGGTAGTCAGATCCAGAGACTGACGTCCTACCGCTAGACGATCCCCCAACCGGCGTTCAACCTAATACACGATCGATGAATCCGTCAAGCGTGCGCGCTCTCTGCACGCGCAAGGCTCTGTCGAAGACGGGACAGCGTCCGATCGCGACCGAGCACTTCCATGACATCGAACAGACCGGGGCTCGCCGTACGGCCGGTCAATGCCACACGTACCGGTTGTGCAAGCTGTCCCATCTTCATACCTTCTTCTTCGACCAAATGCTTGAATTGCTCTTCCCATGCCTGCTTTGAAAATGAGGGAAGTGAAAGAAAGCGCTCCATGAGCTTCCGCAGTGCTGGCGCGATCGCCGGCGTCAGGAACTTCCTTGCGGCCTCCTCGTCCCAGACCACTACTTCGCCGAAATACGGTTTGACCCATTCAACCATCTCCACAAGCGTTTTTGCCCGTTCCCTGACCAGGACCACCAGCTGCACAATCCACTCGAACGGCACCCCATTGCCTTCATCAAGCACACCGGCCTGCTTCAGAAACGGCACCAGCGCCCGCGCCACCATGTCAGGCCGGCTGGTCTTCATGTATTCGGCATTCATCCACAGCAGCTTGTCCGGGTTGAACACGGCTGCGGACGACTGGACGTTTTTCCAGTTGAACTTTTCCACCAATTCGGTGCGGGTAAAAAGTTCTTGATCGCCGTGCGACCATCCGAGGCGGACAAGGTAATTCATCAGCGCGTCGGGCAGATAGCCCATGTCCCTGTAAGCCATGACGGACGTCGCCCCGTGCCTCTTTGAGAGTCGTGCCTTATCTGCGCCCAGGATCATTGGCAAGTGTCCGAACTGCGGTACCGGAAATCCCAATGCTTGAAACATCGGTACCTGTCTCGGGGTATTCGTGAGGTGATCATCACCCCGGACGACATGGGTGATCTGCATGAGCGCGTCGTCGACGACAACGGAAAAATTGTAGGTCGGGTAGCCGTTGGATCGTAGAATGATTAAATCGTCGAGCACCGTGTTGTCGAAGACGATCTTGCCCTTAATCAAGTCGTCGACGACCGTCTGACCCGTTTGTGGCGCCTTGAACCGCAACGCCGCTTCTCCCGACGGCTTCGTGATGCCCAGGTTTCGGCAACGGCCGTCGTACCGTGGCGAGAGACCTTTGGCCTCGGCTTCTTTCCGTCGGCTTTCCAATTCCTCGGCTTTGCACACGCACCAGTATGCCTGTCCCGCCTCGAAGAGCTTCATGGCATGGGTGCGGTACAGCTCGATCCTCTCCGTCTGCCGGTAAGGCCCTTCATCCCAATCAAGGCCCACCCACTGCATGCCGTCGATGATCGCCTGAATCGATTCATCGGTTGAACGACTTTGATCGGTATCTTCGATCCGCAGGATGAACACGCCTTGCTGCTGCCGGGCATACAGCCAGTTGAACAACGCCGTGCGTACCCCGCCGATGTGCAGAAACCCTGTCGGACTTGGCGCAAAGCGGACCCGGACTTCAGTCATGACATTCTCTCAGGGATGTTTACGAGGGCCGGTATCTATAGCATGTGTGAATGCGCGTGGAAAAGCGCCTACAGATTTTGATAAGACAGGAGCAACCGACTTTACATCCTTTATGGCCGAACAGATTCAATTTGCGACGATTCTCTCCGCCACCAATCTCACACCGAACGTACGTCGACTGGTGCTCTTGCCGAAAGAGAAGCCTCTCGCTTTCAGACCGGGCCAGTGGGTGTCACTCAAGCTTCCCGTCGGGAGCCGACCGCCACTCAATCGAGCGTACTCCATGGCGGCTCCCAGTACGACTTCCGGCGAATTGACCTTGATCTTCGATCGCGTGACCGATGGCTTGGGATCCACCTATCTTTTTCAAGTGAAACCGGGCGAAGAAGTGGCTCTTTCGGGGCCGTTTGGAAATTTCGTACTCCCGCCGTCGGTCGAGCGCGAAATCGTCTTCATCGCTCGGTACACGGGTTTGGTCCCTATTCGGTGCATGCTGAAGGACCTCTACGGCCAGAATTATCGAGGCCCTATTTTCGTGATCTCGGTTGCGCCGGCTGAGGAAGAATTGCTGTTTCACCAGGAATTGCTGTCGCTGGCCGTCACGCACGCGAGCTTTCGGTATCTGCCTCTTGTTGCCGCAGCAGGCGAACAACAGGCCGTCGACCTCACGCTCCCGATGCTGCGCCCATTGTTCGATGCCGGGAAGAAATTCCTTCCCATGCTCTGTGGCACGAAGGGGTTCGTGAGGCCTCTGCGCAGCCGGTTCGTGGAAGCAGGATACGACCGGAAGGAAGTAAAAACCGAGACCTATGACTGATAGACCAAGCAGCAAACCGGATTAATGACCTTCCTTCACGAGGTTCTTGTTGACCGCCGGAATCTCTACCACAATGTCCTTGGTGCCGTCGGGAACACACTGGCATCCGAGGCGGGACTGCAAGGTGGTCATGGGCGCCTCGTCCAGCTGGTCGAACTCGTCGTCAGTCCCTTCATTGCAGGTGTCCAGTCCCTGTTTGACGATCACGTGACAGGTCGAACAGGCACAGACACCGCCGCATACATGCTCCAACTCCACGCCATTGCCCATCGCTATGTCTAGGAGACTGCCGGGAAGCCCCGTCTGGCCATAGGGAATTTTCGCTGGATCTACCTGTACTTTGGTGACGGCCCCCCCAGGCGAGACATAGGTGACAGAGTAGGGCTTCTGTGGAAGTTTAACGTCGGCCTTCTCTATATAAGGGTTGGTTCCACCCATGTCATTCTTCCTTTCTGAGGTCCCAGCTCTTTCTTGGAGCGTTTCATTGACAGGTCCAAATCCTACGTGCTAGCATGAATCCGACCTGTTAGATCGGAGATCATTATAGTCTCCGATCACTTCGATCGGCAATAGCATTATGCTTAAAATTTCAAAAAAGGCCGACTACGCGTTGATGGCACTCCAGCATATTGCTTCGGTGCATTTTGGCGACATGTCGCACGCCCGGGTGGTCAATACGAAGGAGATCGCAGAGGAATACAACATTCCGCTCGAGTTACTGGCCAAAGTCCTTCAAGCACTCTCCAAGAGCGGGATGATTGAAAGCCATAACGGCCCGAAGGGCGGCTATTTGCTCGCCCGCAGCGCCAAAGAGATCACCATCGCGCAGATTCTGGAAAGCATCGAAGGCCCATTGGGAATCACCGACTGTTCCCACGAGAAAGAGGGCGAATTCTGCATGCAACGAGAGCACTGCAACATCCGTACGCCATTGTTGAAAGTACAAGACAGCATTTATCAGCTGCTGAACAACATGACCTTGCAGGACATGTTGGGTGGCACCCCGCCCATCACCATTCAGTCCCCGACTGCACAAGGAGTAGAACGATGAAGTTTCC
>DATEEH010000083.1:0-15037 GCA_035281245.1 Nitrospira sp.
CTGGCCCTTGCTGAACAGCCAGGTGGACTTGTCCGCCATGCTACAGGTCTGACAAGCCAGACACCGATTGATGTTGAACACAAAGGCAAACTGCCACTTCGGATGCCGCTCCTCGTAGGGATACAGCATCTTCCGTCCCAGATGCCAGTTATAGACTTCAGGCATTGTGAATCCTCCTTCTGGTCATGATCAGATGGTCATTGGTTAATCACATTGGCCATGTTGCGATGGTTCATCGTCACAGCCACCAGGCTGTGCGCTGCCCACCCATTGACGATTAACCACGCGACCTCCGACTACACTTTGATCCTAATGTGCTCACCTTTGAGCCACTTGATCATGAACTCGTTCTCTTGACCCGGAGTGAAGCCGGTGCGCACCGGTTCCCATGGGCCGCGGGCGCCGATGCCGCCGTCTTCCGCCTTGGTGATGCGGATCAAGCATTCTTTCGGCACCGTGTTGACCGCGTGGTGATCGACCTGATAGCCCCACTTGAACTTCCAGGCTACGGCATGTTTGCCCGGCAGTGAGTCGGTTTGGTGCATCGGCATCAACCAGTTTCTGGTAAAGGACTGCTGCGCCCCATACCGGAAGTTGGATTGATAGCCGGTGTCCACCGCGATGGCCCGTCCGTCCGGCCGGGTCTCGTGGCCTTTGACCGACTTCGCCGTCGCCACGTACGGGGCGTGCTTCGCCATCGTGACGTGGTACGGGAAGGCTGGGTTGAACTTACACCGGATCATCAACCGCGCGACCTTGTAGAACGGATCCGAGGGTTTCCAGCCGCGATACGGCCGGTCCACCGGGTTGCCGTCCACATAGACGTAGTCGCCGTCGTTGATGCCGCGGTCCTTGGCCGCCTGCGGGTTGATGTGCAACTGGTGCTCGCCGACACCCGGCGTCCGTTTGTCCATCCGGTACGGATCGCCGAAGTTCGACTCGTAGATCTGCACCCAGTCGTTCACCGACCACTGGCTGTGCACCCGGTGCCGCGTCTTCGGGGTCACGCAATAGAACTGATAGCCCTTCTCCCATAGCGGGTTCTGGTGACGCTTGATCTCGCCCCACGGCATCTTGATGTTGCGCACCGTCTTGTCGTCATGGTGCTGGGCCGTAATCGGAATGCCGTAATCGTCCGGACGGACGTAGGGATTTGTGGACATGATCGCATTGGGCAGATACGGAGTCGCTTCCGGTCCTTCGCGGTGGACAATGAAGTTTTCCCCGTATTCGATCGCTTCCGGCTCGATCCGGTAATTTTCAAACCGGCCCGATCTCATCCACATCGGTTTGCTTTCGTTGACTTCTTCCCAGAACGGATGGCGCGGATAGGTCCGGCACATGACCATCCAGCCCTTTTCCGACTTCAACATCACGTCCGCGCTATAGCCATAGGCGGTCGCGCTGGCATCGAGCATGCGTTGCACATAAACATCGACACGGTTGGTGAAGACGAAGTGAAAGTAATCCCTCATCCGCTTGTCACCAGTGATTTCACTGAGCTTCGCCGCCGTCCCCGCAAAGGTGTCGAGATCGTTGCGGGTGTCGTACAAGGGCCGGATGCCCCCTTTCCAGACTTGGAACCATGGATTCGACACGGTCGCCGTCATTTCCGGATAGGTAAACTCCATCCAGGAATTGCAGGCGAACGCGATGTCATTATGGTTGACGTCCGAGGTCATCTCGATGTCTTGCGTGACCAACATCTCGATGTTCGGATCCACGTTCCTCACCATGTCGTAGTGATGCTTGGCATTGTTCAGCACGTTCACGTTGGTGACCCAGCGCAGTTTGCTGGGGCTCGGCATGTGGGTTTTGCCCGTGAACACCTTACGTCCGTACTTCGGCGTATTGACGATGAGGGCCGTGTCTCCGTGGTTCCAATAGGCCACTTCCTCGCCATAGTAATAGGACTTGGTCTTGACTTCCTTTCCGTGGGCATTCGGATCCAACGTAATGTTGAAGGGATCCTCTCCGGTGTGTACGGCCAGGCCTGCGCCCGACCAGGGCGTGGCGCACCACACTCCCGCCTTGTAGTTGCCGGCCCAGGTATGCTGGCCGGTGCCGAACTTCCCGACATTGCCGCAGATGATGAGCACCATCGCCGCTGCCCGGGAATTCGTTGTCATGTGGAAGTAATGGTTGGTGCCCTCGCCATTGTGAATGGCCGCGGGTTTGATGGTTCCGCTATCCCGCGCCCATCGCACGAGGAGATCTTTTGGCGACCGAGTAATCTGATGGACGGTGTCCAGGTCGAAGTCCTGGAAGTGCACCATGTACATCTGCCAGATCGGCATGACGTCGATCTCGCGGCCGTTCAACAGCTTGACACGGTAGGTGCCGGTCAACGCCGCATCGATGCCGCTCTTGACGAAGTGATAGCCGACCTGTTCTCTATCCAAAGGCACAGCCTGCTTCTTATTGAGGTCCCAGACCATCATGCCGCCGAGCCGCTCGATCTGTTCCGGCTTCAATGTTTGCACGCGGCCCGAGTAGCTCTTTGAGTGATCCGGGAAATGATAGTCTTTCACCACGTCGCGCGGGTCCAGGTACTGCAGCGTATCGGTGCGGACGAGGATGGGACTATCGGTGAACTGCCTGAGGAAGTCGACGTCGTGCATGTTCTCATCGATGATGATTTTGCACGCGCCGAGGAAGATGGAAGCATCGGAATTCGGTCTGAGTGGAATCCAATAGTCCGCCCGATAGGCGGTCGGATTGTATTCCGGCGTGATGACGACGATGCGGGCACCGCGCTCGATCGATTCGAGCTTCCAGTGCGCTTCCGGCATCTTGTTTTCGACGAAATTCTTCCCCCAGCTGGTGTTCAGCTTGGAAAAGCGCATGTCCGACAGGTCGATGTCTGACGCCTGAGCGCCGCACCACCAAGGATTTGAGGGATTCTGGTCGCCGTGCCAGGTATAGTTCGACCAGTAACGACCACCCTGTGCCACATCCGCGCTGGCCTTTCGGATCCAGGAATCAAGCAGCGCATTGACGCCGCCGTTCATCCTGGTATTGCCCATCTTGCCGATGATGCCGAGCACCGGCATACCGGCGCGATGCTTGAAGGTACGAACCCCGGCGCCCTTCATCATCTCGATCATTTCCGGCGCATAGCCCTGCTCGCGCAGCCGCCGGGCTCCGGCTTCCCCGCTATAGCGAGTGGCGATCACGATCATGCCCTTTGCCGCATACGTGAATGCGGTATCCCAGGACACCCGCATCATGTCGTCGAGGAAGCGCCGATCAAATTTATATTTATGCTTTACGTCCGGGGTCAATTCGGGCGCACCGGCATCCATCCATTCCTTCCACCCTTTGCGCATCAACGGTCCCTTCAGGCGGTAGGGGCCGTACACGCGGCGATGGAAGGTATAGCCCTTCAGGCACATGCGCGGGTTATGCGCAAACGTCCCGCGGTTGCCGTAGAGGTCTTCATAGGTCTGGTGGTCGTAGTTCTGTTCGACCCGCATGACGACGCCGTTTCTGACAAAGGCGCGAATGCGACAGGCATGCGTGTCGTTCGGTGAACAACACCACGTAAAAGACGAGTCATACCGGTATTGATCGTGATAGACGCGCTCCCACGACCGATCCGGATACTCACCGAGGGGATTGCCCACCTCGATGACCGGCTGCAAGGCCGTTAGCGCCAGGACTTTATCGGCCACCGCGATGGCGGCGATCGTCCCAGCGGACGCTCTTAAGAATTGCCTGCGTGACAAAAACATTGTGATTTACCTCCCTGCTAAGAATGATTTCTTACCGACGCCTCTCATACCGATCCGTCTCACCTCCTTTTTTCTGAAGTAGCGCCCATGAACTGGCGCTCACCGGGAACCGACTTCAGCAAGGAGATTGCCAGCGGAGATGTCGGCCATGTCCCGACGGCCATGAATCCTGCAAGCTGTTGAATTGGCTTTATAAAAATGAGATCAAGAAGGAGGGGCGGTGCGGCGCGAATCGATTAAGGGACCACTAAAAGGCATAGGGAGGTATGCATTAAGGGAAAACGTCAACTAAGACGTTGAAAACGCATCGGTTTATCTCGCATATGGGGATATACAGGCAGGTTGCATCTCACCTCATCTCGGGAATTTCCGAGGGAGGGGGTTGAGATGACCGGCTCCGTGTTACGACGAAGCTACGGTATCACTGGGCAGGGTTAGGAAACGAAGAAAAGAAGGATCGCATCGTGTTACGAGAACGAGGCATAGGCTCACTCGTCACTTGAGGGCTCACTGCCCAGAAATCGCTTCATCAGCAGGGAGAAATGCTGCCGCGGAATCCCGCTGCTTTCGGCCGCTTTCGTGATGACCCCTTCATGCTGGGCGAGCTTCGCCTGGAGATAGGCTTTGGTGAACTGTTCGATCGCACGTTCCTTGGCCTCCATATAAGGAAGCGAGATGAGTCCACCGCTGGCGACATCGGGTGATTCGCCTGATGACTTCGGAAGTAATGTGCGAAGGTCTGGGGCGGTGATCGTATCGTCCGTAGCCAACATCATCGCACGCTCGAGGACGTTGCGCAGTTCCCGAACGTTTCCCGGCCAGCCATACGCGGTGAGCACGCTCAAGGCGTCTTCATCGAAGTGACAGCGCGTTCTGCCGAACTCACGACCCAATTTGCCGAGGAGATGACGGGCGAGTGCCTTAATGTCCTCGCGGCGTTGTCTCAGCGGAGGCACCACGATCTGGACAACCGCCAAGCGGTAATACAAATCCTTCCGAAACGATCCTTCGCGGACCCGGTCTTCCAAGTTTCGATTCGTCGCCGCGATGAAGCGCATATCCACACGGCGGACGCGCGTGCCGCCCACAGGCCGCACCTCGTTTTCTTCGAGCACGCGCAATAACTTTGCTTGAAGGACCAGCGGGAGTTCTCCGATCTCATCGAAGAACACGGTGCCCCCGTTCGCCAGCTCGATCAAGCCACGTTTGTCGGATACGGCGCCCGTAAAGGCGCCTCGAACATGACCGAACAGCTCGCTTTCCATCATGCCTTCAGGCACGGTTGTGCAGTCGATCACTTGAAACGGCCGATCCTGCTCCTGGCTTTGTTGGTGAATGGCTCGTGCAATCAGGCCTTTCCCTGTGCCGGTTTCTCCTGTAATCAGCACGGTCGAGCGTGTCTGCGCAGCCGTTCTGATTCCCCGCACGATGTTTTCGAAGGCCGCACTGACTCCCACGAGACTATTGGCTTCATATGCGATTCGGTCATGCTGCTCGTAGATGGCATGACGTCTCAAGATCTCTGAAATACGGATGGCGCGATGGAGCCGAACTCCCAGATCCTCGGGGTTGACCGGCTTGAGCACATAGTCAAAGGCGCCACGCCGGATGGCATCGACGGCCTGGGAAACGGTATTCATTCTCGTCACCACGAGAACCGGCAGGTTTGGATCGAGCGCTTGAATTCGACTCACCAAATCCAAGCCGCTGAGCCCGGGAAGCATCAGGTCCGTCAGCACCAGATCTACGGACCGCTCGCTGAGCAACTGCAAGGCGCCTTCGGCGTTCGCGCGAACCTCCATCTCGAAGTCGCCGCCCAAAGGCTTGAGATCGGCTTGCTCCAGCGTATGGAGCATTAACTCAATGTCGGTGGGGTTGTCTTCAACCACCAGAATGGTGAACGGGGTTTTGGACCGCTTCTCAGCACTCCGCAGATTCGACACATCGCTGTCTATCATGTGTGACCTCAGAGCATACCGTTTTGTGGCAGATCCACTACTTCGATCCGAGAGGATTGTGCCGGCTCTCCCGCAAGGTCGCTCTGCAACCATGGCAGGGTAAATTTCACCGTGCAGCCCTCGCCTTCTTCGCCTTCAATCCAGACCTGACCGCCGTAGAGCGCGACAATGCGCTGGACAATGGCAAGGCCGATGCCACTCCCCCGCGTGTCCGCGGGGTGCAGCCTCACGAATGGCTGGAACACGCGCTGCCGGTGCTCCGTGGGAATCCCAATCCCCAAATCCTGGACAGCGATGCACACCATGTGTCGACCGGTCGTCGAGGTAATTTTCAGGACGGGCGCCTCTCCAGGTCGGAAATACTTCAGGGCGTTGGACACGAGATTGTCAAAGATTTGTCGAAGGTAGGCGGCATGGCAGGCGACGAGCGGGAACCCGGGTTCCACATGGACGACTGCACCAAGATGCTCAATTTCAGCTGCGTACGATTTCAGGACCGCATCCACCACCAACCTCGGATCGACGGCACTGACCGATCCTAGTCCTGTGCCGACGCGCGCGACCTCCAGAATGCCCTCGACCCGTTCGACGATGTCCTTGCCGTTTTCTTGCAGCAATTTTAGCCACTTCGCGGCCCGTTCATCGATCTGACCCGAAAACTTCTCCGCCAAGAGCTTCGCCAGTTCTTCCATGCGGGCACCCGGACCCTTGAGATCATGGGCCAAGGTTTCTGCGAGGTGCTCGAGCTGCCGCAATCGACCGAGCAATCGCTTTTGCTTTTGCTGCGCGGCCTCGTAGAGTCTGGCATTTGAAATCGCGAGCGCGGCTTCCTGCGTCAGGCCCTTGGCCAGACGCTGATTCCATTGGTGGGCAGGTCGAGGTGTACGGCTGCACAGCGACAAGACCCCGAACGGCGTTCCCTGGGACAGTAGCGGAATGGCGAGCATGCTCTCTCCAAGGAGATTACGGCGCAGGACCTGCGGCCGCTCGTCAGAGTGAAAGTGATTGCCCGTTGCGGCGGACCGTGTCTCGAACGCCTCGACGCAGACGGGCAATTCCTCCCAGAGCATCACCGATTTCTTGAGGCGCTCGTTCCATTCTCCCGACGCGGCCTCCACCACCCAACAGCCCATCCGTTCGTCGCGCAAAAACACCATGCAAGTGTCGGCTCCCACGAGTTCCACGGCCCGGTCTGTAATCCTCCGGAGCACCCCTTCCAGCCCATCAGGCCCGATCGTATTGATGTCGTGTCCGATCGTGTTGAGCGCTTCGAGTTCATGTACATGCTCGCCAATCTGCTTGGCCATGTGTAGGAAGGCCGATTCGAGTTTGCCAAGCTCATCTTGTGATCCGGGCGAGGTTGACAGCAGTGCCGCGATGCCTTCCGTATCGACTTCGGTCCCGATTTTCGCCGTCGCACTGTGGAGACGCCCGAGAGGATTCGTCAATGAGCGAGCCAGCATGCGCGAACTGATCCAGCCGAGGACCACCACGGCCGCCAAGGCAATCCATAATCCAACGAACGTAAGTTTGGAGAGTGCCATGCCTCGCTCATTGAACCTCTCTCGTCGTTGTTCGAGATGATCTTCGATCGAACGCAATTCCTGGCGAAAACGATCCGATACCCTCAGGCCTTCGCCCGAGCGCACATAGGCAAGGGCATTCTCGGCGTTTCCACGCTGCACTTCGGCAATGAGCTCGTGCTTCGAACGCAAAAACTCTTTGAGCTGATGCTCGATCGGAGTGAGCATGCCCGCGGAACCAGAGGTAGCCGCCAACGCGCGCTTTGCATCCTCGAGCGCCTGATCAATTTTCGATTCGGCTTCAGTGAAGGGAGCCAAGAATGGGGCTCGCTGCGTCAGCAGGTAACCGCGGAAGCCGTCTTCGATGTCGACGGCCAGACGACGCAGTAAGTTGACCTGTTCGTGGGCGAGGATGAGATCATGCCGCTGTTCCTGGAGGGTCAGGAGCTGTTGAACCAGATAGAGATGTGTGGAGAGTCCGGCGATGAGGGGAACGCAGAGCAGGAGCAGCACTGCCCACACTTTGTGTTGGATGCGGAGCCGACTCCACCAGTCTGCCGTCTTGTGCCCCATAGAGCTAACGATGTCCTCTGCCCGGTGCGCTCCTTAGTTGAGACACTGGATCAGCTGGAGAACGCATTCAGCCTAGCAAAGACGTCTTCCAGGATACCACTGCCTTGTGGCACGGATCATGGCCGAGGGTCCAATTCAATCAATCCTTTTCTGATCGCGAGGATCGCGGCCTGCGTTCGGTCGTACACTTGAAGCTTGTGAAAGATGTTGCGCACGTGGTTTTTGACTGTTTTTTCGCTGAGATCGAGGCTGTTGGCAATTTCCTTATTGGTCTTGCCGTCGGCCACGAGACGCAAGACTGTGATCTCCCGCTCCGTGAGATCGTGTTCGACCCACGCGGGCTTCTTGCCCTTTTTCTGTGCCATCAGCGAGAACTCCGCCAGGATCTTGCTGGCGACCGACGGGTGGATCAACGACTCCCCGCGGTAGATGGCCCTGATGGCGGCGACGATCTGAGACGATTCGGAATCTTTCAGGAGGTAGCCGGTCGCGCCCGCGCGCACAAGATCGAAAATATACTGCTGCTCTTCATACATGGTCAGCGCCACGATGCCGATGTGGGGAAATTCTCGCTTGATCTGGCGGGTGGCCTCGACCCCGCCCATCCGCGGCATGCTGACATCCATCAGGATGACGTCCGGCATCAACGTCTTGGTTTTTTCGACCGCTTCCATTCCGTCCTGCGCTTCCCCCACGACATTGATATCATCCTTGGTTTTGAGGATGGCGGCGAGCCCTTCCCGCACCACGCGATGATCGTCTGCGATCAATACCTTAATCTTCTCCATCATCCACCCTCTCTTTTTTCCCGAGCGGCACTTCGACGACAATGCGGGTGCCACGCCCTTTTTTCGAATCGATTCGCGCCTCGCCCCCGACGAGTTTCGCTCGCTCGACGATGCCCCGCACGCCGAAATGGTCCCACTTCTCCGGATTATGCAGGACCTGCTCCATATTAAATCCGACGCCGTTGTCCGAGATGGTCACTCTGAGCCGGTCAAGGTCGATGGTCAGTTGCACCGACACCCGATCGGCTTTGGCATGCTGAACGACGTTGCTCAGCGCTTCCTGGACGATCCGAAACAAGAAAATCTTTGTGCGGGGAAACAGAATTTGCTCATCGCCTGACGCCGTGAATTCGGTCTTGATGTGGTACTGCGTCTCGTACGATTTGAGATAGTTCGTGAGTCCAGGAATGAGCTCCATCTTGTCGTATTGGAGGGGGCGGAGGTTGAAGATGACCTGCCGAGCCTCCTGTATGGCGACCTTGAGCTGCTCTTTGCTCTCCCGCAGCGTCGCCAAGCTCGCTTTGGGGTCCTTGCGTATGAGCTGTTGCGAGAGCTCCAGTTTGAAGCCCACGCCGGCAAGACTCTGGACGAGTCCGTCGTGAATCTCGCAGGCAATCCTGGTCCGTTCTTCGGTCACCGCAGCCCCAGTCTCCTTGACGTAGAGTCGGTAGAGGGACTGATATTTGTTGAGGGTTTTTTCGATTTCGGCGGTCGCTCTGATCCGCGCCTCGATCAGCTCCCACATGAACTTGGCGCTTGCGCCGCCCAAGATGGTCACGCCCATGCGGTGAAAATCCTGCAACGTCTGCCAGACCTCTGTGCTGCCGGAGACGTCGATGATGAGATCGACACGTTCCAGGTTGAGCAACATGCGGTAGTCACGCGTGACCGGGATCTTCAATCGCTTGGCAAGCGCCAAGCCAGGCGCGGACTCGTCGATCTCCGCGACGGCCACGATGTCGACGAGTGGATCGTTGGCGAAGATCTCCATGAGGGCGGTGCCGCCGCGACCGGCCCCGATGATCGCGACATGCGTCACGCCGGAAGCCCCGCCCTTTTGAAGCGGTTTCGATGATCTTGCCTGTGAGGCCGACATGCGCCTCCCCGTGGTTGATGGCATCACTGTCTCTCGACGAACAGCAGGAAGGGAAAGACGTGCTAACGAGGAACCAGAGCGTGCGTTCACCGCTCGCGGCGCTGCTGGGCCAGGGTTCTCAGCTCATCCATGAACTGATCGATGTCTTTGAACTCCCGGTAGACGGATGCGAATCGCACGTAGGCGACTTGATCGAGCTGATGCAATTCCTTCATCAACTCCTCCCCCACGACGCGGCTTTCTATTTCCGTCTCGCCCATCTCCTGTATGCGCTTCTCGATCCGATCGGCCACGGCTTCAATGGTCGCGGTGCTGATCGGCCGCTTCTCGCAAGCCTTTTTCAACCCGGACAGGATTTTTGAACGATCGAATGTTTCTCGCCGTCCGTCTTTTTTGACCACCACGGGAAGAATTTCTTCCACCCGTTCATAAGTGGTATAGCGGCGTTTGCAACCGAGGCATTCCCGCCGGCGGCGGATGAGTTCGCCTTCCTTCGCCATGCGCGAGTCGACCACTTTGTCTTCCAGCTCATCGCAGAAGGGACATTTCACCGGTGGTGATCCTGCCCTGTTGTGGCGTTAGTAGGAGTGAAAGATCGGGAACCGGCTGCAAAGGGCCTTGGCCTGGGCACGGACCTCCTCGAGGACCGTTGGATCCTGCCGATGCTGGAGGACCCGATCGACCAGGCTGACGATCTCTTTCATCTCGGCTTCCTTCATTCCGCGAGTCGAGACAATCGGCGTCCCTAAGCGGATACCGCTGGCAACGGCCGGCGGCTTCTCGTCATAGGGCACGGCGTTCTTGTTGACGATGATGCCGGCGGCGTCCAGCGCGGCATCCGCTTCCTTGCCGGTGATGCCCTTGTTTGTGAGATTGACCAGCATGAGATGCGTATCCGTCCCGCCGGAGACAATCTTGTATCCGCGATCGAGCAGCCCCTGCGCCAAGATTCGGGCATTGGCGATGACCTGTTGCTGATAGCGTTTGAAGGCTGGAGAGAGGGCTTCCTTGAAGGCGACGGCCTTGGCGGCAATTACGTGCATCAGGGGGCCGCCTTGCATGCCCGGGAAGACGAATTTGTCCACGGCCTTGGCATGTTCCGTCTTGCACATCACGACCCCGCCGCGGGGCCCGCGAAGCGTCTTATGCGTCGTAGTCGTCACGAAGTCGGCATAGGGAATGGGATTGGGGTGCAATCCTGCCGCGATCAAACCGGCGATGTGGGCGATATCGACCATCAGGTAGGCGCCCACCGATTGTGCAATGCTCTGAAATTTGGGGAAGTCGAGCGTTCTGGCATAGGCACTCGCACCGACCACGATCATGCGTGGACGACATTCTTCGGCCAGCTTCTGGACGGCTTCATAGTCGATGGTTTCGGTCTGTCGATCCACTCCATAGGAGAACGCACGGAAAATCATTCCCGAAAAATTGACTTTGCTGCCGTGGGTCAGGTGCCCACCTTGCGCCAAGTCCATGCCGAGAATGGTGTCTCCGGGTTTGAGTACCGAGAGATAGGCCGCCATGTTGGCTTGCGACCCGGAGTGCGGTTGAACGTTCACGTGCTCGGCGCCGAAAATCTGTTTGCAGCGTTGGATGGCTAGGTCCTCGACCTGGTCCACATACTGGCAGCCGCCGTAGTACCGCTTGCCGGGATAGCCTTCGGCATACTTGTTCGTCATCAGCGAACCCTGGGCGGCCAGGACGGCGGGACTGGCGAAGTTTTCCGAGGCGATCAGCAACAGCTTGTTCCGTTGTCGTTCCTCCTCGGCATCGATCGCGGCGTACACCTCGGGATCGATAGCCTGCAACGCATCGAGTGATCCTACGGCATCTTTCATCGACATTGAGGGTGCCTCATCGTGTGTGGCGACAGACAGAGACGTTACGCCGTCGCGGTATCCGCGTCCTGTTTCTTGACGACACGCACGGTGACGGCGGCGGTCACTTCCCGCGGCAATTTCACCGGCACGGTGAAGGTGCCGAGTTCCTTGATGGGATGGGGAAGCTGAATTTTGCGGCGATCGACGGTGTAGCCTTGGCCGGCCAACCCCTCGGCAATGTCCTTCACCGTCACCGACCCGAACATCTTATCGTCCTTGCCGACCTGAGCCTCGACGGTGAGCGTCACGGTGGACATTTTTTTGGCATGGGCCTCGATCTCGAGCTTCTCTTTCTTGGCGCGTTCGGCGGCAACGCGCTTGCTATGCTCGAACGACTTGATATTCCGGTCGTTGGCGACTACGGCCTTCTTCCGGGGAAGGAGAAAATTCCGGGCAAATCCGTCCTTCACATCGATCAGGTCCCCCAGATGGCCGACCCCTTCCATTGTCTCCTGCAGAATGACCTTCATACCCCTAACTCCTTCTGTTGGAAAGGAAAAGAGGATACTGGAGGGGCTTGCGAAAAGTCAATCGCGGCCGTTTCGAGGACACGTTGCCAAGTTCACTCGAGTGGCTGGACTCTCCCAATAGGCACCCGTATCATGCCAAAAGCCGAGAACTTCGTCGCATCATGACAGCACGACAACTGATCCAGCGTTGGGCTACAGGATTCGCTGAGCACGGGCAGCTCGGCAATGTACAAGACGATCGTCCGATGGCTTCCGTCACGGGACGGTTGCTTCAGACTGTCGGAACTCTCTGTCTTTACGAGTTCCGGCTTCCACCGGATCGCACCCTGACCGTCGATATCCCAGTGTCAATCGTCTTCGACGACGAGACGGAGCCAGCCGAAGGACTCGTGCTGAGTTCCAACGAGGGTGTGGTCTTGGTGCAAACCTTCGAAGCCATTGGCGCGACCATCGCTAATGCGACCATTGTTCCCGACCGAAGCGGCTTTTTCGCCAGAGCAGCGGAACGGTTTGCCCACATGCTGTCCCACCCCGATTCTTACCGGCTGGGTCCCGCTGACCGCCTGGCCCACCTGTTGGAGACATCGAACTCCGCCGAGCCTGCTGGCGGCCCCGCGGCGTCCGTGCTGACGACGATATGGACGGAAGATCCGACCGCCCGACAGCAGAAGGTCGCCGCGACAGCGGTCGAACTCATCCGGGCGAACAAGCGCATTCTTCTTGTGACGCCGGATCATCATTCCGCAGACGAAGTCAGCGGCGCAGTTGCGCGAGCCATGAAGGCCGGCGGCTTGGTCTACAAGACCTGGGTGAGCCGGTATGAAATGACCGTGGCGCAGCAGGCATATGGTTTGCCGATACATGAGCTGGGCTTTGAAGCCCAGATGCATCAGTTTTACGCGAAATCACGTGCCGATAAAGCCGCCCTTCGGCGAAAATACGAACGGTTCCGGGAGCTGACGCCGATCTTGGCGTACAAGGGCCACAAGCAAAAAGATCTCGATGAAGTTCGGCTGCTTGAGTGGCGATTGCTCACGCAGTTGAGCGATCTCCAGGCGAAGCAGAAAGAAGCGCAGTCGACCTTGGCGGAATATGAAAGCCTGCCGCTATTCCGTCGCCTTACCATGCAGGCGGTAGGGAAAAATGTCGAATCACTGCATCAGTACCTCGCTCTCTACGAAAGCCAAATCGTGGTGTTGATCAAGGAGCTCGATATCGCAAAGGCTCGCATTGAGGAACTGATACCCGAGGCCGCGGTGCCAAAAGAAATGCGCCCGGAATTCGAGGACTTGAAAGAGGAGATCGTCAGACTGGGCGGGACGAAAAAGATACGTGAACTGCTCGCCGCCGAAGAAGATACCAATCGCCAGGCGTTCATTCAAAACCGCCGTCTTGTCATTACCACCGCCGATCGTGTGCTCGCGGATCCTCTCTTCAGCCGCGTGCGCTTTGATGTCCTCATCGCGGACAATGCGCCATGGATCGCCCCTCCGGGTCTCCTTGGCGCAGCCGGACTCGTGCGTGAACGGATCATCCTCACCGGTGATCAGCGGGACATCGCTACAGCTGGTCGTTGGAAGAAAGACGAAGAGGAGTGTAGTGCGCGTTGACCGCAAGACTTGCTTGACGCGAGCGAGCGGAATTCTGGATAATCCCCTTCCCTGCAGTGTCCACTCTTTCGGCACGCTCAAAATGGTCTTCAACAAGACCGCAGGGAGCCTGCGAACGAGGCGTACGAGGTTGTTACGTCGCAGTGAAGCGGGCGAACGAGAACGAAGTTGAAGGACATTTTCAGCGTGCCCCAAGCCGAAGTGGCGGAACTGGCAGACGCACTAGATTCAGGGTCTAGCGCCCGCAAGGGTGTCCGGGTTCAAATCCCGGCTTCGGCACCACCCTATTTTCCATACCACCAAGGCATGCAATCGTTTCTTGGTTAACTTCGGGTAACGTCGCCCCCAGGTCCTCGCCCCCTCTGTCCCCCTCATCAAATAATGCAAGTCACAGGCTCTGTACCCTGTTGATTCCCCGCCGAAGCGCTTCAGGAAAAATTGCGTTCCTGTCGGACTTGTAATTACCTCCCACGCGGTATTTATCGGATTTTTATCAAGCCATACACTCCGCCACACAAATGAAGCATCAACAGCGAAAAGAGAACAAACGGAATCAAATCGATGCTCGACCTTGAGGAGGTGCCACATGAAGTCTTGGACCATCAATCATTCCATGGGTACCACCGCACTGAAAAACGCCGGAAAGTTGTTGGCGATGCTCATTGCGATCCTAGCTTTGACCTCACCCCTGAGCGCCCAGGCAGACCCACCGCTTCCCGTTAACGTTTCGGGCTATGAGTTCTTACTCGGTACCAGCTGCACGATAAATGGCCAACCAGGGACATGTGGCGTCCAATTTGGAGGCTGGACAGGCGGCAATGGTCCGGTCCCAAATGGGTGGACTCCGTTTCCTGGGACAGGCCAAGGGTTGTGGAAGGCAAGTGTGAGCTACACAGGGAACGCAGGGCTTCCAGGCATAGTTTATTTAGTAAGCGGCAGCTTTGATGTGCTGTATACGAATGGGAAAACGATACTAGGTACGGTGATCAGCGGAACGGTGACGTGGCCGAATGTCGGGCAAAGCATTGGCTGCGGCATAGAAGTGGCTGTGGTTCATGCAGACGTCACATTCAGGCCTGGCGGCCCGGGTGTCTTCCAAGGCTGCCTGCACGATTTGCCGGCGGGCACCGTTCTCCCACCACAAATATGGGGCGCACTGCAGAAAAATGGTCAGTGAATTGCAGGTTCGCGGCCCGCTATCAGCCGTCAGTGCCTGCCTTATCTCAGGGAGGCAGGATGTGAGGAAGTTACTTACTCCGAGAATGAAACGGGTTTTGATCAAACGCTGCGCGCATCCGGAATGAGGCAACAAGTGACTTTCAAGAGAGGAGGCGACCATGGCCGACAAGTCGATTCTCGAGGTGGCAAAGTCACAGCTGATCGCCTTTAATGACAAGAACTG
>DATEEH010000084.1:0-11398 GCA_035281245.1 Nitrospira sp.
GCGTGCAGGTGACCTTCCATGAACTGATTCCGAACACCACCCTCAAGCCGAGCGAGCTGGCACAAGGATAACGGTCGTATACCTGGGTCCTCCGTCCGCATCTCCAGGTCCCGCGAAAAACCGCGCGTCCCGGGTAAACGATTGCGAAGCAATCGATGGGTGGGTGGGTAAAGATGAAGGTCCTTGCAGTCGAAACGGCGACGGCCTGGCAGAGCGTGGCCCTTCTCGACGGGGAGCGCGTGCTTGCCCGTTGCGATCAGGACGCCGCGGGCTCCCATGCCAGGCTGCTCTTGCCCGCCATCGATCGATTATTCTCAGAGGCGCACCTCACGCCGGCTGCATTGGATGGACTGGTCGTGTCCATCGGTCCGGGTTCATTCACGGGACTGCGCGTCGGTCTCTCCACTGTCCTCGGCATCCGCACGGTCACCGGCTTACCGCTCGTCGTCGTGCCCACGCTGGAAGGGATGGCGTGGAATCTGCGAGACACGGCTGTTCCTCTCTGTCCGGTGATCAATAGCCGGCGCGGCGAACTCTATTGGGCGGTCTTTCAATGGCAGGGTAAAGACCGGCTCGACCGCCTTGTGTCCGAACAGGTCGGAGCCGCCCAGGTCTTGGGAACGCAGCTCAGCGGCCCAGTCGTGGTATACGGTGAAGGATGGGAGGTCGAGCAAGCGGCGATTCGAGCGGGTGCGGGGAAGGCGCTCATTACGGAGGCGGCGGCACACATGAAACCGTCGGCCGTGTCGGTGGGATTGGCCGGTCTTCTGCGGCTGTCCCGTGGCGAGCAGGTTGGACTGGGAGTCAGCCCACTTTACATCCAAAGGCCGGAGGCCGAACTCAAGTACGAGCAGTCCGGCGGCGTCTCACCGGTGACACGACGACAGGAGAAAGTCGCGCGAAAACTCAGAAACCGCGGGACCGTGAAGGGGGCTCGTCCAAAGAAAAAGGCATGACGACTCGAGATTGGACCATAGAGGCCGCAACCCCTGGATCTCTCACAGATATTTTAAAGATAGAAGAAGCTTGCTTCTCGGCCCCGTGGACGCGCAAAATGCTAGAGGCAGAGTTGAGCGGGAATCCATTCGCGCACTTTCTGGTGGCCAAGCGCGGGGGAGGGAGCGAGGGCTCTGCGGAAGCGATTATCGGGTATCTGTGTTATTGGATTGTCTTCGAGGAAGTCCGGCTGATGAACCTGGCGGTCATCGAGTCGATGCGGCGTCGCGGGATCGCCAAGTCTCTGGTCGCCAGCGCTCTACGTTCAGGAATGTCGCAATCCGCCCATCGTGCCGTTCTCGAGGTTCGCGCTTCGAACCAGCCCGCCCAACGGCTGTATCGGGGCTTCGGCTTTTCTCAAACGGCCATTCGGCCGAAATATTATGTCAATCCGGTGGAAGATGCCGTGCTGATGGAGTTGGATCCGCTTGTCGTCGAGGGGAACGGCTCCATGGTCTCCCGGGACGAAGGAGGACACCGGCCATTGCAATAATCACTCAACGAGGAGGTACAACAATGCTGACGGACAATGTGATCGTGGAGCGGCTGCGCCAATCCAACACAGAATTCCGCGAACTGGAAGAGTCCCACCATCGTTTGGACCTGGAATTGAATGAATTGCAAAAGCGTCATGTGTTGACACCGGCAGAAGAATTGACCAAGAAGCAAATGCAGAAGGAAAAACTCGCGAAGAAAGACAAAATGGCCGAATTGATCCGCATCTATCGCGATCACGATTCGCACGCCACCGCCCACTGAGGAGCGTCATGGTGGGCCCGACTGGCAGCACCCGGAACGTCGTTCATGCCGCCGATAACCAATCCGCTGGCCACACACATTCAGACCATCAAACGCCGCTTGATCATCATCGGCGCCACGATCCTGGTGTGGATGATGGTCGCGTTTGCCTTCTCGGCCGACATGGTCGCATGGTTGAACCGTCCCTTCCCGAATCCCCTGGTGTTCTACGGGCCCACGGAGGCGCTGTTCGCCTCAATCAAGGTGTCGTTTCTTGCGGCGGTATTGGCCAGCCTGCCGGTCGTGTTCTACCAACTCTGGAAGTTCGTGCAGCCGGCGCTGCTCCCTCGAGAGCAGCGCTGGGGCATTCCGCTCATCTTGCTTGCCGGCGGACTCTTCGCCCTGGGTCTCCTGTTCTGTAACCTCGTCATCCTCCCGCTCGTCATCGATTTCTTCGTCAGCTTCGGAATGGACCGGGATATCACGCCGGAGCTGAGCGTCGGTACCTACATCGATTTCAACGTGAAGTTTCTGCTGACGTTTGGGTGTGCCTTCGAATTGCCTCTGGTCCTGACCGTGCTGGCGCGCGTCGGCCTGGTGTCCGCGCAGCAGCTCGCCAGATACCGAAAGCATGCGATTCTCAGCGCCTTGATCATTTCCGCCATCATTACACCCGATGCCACCCTATTTACGATGATGCTGATGGCCGTTCCGTTGATGGTGCTGTATGAGATAGGCATTTTGGGCGCCCGGCTCTTCGGTCGCCGTCAGGACGGCGACGTCGATCTTCCCTTGGACCCGGACTTGCCGATCAGGACAGCGGGCCATCGGGTCCGATAAGATAGCCCCATGACCAGATCCCTATTCGTCGCGGCGGTCCTGACGGTGTTCGCTCTCGCGCCGCTGTCTACGGTCTCGAGCCAATCCCCCTCTCCTTTCGATCAACAGGCCGCCAGTATTCAGGCCCTGACACTGGTGGGGTCGGAAGTGCTCTATGCCGGATCGTTCGGCTTCGGGCTATTTCGCAGCGAAGACCGCGGCGCCACCTGGCTGAAGTCCGGCGAAGGCGTGAGCGATCCGTTCATTTTGTGCCTGGCGACGGCAAAGGATGGAACGGTCTATGTGGGCACGTTTCGAGAAGGCGTCTTCAGAAGTGCCAATCAGGGCAAAACGTGGCAATCCGTCAATACCGGACTCAAGCGAAAAGAAGTCAAGACCCTGCTGGCGGTCGGCGATGTCATGTATGCGGGAACCGCCGACGGCGTGTACCGGTTGAGGCGTGCGGATGACCGTTGGACGGTTGTGACCAGCGGACTCGACGAGATTCTCGTGCATGCACTCGCGCAATCCCAGGACGGCACGTTGTACGCCGGAACGTCCGGCAAGGGTGTCTTGCGATTCAAAGCGGATTCCACCGGTTGGGTGCGTTTGCGCCATGGGCTGAAAGATCACGAAGGAATGGTCGAAAACTTCATTCGGGTCTTGACGATCGATCCTGAGGGCGGCATTTACGCCGGGACGTTTGACGGGGGCGTCTTTCGAAGCCATGATGGGGGCGATACGTGGCGTCCCATCAGCCGTGCGTTGCCGAACGACTCCATCCGGGGCATCGTGTTCAACAGTCGTGGCCTTTTTGTCGCCACGGGGCACGGAATCTTCAAGACGACCGACAAGGGCCATCAGTGGGTGCCGATCAACAATGGATTGACCAGCATGGCGGTGCAAGTGCTCGTGGAGTCCTCGACCGGATCGCTCTACGCGGGGACGAACGCCGGGGCCTTCCGCAGCGATGACGACGGCAGGAGCTGGAATGCGATTAATCAGGGATTGGAAGCCGGTGTCGCTCCGCCGCCTTTCTTGTTCCGATAAGCAACGACGCCTTCACCACATGAAAAGAAAGGGGCCGAACCATGGCTGATGTGACCGACAAGACGAGAGCCACGATCTCGGTGACGAGCAAAGGACAGCGGATCGGAGACATCGTGTTGCGATTTTTTCACGATGTGGCTCCCGGCCATGTGAAGAACTTCCTCGACCTCGCAAAAAAAGGGTTCTACAACGGCACCACGTTTCATCGAGTCATTCCCAAGTTCATGATTCAGGGGGGCGACCCCAACAGCAAGAACCCCGACCGCCGCTCGCACGGGCTGGGTGGTCCCGGCTACAAGATCAAGGCCGAATTCAACAGCAAGCCGCATAAACGCGGCGTCCTCTCCATGGCCCGCGCCAACGACCCGGACAGTGCTGGGTCCCAATTCTTCATCTGTGTGGCCGACTCTCATTTCTTGGATTGGCAATATACGGCGTTCGGAGAGGTTGTCAGCGGCATGGACGTGGCCGATACCGTCGTCAATATGAAGCGGGACGGCAACGATAACCCTCTCGAGCGGGTCGAAATGACGGTGACAATCAGTGAAGGGTGAGTCGTAATCACGTGAAGAGTGATCTGTGACGGGTGATGAGTCATTATCGAATCCGGATGGTCGGCGATTGCACCGATCACTCATCACTCTTCACTCATCACTTCTTGTGCTTGTTCTTCTGCTCCCCGGCTGTGCGATTCCCCAGGTTCCGTACCGCACGATTTACGAAGATCCAGTCAACTACGTGCGGCTGGAGGAAGACGACGCCGTTCTCCCCGAATGGCCGCCCGGCCACCACGCCCATCCCAAAGCCTTCACGCTGGAACAGATGACGCGTCTGCTCAATGGCCTGACCGTGCAGGAGCATCGCGTCTGGATTCAAAAATGGTTCCAGGGCGACGCGCCGTTGGTGCCCGTCTTCAAAGAGGAAGAGGTGACGCTCCTGGCTCCGCAGCTGGCGGAGGCCTTCGCGGCAGCGCAATACAACGAACGGGTCACCTTTTATCTGAGCCAGCCCCAAACGTCAGTCAAGCGCGTGATCACGTCGGGCGGTCTCTATCTGCACGCCGACCAGATGCACGTCATTCTCGGAAACTGGCAGATCGTGTACGGCATTCCAACCTATGGCATGATTTACGACCGCCGGTACCCCATGCGTCCTACCGCGGCCAAGGGCTTCGATCTCTATTTCAACCCTGCAGAAGCCGTGGTGAAGCAGCGCAGCAGCGTATGGGACACGCTCTTCGCCAATACCAAGGACGAACTCGTGATCGACATGGGCCGGTGGCATGCCGCGGTGACGGCCAGCGCCGTTGAGAACCGCATACCGTGACGCCCGGCACCATGTAGTCGACCTCGTCAGTATTAAGACTATGGCATTGGAACGTCCGTTGCAGTATGCCGTTTTTACGGCACAGATGATTTTGACCGTCCATCTGGCCGCCGCTCAGGTCTCTCCGGTCACCTTTTTGCTTTCGGCCGCCGATCATCCCTCCAGCGCGCACGCACGGGAGCGAGAGGCGATGTCTCCTGATCTCCTCACCGATCATGACGCTCCGCCTGCGGACCACACCGCCTCCGACCTGACGCGGATCATCGAGGAGACTCAGGCGGAACTCACGCGCCGTCCCGACGATGCCGACTTGCGGTTTCGCCTCGCGTTCGCGCTCGAGCAACGCGGTGATACGGACCGGGCGATGGACGAATATCGAACGGTCATCGACTTGGCGCCGACGCATGTCTGGGCGCGCAACAATCTCGGCGTGCTCTATGCGAAGAGGGGTCAGTACGACGAGGCGATCGGGAAATTCGGCGAGGCCTTGTTTCGTGATCCGCAGCACCAGACGGCTCGATTGAATTCGGGCCTTGTCTTTTTGAAGATCGGCGATACCGATGCCGCCCTGCGACAATTTCGGTTGCTGCTCACACTCAATCCGCGACACGTGGAAGGCTTGATTGGCCTCGGACGACTCTATTTGGAGCAAGGAGAGGTGGATCAGTCTCTGGCCCAATTCCGAGAGGCGCTGTCGGTGGATCCCCAATCAGTCACCGCGCACCGTTTTCTCGGCAAGGTGCTGATGAAAAGGGGCCGTTTTCCAGAGGCGGTGTCGGCGTACCGCCGGGCCGTGCAACTACGCCCCCGCGACGCTCCGCTTCGTTACGAGCTGGCGCAGGCACTCGAGGCGCAGGGAAGGCGACCGGACGCGATCAACGAGCTGCGCCAGCTCCTGGCGCAGCAGCCTGGTTCGGACTCCGATGCCGTTCGCGGCCTCGCCGAAGCGACACTTCGCCGATGGGGTGCCGCGCCATGAGCGCGCCATGAGATTGATCACGACAGTCAGACCAGCAGCGGACGCATGTCACACCTGCCTTTTATCGAATGACAGGATCCAGTTGAAGTTGAGCATTGCCGCCAGCCGCGTACAGTAACGTTGCTTCAGCAATCTTATAATCGTATTGGGCTTCCGCCAATTTCGTCTGAGCCGCGGTAAGACCGACCTCCGACTGAGTGACTTCGACGATAGATCCCAGGCCGAGCTTATAGCGCTGCTTGGCGAGGTTCAGCGCCTCTTGTGCCGTCTTCACCAGGTCCTCGGCCAACTTGATTTGTTGTGTGAATGTAATCGTGTCCAGATAGGCGTTTGTCACCTGTTGGGTCAGAGCCTGTTCGATGTTGGCGGTCTGGGCGAAGGCCGCCGCTTCCTGTGCGGCCGCCTCTTTCACCTGGTTCTCGATCAGGCCGCCGGTGAACAGGGGCATGGACACCAGCCCGCCCGCGGCCCACCATCCACCCGTTGTCGCAACGCGGTTGGGATCAAAGGTGTCGAAGTAGCCGCCGCTGGCAATGGCAGAAATGGTCGGCAGATACTGGCTCTTCATGGCGCGTTTTTTAGCCTCCGCTGCAGCGGTGGCTTCCTTGGCTCTTTTCACCTCGGGGTGTGCCAGGCTGTCGGCGATGAGGTCGTTGAGTTGACGTTGCGCCTTCACTTCTATCGAGAGATCCTCCAGGGTGTAATCCTCAGAGCCTTCAATGCCCATGGCACGATTCAAGTCGGCGAAACTCGCTTTAAGGTCGTTTCGGCTCCGGACGAGCAGCGATTCGGCATTGACCAGCTCCACGCGAACCAGGTCCAAATCGAGTTTGGACTTGAGCTGCTGGCGATAGAGGGTGTCGATTTGACTGACGATGGTCCCGCGCTCGCGCACCGTTTCCTCCGCGATCCGAACCAGCCGCTGCCGCTTCAGGCTGTTCAGATAAGACCGCTGGACGTTGACAATGACGAGCGCACGCCTCGCATTGACGTCCTGTTCCTGCGCCCGCACGCCTGACTGAGAGGAATCGACGAGATTATTGGTGTAGCCGAAGTCATAAATTCGCTGGCTGGCAAGCACCCCCGCCGTGTACGAACTGAGATTCGGCTGCAGCATCGCGCCGGCCGGAGTCACGAAGCGGGGATTGATGCGGCCCGCGCCAGCCGCTCCGTCGGCATTGGCGTACACTTGCGGATAGTAGAGCGATTTGGTCTGGTCCACCCGCGCGGAGGAGGCCTGAAGACTTGCATTCCCCTCCAGAACGATTGGGTGGCTTTGTAAAGCGGTCTCGACGGCCTGTTGTAATCCCAGAAAACTTCCCCGTGGCGGTGGCTCCAGGCGCGCCGTGGACTGCGCTCCTGTGTACGCTGGCATGAACCCCACGATGAAACCCAAGAGGATCGGCAATCGCGTGATGGCAGACTTCATCGGTTCCTCCTGTGACAGTAGGTGTGCCTCTACGGTTTCGTCGACGGCTCGGCATTGGACGACGGAATAGCAGATTGGATGCCGGCGGAACGTCGCTCGAACTTCTGTTGCGATGGTTTGGCTTCGGGCAACTCGAACGGAGACGCATGCACGGGGCTTTGATCCAGCAGTTGACGTTTCCCGACTACGACGACATCCTCTTCTCCTTTGAGCCCGTCGGTAATTTCGATCCACTGTCCATCCGTGATCCCCGTGCGGATCGGTATGATTTTCGCTTTGCCATCCGCCACAATGAAGACGAATTTGCCCTTGGCGGTGCTGTTGACTGCTTGAGGCGGCAGGACCAGCGCGTTCGGAATTTCCCGGAGTCCGATGACCAACTCCGCGAAGGTGCCTGGCCGCAAGGCATGATCAGGATTTGGCAGGTCGACCTCAATCAAAAGACTGCGAGTCGAAGGATCGAGCGCCAGCGTGGAGCGGGTGATCGTCCCAGTGAACGAACGCGCCGGCAATTCCTGCACTCGCACGACAGCCTTCGATTGGCCCGGTGTCACCCAGGGCGACTCATCCTGGGGCACGTTGGCATACACACGGACGGTGTTGAGATCCATGACGGTAAAGAGGGGAATCGCGGATGTTGCCGAGGAGGTGGCGATTTGAATCAAGGCGCCTGGATCGGCGAAGCGTGCGGTGATCGTGCCATCGTAGGGGGCACGCACCTTGGTGTAATCGCGTAATGCTGCGCGCTGTTGCATGAGGTTTTTGGCACCTTCGTAGGCGGCTTCCGCGACATCGACATCCTGTTTTGCGATGACGTCCGGAGACTCTTTCCACACGTTCTTGAGACGGCCAAACGTGATCTTTTTGATTTTGTAGTCTGCGACGGCTTGCTGGTACTGCTCTTCGACCTCTGGTGCGTCGATGATCGCCACGACTTGGCCTTTTTTCACCTGATCCCCTTTATCGGGCCCGATCCATTTCAAGTACCCTGACACTTTGGCGTACAGCGTCGTCTGATAGAGCGGCGCAATATTCGCCGGCAACGTAATCGTGTACGTAAGGTCCTTCCTCATTGGCTTCGTCACCTGTACGTCGACCGGCTGAGTCTCGGTGGCAGGCGCTCTGCCGCCGCCGTAGGAATCGTGAGCCTGCGGCTGGACTTTATGGGTGCCCCGCTGCGGCTCCTCGGGCTGGCAGGCCGGCAGCATGAACAGCAAGAAAATGATCGCGATCACGGGCTTGCCCATGGCCTAGATCTCCTCGGCGGAGGCCGAAGGGGTCGTCGAAGTCTCCGAATGAGTGCGTCTCGAGAGGACCAACGCATGCATGATGGGCACGACGAAGAGTGTCATGATCGTCGAGACGGCGAGCCCACCGACGACGGCACGAGCCAGAGGCACCATCGTTTCGTTGCCTTCGCCGAATCCCAGCGCCAGCGGCAGCAGGCCGAGAATGGTGGCCAACGCCGTCATGACAATCGGCCGGATGCGGCGGCGTCCCGCTTCCAAGACTGCCCGCTCTGCGGTGGCTCCGGCCCGAACCATTCTGTTCGAGAAATCTACCAGGAGGATGCTGTTCGAGACCACGATGCCCATCATCATCAGCGTCCCGATCATCGACTCGACGTTGGCGGACGTGTCGGTGAGATAGAGCATCGACACGGTCCCGATCCAGCCGAGGGGCACGGCCAGCAAGATAATGATTGGATCGATCATGGAACGAAATAGCCCCACCATCACCAGATAGATGAGGAGTACGGCGAGCGGCAGGGCGAGCGAGAAGTTGCCGAAGGCCGCCCGCATGTTCGCCACTTCGCCTTTGATGGCGATCGTGACGTCCTTGGGTAAGTGAACGGCCGCCAGTACCTGCTCGATGTCCCCGGCCACCCGGCCGAGGTCATTGCCGACGGGCGTGACGAGCACGTCGATCAGGCGAGACAAATCGTAATGATCGACACTGTCCGGCCCGGTCTTGATCTCGAGCGATGCGACGTCTCGGAGCAGCACGGGCGGCCCTCGTCGATCGTCGGCCGCAAAGAAGCCGGCGGACAACTCGAGATTGCGGCCGGCGAAGGGCGTGTTTTGCAGCGCGATCGTGGAGCCGCTGGATCCGGCGGTCGTGAGCGCCGAGGTGGGATTCAACGCCGTCCGCGCGCCGATGATGGGAATGTTGAGGAGGTCCTCGGTCTTGGTGAGAGACTGCTCCGGGTACTGGGCCAGCAGGAAATAGCCGTTTGCAGTCTTGGGATCGAGCCAGTAGTTGGGCGACAGCGCCAGATTTGAGCTGATGCCGGTGATCACGTCTACGATGACTCGGTCCTGCGTCAGGCCATAGTAGGCGGCCTTGGTCCGATCGACGTTCACATGGAGTTCGGGATAGCTCTTGCCTTGTTTGATGCGGACGTCCGTCGTGTGGGCGACCTGGGCCACTCGTTCCCGTATCTCCTCGGCGACGGGGCGTATCTCATCGAGGGTCGGCCCCTTGACTTGTATGTCGATCGGCGCCCGCAAGCCGAAATTCAACACGTCGCTGATGATTCCGCCGGTTTGAAAACTGATTTCAACGCCTGGGAGCGATTGCCGGGTCTTTTGGCGCAGCGCCTCGATATACGCATTCGTTTCGCCCTTGTGCCCGGTGACGAGGTTGACCAGCACGAACGCCGTATGATTCCCCGTATTCGGAGCGAAGCGGGCGGCATCGCCGAAATAAAGGCCGGTATTTGACACCACTTCTTCGAGTTCCTGAGTCGGAATGGTCTCCTGCACGAGCCGTTCAATGTCGGCGACGATAGCAGTGGTCTTCTCAATTCGCGACCCTTCGGGGGCGCTGACGGTCATCGTAAAATTACCCGCATCGACCTTTGGAAAAAATTCCGTATGCAGACGAGGCAGCATGAGTCCGCCGGTGATGAGCAACAGGATCAACGCCGCCGCGATCACCAGGGGTTTGAAGCGGAGTCCTGTACGAAGCATCGGCTCATACAGCGCCAAGACGAAGCGAAACCAGCCCTGCGCCGCAGATCCTTCCTCGTCAGAGGCGTTGCCGTGGCCTCGCGAATACAGACGGGCCAGGACGACCGGTGTCACGGTCATCGAGACCGCATAGTCGGCCAACATGGCGAAGGCGACGGTCATCGCCAATGGGACGAAGAGATATTTGACGATGCCGGCGAAAAAGATGATCGGCAAATAGACGATCAAGATGCAGACCGTCGCCACGAAGATCGGAAGGGTCAATTCCGTGGCGCTGTCTTCGGCGGCCGAGCGCCCGTCTTTGCCCATCTCAAGGTGGCGGTGCAAATTCTCCTGCACCACGATATTGTTGTCGAGGAGTGTCCCGATGACGAGAGCCAGGCCTCCCAAAGTCATGATATTGACGGTCTGGCCACTCAAGAAGAGCGCCACCAGTGCCGCCGTCAACGAGAGCGGAATTGCCAGGCCGACCACGAGGGCCGCTTTGACGCTCCATAAAAAGAGAAAAATCATCAAGCCGGCGAGTCCGGCGCCCAACAAACCCTCCTTTTGAAGATTGGCAATGGCCTGCCGGATGTACAGCGATTGATCGTAGATGAATTTGACACTGGTGCCGGCGGGGATTTCCGTGAGCTTGGGCAACTTCGCGCGGACGCCATCGGTGACTTCCAGCGTATTAGCGCCTTCCTGTCTCGTGATCGGGAGATAGGTCGCCTCGCGTCCATTGACCCTCACGATCGATGTTTGGATGGCGGCGCTGTCGGCCGCAGTTCCGATGTCGCGAACGAGAATCGGCGTTCCATTGACGACCTTCACCGGGATGTCGTTGATTTTGTCGACGATGTCGATGAGGCTGTTCGAATACACGTAGTAATCCAGATCGCCGATCTTGATGTCGCCGGCGGGAATGATCGCGTTTTGCGCATTGATCGCCTTGACGACATCGGAGGGCGAGATGCCCCGGGCCAGCATCCGTTGCTGATCCATGAACACGGTGATCTGCCTGACTTTGCCGCCCAACGGAGGACCGAAAGAGATGCCGGGAATGTTGGCGATCTGGTTGCGCACGGTAAAATAGGCGAGGTCGCG
>DATEEH010000085.1:0-7560 GCA_035281245.1 Nitrospira sp.
GTCCTTGACCGGTCGAAAGAATCCACCCAATTCCTTTGACCGTCCATACTTGACCCTCTCAAGGCATGTTTTCTGCTCACCTATTGGTCGACGGGAAGTAAACGACGGAGGGAAGGTCATGGACATCCTCACCGTAGTCGCAGTGTTTCTGGTGCTGGAAGCGGTCATATGTGGAGTGTGCGGCTTCGTATGCCGCGAGAGACGTGTGCCGCATGAAAGAGACAAACAACCGAAACAAACGTCGCACCACTCCCCGCCTCATCCTTCTCGAATCATCCACCCTGTTGATCACCAAGAAACCTGGTCCCATGCCTCTGAACAGCAATTGAAGGGGCACGACAAGAACATCCATTTGACCTGTTTTCGTCCTAACATTCTTCCTTGAGGCATTGCGCGTGAGAATCGCCGCTGCTAGAATTCCCTCCCTAATACCTTCCTCGCCTCTTGCATCGATCTCGGATTGCTTAATGGATTCCTCATTTCGCCCTTCTCCTGAACAACTCTCGGCATTCTTGTCCATCAGTCGTCTTCTCACCTCCTCGATCGACCTTCCGTCCCTACTCAAAGTGATCGTCACCTCGGTAACCGACCTTCTTCAATGTGAAGCCAGCAGCCTGTTCTTGCTCGATCGAACGGTGAACAACTGGTCCTAAAAATGGCGACCGGCCCGGTAGGCGGCGAAATCAAGGAACTTCGCTTGAACCTCGGGGAAGGCATTGCAGGATGGGTCGCGAAACATCGACAGGGTCTCATCGTCAACGACACCAAGCACGATCCCCGGTTTTTGGCCACCGTCGACAAAACCACAGGATTTCATACCCGTTCGATCATTGCCGTGCCGTTGATGGACCGCGATCAAATGGGGGGCGTGCTGGAAATTCTCAATACGGCCAAGGCAAAACAATTTGAGCGATCGGACCTGGATCTCTTGACGGTCTTTGGTTCGTACGCCTCTGTCGCATTGAGGAACGCCGAATTGCTGAACGCATTGCGGGATGAAAGTGAGATGCTGCGGCAGTCGGTCGAGGAACGGTACAAGACGCTGATTGTCGAAAGCCCACCGATGCGCAAGGTGGTGGAGATGTTGCGAAAGGCAGCTCGAAGCAACAGCACAGTCTTGTTGCTTGGTGAGAGTGGTGTCGGCAAGGAGATTCTCGCCCCGTCCATCCATGCCTGGAGTCCACGGGCGAGCAAGCCTTTCCTGGCGGTGAATTGTGTCGCATTATCGGATCAGTTGCTTGAAAGCGAATTGTTCGGACACGAGAAAGGTGCGTTCACGGGAGCGCATCAACAAAAGAAAGGTCTGTTGGGATATTCCGGCCCTCGCCAAGTTTTTTGTCGGCCGTTATGCGACGGACATGAAGCGCCCAAACCTGACCATTCATCCGCAGGCCATCGACGCGCTTCGTCAGTATGACTGGCCTGGCAATGTCCGGGAATTGGCCAATGTCATCGAAAGGGCCGTGGTGCTCGCGAGCGACGATGCCATTGCTGTCGATGACCTGACTCTCGACGCGGAAGACATCAACGGCCTGCCGACGGAAACACTCATGCTGCTGCCGTTCCACGAATCCGTCGAACACTTCAAACGCATGAGGTTGCAAGAGGCGATTGCAAAGGCCGGAGGAAGCAAAACCAAAGCGGCTCAGGATCTAGACTCCAGCCAACCTATCTGTCGCGATTGTGCAAGCAAATGGGAATCCCATGATACTTGCACCTTCCATTCCGAACTTGATGGGCATTATTCAGTAACTGAATCTCAGGCTGACCCCTCCGGCATGAAATAAGGTTTTATAGGTGCCGTTGACTGCCGGATTCACATTTCCCGTAATCGATCGAGTCTCGTAGATCGCAGCCTGATACGAAATATCCAACCCAATCTCTTTCGGCTTGACGTTGCCCAGCCCGAGATTGCCGCATTTCGTCAAGCCGAGAAATGAGCCTCCCGCCTTGCAGATAAACCCGAATCCAACCCCCGGGGTATAGACGTTCGACGACGGAATTCCAGGGTTGAATGTCGCATCCGGCACCTGTGTTTGTGCCTGGGTAAAGCCGGCGCGCAGCGCCACCTCCCACTCCGGCAACCGCTCCAATCTCAAGAATCTGTATTCAGTGCCGATCATGACATTGTAGCTGTTGCTCCAATTCTGTCTCACGGGAATGCCCGAGCCTATACCAGGGACCGGGCGCGAGAGTGAAACCGTGGTATCGCGGAATGATTTCCACCCGATGTAATCTACGTCCAATTCCAGCTTCCATTCATTTTCGCGGTCTCGCACAGGCCAGATGGCGATCCCTCCGCCAAAGATTTGGGGCAGCACGAGGTTCGCGTGGGCGTCTGCAGCAATTGCCCCATTTACGGCGAACTGTCCGGCCAATGGCACAACGGCCTGACTCCGATAGATGAGTCCGATGTTGGCAATTGGCAACCCGTCGGCATTCCGGAGAGGCGTGTACATCAGACTCGCGTTGAATCCGGCTCCCGTCCCGCTGCCGTTGACCTCAAACTGGGGACCAAGCCCGTTATTCGCGCCTGTGGACATGACCTCAACTTGTCCTTCTCCAAACAGCGTCGAATAGGTGTAGATATCCGCGCCGAGGCCAAAAGATAAATAGTCGTTGAGCTTGTAGGCGACAGTCGGCTTGATATCAAGCAGCGGGTTGGTATTGAAGTACACAGCGCTGCTGAAAGGATTGATCATCGGGTACCTGGTCAGTGAACCAAATGGGACGGTCACGCCCACGCCGGCGGTCCATTTTTCAAGGGCATCGAACCCGACGTCTTTCAGATTGGCGACGATGTACAAATGAGAAGGAGGAGGCCACGCCGCGCTGCCGTCGCGGTCACCGGTGGTGTTCTGACCTGTCGAGCTGCTGGTGAAATTGGTCGTGCCGCCGACAAAGAGGGCTCCGGTCAGGATATGGACACCGCGCAACTGCGTCATGCCGGCCGGGTTATAGTAGAGGGCAGAAGCGTCGTCTGCCTGCGCCGCAAAGGCGTTGCCCATGCCGGCGGCGGCAGCGGCTTGGCCCTGAATGCGCGGTGTCTGCGCATGGAGGTGTTCCACCGGGATCAAGAGCGTCACTGCTAAGGACACGACACTCCAGACAAGAAGTCGGTAGGAGGAGGGACGACAGGCCATTCTCATCTCCTTGGCTACAGATTCACAGCATAGACCGGCTCCGCCTTAGCCGCTCCAAGGGTTCCTAAGCTTTCAAGTGTGATGCTGACCTGGAAGAGCGTTGTTCGACAAAAAGTCAGATGTCATTGACGACCACGCGGCGAGTTGCGTGTGAATGACAATCTGTTAAAGACCGCCGATGGGCTGAGCAGTTGCTTGTGTTGTTCTTTCGACCGCCTTCCCAGTGGGTCCATGAGTCCGCGTTGCTCGGGGTTGTGGTGATCCAAGTGCTCGCGTCGCACTCGCACAAAGTTCGGCGATTCTAAGAAATACGCGCAGAACGCGCAACAAGTCTAAAATGGGGTAATCACAAAATACGTGTAATACGTGTAATGTTAGGGTTGGTGGGATACGGGTTCGGCATGCAGCGTGCTAAGCAGGTCCCTTTCCAGCGAGTCCTGTCACGTTGTAGGTCATCACCGGTTTGTGAAAACCTTTCAGCGTGAGGTCGCCCACAGGTTCAGTCAAAACGTGTTCCTGCCCATATTCCGAGACGAGATGCCCGACGGCCGTTTGGTACTCGCGGAGCATCGTGATCACATCTTCGGGTTCGCTCTTTTCGACGAAGGCCGTGAATCCTCTGAGGTCAACGAACACTACCGTGATTTCCCTTCGATGTCCCTTTAAATAATCCTCATGCTCACCTGACATGATCATATCGGCGAGGTTTCGCGGCAAAAACCTCGCGATTTTTTCCTTCTGAAGCTGACGAATACGGCATTTTCTAGCTCGGCGGTTCCAAAGGCAAAACCGCAGATGATGGATCGCAATTGATTCGGGTTGAATCAAAAGCGATTCATGTGGATTAGGAGAGCCTCTCTCCTTTTCGACCTTGGCCTGCGATATCTAGAGGGTGGTCAGTCCGTGGGCGAGAGCGAATTTGGTCAGTTCCGATATCGTATGGACGCCGAGTTTTCGTGTGATGTTGGCCCTGTGAAATTCTACCGTCTTGATCGAGATATCCAGTTGCTTTGCGATTTGCTTCGCGGATCCTCCTTGGGACAATAACACCAACACCTCTCGTTCTCGCTCGGTAAGCTTTCCGGAATAGTCCGCCGACCCAAACCACTCGTGTTCCAACGATTCTCGCACATCATCCGGAATCTTTTGTGAGAGAAACCGTTTGCTGGCGAGCACGGTATGAATCGCCTCATGCAGTTCCTCCGAAGCCGACTGCTTCAACAGATAACCATTAGCGCCCGACCTGAACGCTTCACTGATGGAGGTGGCCTCCGTCAGCATCGTCACGACAATGACCTTGACCTTCGGAAAGTGTGTTTTTATGGCTCGGGTCGCTTCAAAGCCGCTTGTTCCCGGCATACACGCATCCATGAGGATGACATCGGGTCGATACTCATCGGCACGTTCTACGATGTCGCGAGCGTCCTGCACCTTCCCCACGATAGCGAAATGCGGTTCCAGAAGCGTGCTCAGACTCTCGAGGACGAGCGGATGATCGTCGACGAGCAGTACTTTGATGGCTTCTTTATCCAAAGAACGCCTTCTCCGGTAGACGCTACAGCCTTCGTTGCCCGGCCATGAGGACAACCGGCTCTCTTCAGAAGCTACAGCGAACCGGGAACAAAGAAAAGAGCCTGCATGCGTCTAAAGGCGAATAAGCGAAAGTTTTACGCTCCTTTTACGTTCCTTCGATTGCGGCTTAACAACGCTGAAGAGTCGGCGTGCTACGTTCCCGCCGGTCGAAGGAGGTGCATGCATGCGACGTGGCGACGTCATGTGGGATATCAATGAGTGGCGCCAAGCCTGGCAAATCGTTCTTCCGAGGATCACGGGAGCACCGCCGGTCGTCTCGAAGAAATATGCCTTTCGCCAGGGCATCGATACGCTCGACCGCGCCTTCGTGAAAGGCGATGCATTCGAGTTTCAGCTTGGTCTGGTCATGATCTTCGATTGTTGCAGCGAGGCAGTCAGAGAGGGTCGTTGTGGCCGGTGGTGGGAATAGTACAATAGAGGGCAGCCAGGTGTTTACGGAATTGACGGTGCCCTGACAACAGGAGTAGCGTAATAAGATGACGGCTCCTGCAGGCGCAAACGCGCGAGGAGCGCGGCGTTGAAGACAACGATGGAGGCATGTCATGACAATGACAACGGCGTGCCTATGCATCATTACATTGATCCTCGTCAGCATCCCCGTCCCCGCCTCGTCCCAGGAAAGTGCGACGTTGGAATCAGGCGCAGCCGGATCGGCTCCCGGTGCAAGTCACGAAGCGAAGGAGACGACGCCTGCGAACGCAAAGTCCAGACGAAAAACGGAACCCATGCCACCGACGGCGAAGCGGAGACAACTGCCGACGCCGCCCGATCGGACTCAGGCAGTGGAAGAGCGGCTGCGATCCGGACAGATGGAAAAACCGATCGCGCAAGGCGAAATCAGCGAGCGGTTGAACCAATTGTATAGCGGCTCGAAGACCTCAACCGACGAACCTCCTGTCGAGCATTCGAGCCGGTGACAGGGATGTAGGGCGACGGACCGGCGCTGCGGATGCGGGGAGATTATTCGACGATGATCGTTCCGGTGATCTTGTCTTCGGAGCCGGTAACGAAAGGATGTTTCTTGCGCAGGGTGTAGACATACTTCCCTGGATGTGCGAAGCAAAGGCTGGCGAATTCGTTCGGGCGCACCGTCGCCGTGACGATATTCTCGTACTCCGACGTTCCGAACAGATAACCCAAGTCTGCCGATGCAAACCCTTTTTGACAGGAAATGAGTTCCTCTCGCGTTTGAACCACTGAGACGTCCACCGGACGATTGCTCATATTGAGCCACCTCACTTCGTCACCACGCGTCGCGGTAACCGGCGCAGGCTGCCAGGCTTCTTCAATCTTGACCTCAAATATTCTTCCGGTGAGAGACGATTCGGGGAAGCGTTTGTGACTCGCGCACCCCACGACGATGGCGACGGACATTCCAATCTGCGCACACATGATTCCGACGCGCGGGAAATTCATGGCGAATCCCAACAGACCACGTTTTGTAGTTTCTTGCATTTGTCTATACGCATGACACGCGACTTGCTAGCCTATAGCAATCCTGATGAACTTACGCAAGCACGAACGGATCCCTGTCGATTATGCGGGCTCTTTTGTGGGGGGGTACCTTCGTGGCAAGGGCGTCATCCTGGATCTCAGTATAGCCGGATGTCGAGTTTCCAGCCCATCAGTCGTCACGACGGGCGATATCCTGGGTGTACTGATCGAGCTGCCTGGCCGTGAGCATCCGCTCTATATCACCAGAACAGTCGTCCGGTGGACCACCGCTACGGAATTTGGGATGGAGTTTATCCTCATGGATCTCCATGACCGCCAACGACTCGATCACATGGTGTTGAAGGCTGAGCTCTTCATCTACAGAGCGCTGGAAAAAACGGAGTCAATCTACGGATTCCCGTATCCACCCGACACGCCGTAGATTTCGAACGCGCGCGGCGGCGTTCTGCAACTCCCTGTAGAGGCGTCCAAAACAACCAGGCGCGACGGCATTCACACGGATGCCCCCGTCCGGCAAGCTGTTTTGCCAGTGATTTGGTGAATGACGATTGCCGACTGTGTCTGCGCCTAGTCCAAGAGAGCAGCAGCATAGAGGTCACTCTCGTGAATTTGCCGATTGTTCAAATTCCGTTTGAGCCCATGGAATGTGTATTCAGACGATGCTAGGCGTCCCCCTAGTCGCGTTGTTTTTCCTCGATATTTCGTTTGCGGCCTCGTCCTTGCGTCCGACCATCCACATGGTACTGTCGCCGTATTATGGAGCCAGGCCTTCGGCCCGCCTCAGGATGAGCGCCGTGGTCAGACGAGAGGTGAAGGGTATCCGGCCTCTTCCACTGAAGACGTTTGGTTCCGAACGGTTATCCTCCCCGAGGAAGGACGAGTGCAATATGCCGACCGCAACATCTACCACCATTCGACATCTCATCTCACTGTGTATCCTGGCCCTTGTTATTGTGTCTGTCCCTTCTTGCGGCAAGAAACCGACTCCATCCCTTCCACCAACTCCATTGGATTTTGGCTTGGCGCTTCAATATGCGCAACGAGCGAATCTTGCATATGAACAGGATGAGGTAATCAAGAACACGAGTGGCAAGCGAAATCACATCAGCATCAGTCCTCCCCTCTCGTCCGGAGTCAAAGCCTACGTGGAAGTGGATGACGCGAACCGCCTCCAGTGGATTGTGGTTCGAGGCACGTCGAGTCTCGTCAATATACGAGCGGACGTGGACTACAATAAGGTGGTCGATTCGCGCTTGCAGATTCCCTTGCACAAGGGCTTCGCGGACGCGGCAGTTCAGGTCTATCAGTTCGCGAAGCCGCTGCTGAAGAGTGGCTATGAGACGAGAATCACGGGCCATAGCTACGGAGG
>DATEEH010000086.1:0-111669 GCA_035281245.1 Nitrospira sp.
ACGACCAGCTTGTCCCGGGGGATCTCAACGTCGATGTTCTTGAGATTGTGCTCGCGTGCACCCTTGATGATGATCGAGTTGCCCATAGGCGCAGGATTATAACACTCGAACCGGCCGCGCGGTTGAGGCCCCTCCCTTACCTTGACAAAGCCGGAAACCGGGTGCTACCACCGAATCCCATGACGCTCATGAGGGGATCCGTGGCCGAACAGCCCGTACGGGAGGCTGCTGCCCGCGCCATCTCGAGTTGGTCGGGCTCCGCGCGCGAACAAGCGGTTCAGCGTATGTTCACGGCCATTGCGGGCGTCTATGACCTCAACAACACGCTCCTCAGCTTCGGACTGCATTATCGCTGGAAGAAAATCACGGCCGCCTCCGTGCCTCACGTTGAAAATGGAACCGCGCTCGACGTCGGGGCGGGTACTGCCGATCTTGCGCTGTTTGTCGAGCCTCGCATGGGTCCGCGGGGACGAGTGATCGCCTCCGACTTGAACCACGCCATGCTCGCCGAAGGGCTGAAGAAGATCGACGGCAAGGGTCTGAGCAGGAAAATCACCTGCCTGCAGGCCAACGCGGAACATTTGGCGTTCGATGACCACACGTTCGACGCGGTCACCACCGGATTTTGTATGCGCAACGTGGGTGACCTCGAACAAGCCCTTCGCGAGATCCGGCGCGTTATGAAGCCAGGCGGTACCTTTGTGTGCCTGGAATTCTCACGCCCGGTCTTCGGCTGGCTTCGGGCCCTTTACGACTGGTATTCGTTTAGGCTTCTCCCCTGGGTCGGCACGAAAGTGGCGCGCGACACCACCGGCGTCTATGAATACTTACCCGCCTCCATTCGCACGTTTCCCGATCAGGAACGTCTCTGCCATATGATGCGTGACGCAGGCTTTCGTGACGTGTCGTATAGAAACCTGACCGGCGGCATCGTCGCGATTCATATGGCGAGCAAGTGATAGTGCTCAAGTTTAAAAGTGGAAAGCTGTCATGTTGTTGGTTTTGAACTTTCAAACATTCTCACTTGTCACTTTCTAACTGATGAATTCCGTCCTTTACATTTTTCTCCCTTGCAAGAAGGTCTACCCGATCGGCATCACCTATCTGGCTGATTTCATTCACCGCCGCAAGCCCGACGTCCGCCAGCGCATCCTCGATCTGTCACTGTATCCCGTGTCGCAGCGCGCCCGCGTCATCCGGGAAGTCACCGCCGAATTCCAGCCGGACCTCGCCTGTTTTTCCTGGCGGGATATTCAAATCTTCTCCCCGCATGAAGGCGACTCGTCGTTGGAGCATGCGTTCAATTTTTACTTTGCGAGTAATCCCATCAAGCGGATCGCCGCTTCCTTCGCAGGTTTGAAACAGTTGTACCGCTATTACAGCCATATCCATACGATCCTGTCGTATCCCTGGCTCGTGCGGAGAGAATTCCCACGAACCCAGATTATGATTGGTGGCGGCGCTTTTACCGCTTTCGCCGATCAACTGATCGAAAGATTGCCTGACGGGACGATCGGTCTCCTCGGGGAGGGCGAAGATGCCATCCTGAAAATCCTTGAGGGCCGGTCGATCGAAGACGAGCGCTATATCATCAAAGAGGGGAACCGAATCAAGAAGGGACAACAGGGTTCGCCCGCGTTGCTCGACTCTCTCACCGTGGATCTGCCGTATCTGACCTCCATCTTTCCCCAATATCGTGAATACGCCGGAGAATCCATCGGCGTGCAGTCGAAACGCGGCTGTCCTTACGACTGCGCGTTTTGTCTCTATCCGTACATCGAAGGGAAGCGAGTCCGCTATCGGCCGGCGGAGATGGTCGTACGCGACATCTCCCAGCACTACCATCAATGGGGAGCGAGGCGATTCTGGTTTACCGATGCCCAATTCATCACCGGGAAGGAAGCCTATCCGCAATGTACGGAGATCTTGGAACGCATCATCAGGGAGAAACTGGACATCGAATGGTCCGGCTATATTCGAACTTCTCTCATCACGCCTGAATTGGCCAAATTGATGGTCCGTTCGGGCGTGGGCGACTTGGAGGTGGCCATTACGTCGGGCTCTCAGGAGGTGCTCAACAACCTGCATATGGGATTCAAGCTCGAGCGGCTGTATGACGGCTGCCGATACCTGGCCGAAGCGGGATTCCGCGGCAAAGTCATTCTGAATTATTCGCTGAACAGCCCCAAAGAGACGGAAGAATCGCTCTTGCAAAGCGTGGAATCCTACAAGATTGTCGCCTCGATTTTGGGCGAAGAGCGGGTCTTTCCCTTGATGTTCTTCCTCGGGATCCAGCCGAACACAGATCTCGAACAGCGCTTGCTCGAAGAGGGGTATTTGTCCGCCGGCTACAATCCCCTCATGTTGACACCGACCAGCATCAGAAAACTCCTCTATAATCCCGCTCCGTTGAACAAATTCATCGCCAAGGCCTGCCTACGCGCCTGGGAGCGCAAGGAAGGCAGCAGAGACCCCCGGCGATGGAGCGGTTCGCTCTCGCAAACCCCCGGCTTGGATGATTCCTATGCCGACAAAAGCTTGAGCCGCGGTATTGAGGGCAATTCCGGACGAGATGCGCTGCTTTCGCTGGAAGAGATCCTTCGCTCACGCCATCCACCCTTGCAAGCGTCCCGGTCGCCGAAAACTCACGCCACTTCGGCCAGTTAGGCGGCCGTTGACCGATGAACCTCAGCGCTGCGCTTGCCTTGCATTCGCGTCGAGGCCAGTGCTATCATTCGCCCTCTTTCACACCAGGGGCGACCAGACAACCGGTTAATTTTCCTGATGTTTGTACCATTCTGCCCTGGTTCGAAGAGCGCCTGGAGGAGGCAATTCGATGTATAAGACGATCTACATTCCGGTCGATAACAGCGACCATTCGAACCAGGCAGTGGACGCCGGCGTCCATCTGGCCAAACTCTTCGGCTCCAAGATCGTGGGCAGCCATGTCTACGCGGCCAAAATGCACGACAAACGCTTCAAGCAGATGGAAGCGGGCCTCCCCGAGGAATACCACGACGAAAAAGAACTGGACCGTCAGCGTCAGATCCATGATTCCCTGATTACCCGCGGGCTTCAGATCATCACGGACTCCTACCTGGATTACGTCGACAAAAAGTGCAACGAGGCCAATCTGCCGATCGAGCGTCGGTCACTCGAAGGGCGGAATTGGAAAGTCCTGGCTGAAGACATCAACACCAATGGCTATGATCTCGTCATCATGGGCGCCCTCGGCGTGGGCGCGGTGAAAGACAGCGTCATCGGAAGCAACACCGAACGCGTCGTGCGGCGGGTGCGCAACTCGGACATGCTGATCATCAAGAGCCTTCAGCCGATCACCGGGGGAAAGATCGTCGTTGCCGTCGATGGCAGCCCCTATTCGTTCGGCGGGCTGATGACCGGTCTGCAGCTCGGGAAGGCGTTGAATATGCCGGTCGAGGCGATCTCGGCGTTCGATCCCTACTTTCACTACGCCGCGTTCCACAGCATCTCCGGCGTGCTCAACGAAGAAGCGGGGAAGGTCTTCCGGTTCAAGGAGCAGGAAAAGCTGCACGAAGAAATCATCGACAGCGGGCTCGCCAAGATCTATCAGTCACATTTGGACATCTCGCGCGAAATCGCCCAAGCCGAGCAGACCGACGTCAAGACGACGTTGCTGGACGGCAAGGCCTTCGAGAAAATTATTCAATACGTGCGCAAAGACGTACCGGCCCTCCTGATCGTCGGCCGCATCGGCGTTCACAGCGACGAAGATATGGACATCGGCAGCAACACCGAAAACCTGCTTCGGAGCGCTCCCTGTAACGTGCTCGTCTCCAACCGCAAGTATGTGCCGCCCATCGACACGCAGGCGGAGTACACGATCGCCTGGACCGAGGAAGCGCTTCGCCGCATGGAGAAGATTCCGGTCTTCGCCCGGGGCGTGGCCAAGACCGCGATTCACCGCTATGCCATCGAAAAGGGCCATACCATCATCAGCAACACGGTCGTGGATGCGGCTGTCGGGCATATTCTCCCCAAAGGCGCCATGGACGCCATGCGGGCGTTGGGCGGCAGCCTCGAGGCGGCGGGCATCGATCGGGACAAGATGCAGGCGGACGACGCCGTCGCACAGGACCTCATGGGGTCCACGCTCAGCGGGATGATGACGCAGGTCGTTGAAGAGAAGCCCAAGACGTCGTCGACCACTCAGGCCTATCTCGACCGCATGAGCCAGAGTTATTACGTGTGCGACGGCTGCGGCTACATCGGCAAGGGCGACACGCCGGTCAAGTGCCCGGTCTGCGGAGCGGAGGGGAGCCGGTTCAAGGCCGTCGATAAGAGCATTTTCGAAGCGGCCGCGAAGGCGGAAGGCGAAGTTGAAACCGACCTCGCCTACGACGACGTGCCCATGCAGTGGACGAAGGACGCCAAGGAGGCGATCCGCGCCGTCCCCGCCGGGTTCCAACGGCGCCGGGCGAAGGCAAAAATCGAAAAGAGCGCCCGTAAACTCGGGATGACGACGATCACGTTGGAGTATGCCGCGCCGATGATCAAGGAAGCGGCATCCGAAGATTACCAACCGATCTTTGCCAACAAGGGTGCCGGCACCTCCTCAGAGGCGCAAGCGAAGCTCGCTGCCATCCGGGAGAACGGAACGCACGAGACCGTCGCGCAGAACGTCGGAAGCAGCCGGACCGAAGCCGAGCCGTACAGTTGGACGGCTGAGGCGCAGGCCAGGCTCGAGCGTGCACCGGAAGGCTTCATGCGGGACTGCACCAAGGCCCTCATCATCAAACATGCCGACAAACTCGGCACGACCCACATCACGCTGGAAGTGGCCAATGAAGGGATTGAGCAGGCGAAAGGCTACATGGAAGAAGCCATGAAGACCGGCAATCTCAAGGATATGATCGCCAGTCTCACCGGCAAGGCCGCCAAGTAAGGGATGAAACCGCTTCCTATCTTCAATCCGTCGCTCCCAGGCGTGCTGGGATCTCTTCCGTCACAGCTCACGCAGTTCTTCACGCCGCGCGCGCAGGGTGAAGGGCCGTACGACGGAAGGACCGTCGACGACTTCAAGCCCTACCTCGTCGCCCTCAATCTGACGAAGCGCTGCAACTTGAAGTGCGACCATTGTTACCTGGACGCGACGACCAAGGCCGCGGGCGGTGACGACGAACTCACGACGGAAGAGTGCTTCCGGCTGATCGATCAAATCGCCGAGGTCAACAAAGGCTGTCTGCTGGTGATCACAGGTGGAGAGCCGCTGGTGCGTCCCGACATTCTCGATGTCGCCCGTCATGCCGTGAAGCTTGGCTTCATGGTCGTCTTCGGCACCAACGGGATGTTGATCGACGATGCGATGGCGAAACAACTCGTCGAGATCGGTGTCATGGGCGTGGGCATCAGCATCGATTCGCTCGATCCGCAGAAGCACAACGCCTTCCGCGGCGTGCCAGGAGCCTGGGAAGCGGCCGTCGCCGGGATTGAAGCGAGCAAGCGCAACGGGCTTCAGTTTCAGGTGCATTTCAGTGCGCAACCCATGAACTATCGGGAGCTGCCCGCCGTCATCGAATGGGCCCACGGGCTCGGGGCTCGCGTGCTGAACGTGTTCTTCATGGTCTGCACCGGCCGCGGCGAAGAGCTTACGGACATCACGCCGGCCCAGTACGAGGAAGTCCTTGGCTATCTGGTCAAATGCCAGGACGACTATCAAGGCATGTTGATTCGGGCCCGCTGCGCGCCGCACTTCAAGCGCCTGGCCTATGAGAAGGACCCGAACTCTCCGATCACCAAAGCCGCCGGCTACATGGGCGGCGGCTGCCTCGCCGGCACGAACTACGCGCGAGTCACACCGAACGGAGAACTCACCCCCTGCCCGTACATGCCGCTCTCGGCCGGAAATGTCCGCACGCAGAGTTTCGTTGACCTGTGGGAACGATCGGACATTTTCAATTCTTTCCGCTACCCGCAGCTCAAGGGGAAGTGCGGTGACTGCGAATACTCCGATATTTGCGGGGGGTGCCGCGCACGTCCTTACGTGGACCACGGCGACTGGCTCGACGAAGACCAGTGGTGCCTCTACACCCCGAAGGGCGGAGAGAAGATCAAGGTGGCCTTCAACGTCCAGGAAGAATCGGCGGTGGAATGGGACGACGCCGCATCCTTGCGGTTGAGCCGCATTCCCTATTTTCTGCGTGCCATGGTCAAGAAGGGTGTCGAAAAACACGCACGGGAAAACGGCATCACGACGGTGACCATCGAATTGATGGAAGAGCTCAGAAAAAAGCGCTTCGGCAACGACGCTCCGGTCTTTAAATTATAAGAGGCCATGAAGGCCTTCAGCCGTCAGCTGTCAGTGTGCTGACGAGTAGTCGAGAGCTGATCGCTGAAAGCTGACAGCATGGATGCATTGCAGAGCATCGTCACAGATCTCAATACACTGCTTCCGATCGTCAACCACTGGTTCCATCTGTTGTCGGCCGTGATTTGGATCGGCGGCTTGGCATTTCTCGTGATGGCGGTGTCGCCCGGCCTGCAAAAGGCCGTCGCCCGAGAGCAGATCAAACCCATTACCGACGTCTTCTACAAGCACTATAAAAAAGTGGCGGGCATTTTGATCGTGGTCCTCCTGTTCACCGGCGGGATCAATCTACATTATGTCAACCAAGTGCTGACGTCGCAGACCGGATCAGGCGTTCAGCACCATGCGAAATACCTTACGGTGTTCTTTATCAAGCTTTTTCTGGTCCTCTGCCTGTTGACCCTGTTCCTGTATACGGTGATTTTCAAGGCCGACGATGACGCCGAAGAAGGCGAAGCCTACGAAGTCATTCCGTTTCAAAGAGCAGCCCTCTGGATGGGGTTTTTCATCATCCTCTGTGCGGCCGCGATGAAGCACCTGCACCAATAGCAGTTCCTCCCTCCCGTTTTCTCTCCTCACCGCAGACGCGTATCCGAAGAGATACCGGCGAAGAATTTTCGATACGTCGATGAGCGTCGGTTTCAAGAGAAGAACTCCATCGTGCTCGTCCTGATCAGTCAGAGATCAATCACTTAGGATTCTTTATGAATGCGGCACGGCTGTTGCTGAAGCGAATTCCACAGAAGGATGACACGATGGCAGGCATTGACATGACATTGGCAAGAAGCGGCGCAGCACGTGAAGCGCCTCCGGATCGTGCCCATCCGCAGGCCCTCCGTCGCCCCGCATCTGCCATCAAGGCTGCGTGCCGGCTGTCCGGTGCGCAGCCTTTTCCCTGGCGAACGTGTTCGTCCATCGTGCTCACCGAAGATGTGTCTTAGCCCTATCACCGTATGAGGAGGAAACCCATGGAGACAACCATTGCCACGACTCCCGGCCCAACCCAGATCCAACTTCGCAAGACTCCTCGCATGGTCCGGCTGACAGTCAATCTCCCCTCGCATCTCGTCGAACAGATGCGCGACGCCGTTTATTGGACGCCGGGACTCACGTTGGCATGGATGATTGCACGCGCGGCTCGGGCGTCACTCACGGAACTGGAAACCGTTCATCAAGGCCCCTTCCCCCGGCGCTTGAAGCCGCTACGGGCGGGACGGCCGAGGCTGGTGGGTCAATCGATGGGCGTCAGGCTGGTGACAGCCGACGAGAGCCCGAGTCAAGGAACGAGCGTCCTCAAGGGTTCTGCCCCTGTCGGTACAGCAAGATGAATGGTACCGAGTTGCGACTTTCAGCGCGTCTTGGGAGAGGAAGAAAAGGTCCGCTTGAACACGCCTCGGATGCCGAAATACGCGAACGAATCCTTCAGATTGGAATAGAGACGTTTGAACGGGCCCATCTCCGGATTGGTGACGTACTCCATGGTCAGCGCGATCCGTTCTTCTCCGGGCCCGAGCGGCGTGACGGCGTGCCACAATTTGTCGCCGTTGAAGATCACCATGTCGCCTGGTCGTGTCACCAATTCCAATCTCCGCGGCGTCTTGCCGGGAACATCTTTGAACAGCTCGCAGACGAGTTTGCATTGGGGCGACTTGTCCACCAGTCCCATGAGAATCGTATACCGCGCGCCCTTGTAATAGCTGGTGTCGTAATGGAACCCGATATGGTCACCGGCCTCCGTGTAGTAGTAGAGGGCGCAGGAATGCGGATCGTTCTCGGGACAGAGCATGAGCTTGGCATCGGTCAGCCGGGTGAGAAACGCAAGGAACGCAGGTGAGCGGTACAGCTCGAGAAACAGCGGAGCTTCCTCCTGCACGGTGTAGTAGCTGACGCTGCCACCCTTCTTGTGTCCGGGAATATAGTTACGATTCAGGCGGTGCTTGACCCCTTGCGCCTGGGGCACCAGCGAACCCTCGACAAAGTCACTCGGAAGAAACTGGGGGATCACGAGGAACTCGTTCTGCTCCCAGTACTCGCGATGCAGCTTGTCCACGTTCAGTCGCGCCACCGCTTGATCGACCGCTTCAGCGACGCTCATTGCCAACTGTGTTGCCACCATCACTCCTCCAGATTCGTTCCTCGTTGCCGATCGAAGACCATTGACCAACCGCACGTTACTGGTTGCTCAAGACCGGCGCCTTGACCACTTCCACATCGGGCGGGAACTTGGGCACAAAGAGATCGTCATCCAATCCGATATTCGATTGGAGCGAAGAAAATTCGAAATTCGACACATTTCCGCTCATCTCATAGAGCGAAAGACTCCGAATAAAATAGGTCTTGGGAAACACTTCGACAACGATTTTTTGGACGGAGCCATGGACCTGCCCTTCCTGCGTCTTCGGCACGAGGGTGACCAGCCTGATGCCGCCCACTCCCCGGCTTTTGCCGGACGTCGGTTCGGCATCGAATGAGGCATCGAGTTTCGCCGCCCCTTGCAAGAGTTCCAAGGGTGCCCGCGACGCCGCCATCTGGGTCAGCTTCCCGACCAGCACCTGCTTATGCTCCGGCACATAGACTTTCACATCCTCGCGATCGACGTAGATATCCTCCGTCGAAGGCTCGAGATAGTTCCATCGCAAGCGGCCCGGCTTCTTGATATAGACCTTGCCGGATGACGTCATCGGCCGTTCAAATCCTTCGATGGTCGTCTTCTGCGTGAAATCGGCTTGAAGGTCCTTGGTCTTCTCGTACCGTGCCTGCAAGCGCTTGATGACCTCCCGCACTTCATGGCGGGCCTGTTCGTCGCTTTCCTGTTCTCCGAGAACCGGAAGCGAGATGCTCACCGCGATCACGGTGCCGATGGCAATGGCCCAAGGCTTCATCATTCGTGGGCATCTCCGACCGGTCCGCGGCGTCCGATCACCTCGCGACGCCCGTCGCGTCCGGCCGCACCGACCAATCCGTCGGCTTCCATCTGTTCGATCATCCTTGCCGCACGCGGGTATCCGACGCGCAGGCGCCGCTGGATCAGCGACGCGGAGGCTTGACCGGTCGACAACACCAGCTCTTTGGCCTGTTCATAGACTTCGTCCTGCGCCTCTTCCTCCTTGACCTCTTCCTGCTTCAATGACTGCAACTCCTGATTGTAGCTGGGCGACGCCTGATCCTTGACGAATTCCACGACACGGCGAACGTCGTCGTCGGAGACGAATGAACCGTGCAGACGCATCAATCGCCCGGTGCCGGATGCGAGATAGAGCATGTCGCCACGGCCCAGCAGGGCCTCCGCCCCGTTTGCATCCAAAATCGTGCGAGAATCCGTCTTCGAGGACACTTGGAACGCGATGCGGGCCGGGAAATTCGCCTTGATCAGCCCGGTCAACACGTCAACAGAAGGACGCTGCGTCGCCAGCACCAGATGGATGCCGGAAGCCCGGGCCATTTGCGCCAGACGAGCGATTTTATCCTCAACGTCCTTGGGCGCGACCATCATGAGATCGGCCAGCTCATCGATCATGACGACGATGTAGGGCAGCGGTTCGGGAGGAGTCGGCGGTGGCATGAATGATCCCGGATTTCCATCCGGAATGGCTGTTTCCCCGACAGAAAGGCGCTCCTCCTCCGTCAGGAAACGCATCGGCAACTCCGGTTGATCCGGCTTGGCTTCCGGCGGGGCGTCGGCGAGCACACCTTGGGCGCCGGCAACCTTCCGATTGTAGGAATCGATGTTGCGAACGCCGGCTTCTGCCAGCAATTTATAGCGCCGCTCCATTTCCTGGACGACCCAGCTCAACCCGCGGGCCGCGGACTTCGGATCGGTAATGACCGGGCGGAGCAAATGAGGGATTCCGTCGTAGGTCTGGAATTCCAACATTTTCGGATCGATCAAGAGCAACTTCACTTCATTGGGCTTGGCCGAGAGCAAGATGCTGATCAGCATCGTATTCAAGCTGACGCTCTTGCCCGCCCCGGTCGCGCCGGCCACGAGAAGATGCGGCATCGTCTTGAGATCGGCAGTGACGGGGGTCCCGAAAATATCCTTTCCCAAGGCGAGCGTCAGTTTGGATCGAGCTCTTGCGAAGGTGTCGCTCGTCGCGACCTCTTTCATGGACACGGTTTCACGCTGGGCGTTGGGGACCTCAATACCGACAACCGACTTGCCGGGGATCGGCGCCACAATGCGCAAGCTGATGGCCTTCATCGCCAACGCCAAGTCATCGGCCAGATTGACGATCCTGGCCACCTTTGTCCCCGGCGCCGGCTCGAATTCATACATCGTGACCACCGGGCCGGGACGCACCTCGGTCACTCGGCCCTCGATGCCGAAGCTCAGCAGCGCCTTCGACAGGATCTCGGACTGGGCCTTCAGCTCGTCATCGGTGATGCGGGCGAGCACCCCTGACGGGTCAGTCAGTAATTCGTCTGCATCGGGCAATTGATAGTCGCCGGTGTCGTCCGTCTTGCTGACCACCGGCGTTTCCGGCTCTGGTTCAGGCACCTCAATGGGCTCCGGCGAGACCACCGGCGGCGGCGCGATCGCCGATTCGACAGGCGGCGAGGCGTCCTCCGCCTGGGGAAGCGCTTCTTCAATGACTGCCCGGATCGATTTGGCCTTTCTCGGTTTGGACGGTTTCGGCGCCTCGGCAGCCAGTTCTTGAGACCGCCACTGAACAAGAGCGTTGATCTCTTCCAGCGCCTTCCGCCCCCATTCGGAGATCCGTACGACCAGCTGGGCCAGAGACAGGGGGACCGTAAAGAGCAGCGCCACCATAAAACCTGAGAGGATGAGAATGTGCGCGCCGGTATTGGCGAAGTACGCGCGTAGGCCGTCTCCGAGCAGTTGTCCGAATACTCCCCCTGCCTGGCCACGAAGCACCATTCCACTGGAGATGGTCGGTACAGCCGTCACCTCCAGATGGAGCAACCCGCTCAAAAATAACAGCGCCGCCAGCGAAGCGCCCGCATTACGGAGCCTGATCGACAAGTCGCTTTGGGTGAAGCAGCGAGCGCCGAGCAGACCGAGAAGAATGGGAAACAAATAGGCAGCACCCCCGATGAGCGAAAACAACAGCGAGGAAAACACGGCGCCCGCGGAGCCGATCAAATTATGCGTGGGAGGGGTCACGGTCGCGCTCGGTGTCGCCACGACCTTCGGCTCGCCGGGGACGAACGACAACAGACTCAACAGGGTGAGCAGGCTCAAGGCGATGAGGATCACGCCGATCACTTCACGCTTGAGATGGGAAGGGGGAGCAGGGGCGCGGCGGGCTTCGCCCCGCTTGGCCGAGCTGGTTACGCCCATGCGCGGGATGCTAACACAGGGGGTAGCCCAATTCAAACAATCGTCGTGGCGATTCCGCTCGCGCTACGACGTTTTTTGGCGAGCGAGCCGTTTGGACAGTTCCATGAATTGCTCGAGCGTCAGCGTCTCCGCACGAACGGTCGGAACCAGCTTCATGCTTGTCAATGCGTCGGTCACGCGTCGCGGCTCGTAATCTTCATCCCGGAGCGAATTCACCAACGTCTTGCGACGATGGGCGAAAGCCGCCTTCACGAGGGTCGTGAAAACCGGCTCCTCTTCCGTGGGCAGCAGCGACTGCCGTCGCGGCTGCAGCACAACGACAGCCGAACCGACTTCCGGCCGCGGACGAAAGCAGTGCGCCGAGACCTTGAACGCTTTCGTCACCTCGGCCCCATACTGCATCATGACCGATAAGACACCGTACTCGTCGTCGCCGGCCTTGGCCACCAATCGGTCGGCCACTTCGTTCTGCAGCATGAGCACCTGGCGCGGAAATCGCCGGCGATATTCGAGCAACCTGAAGAGGAGCGCTGTCGAAATATAGTACGGGAGATTCGCGACCACGATGGTGCCGGCCGGGAGTGTCTCGAGAGGGTACGTCAGGGCATCGGCACAAATGAGTTCGACGTTCTTCCACTGTTCCCGGCGCATTCCAAGAAGGCTATGGAGCTCCGGGTCAATCTCGATCGCGACCACCCGACCTGCCACGTGAGACAGGGCCTCCGTCAGGACGCCTCGACCCGGACCGATTTCGAGGACCGTCCGCTCCGGCGTGAGGTTCGCGGCAGCGACAATCTTTCGCACAATGTTGTGATCGATGAGAAAATGCTGCCCGAGGCGCTTCTTGGCCGGAGGGAACGCCGGATCAGGCACCGACCGAGCCTCCTCCCGGAGAACGCTGGCTCGCCTGGGAAATTTGCTGGGCCAATGCCCTGAGCGGCACCCGAAAACAATCGACCAGATCGGTGAACTCCTCGACGAGATCGTTGGTAAATACCATTCCCGGTTGAAGACGGGCAAAGTCCTGCGAGGCCTTCTCGCCCACTGACTCGGCCAGCAGCGCAATCGTCCGGACACGCCATTTGGCGACCCGCTCGGTTCCTGCGACCGTGTTGAGCGACATCTGCATCGTGTCGTGATAAATCGACTCCAATTCCTTCAGTTGCTGTTGAATCAACAAGAGCGCTTTGTTCGGATCGAATGGCATGATGCGATGGTTCTCCTATCCCGAGGCGTGAACGGGGGCCTTTTGCGCGAGGCGGGCGGCCAGTTTCACCGCCTCGATGAGACTGCCGGGATCCGCGATGCCTTTGCCGACGATGTCGAAGGCGGTGCCATGATCGACCGATGTTCGGATGATCGGCAGTCCGACCGTCAAGTTGACGCAGGTGCCGAAGGCGACCATTTTCAGTGGAATGAGCCCTTGGTCGTGATAGAGCGCGACGATGGCGTCGTAGTCGCCTCGGGCGGCCTTGCCAAACAGCGTATCAGCCGGCATCGGATCGCTGGCGAGAATGCCTTTGGCCTGGGCGGCACGCGCAGCCGGGAGGATCACGCGTCTCTCTTCGTCGCCGAAGAGCCCCTGTTCCCCCGCGTGCGGATTGAGCGCGGCAACCCCAATGCGAGGCTTTTTGATGCCAAAGAGCGTGGTCATGGCCATGTGCGCAAGGCGAATGCCCTTTTCAATCTTGGCTTGCGTCAGCAGCGACGGGAGATCCTTGATGGCGACATGGGTGGTCACGAACATGATCTTGAGGGGGCCTCCGATGATCATCATCCCCGATTCGTTCGCATGGGTGAGGTCGGCCAAGAGCTCGGTATGGCCGGGATACTGACAACCCGCCATGTTGATGGCCTCTTTGTTGATCGGGCCCGTGACGATCCCGTCGATGCAGCCCGTTTGAGCTAGGTGTACGGCCTTCTTGATGAAGGCCACCGATGCCGCGCCGGTTTCAGGCGCTGCCACGCCGAGAGGGAAGGGGCCGAGTGGGCGTGCGAGCGGATCCAGGACGGCGATCTCGCCGACGCGTGGTGCGTGCCCCTCGTGCCCTTCAGCCATGCGGACCGTGAGTTTCAATCCGAGCTGTTTCACCGTCCGTTGCATGACGTCGTGAGCGCCGATGACGATGGGTGAGCAGATGCGTCGCAATGTCGTTCCGGCCAGCGCCTTGGCAATCACTTCAGGCCCGATCCCGGCCGGATCGCCCATCGTGATGCCGAGCCACGGCAGTCTCTTTCGTGCGTCGGGTTTTGACGTTGCGCCGGACAATTCGCTCACCATCCGTAGAGATAGAAGGCATATCCTATATAAAGGACGGCGCCGACCATGAGCAACCAGGGACGCCACTGCCCTGACCAGACAGCTTGCAGCAGCAGGCTTCCCGCCGCAATCACCGCCAGCACCATGGTGAGCAGCGCCGACGGTGCAAGCATCCATTCGGTGCCCAGCAGGCCCACGGAAACCGGGACGGTGCCTTGAAACACCATGGCACCCGTGACGTTCCCTACGGCCAGGCGGTCCTTCCTTTGGTACAGCCAGAGAAAACTGTTGGACATTTCCGGCAGTTCCGTGGCGAGAGGTGCGATCAACAGCGCCAGAATCAACGGTGAAATCGCCAGCAGATGCGCCGTTGATTCGGCGGCGGTGACAAACAGGTGGGCGCCCACCGCCAATCCGCTCAACCCGATCATGGCCTGCAAGGCAATCGCCGCATACGAGGGCTTGGCGGAGCGTCTCGCAAACAACAGCGGATCCAACACGGTCGGCTCATCCGAGTCGTCGTCGCTGAACTTCAGCTTGACGTAGTAGCCGTAGAGACCCAGCAAGCCGCCAGCGGCAATCAGGTGCAGCAGCCGAGAGGAAACAAACGCGCAGGCCATCGCCATCGAATAGGCAAGCGCAAAACACGAGAGGTCGACGGTCACGTCCTTGTAGTTCAGACGGAAGGACCGGCCGCGTTTGCCCAGCCGTGCATAGAGCAGCAACAGCAGCGCAAGGATCGGAACGACCAGGGTGCTGAGCATGAACGGGGCTCCGAGGATGGCACCCAAGCCCACCTCGGTCTCTTCGCGCGTCGCGCCGAAAAAAATGGCGACGATGGGAATGGAGGTTTCCGGCAGCGTGGTGCCGATCGCGGCCAGAACACTGCCCACGGCGCCCTCCGAGAGGTTGAGGCGCTTGCCCATCCATTCGATGGCGTTGGTAAAGAGCGCGCAAGCCCCCAGCGTCACAACCACGGATGCGACAAACAAGAAGACGTACCAGAGAAGCGTCACGAACGACCCTTCGCGGTCGGGCGCGTCCTGGCATAGGCCAGCGCCGCTTCCTCCAGCACGGCTTTGACGGGACGTCCCGTCCGCTCGGCGATCCGCTTGCAGTCCACATATTCCGGCGCTGCCTTGCTGCTGGTGGCGTCGACGGCCGCAATCTTGATCCTGACCGTCCCGCCGCGGATCTTCACGGACGCAAACCGCCGAGGGAGAATGTGACGGGTAAGCTCCTGGACACGGACTCCCAAGGCCGTCGTCTCTTCGAACAACACGTTGAGAATTGGATCGACGTCGTCGGGCGGCACCAGACAGGTGAGCACGATGGCCGGTCGCCCCCGCTTCATGATCACGGGGGCGAGTGTGACGTCCAGCGCTCCCACATCAAAGAGGCGCTCCATGATGTGCTCGTACGTTTGCGGATTGACATCGTCAAGATTCGTTTCAATTTGAACGACGGTGTCTCGTGCCCTACCAGCCGACGCATCTTCTCGCGATAAAAAGACACGCAGGACATTGGGCCAGTCGTGAGGGTTGGCCTCTCCGGCACCGTACCCCACCGCAATCGGCCGGATCAGCGGCATCGGACCGAACCGTGTGGTCAGCGTCCGCAGCAGCGCGAGCCCCGTGGGCGTCGTCAGTTCCCTGGAAGGACCGGCACTGTAAATCGGAACCTGCGTGGCGAGCATCGCCACCGCAGGACCGGGAGCCGGCAACAGCCCATGGGCAGAGGAAATCGTGCCACTGCCCACATTGATGGCGGAAGCGGTCACGGTGCTCACCTCAAGCAACTCGCAACAGATCAGGCCGCCGACGATATCGACGAAGGAATCCAGCACGCCGACTTCGTGAAAATGCACATGGGCGGCGGGGACCTGATGGGCCTTCCCTTCGGCCTGCGCCAAACGTTCGAACACCGCAAGGCTTTGCTGACGGACTTTCGGAGACAGCCGGCTGGAAGACAGGACCGAACGGATGCGGTTCAGCGTCCATGGTCGTCGGTGATCCGGCGTGATATGGACGTCGACTTTCGTGGCCCAAATGGCACCACGCTGCACGCGGCGCTTTCGAAGTTTGAACCCACGGACACCGAGCCGGCCCAAGCCCTTGACCAAATCCTTGAACGGCGCGCCGACATCGATAAGCGCGCCCAACGTCATGTCGCCGCTGATTCCAGAAAAGCAGTCAAAATGCAAGTGCACGCCCACGTGTCACCTTTTCCGTGGCCTGTAAAGCCGCGCCATCTTACCCAACGGTGCGATGAACGGCAACGACGGCCCTGCATTTGACAGGCCGCATGCACTGTGCTATCCAACTTCGGCACATCGGCTCCTCCTGCCTCCCGGTTAACCAGAAGGCCACAGTCGACACATTCATGTTGGGCAACACGCCAGTCACCGCAACGTATCCGACCTGCTTCCGTTTCCTGTCTGTCTTCCTGATCTGGGCGATCGCCTGGTCGATGCTCATGATCGTGGATTCCGGTGCCGCGTCGGCAAAGACGAAGCCGGCGAAGGGTCCCCGTCCCGAGCCCGAACTCAAAATCCTCGAGCTCAAGATCAGCCCGAATCCTTACACGGTGTCGGCGGGTTCGCTGGAGTTTTCGGCCCTCGTCCAGTTGCCGAGAGAACTGGACGGCGCCACCATTCTCGAAGTGTCCTCTCTCGTCAGTTCGCCTTCCAAGACCTCCATCCGCTTCCTGTCATTGCGCAAAACGCTGGAGGTGCCGTCGGCCACGCCGATCAGCAACGACCCGTCGAAGGTCTCCATGCTGCTGACATGGGATGGAATGGATCACACGAAGTCGCCGGCCGAAGCGGGAACCTATCACTTCGAGCTGCGGGCCAAGCTTCTCTCCAACGGCGAAAAGGGCCCGCGGACGCTCATGGTCTCTTGGCCGAAGCGCGGAACATTGGAAGTGAAATGAAGTGTTCAGTGGGGAGTGATTGGTGATCGGACTACGCTGCGAGTCGTCATGTCCTCTTGAAACTCATCACTGTTCACCGGTCACTCATCCCTCTGTCTGACGTTGATTCGATGTGCCAGACAGCCGGCTCCGAATCCGTTGTCGATGTTCATGACACCCACCCCCGCCGCGCACGAATTCAGCATCGTCAACAGTGCAGCCAGCCCGTTGAAACTCGCCCCATAGCCACGGCTGGTCGGCACGGCCACCACGGGGCAGTCCACCAATCCGCCGACGACACTCGGGAGCACGCCGTCCATGCCCGCGACCACCACAATGACATGGGCGTCCGACAGCAGCCTGTGGCGTCCCAACAAACGGTGAATGCCGGCCACACCGACGTCGTAGAGCGTCTCCACGCGGCTGCCCATGACTTCCGCGGTAATCCGCGCTTCTTCCGCCACCGGAACGTCGGAGGTACCGGCGGTAATCACCAGGATTCGGCCTTGAAGGCGTCGCTTGAGGTCGCGAATGGCCACCATGCGGGCGGATTCGTGGTAGACCGCCCGCCTATCGATCCGTTTGATGAGTCTAGCCACTTCCGCGGTCGCCCTCGTGGCGAGAAAGGGGCGATGATGTTTCAGCAGCGATACGGCAATCCCCCGAATCTGCATCGGCGTCTTGCCTTCGCACAGGATGACTTCGGGAAAACCTTGGCGAATTGAACGATGGTGATCAAGGGACGCAAAGCCAAGATCTTCGAACGGCAGCGTGCGGAGCTTTTCCACTGCCGCGTCGACGGTGACCTTTCCGCTCCGTACAGCAGCGAGCAGCCGCTCGAGCCGTTGACGATTCATGGTCGTCCCTTTTCCGGCTTGGCGACTCGCTCCATGAGATCACTGACGGCCTTGCGGCAGGATTTCCCTTCGAACAGCACGGCGTTGACTTCCCGCACGATCGGCATCTCGACGCCGTGTCGTACCGCGAGCCCGGCAGCCGCCCGGCTGGTGCGCACGCCCTCGGCCACCGCCTGCATGCCGCCCAAGATGCTGTCCAGTTTGTCACCCTGTCCAAGGCGAACGCCGACGTGATGATTGCGACTGAGGGCCCCCGTACAGGTCAACACAAGATCGCCGACGCCCGATAGGCCGTAGAACGTTCGAGGATCGGCACCCATGGCTGCGCCAAGCCGTACCATTTCGGCGAGTCCCCTCGTAATCATTGCGGCCCTGGTGTTGTGTCCCAACCCGAGCCCATCGACGACGCCGGCTGCCAGCGCCATGACATTTTTCAGCGCGCCACCGAGTTGCACGCCGACCACGTCGTTGTCCGCATAGATGCGGAGCGAGGGCGTCATGAAAGCCGTCTGAAAAGATTGCACCAAGGCGGAATTCGTTCCGGCCAGACACAAGGCAGTCGGCTGTCCCTGGCTGACCTCCATCGCAAAGCTCGGTCCGGACAGCACCATCAGGCCGTCATGCAGGGAGGGAAGCACATCGGTGATGACCTCGCTCATCAGTTTGAAGGTGTCTTCTTCGACACCCTTGGTGGCGCTCACGATCGGAACCGGGTGAGACAGCAAGGGGCCCATTTGCTGCAGGACCGGACGGGCGACATGGGACGGCACGACGAAGAGGAGACCGTCACACGAGTGGACCGCCTCCGACAGGACGTTCGTCACTTTCAGGGAGGGCGGAAGGGTCACACCAGGCAGAAAGAGCTGATTTTCACGTTTGGCGACGATGGAGTCGAGGACCTCGCGCTCATAGGCCCATAGCGTGACCGAGAGCCCTTTTTCCGCAAGATGCTTCGCCAGCGCGGTTCCCCAGGCTCCGGCACCAATGACAGCGATTCGTTGAATGGGCGGCATCGTTCAGGATGAAGGACTCTAGGTGGACGGGGCGGATGTCGTTTGCACGCGTCCAATGGAGCGGCCGGATTATAGGAAGGCGACTTTCCCCTGTCAACGAACGGAGCCGTACAACAGTGCTGTTCGCGAGGACAAGAACGAGCAGTTGGGCCGATGAATTCGCGAATTACGCCGGCTTTCCGCATGTTCTCGTGGCACATCGTTTGCTCAGCCATACACGATTTCACAAATCGCTTCTTGTCTACGCAGACGACCGATAGGATGGCTACACCACGCACTGCAAGCGAGGATTCGACCATGCACGAGCTGCCGAGAATGACGACTCTGTTGGGCCTCGGTCTGTTTGCGGCAATGATCAGTATCCCCCTCTTGGCGCCGTCAGCCAAGGCCGAATGGTATGTTGCAGGACAGTTCGGCGTGACCCTACCGTCCTTGGGCGGCGGTCTTTCGAATATCGATGTCGGATCTCCGTTTATCGCAGGCACCACACACAGCGATCTCGCTCTAAAAAATTCGATCCTGTATGGGGGCAAGATTGGCTATTATTTTAGATCCGCCCGCTGGTTTGGGCTTGAAACGGAAGTGTTCAACACCAACCCTCACATCAAGGAACAGACCCATACATTCAATAATCCCTCTGGCGTTCCCGTGGCGTCCGCCACATTGCAGGGCGCTCATTTGGGGGTGACCATGTGGTCACCGCTTAATGTCATGCTGCGATATCCCAAGAGTCGGCTGCAGCCGTATATTGGCTTCGGTCCTGGCATTTTTTTCGCGCGCATCAAGGGAGAAGGTCTCGGCGCTGAAAATCCGACATCGACGTCCAGCAACGGAACGATTGGCTTAAATGCCAAAGCCGGCGTCGAGTACTATATGACCCGACATTTCTCCGCTTTCGTCGAGTGGAAATACAACTATGCGCGTTTCAGTTTTTCCGAGAACCCCGATTTATTTCCCTTCCCATACGCATTCAAAGCGACCTACAGTGTTCACAATGCCGCGTTCGGCCTCGCGTATCACTTCTGACCCTCGACAACGCAACCCACCTAGAAAAAGCTCCCCGTTCCATGTAGCCTGAACGGCGTATGAGGCCCTGCCCCAACTGCCGTCGAGAGCTTCCTGAGATCTACCGCTTTTGCACGCAGTGCGGTGCTTCGCTCGATGGTCCCGTCGTCCCGCGCAGCGCTAAACCCACCTTGACCGCCCAGGCACTCAACCTTCAAGTGCTTTATGGCATGGTGGCAGTCCTCGTCCTGGCCCTGCTTTTTCCACCCTGGGAGACGCCGCCCACACAGGCGCCGGAATTCCTGGGCCTGCATTTCATCCTTGCACCTCCGACTCCCGATGCGGTCGTGAGTCGGTTGCTCATGACTATCGAATTGGTGACGATTGCGATCGCCGGACTGTATGGCGCGTTCCTTTTCAGGCAGCGGTGAGGGGAACCGCGTCAGCAGTCACTGCTAGTCGAGCGCCAGGGTGAGGCACTTCGCGGATCCTCCCGACTTCATGAACTCGTCCAAGGGAACCGCGTGCGGCTCGTAGCCGTGAGTGTCCAGCCACCGCATGGTTTCCGGACACCCGGTCGGCAGCACGACATGCTTTCCCACGCAGACGGCGTTGCAGGCGAATTTGAGCGCTTCAGCCTCGGGCACAGCCAGCCGTCGACCAACCGGAATTCGTTCCTCAATGGCCGACCGTGCGTAGCGGTCGAACGCCGCGGGAAAGTACAGCAGCTCGCCACCGCTCAGCGGACAGAAACAAGTGTCGAGATGGTAGAATCGCCCGTCGACGAGTTCCACAGGAAGAATCTCCCGCTCGAATAGGTCACTGAGAACCGGAAAGGCGCGGATTTCAGAGCGTTGACGGTAGCCGCCGAACCAGCCCTCGGGAAATCCCAGGAGATCACCGGCACCTTCGAAAAACATCCCGGGCTCCAGCGTCACGATGTCATAGCCATGATCCCGGAACCATCCTTCGAAATGCGCCTCCTCCCGTTGTCGCTCGGGATATCGGAAACGACTGGGCACAGCTTTCCGGCCGACCACGACACCGGCGTTGGCCGTGAACACCAGGTCGGGAAGCCCCGGCACCGGCGTCATGCGCTCGAGCGCGGCACCCACGTCGCGCTCGAGGACTTCCATCAACCGGTGCCACTGCCGAACCGCAATCTCGGGGTCCACAACGTTCGATCGGCGCATCCATGGATTGATTTCGTAGTCGATTTGGAAATAGTCGGGCGGGCAGACCAATAACCGGCTCATCCCTTCCACTCCAGTTCTCTCGCGACATCCCGCAAGAATGACGCGGCGTCCATCACGAGGCCCACCGCTTGAAAACTGCCCCGATCCGCTAACTTCGTGGGAACGGCCGGGTTGACATCGACGCAAACGGTAGGAATCGTCGCCGGCAGCAAATTGCCCGTCGCCACCGCATGAAGCGTGGACGCCACCAACAACGCCAAACCGACCCCCGGAATCGCCGCACGCATCGCCGCCTGTGCCGCGACCGAATCGGTGATCACGCCAGGCAACGGCCCGTCGTCTCGGATCGTGCCTGCCATCACCACGTGAACCCCGTGCCTCACGCAGGACGCCATGATGCCTTGCTTGATCACGCCGGTCTCGACGGCCTTCTCGATGCTCCCGATTCCGCGCACCCGATTGATCGTGCGCAAATGATGCTCATGGCCATGCGGTACGACTCTACCCGCGGAGAGTCCATAGCCCAAGGACGTGCCGTAAAGATCCGCCTCCATGTCGTGCGCGGCGAGGGCATTGCCGCAAAACAGGACATGCACAAACCCCTCGTCGATCAGCCAGGTCAACGCCTCCCGTCCCCCGGCATGGATGATTGCCGGCCCGCCGGCCACGAGCACCTTGCAACCGAACCTGCCTGTCCGATGGCCCTCCCGCAACGTCTGCATCCGTTTGGCGACATCGGCGATGATGTGGCCGTGAGGCCGCTCGGCCGACACCTGCGACTCCATGAAGCTGAAGACATCGCGTTCCTCGGGTCGTTGAAGTGGCGTCACCCGGATGCCGCTGCGCCCGACGACCACCGCGTCACCGTGCCTGACGCGGGCCATCGGCACGGCGCGCGCGCTGATCTTCTTGACGTCCACTACAATACCCAGATCCATTTCAATCCCTTCCACATCGATCCATTCTCCCGCCACCCTGACCTGAGTCGGAAGGTGGGTCGTGGCGTAAAAATCTTCAGGAAATACGCCGTCAGCCGGTGCCGGGCGAGCCTGACAATCGGATTCGCCTTCCACCGAAGCGCCGTGCGGTTGAATGGCTCGGAGGATGTCGGAGAGCAGCTTTGCGGACCTGGCCCGAACCACGATGCGGGCACGGGAAGATTCCTTGCGTGTTTTTCCGATTGCGACCTCTTCGAGATCGAAGGTGCCGCCCATCATGAGAATGGTATCCAACACTTTCGCCAGGATCAGCGAATCGATGATGTGTCCGCTCAACACGACGGTTTCTTGGATGGCGGCGGCCATGGAAGAACCCCCTCTGTTGATTTTATCATGCAGCCGGAACGGTCGGTGCGGCGTCGACGGTCCGCGGACGCCTCACCCCGCCGGGGAGGTCTTCATCAACTCACGCAGGACGCTGGTGGCATAGGCACCGGGAGGGAGGCTGAAGGCCAAGGTGAGCACCGACCCTTCGAGCGTCCATTCCAGCTCGGCCAAGGGGATGCGAAGCGAGCGACGTTCGCCCCGAAAGCCGCAAGCCCTGGCCGCTTCCACCAGGTTTTCAGGAGTCGATCCCTGCTCAACCACCACCGCCTTCTCGATCTCGCCAGGTTCGCCACTGGCCCAGGACACCCGCGACCCAAACAAGATTCCGGTGGGACTGATTTCAAAACGGTCGGCCCGTGGCTGCTCTTGCGACGCGTTTTCAACTGGAAAACAGGCGCCATTGTCCATTTTCATGGCCCAGTCGCCGACGAGCATTCGATCGATTCGATCGATTCGACGGGCCAGGATTTGATTGAACAGGTGGGATTGAAACGCGTTGAGGAACCACATTCGCTTCGCACGGCTCATCCCTCCTCGTTGCGACGGATTGGTGAGCAGCGTCGCCCCAAGCTGATAGTTGTCTCCGGCGCGTCCTTGCCGTTGCGGCCCGAAATAATTCGGAATGCCGCGGCGGGACAATTCCTCGAGCACCGCCGTCGCAACCTCCTTTGCTCCTGCGTTCACGTCCCGGACGACCAATCGGAAACGGTTTCCCGCGTGATGGCCCGGACGCAGCCGGTTGCGATGTCGTCCCAGCACTTCGACGGCCAGAATGCGCTCGTCGATGTTCAAGCGCGACACCTGCTCCTCTGGAACCCCATGGAGAGAGACCAATTGGGTCGTCACAGCGCGGGCATCCTTGAGGCCCGCCGTGCCTATGCCCTGCATCTTGACGCCGACCGTCGATGAAATCCGGCGAACGAGATCGGGAGTTGAAAGCCCACGCTTGGTGATTCGGAGATAAAGGTGTTCGCCCACACCGCATGGGAGGTAGAGCGGCCGCTCGTCGACGCGGAAATCCTCGGGTTCCACCCGGATCCGTCCACCAATCCCCGGCAAACCATTGGTCAAATAGGGCTGCAAGAATAATCGGGTTCTTTCGGCTTCCATGGTATACTCGAATCGATGCGTGCCCAGTCGACAACCCCCGCCGCCACAGTCGCCGTCTTTTTGACCGCCTTCTGTGCTCTCACGGAAGGGGAGGCTCAAAGCGCGTTGATCGTCGACAACGGGGTCTTTCCGACGTTCACCCGACACATTACGCGCCAAGTCGGCATCGATAAGGAAGCCTTTGCCCAGGCGAGCACGTGTCTTTCCTGGTTCTATAAAGGCACGAAAAAGGCTCCTCCCGCGGCCGCGCAAGGCATCGCCTGGCGCCAGCCGGTCCTTCTCGAGCCGGAACGCGATTGCCCGCGCCACTATCCCGGCGGCATGGAGACGGCGCGAGATGATTTTGCCAGAAAACAGGCCTTACTGGCCGTGAGCCTGACCGTCTACGAATTCGCCCTCGTCGCAGATCATAACGACGATCAGCAGTACAATCCCGCTGAACTGCAGGACCTATTTCATTCCCTTTCACTGGCCTATGATGCGGCCATTCCCCCGCGCGCCGCTGGTGCCACATTGACCGCCCGGTTTGACGAGTGGTACCAGACCAGGAACCTCGAGCAAGTCATGAAGGGCATGAGCGCCCTCTATGAGCAAGGATATCGCGTAACCCCGCACGACAGGGCTGAACTGGATCGGGTCATGAAATGATCAGACGCATGGCCTCCTGGCCCGATCGGGTCCGCACGTACATCGGCCACAGACTGAGTGAACCGTTTTATCGTTTTTTTCGTCTCTTTCCCCATTGGGAAGTCGGTCTCGAGCGGCATGACATCACGCACCTCTACCACGTGCACGGCCCGCTTGCCGGCCGCCGTGCGGTCCAACTCAGCGATCTGCATGTGGACCGGCTTCAGCCGCGCCACGATGACGTGATTCTCGCCGTCCGCGATCTTCGCCCCGACTGGATCTTCATTACCGGCGATCTGCTGAACGTCCCGGAAGGGGTACCGCCTCTCTTCCAGTTTCTCACGCGCTTACGCGAAATCGCACCGATCTTTGTCACTCTGGGAAATCACGACCACTACAGCGGTGTACCGATCTCGGAGTACGCCGGGCTTGCCGATCGGCATAAAATCACATTGCTCATCAATCAAAGTACGTTCATTCCCGTGGGAACCGGGGAACTCGCGATCGTCGGCGTGGATGATCCGTCCCTTCACCGCGCCGACGTGACGTGTATTCCGCCGCCGGCAAAGCACCGCTTCACGCTGCTCTTGGCCCATGCGCCCAACATCCTCGACATGCTGGAGGACAATCATGCCGTCGATCTGATTCTGTGCGGGCACAGCCACGGCGGTCAATGGCAGATTCCCGGCGTGCCGACCTTATGGCTCCCGCCCGGTTGTCGGGGACGCATCTCCGGTCGTCATGGAAACGCCCGTCATCGGATGTATGTCAACCGCGGCCTCGGGTGGTCGTTCCTACCTTGGCGAGTCAACTGCCGCCCCGAAATCACCGTCATCACCTGGACCGACCAGCAGGTCCAAGACCAAGCCGCCTGAATCTTCTTCCCTATCCCTTTCCTCTCTTCCTCAGACGAGACGAGATATCTCAGGTGGATGTCGCCACCTGCGATCTTCGAGGGGGCATACCTGTTCGCTTTCGGGTGGCGACGACCTGGGCGCCCAACTGCCCGCAGCGTGGCCCCACACCGGGCGGGGTGCGAGGACAGTTGGGCTGGTCGCCGACAGGACCCGAAAGCGTCGACAAGACCCTGCGGTTTTACCCATCGCTTGAGCAGGAGGCAACTATCCACCATAATCTCCTTCACGCACCCATCCGCTCCAACGCTTCTTTCGCCCGGCTTCGTACCGTCTGATCCCAATCATCCTTCATGACCGTCATCAACCGCTCTTTGGTCTCGACCGCTCGGAGCCGCCCCAGGGCCAAGGCCGCGCAGGACCGTACGTACGCGTGGTCGTCGTCGAGAGCCTTGACCAGGAGAGGGACGACGCTCGGATCCTGCAACACGCCGAGATGGCTGGCCGCCATCCCTCGAATGCGATGCTGCTTGTCGCCGACTGCCCGCTGCAACGTGGTCGCGAACAGCTCCTTGAGCGCCGGCACGACGGACTCCAGCCCCTCCACGCGATAGTGGTTCACCTCAATCAGGGCGAATGCCGTTTCCAACCGCTTTTCCGGAGAGGTTTCTCGCGCAAAGCGCGCCACGAGCGTCGCCCGGCGGCGCAAGCGCTGCCTTCGCTTGCTGACGGCCCGGACCATCATCCATACGGTGACCACGCAGACCAGACCGACCAGCGCGATGGGAATCGCTTGGTCAATGAGATGGTCCTGCGTCTCAAGCGACAGCCGTTTCCACACCCATACCGTCGCGATGATGATTCCCAACAACAGCGCGATCGCGGTGAGATTGGCTTGGCCAGTGGTGTTTCGCACCATAGGGTCGGCATGATAGGGGGCCATGGGCATGACGGTCAACGATGCCACCGGCTTGACGCGTATAATCGTTCCCTCTATTCTGCGTTCCCTGCATGAAACTGCCGCATCTGAAAGACGATCCTCATCTGAAAGTCCTGCGTCCCTTGGTCGAAGCCTATCTGGCCTTTTCTCGCATCGATAACCGCCACATCAGGTCACTGCGCTTGACACCGTCCCAATTCGACGTGATCGTCACACTGGGGGATACGACCGGCCTGACCTGCTCGCAACTTTCTTCCCAAACCCTGGTGACCAAGGGGACTTTGACCGGCGTCCTTGATCGACTGGCGAGAAAAGGGCTGATTCGACGGGAATCCGTCGCTGGCGACAGACGACGGACGAAGATTCGATTGACGGAGAAAGGCCGTGCGTTGTTTCAAAAAGTGTTCGCCTCCCACATTGCGTTCATCCGGCCCTTCTTCGAGCGCGCGCTGTCCCACGAAGAGGTTGAGACCGCCAGGCGGCTGTTGATCCGAATGCGCGACAGCTTTCAAACACAAGGAAACGGCCAAGCCTGATGGAGACGGCTACGGGGCATCGAGAGATCTGATTGGGGGAGACTTGCGGCTGACGATATTGGGATCCGGCACGAATCTCCATCCGACGAGGGCCGCCGCCGGCTACCTTGTTCACACCGACCAGATCATGCTGCTGGATTTCGGCCCGCGGACGTTGATGAACCTCGTCAAGACGGGCGTCGATCGGCACCGTATCACCCACATCTTGTTTTCCCACTATCACGCGGATCACTTCTCGGACTTTGTCACCTATCTGTTCGATGAGATCATATTCACCAGATATGAAGGCGGCACGAGGCCTCCGTTGACGGTCATGGGACCACCGGGGACGAGTCGGCTGTTTCGCATGATGTTCGGGATGTTGCCGGGTTTTGAGCAGGCGCCGTTTCCGGTCCGCTATCGTGACTTAAAAGATCGTCCCGTCCGCATCGGGGCGACCACGGTCATTCCCACCACCGTGCTGCATTCGCCGGGATTGCACTGCCTTGGCTATAGGGTGGAGTATCGCGGAAAAGCGCTCGCCTATTCCGGCGACTCGCAATACTGCGCTCCGCTCGTGCGGTTATGCGGCGAGGCGGACATCGCGGTCCTGGATTGTTCGTTTCCCGCCAGCCGGCCCAATCCCGTTCACTTGCACGCCGGCCAGTGCGGACAGGTCGCCCGCGAAGCCGGCGTCGGCAGACTCGTCCTCTCACATTTCTATCCCATTGCCGAACGATACGACGTCAAGGCACAGGCGGGTGAAGCGTTTGGGGGGTTGATCACGCGTGCAAGAGACCTACTGCGGATCAAGATCTAACGAAGCCTGGGGCGGTTTTCAACCCTACAGCCCGCCTTCCTTGATTTCACAGCCCAGAATCTCCATGAATTTGGTCAGCCGGGTCTGTCGGAGAGGATCGTCGAGCTTGGCGTAAATCGCGAGAAGATTTTTGATCATGCGCGAGAGGATCGCGCGGACGGCACTGTGCTGGAGATAGCGTTCGTCGAACCCATATCCCGCCTCGGTCAGGAAGCGCTGGCAGTTCTTTTCGGTAAGCAGGGCCCCGCCGTTAAAGCAGTCGACAAAGATCTTATACCTGTCCGATTCGTACTTGACGAGAAAGTGTCCCGGCATGCCGATCCCGTGCACGGGCAGCCGCAGCCGTTTGCCGATCAAGAGATAGACGATTGACAAACTGATCGGAATGCCGGTGCGTCGGTCGATGACGCGGTTGATGTAGGTGTTTTCGACCTCGTAATAATTCTTGGTATTGCCCTTGAACCCCTGTTCCGTGAACAAATACCGGTTCAGCGTCTTGACGGTTTCCTCTCCCGAAGCGCGGGGGCCGATCCGGTCCTGGACCTCCTGAGCCATCTCATCAAGCTGCCGAGCGTACGCTGGCACATCCAATGAGGGATAGGCATACCGAGCGATGAGAAACGCGCAATGCTCGAGATCCATCCGGTCGTCCGGCAAGGCCGCCTGCGCAATGAGTTCGTCTTCGAGTTTGCCTCCCCGGATTTCTTCGAGCACTGAGGCAATCCGCTCGGCCATTTCGGGCTGTTCGATTTCAGCTTCCTGAAGGAGAGGAACCGCCAGGGGACCGATGTCGATCAGCCTGCCGCTGATCGTCTGGACGATCTTTTCGTCCTCATCGGCGAGGAGCCGGATGAGGGCGCGAATCTGACTTTCTGGAACGACCATCGTTCTTTTCTTACCAGCCCATCCGCATGACGGTCAACGTGCCGCGGAGCCTAGCCCATGGCCCGACGGAACGCCTTCGCGCCGCCGTACAGACAAAGTGCGTCGAACACGATCATCACCATGACGACCATCGCGACATGGGGCAGCGCTTCGCTCCAATTGGAGAGGATCAGCGGTCGCACCGCATCGATCGCCCAGGTCATCGGGTTGAATCTTGCCAGGAAGCTCATCCAGGTCGGCATGGCGGTCAATGGCACCAACGCTGAACTTAAGAATATCATCGGAAGCGAGAGAAAACCCAGCACGGAGAAGAAATCGCCATGGCTCTTCACCGAAAACGCCATGGCCATGGAGATCGCCGTGAGCCCCACGCCGAACATCATGCCGATCAGGAGGATCGTGGCGATGCCGAGCAAGCCGGTCGCCGGCTGCACGCCGAACAGGAAGGCCACGCCGAGGATGACCAATACTTGAAGGGAGGTGATCGTCATGACAAAGATGAAGCGGCTCAGGATGACGGAGGTTCGATGGATCGGCGTGGACATCAGCCGTTCCAAGAAGCCGTTCTCCTTGTCGAACAGCAGGTCCACCCCGCCGGCGAGTCCATTGTTGAGCACCGTCATGACCACGACGCCGGCCGCCAGGAAGCTGATGTAGCTGGGCGCTTGCATGACCTGTGAATCGGCCGCCCGCTGGAAGAGGTTGCCAAAAAAGATCAGCCAGAACAGCATCGGCTGAACGAGGGTAAACAGCATGCTGAATTTCTCGCGGCTCAGCCGACGCACCCACCGCATCGTCAAGGCACTTATTTCTTGCCAATATTCCTTCATCGAGTGACCTGTGATCGGTGATCGGTGATCAGTGAATCGGTGATGAGCGAGGCGAGCACTAGCTGTTCACTCATCACACATCACTCATCACTTTCTTTGATTTCGTCCTGAATGCGCCGGCCCGTGTGCGCAAGAAAGACGTCGTCCAGCCTCGGCCGGTTGTACTGAATGAATTCTACGGTACACCCAATCCGATTGGCCGACTCCAGGATGGCGGCCAACGCTTTCTCAGCCGATTCGACGCGAATGTCGAGACCTTTGGATGTCCTCCTCACCGCCTTGATGGCAGGCTGCCCTTTCAACGCCGATTCCAGCGACACCACCTGCTCGGCTTCTTTCAATGTCAGCGAAACGATATCTCCCCCCAACCCCAGCTTGAGTTCGACGGGAGACCCAATCGTCTTAATCACGCCGCCGTCGATGATGGCCAATCGGTCGCAAAGCTGGTCGGCTTCGTCCAGATAATTGGTCGTCATGACGACCGTCATGCCGCGGGCCTTCAACAGCCGGATGTAATCCCAGATTTTCAGGCGGCTCTGGACATCCAGCCCCAGGGTCGGCTCGTCCAGAAAGAGGACTTTCGGGTCGGGTAAAAGGCCGCAGGCAATGTCGAGCTTCCGCTTCATGCCGCCCGAATAGGTCTTTGCGGGCCGATCCGCATGGGCTTCGAGGTCGACGAGTTTCAGGAGTTCGGCGATCCGCCGTCGCGCCTCGTCTTTCGTGAGGTGATACAAGGCCGCGAGGAGCTCGAGATGTTCCCTGCCGGTGAGGAATCGATCGATCGCCCGCTCTTGCGGCACATACCCGATCAACTGCCGGACTTGATCGGCATTGCGCACGCTATCCAGGCCAAAAATCGCGGCGCGCCCGGATGTCGGAACAAGGAGAGTGATCAGGGTGCGGAGCGTGGTGCTCTTGCCTGCGCCATTCGGACCCAGCAGACCAAAGATCTCGCCGGCATGCACCTGGAAGGAAATGTCGGAAACAGCGCGATGGCCATCGTAGGATTTGGACAGGCCGGAGACATCGATCGCGACCGCCGGATCCATCACCCCCAGCCCTTCGCGCCGTGATGATCGTGCATCAGAAACTGGATAAGATCGCTGAGGCGGCGAGCCTGTTGATGCAGGCTCAGGGCTTCCAACAGGAATTGCTTTTCCAGCGGCGTGCAATCCAGATAGGTTGACAGCGTGTTCACGAGGATTTCATCGCTCACGTCTTCGCGAAACCATCCCTGCCAAGTCGGCGCATCCTGACGCGACCGCAGGTATGCCTCCAACGCGTTTACGAGTCGTTGCCGAACGGCGGGATCCAGCGACGCCTCCGTTTCTCTGGCCCGCAAGCTGATCGAGGCGCGGCGATACGGCTTATCATGAAATTCCTCGGTAATCTCAAATCGCTCGAGACCCTGCAGCAGGATATTGGAGCGGCCGTCGGCAAGGGGTTGTACGCTGACCAACCGGCCAACGCACCCCATTGCGAACACCGGCGGGTTGCCATAGTACTCGGGTTCCCACCCTTCCTTGAGCAAAGCGATGCCAATGCATTGTCCGCCCATGACGGCGTCGTCGACCATCTGACGGTATCGCGGCTCGAAGATGTGCAGAGGAAGATAGGTCCTGGGAAACAGCACGACGTTGGGAAGCGCAAACACGGGAATCTGTGACGGGATGGGAAATGGCCCGCTCTTGTCGGTCGACTCAGAGTCGTGATGATCGCGCTCCCGATCGGTCTGCATGTGGCCACGATAGCCGATGGTCGGCAAAATTGTCAACGGCGCGACGGCCTGCGACGCGAGGGATCACAGCGCACAAACGACTTGTCATTACAGGCGATTTGTGACTTTCCTCCATCGCATGTTATAAGCGCAACTCGTGACGCGTAGATTCGCCATGATGCGCTTCGGACGACGAATGCTGATCCTCTTGTGCTTGCTCTCGCTCGTTTCCGTTGTCTCGGCTGACAGCGATGCATTCACTCCGGCACGCGAAGGGTATCGATATCAGTTCCCCCGCGACCATGGTTCGCACGATCGATTTCGCACCGAGTGGTGGTACTACACCGGGAACCTCGTCACAAAAGATGGGCGTCCCTTTGGCTATCAGCTGACATTCTTTCGTCGCGGCATCCCTGTGGATCAGGTGGAGACATTGCCGTCCAATTGGTCCATCACACAGCTCTATCTCGCACACTTTGCCGTGAGCGATCTGAAAAAAAACCGGTTTCGATACGTGGAAAAGCTGAGTCGGGCCGGTCTGGGCAAAGCCGGAGCGGAAAGCGAGCGCTTACACGTATGGATCGATCACTGGCGCGCCGAAACCCGGACTTCCGACTCCCAGATATTGGAAGCCTCCGACGGAGATCTCGCGATGGCCTTGGCCCTCGTCCCTGAGAAACCTCTGGTCGTCCATGGGACCGGCGGGATCAGCCGGAAAGGTACAGAACCGGGCCAGGCGTCCCATTATTATTCTCACACCAGGCTGGCGACCACCGGCCGCCTCACGATCGGAGACGAATCGTTCGACGTGACGGGGACGACCTGGATGGACCACGAATTTGGATCTGCCGATCTGAGCCCAGAGCTTGTCGGATGGGATTGGTTCAGTCTCCAAATGGCCGATCAGACCGAACTGATGCTCTATCGTCTCAGGCGGGCGGATGGATCGGCCGACCCGGTGTCGAGCGGTACGTTCATCGACCGGGATGGGCACGGCTATCATCTTTCGCTCCGTGATTTCCTGTTGCAGCCGATCAGTTTTTGGACGAGTCCTCTCAGCAAGGCTCGTTACCCGCAGCGATGGCGGCTGTCGGTCCCCTCCAGACAACTCGCTCTTGAATTGGTCCCGCGAATGGCGGACCAGGAGCTTCGAACGGAAGGCGGCACGCAGGTCACGTACTGGGAAGGCGCGATCGAAAGCATGGGCACCTCGGGCGGGAAGCCTCTGACGGGATCTGGCTACATGGAATTGACCGGATACGCCGAACCATTCACCAAGAAACTCTAGGAACGCCGTCGATCGATGCGACATCTGATTTTTGCGATCATGGTTCTCAGCCTGTGTTGCTCTGGTTGTCAGAAGGACAGCGAGGCCATCGTGTCGATCGCGCTTCATCCCACGAACTCCAACATTCTGTACGTAGCCACCAACGATGCGGTGTACAAGTCACGCGATGGCGGCCAGACGTGGGAAAAATTTCCAAGCTTCAGCGCCCGACGGGTGACGACCGTCGCCATCGACCCGCAATTGCCCGCGACCATCTATGCCGGCACGATGGGCGACGCCGTCTACAAGAGCCCTGACGGCGGACAGCATTGGCTGCCGCACAACGTCGGGCTGAAGGAACACGTCTCGTTCGTGAACCAGTTCGTCTTTCATCCGGCCCTCAGCGAAAAGATTTACGCGGCCACGACCGTCGGCGCTTTCTACAGCAAAGATGCCGGCCGTGAATGGGAAGAGCGGATGAACGGCATGAAGGAAGTGCATATCGTGACCGCGATCGCCATTAATCCGAAAGATCCCTCCGTGCTCTTTGGCGGGACAACCGGCGGCATGTACCGCTCGGAAGACGGCGCCATGACTTGGAAAAAGATCAACAACGGTCTCATTCCGGAAAGCGAGCTCATGGCCTCCATGGCCTTGGGCGTCAACAGCATCGAGATCGACCACACCAATCCCGACGTCGTGTATGCCGGAACCACGAAGGGTCTGTATCGAACGACGACTAAGGGGGAATCCTGGGAGCGGATCGGGCAGTCAATTGGTGAGCCGTTTATCAGCAGCATTGTGTTGCATCCCAGCGACTCGTCCATCCTCTATGTCGGCGGCCCAGGCGGCGTCTGGAAGAGCGTGGACGGAGGGAAGTCCTGGGAATCCAAGAACGTCGGGCTCTCAACTCTGAACATCAGGGCGCTCGCGATGGCACCCAAGAATCTGCAGACGCTCTACGCCGGCACCAACGGCAGCGGTCTTTACCGTTCTATCGATGCCGGCGGCACCTGGACTGCCCTGCCGCTGAAGGCCGCCGAGGTTCGGAGCTGATACGGGGGCGTTTTGAGGGACGACGTTAGTAGCTGGACCCCGCTCTGCTTCCGTGCTGATATTTCCCGGTATAGGAGAGCATCCGGTCGGAAAGAGCTTTCCACTCGTCCGCCGTCATCTGTTCCTTCATCTTGAATCGCAGGCCCAGCACTTTTGCCGCGGTCCGCATTCGCTGGTTGTTGCCTTCGTCGACGATCTTCGTGAACTCCTCGGGGGTCGCCGTATAGCTCGCATTCAGCGTATACAGTTGGCGGTGATAGGCACGCTCCTGATCACGGCCGGCCTTCAATTCGGCCACGATGTCGTTGACGATCCCTTTGACCCGTTCGGCTCTGTCCCGGTCTTTGACGGTGTGATCGATCAGGTCGGCCATGTCTCGCTGCCCTTTTTGCCAATACGCGTCATCTTTGCCGGCCATCATCCCGTGAGGATGAGGAGAGCTGCATGCGCCAACCATCAGCACGACGACAATTCCCCAGGACAGCCATTTTTTCCTGCTCATATATCCCTCCTCGATGGTGAACCCGTTGTGACTGTGGACGAGCGTACCGTATGATTCACGTGTCATGACTCATCCGCCCGGCGGTGAACCGGATATTGTTCAGGCGCTTCGCGAGGAATTCCGGTCTCACCTCGAAACATTCTACTCGCATCTGAAGTTGGCGCCGCCCTACGAAAGCGTCGAAAAAGCCATTCGTGCGCTCACCACCGCCGTGCATTCGCTGCCGAAAACGGAGCAAGCACGCCTGGCTCACGAGTCTGATATAAAGTGGGCCCAGTTTCGCCGCGCCTTCGAGACCTCGGGACTGGCAAGGAAACATCGCGGCATCATTGCAGGTTTGGCGAGGGACCGACAGAAGCTTGATCTTCCTCCCGAATACGACCGATTTCTGACGTTGTTCACGTCAATCTCATCCTGATGTTCCCGAAGGGCTGACCGCCGTGCCCTCTACAGCGGCTTTCAGTTCCTCATAGACTTGGGCGAGGCGACTGTTCTCCAGGCGATAGGAAAGGATCACCGTCACGAGGCCGAACGCGAACACGAGCATCCCGATCCCCAAGATCCCGGCTCCCATCAAGACACCGCTCAGCGATTCGAAGCCCCCCTGTGCCCCATAGGTAATCATGAACGCGGTCGTGCCGGCACCCACGAGGAGAAACCACAGAAGCGTAATGATCGCCGATGACCAGGGGATTCGCTTGATGCACACGGCATGGACCACCTGTTCGTCGGGCGAGAGATGTATCAGTCCCTTGAGCGGCCAGGCGGTTCGAAACCCCATCGCGAACAGATGATACTGAGGTCGCAGCGCAATCTGCCGCAGATCGGGGTAGTAGCGGGCGACGCCATGGGGAAGCATCAGTGCCCCGTCGCCGTCGACACGGGCCTCAAGACGGGTAAGGCTCTGCAAGGACAGTCGGTCGACCGTACGCGCGATCCCGAATCCGTAACGACCGGCATCCGGAGTCAGCCGCACGAAGTAGAGCCAGTCCCCGAGGATCAACCCGAGAAAAAGAGCCCCGGCAAAGAGTCCTGCGAGTATCATGACCTTGTCCTGTTCCGTCAGTCGGGGCCTGGAGTCAACTGTGATGCCCCCTCCCCGGCAAAACCCCTAGCATTTCCCTTAGTCCAAATCAATTCTGTTGACTCGCCATCGGGACTTGGTTATTGTAGCGACTGTTTTAGGGTTTTGGCGGGTTCCTCGCTCCATTCAGGCGCTCCGCCGGTACGGATTCTCCCCAACGGAATAATTTTTCAGTTTCTCCCTGCTGTCAGCAGAAGCGGGAGCCTGATGTGTGGCTGGAGGCGACATGGATTTACAGAAGGTTGAGCGGGTGTATACGTCCTACGCCGGTGTGTACGACAAAATTTTCGGCAAAGTGTTCCACGAAGGGCGTGAGTCCGCCATCCGCAACCTGAACGTCCAGCCCAACGAGCGCATCCTCGAAGTCGGCGTCGGCACCGGTATCGCTCTTCCCATGTATCCTCGGCATTGCGAGATTGTGGCCATCGATTTTTCCGAAGGGATGTTGGAGATTGCCAGAAAACGCACCTCCGAGCATCGCATGGACCATGTCACGCTCCATCGCATGGATGCCGGCGCGATGGAATTCGAGGACAGCATGTTCGATACGGTCGTGGCGGCCTATGTTGTGACGGCGGTTCCCGACTATCGCAAAGTGGTGAGTGAAATGATCCGTGTCTGCCGTCCGGGCGGTCGCATCATCATGCTCAATCATTTCAGCAACGAAAATAAGATGGTGGCGGCAGTCGAAAAGGTGATTTCACCGCTGACGAAGCATCTTGGCTGGCGCACCGACCTGTCGCTGGACAATGTGCTGGAAGGCACGGAATTACACGTGGCCCGCAAGCAGAACGTCAACCCCCTCCGGTTCTGGGCCCTCGTTGAATGCGTGAACTGCAAGAACGGACATAGCGTCACGCACAAAAAAGGCGCGGCTTACAATAACGGCACCACGGTCTACACACCCACCGCTCTCGCGGCCGGACCCACGAACGAAGAAGCCCTCGCCTGACAGGCTATTCGTCCGACTTCCCCGTTTTCGTCCACCGTATCTGTTCGAGCGACTTCCAGTTCGACCACTCCTCCCCCGGGATGATCGTATTGCCGACCAGGCACTGCCCTGAAAAGCGTCGGACGATGAGATCGGAGAGACAGGACAGCAGGCGGTTTGCGGCAGCGCCATGCGAACCGTTGACATGTAACAGCATGCCGAACCCCGGCCCATCCAGGGGTCCATACAGCATCACGTGCACGGCGGCCTGTTCAATGGCGTCCGACCCTTGGGCCGGCAGCAATGTCCCTTCCCACTGGATGAGCGACCCGCCTTCCTGGAATGCTTTCGTCTGTTTCCACGTGCAAGGCAGCCCGGCCCCGTCCAGTTCCTCAAGCAGCCACTCAACGGTCGGCCATTGCGGGGTTGAGCTTTGAAACGTCCAGCGCGCCACCGGCTCACGCAAACGATCATCCGATGACGGCAGGGAGACCTCTTCCAGTTGAGCCTCGTCGCAGACGACGTACAACTCCCCTTGAGGGTCGAACCAGAATCGGAGCTTCCCCGCCGTGCATTCGGCATGAATCACGCCGAGAGTCGAGCAGTCGGCGCCCTCTTGTTCGAACACGGAGAAATCCGTTACCCCTCTCATCGTCAGCTTGGCCACTCGTTCCATCTGACGAAGACTGTACCGGATGACGACCGTGACGACGGTATCGGCTAGAACCTGCCGGGCCGTTCCTTCATCGAAGAGGTGGCGCTTTGCCATCTGCACGTCGGTGACGTAGCCACCCCGAAACCCACCCGTATGGCCCAACAGCCATCGGAGATCTTCGACATCCTTGATGGGCATCTGCATGGTGACGATTGTAACGCAGGATGACGTGAGAGGCTAGAGAAGCCGGTTGAAGAGGTTTAACAGGGTTCGCCGGCGACAGGTGCTATTGGAGCTATTGACACCCAATGCGTTCGCCTCTGAGGATCGTGCCCTTGGGATCGGCAAAAAAATGAATCTGGCAATTCACATTCCCGCCGTAGAGCGGCAGCAAGTTGTAGGCGTCGGCCTGACCCGGCATGCGATCGATGCCAAAGTCCCACGCCATTTCCACCGTTCCGTCTTCGAGCTGGTGAGGATGGAGATTCGGCGGGCCAAGTTCCACATAGAGATCGGTCACCTGTCCTCCGACCCAGCGTGAAATGACGTCATCCCATGTCTGATAGGGTCCGGCAACATCGCGTTTCGCCGCGTCCTTGCTCTCCGCGACACAGGCGGCGATAGTCAGACAGAGCAGCGAAATCGCGATGGCTGGCGACCTCATACCACCTTTCGCGTCATGGACGTCGGGAAGCTGGCGCAGCGTAATGCGATGTGTGCCTGCTGTCAATCCAGATATTTCTGATAGACGGCCAAGTCGCCTGATGTAAAGCAGCAAAAGACGACTTCACGGACTCTCGCATCGCTGCCGAGACACTGGCGAACGGTGGTCACGGCAAGCGGGGCCGCCAACTCAATGGGATATCCATAGATGCCGGTACTGATACTTGGGAACGCCAGAGATGTCACGTGGTTCTCCTGAGCGAGTTCCAAGGAGCGTCGGTAGCAGGATGCCAGGAGTTCCGGTTCGCCCTGACGACCGCCATGCCATACAGGGCCCACGGCATGGATGATATAGCGAGCCGGAAGGCGGAATCCCCTCGTCAATTTGGCATCGCCTGTCCGGCAACCTCCAAGCAACCGGCAGGCGTCCGCCAATTCTGGTCCAGCCGCGCGAAAAATGGCGCCGCACACGCCGCCGCCACGGAGCAGCGATTCATTGGCGGCATTCACGATGGCATCGAGGGTCAACGTCGTGATGTCGGCGTGAATCGCCCGAAGGATAGCCATAACGGGCCTTTCATGTCGCGCAGGATAGTGTCATGGGATCACGCTGTCAACGCGAGCGGGACGTTTCTAGATAGTCTTGCGCTCGTGTTTCTCACGTTGATTACCGGCGTATTCCTGCAGTAGCCTAGACACTTCGATTTCATTGCAGACGGTATCGCTGAAAGGAGATCTGTCGATTATGGCCCGTTTTCCCATCGAAGTCGCGACCCGCATTAAAACATTGCCACCGTATTTGTTCGCTGCGATCGATAAAATGAAGCAGGCGGCTATTGCCCGTGGGGTCGATATTATTAACCTCGGCATTGGCGACCCTGATTTGCCGACTCCTCCTCCCATCATTGACAGCCTTGCGCAGGCCGCCAAAAATCCCAAGCACCACCAGTATCCGTCTTATGAAGGGATGCTCTCGTTCCGCAAGGCCGTGGCCGACTGGTATCAACGCCGCTTCGGCGTGAACCTGGACCCGGCCGATGAAGTGCTCACGCTCATCGGTTCCAAAGAGGGCATCGGACACATCCATTTAGCCTTCATCGATCCGGGCGATGTCGTGCTGGTGCCGAGCCCGGGCTATCCGGTCTACCCGGTGGGCACGAGTTTTTGCGGAGGCATCTCGCACATCATGCCGCTGACCAAGGCCAACGGTTTTCTCCCGGATCTCACGGCCATTCCCAAAGACGTGGCTCGTCAAGCGAAGCTCATGTGGTTGAACTCCCCGAACAATCCGACATCGGTCGTCATGACGAAGGACTACTTCAAGCGCGTCGTCGAGTTCGCACAGGAACATCACGTCATCGTCTGCCATGACGCGGCATACTCGGAGATCTACTACGACGGCAAACGACCGGCGAGCTTCATGGAGGTTGATGGCGCCAAAGACGTGGGGGTCGAATTTCATTCCTTGTCCAAAACCTACAATATGACCGGTTGGCGGCTCGGATTTGTCGTCGGCAACAGGGACGTGCTGGCCGCGCTCGGAAGAGTGAAAAGCAATCTCGATTCCGGCGTGTTCGAAGCCGTGCAGGCTGCCGGCATCACGGCCCTTGGACTCGACGATACGGTCACCGATGCCATTAGAAAGACCTATCAGGAACGGCGTGACACCCTGATTCCCGGGTTGAAGAAACTGGGCGTGGAGGTCGACACGCCTCCAGCGGCTTTTTATGTGTGGGTGACGGTGCCGAAGGGCTACACCTCGGCGTCCTTCACGGCCCAACTCCTCGACAAGGCGGGGATCGTGACGACGCCGGGCAATGGATTCGGCGCCCCTGGAGAAGGGTATATCAGGATGACGGTCTGCACACCGAAGGAGCGGCTGGCAGAGGCCGTCGAGCGAATCCAAAAAGCGGGATTCTGATCACCGTCTCATCATTGCTCACTGAGTCCTATGAGCGAGACCGTCTATATCGGATTCGGCTCCAACGTCGGCAACCGAGTCGACTTTTGCGACCGTGCGGTGACCCTCCTGAGCCTCTTACCGCATTCGCAGGTGACGGGGGTGTCGCTGCTGTACGAAACCGAGCCGGTCAAGGACAAGGTCGACCCCGGTGACGGGTGGTTTCTGAATGGAGTGGTCCAGCTCGAGACCGAGATCACACCCCAAAGTCTCCTCGGCATGTTGCGAGAGATCGAGCGTTCGCTGGGCCGTGAGGAGGATCATCGCTCCGGACCGAGAACCATCGATTTGGACCTGTTGTTTTACGGCGATCGAGTGATCGATGAGCCTGACCTCACCGTGCCTCATCCGAGGTTGCATCAGCGTCGTTTCGTGTTGATGCCCTTGAGCGAGTTGGCGCCGCTCCTCGTCCATCCCACCCGTCTTCGTTCCGTCAACCAGATGCTCGCAGAGACCTCGGATCCATCCGAAGTCCATCTCTTGTTTCCTCAGCCGTCGACAAAATACGGTTCGCGGCCGACCTGCAGCCCTCGCCTCGACTCATGAAGACGATTCGCAGTCCTGCGGCTATGACCGCTTGGAGCCACCGTATGCGACGCGAGGGTGTTGTGATCGGCTTCGTTCCCACCATGGGCGCATTGCATGCAGGACATCGATCTTTGATCCGTGCGGCGCGCCTCCAGTGTGACGCACTCGTGGTCAGTATTTTTGTCAATCCCACCCAATTTGCTCCCACCGAGGATCTCGCAACGTATCCACGTCGCTTCGCGCAAGACCGGGCGCTGTGCCGAGAGGAAGGTGTCGATGTCTGCTTCGAGCCGACCGCCGCCGCGATGTATCCCAAGGGGTTTCAAACCGTCGTCACCGTGCCGTCAATTGCCCGGCGATGGGAAGGCGAGTCGCGGCCGCACCACTTTGCCGGGGTGGCAACCGTCGTGACGAAACTCTTCAGCATCGTCCGACCGCATCTTGCCCTGTTCGGTCAGAAAGACTATCAGCAGTGCGCGGTGGTGCGGCGACTCGTGAAGGATTTGAATCTCGATGTCCGTCTTTTCATCCGCCCCACGGTCAGAGAGTCGGACGGCCTGGCCATGAGCTCGCGCAATGTCTTCCTTTCAACGGAAGAGCGCCGGATCGCTCCGATCTTTTACCATGCGCTGGCCGCCGGCCGGCGGGCCATTGAATCCGGCATCACGGATGCGGAGTCCGTGCTGGCCATCGTGAGAAAGATCCTCGGCGGGGAACCGGCGATTCGAATCGACTACGTCGCCGTCTGCGATGCTGAGACGTTGGAGCCGCTCGAACGGATCGACCGGCAGGCCGTCATTCTCGGCGCGATTCGCCTCGGCTCAGTCCGCATGATCGACAATGTCCTCGCAAAGCGAAAGAGAGAGGTTAGGCGTTTGTGACGGCCTGCGGCCCCTGGCTCACCAGCAATCCCAATACGACCTGGCTCAAGCGACGTTGATCGGGCAGTGGGATCTCGAGAAACCGAAGCCCCACGGAGTTCGGATGGACGGAGCACACCATTGCCGTTTCAATACGAATCGATTCGTCCTCCTGATCGGGTTTGAGCACAAGTCCCATAAACGTCCCGCGCGGCAGGCCGGTTGCCTGTAAGGTGCAGCCGTCCATTGAGATATCCGTGATGCGATTCGTGGAACGCACGCGATTGTCGGCCAGAAACTGCGTCTGAATCGAGGTGGGCAAGCGTTTATATTGGCGTCGGTCGAAGCGTTGCGGACCACTGGCCGCCTCTCGATTAAACGCACGGAACTTGTTCATGCAGAGCTGACAACGAAACGGGAATATGCTCAGGTGCTGCAGCACCCGTTCCATCATGCTCGCTTGAGGCGCGACACGGACGAATGGCGTTCCGCAATTGGGACAATGGAGAGTCTTCATCCTCCCGACTCAACCTCTTCATACCTCTGCGATGATTCTACGCCACGCTGACGTGCCGGTTGCTGCGTCGCCAGGATCGGCTCAATCGCGGCCGGCGAATACGAGGGCGGCTTCATCCATTTACCGTCATCCCGCTTATACCCCCCGATCTTGCTCATGTTGGACCGGTGGACCTCACGGAACACCGGCCCCATGTCGATCCCATAGGACACTGCTGTGCCGTACACGACGTACAGGAGATCGGCCAGCTCTTTCGCGATGGCCGGAAGCTCCTCTTTGCCCATCGCTTCTTTCAATTCTTCGAATTCTTCGTGGATCAAACGCTCGCGCAGCACGCGTGTCTGATGGTCGACGAGTCCTGGCCTGTGCTGGACGACGATGTCAAAAAGGCGGTGGAATCGCTCCACCATTGTTTGCGGATCGAGTTCAGCGTGGTCATTCCTGGTCATAAGGCAACGCCTTTCGGGCGACGACTTCCACGGGCTCCAATGACGCAATCTCCTTCTCGGTGGAGACGCCCAATTCCTTGAATCGGCGCGCTGCGGGCAGAATTCTGGTTTCCAGCGACCCCACCGCTTTGTTGTAGGCGAGGACGCTTTTCCCCAGCGACTGGCCCACCTCGTTCAAGTGCTCCGCCATAATCGCCATGCGCTCGTACAGATCTTTTCCGAGCCGACCGGCTTCTTCGGCATGGGCGGTCAACCGCTCCTGCCGCCAGCCATACGCGACGGCCCTGAGCAGGGCCATCAAGGTCGTCGGTGTGGCCAGAACCACTCCCTGGGCAAAAGCGTCTTCGATCAGTTGTGGATCCTGCTCCAACGCCGCACCGAGAAACTGCTCTCCAGGCAAAAACAGCACGACGAATTCCGGCGCCTGCTCGAACTGGCTCCAGTAGGCTTTGAGGCTCAATTCGTTGATGCGAATTCGCACTTGGGCGGCATGACGCCGGAGCCCTTCCACACGCTGCTCTTCATCAGGAGCTTCATGAGCGTCCAGATACCCCGCCAGAACGGTTTTCGCATCCACGATGATCTGACGGGCACCAGGCAATTGAACGACCATGTCGGGCCGCAATCGCCCGTCATCGGACGTGACCGATTCCTGTTCGACAAAGTCGCAGTGGGCGACCATGCCCGCAAGCTCGGCGACACGCTTGAGGGTGATTTCACCCCAGCGGCCGCGGATGGCCGGCGCTCTCAGCGCATTGACCAGATTGCCCGTTTCGTGTTGAAGCCGCTGCTGCGTTTCCGCCAACATCTTCAGATGTTGATCCAACCCTCCGTAGGCCGCCTGCCGAGACTGCTCCAATTGGCGGAGTTGCTCGTCATAACGATGCAACGATTCCGAGAGCGGTTTGACTAAATCGTCGATGGCTTGCTGCCGCTGGGCCAGATCGCCTTTGGCCTCGGTATGCAACGCTTGAAAGGTGGTCTTGGCGAGACTGAGAAACGCTTCGTTGTTATGCCTCAGCGCTTCCCCCGACAGAGCTTGAAAAGATTCGGCCAACTCCTGGCGTGCCTGTGAGAGCAGCAGCTTCTGCTCTTCAACGCGTTTCAGCGTTTCTGCGGCTTGAGTTTCGGCAATGGCACGGCCTCTCGTCGCTTCGGCAAGATCATTGCGCAAATGTTCGAGTTGCACGTGGTCTGTCTCCGTCGAACGGCGCAACTCGTCGACCAGCGTTTCCGCCCGATGCGCGCGTTCGACGGCCCCGATCACTCGTGCTTCGAATTGGGCCCGCAGGCGGCCTGACCACCAGAGCCACACAGCGAATGCGCCCAGTACCAAACCCGCCATCAGGCCTAGGAAGAAGGCAGTACTCTCAACCATAGATCGCGCTCCGCGTCTTCACGGGGCAGGCTAACGTTGATGCCGGTAATCAGGGCCTCGACAGGAAGTTGTTCGTTTAGTTTCGGGAGGTTACGGAATCTTCGAATAAACGTCAAGCCAGAGCCGTTTGGCCCTACTATCCAGGGCAGGTCACGACGGGCGTGTTGGGACCGCCGCTCGTGGCGGCGATCCAGAGCGACGTGACCAAGGGCCCAATGCCTCGATTCGCTGGTGGCATTTAGTTAGGGAACCGAGGCGGCTCGCTGGGCCTGATCACGCCTTGACCAGCGTCCATCGTCACCTGCTCACCTTCCTTCAAGAACGACATTGCGCCGACCACGTTCGTGATCGCGGGCAATCCGTATTCACGCGCAATGATGGCACCGTGCGACAGTGTGCCGCCCATTTCGACGATAAGGCCACCGGCAATGCCGAACAGCGGGGCCATGCCGGGATCAATGACCGGTGCGACAAGGATGTCCCCGCTCCGTACACGACTCCAATCCGCCGTGGATCGCACGAATCGCACCGGACCGGTGACGGTTCCGGAACTGACCGGAAGGCCGGCCAGCACGCCATGAGCGTCCGGCGTGGCAATCGCGGCCTCTGGCGAATCTTCCCATGCTCGAATGACGTCGGGAACGCGTCGCCTCATCCACTGCTCGCACTCCGTACGCCGAGCGTCGATGAGCGCGATCCACTCCGTCGGCCTGTCATCCAGCGCTTCGCGTTCCCGCAACGTGAGGAAGAAGATATCTTCTCGCCGAGCGAGCCGGTCCAGTTCGACGAGACATTCACCCACGCGGAGCAAGAGAGCTCGCACCGCGAGCGAATACCACATGAGATGGTGACGATTCGCTTCGCGCAGCGCAAAAAACCGGCACAGACGGCGGTACCACCATTGAAAGAGAAGCCAACGATCGAGGCGCCATCCAAGACGTGCCCTGATCGTCGCCAACGCATGATCCCTCGTCGTTCGCTGACGCCGCAGGAGTTCGTCCGAAGCCACAGGCAGTCCATCCAGCTGATTTCTGATCACGTCGAGCAGGATCTCCGGCTGATCAGCCAGACGCGCAGACATGATGTCAGACTCGCCGACGGCGCGATGACCGTAGTCTTCGAGGTAGCGGTCAAAGTCCGAAAGGAAGCGAGAGCCTTCGAAGCTCGGGCGATAGCGGCCCGGCTCCCATCCGCGTCGCAGCGCATTCGACACCGCCGTGTCTTCGCGCGCGCACCGCGCGAGGTCGGCGATGCGCAGAATCTGTTGAGCGCTGATGACCGTGTCCTGGCCCTGCAACGACTCGTTGAGCAGCTGCCTCCAGTCGACGCCCAGCCACCGAGGGAGGAGGCGGCTGAACACCTGCAGGCACTGTCCCGTTCCTGCCGCGATTCCGAATGTCATCTCGCGTGTCTCGAGCCAGCGGCCCAACTCGTCGAGCCGCGCTCCGGCTTCCGAAAAGGACAACGCCTGCACCCGTTCTCGGCTGTATTGCAAGGCAAGCGTTTTCATCTCTGCAAAACAGGCGGGACCGTCGCGCAGCACCCGTCTCATCTCACGCCACATCAGCCAGGCGGCGCGCAACAAGACAGGCCATCCAAGCCGCTTCACCGGCGGGGCCGATCGAATCGTATCACCCCCCATCTGTTCGGCATTCAAGGCAGGATCTCCGCCAAGCTGAGCGACGAGCCCATGGAACAGGGTCACGTTCAAATACGGACGGCCAGCATGGATCCGGACGGCGGACATGCCGGCGGGAATGCGGCACCCCAGACGTCGATAGTGCGAGAGGATGTACGCATCCATGAAATGCTTGAGGAAGGACAGGCCCATCGGGCTCGGCACTTCCGGCATCGTCTCTTTGAAATTTGCCCGGGACCACTCGCTGTCTTCATCGGTGACAGGAGATCGGATGGCGGTGAGTGGTCGCGCTTGCAAGGCCCAGAGGCGCTCCCGGTCCATGGCCCATTCGACGTCGACGGGACCCTGAAAGGCCTCTTCGATGCGCTTGGTCAACGCCGCCACCTCGAACACTTGCTCGTCCGATAACAGAGGAGCCTTGCGTTCATCCGGTGCCATCGGTTCCCTGAGGAGTCCGCCACCTGCAAGGACAAGCCGTTCGTGCTGCCGGCCGAAAAGGCGTCGGATGACGCGCGCAGGCTGATCGGCTGCAGTCTCGACGAGATACTGATCAGGCATGACGGTGCCGTCGACCAGTAGCGAGCCCAACCCACCGATGGCATTGATCACCGTATGGTTGTCCCGGCCCGTGACCGGGTCAACGGATGTCGCAACCCCGGCGACGGCTGCTTCCAGCAGCGGTTGGATCACGACAGCCATCGCGGGCGGCGTCTCCGCCGCACCTGACTGAAGCAGGCAGGCCATCACCCGATCGTTCCACAGTGAAGCCCAGACATCGGAGATGCCGCCTGCGAGGCCATCCCACGAGATCCCCAATGCCGTTCGATACAGACCTGCACCGCTCGCATGCACCATGTCCTCATTGGTCGCCGACGATCGTACCGCCCATCGTCTTATCGCAAGGCCTCCTATCCGTTGCAATGCCTCCTGTAGGTCGGCGAGGAGACCAGAGAGGTCGCTCTGCCGAATCCTCTCTCTGCAGTCGGCAAGTTCCTGCCGGCGACCGTCTCCGCTTCGCATGAGTGCGCGCCGCCATCGCTCGGCCGGAGCAAACCCGATGGCGTCCAAGGTTCGCTCATACGCATGTGTCGTGACACAACACCCGTCAGGAACGGGGAAGCCTGCGGCAAGAAGACGCGCGAGCGCAGCGGCTTTGCCCCCGACCAGTGGAACTTCTGCGGAATGGGAGAGAGGAAGCACGAATGGGCGGGTCATCGCACGGGATAGTAACTAGAAGAGGAAGAGGAGGTAAAGATCATTGACGTTGGTACCGGTCGGACCGGTCGTCACGTGACAGTTAAGCCGTTTCAGCGCGCCGTACGTGTCATTGCGAGTCAACGCTCCCTCAAGATCAATACCCATTCGGCCGGCACGAGACCATGTCTCGCCACTGATCACGGCCCCGGCGACCTCCGTCGGACCATCGCTGCCATCGGTCGCAATGGCGGCCACAGACACGCGAGGCAGGCCCGCGACCACCTTCGCGGCGGCCACTGCGAATTCCTGAGCGCGTCCGCCCTTGCCGCGCCCCGTCATGGTCACCGTCGTCTCTCCGCCGGCAACGAGGCACCAGGGCCTGGTCATCGGCCGTGACCGCGACCGGATTGTCCTGGCCAACGCTCCCATGGCCGCGCCGGCCTGGCGGGCTTCCGAGATGAACGGAGGCAACCGGAGTACTCTCCATCCCGCAGACCGTGCCGTCGAAGCGAGGGACGCCAGCGCCAGGGCGTTGTTGCCGATGATCTCCTGCTGAACACGACGAAAGTGTTTCGCCCCTCTCTTTGGGGTCTCGATTTCCCGGCCATCGACGCCGCGTATCAGATGTGCCCGTATGCTTCGCGGCGCCAAGGACCAGAGACCATACCGTCGCAAACAGCTCACGGCATCGCGGTACGTCGTCGGATCGGGCACGGTGGGGCCAGAGCCGATGGCGCTCAGATCATCGCCGATCACGTCCGACAGGATAAGCGTCACCATCGTGGCGCCGCTCATAGCCGCCAAGCGGCCGCCTTTGAGCTCCGAGAGATGTTTGCGGACGGCATTGATCTCAACGATCCCTGCCCCGCATCGCAACAATTGATCGGTCACGAACTGCTTGTCCCGGAGAGTCACGCCGGAGACCGGCGCGGGGAGCAAACTCGACGCGCCGCCGGACAGCAACACGAACAGTAGATCGCGGTCGCTCAGCTCTCGGACGAGTGCCATGATCCGGCGGGCTCCCGTCAAACCGGCTCGATCGGGAATCGGATGCCCTCCTTCCAGGACGGCGATGCGTTTGGTCGGCGCGCCATGACCGTATTTGACGACGACCAATCCCTCGTCCAAATGGCGTCCAAGAATTCGTTCAATCGAACGGGCCATCCCGGCGGAGGCTTTCCCCGCCCCGACCACGACGACTCGCTCATATTTCTTCAGGTCGTAGCGCCGACGGCCCACAGTTACGATAGTGCCGTCCCTGCGAACCGTCCGCCGGAGCGCGCGAGCGGCGTGCGTGGATGCCAGCGCCTGCTTGAGCATTTGAGCCAGTAGTCGGCGGACAGGGCTGGGAGGGAGCCGCATGGGGCGTGGAAAGTCAGACGACCGTCCTGGGAAGAACCGGAACAGGCAGCCCGTCTTTCGTGAGGGCCGTGGTTCTCATGGCATCAGGGAATCTTTTCCTGCTTGAAGCAGCGGGAGGGACAGGTTTGACGAGGAACCTTGATTTGATAGGTGCCGTGCGGCAAGAAATCTTTCTTGAATTCCGGGTTGAGTAATTTGAGTTCGAGAAAATAGGTGCCGAATTCTTCGGCGATCGAAGTCAAGGCACGCTGCGGCTCCTTGACGTTTACCGTAATCGTCTCGGTCTCGAGGGGCAGATACAGGTCCTTCTTGCTCAATCCCAAATACTTTTCCGGCTGGGAATAAATTTCCTTGGCGGCGATGATCCGTGGCACATAGCGCATGGTTTCCCGTGGCCCGTGCATTTTCCAATAATCGGTGATTTTCTGCTCTTTCAGGAGCTTGCGGATACGCTCCTCCCCCGCATTGTAGGAAGCCATGGCCATGAACCAGTCGTTCTGCTGAAAATCTTTCAGGTACTTGAGGTACTTCACCGCTGCCTCCGTCGACATCTCGAGGTTCCGGCGCTCATCTCGGACTGCGTCGCTTTTCAGGCGATAGCGTCGACCGGTGGACGGCATGAACTGCCAAGGCCCCGATGCTTTGGCTCTCGAATACGCGGCGGAAATGCATTTGCTTTCCACGAGAAGCATGTACTTGAGATCGTCCGGCAAGCCGGCTTCCGCCAGTTGCCGCTCGGCGGGAGGGAAACAGCGGCCCGTGCGTTTGGCCAGAACGATGCTTTCCCCTTGATCCTCGAGAAATTGATAAAACTCGTACTCGATCCGTTCGCGCACCTGCCAATTGTCGAGTGGGACGGGCTGGCCCGCAAACGTGAGCTTGTCCGGAAGCTTGAAGGCACTGAGATAGAACCGCTCCCCGTCGCGTTTGATTTCGGGCAGAATGACGAGGCGATCCTCCGGTTCGTTGGCGTTGTCGAGCGGATCGGAAAGAATGAGATCCCGGTCGGATTCGCCGTTGGCACTGGGGGTTGGAGGAGCGTCTTTCGAAGCGGGGTCCGTCTGAGGCTGGGCCTTCGTCGACGCCGGAAGCACCACCGCCAAGATCGCCGCGAGCATCACACCCAGCCACCGTTGCTGCATGAAGCGCATTCCTCCCTGTTGAACGAAAAGATTCGTCCCTTCCGTCGTCATGCTAGCAGCAAGCGCCGACTCGGGCAAGCAGGATCGCCCTTTCGTAAACGTGCTACACTCCCGCACAATGCGATCGCTGAACACCCTGAATCAACGCATCACCTCTTGCACCGCCTGTCCGCGCCTGGTGGCCTATCGACAGGCCGTCGCAAAAGAAAAACGGCGCCAATATCGGGACTGGACGTATTGGGGCCGTCCTGTCCCGGGTTTCGGTGATCCGGGGGCACGCCTCTATATCCTGGGCTTGGCGCCGGCCGCTCATGGCGGCAATCGAACCGGCCGCATCTTTACCGGGGATCGCAGCGGCGACTGGCTCTATGAGGCCCTCTACAAATTTGGGTTCTCCAATCAGGGAACCTCTCAACACAAAGACGACGGCCTTCGCTTGTCGGATTGTTACATCGGCGCCACCGTCCGTTGCGCTCCGCCGGACAACAAACCCTTGCCTGAGGAGTTCGAGCGCTGCCGGCCTTATGTCAAAGAGGAGCTGCGGCTCTTGAAACGGGTGCGGGTTGTCGTGAGTCTGGGTAAGATCGCGTTTGATCACTATCTCAAGGTATGCCGCGAAGAGGGACGCTCGCTTCCTTCACCGCTCCCAACCTTTGGTCATGGACGATCGTATGAACTCCCCTGGGGGGTGACACTCATCGGGTCTTATCATCCCAGCCAGCAGAATACGTTCACCGGCAAGCTGACCAGGCCGATGTTTCATGCGGTGTTCGCCCACGCGAGGAGCGCCGTCCGAAAGAGCGAGGCACGCGGCTGACGCGCAGGCGCGGTTGCGACCTGCGCGCCGAAGCCGAAGGGTTATTTTTTCTTGTTTTGACCGTCCCAATCCGCCAGAAACTTCTTGAGGCCGACATCGGTGAGCGGATGCTTGACCATCTGCTGGAAAATGGCAAATGGCATCGTGCAAATGTCGCCGCCCGCCAGGGCCGCTTCAACGACATGTTGAGGATGTCGCACGCTCGCGACGAGCACGTAGGTTTTGAAATCGTAATTCTTGTAGATCTGGACAATCTGGCGGATCAGCTCCATGCCATTCGAGCTAATGTCGTCCAACCGGCCGATGAAGGGAGAGACGCACCAAGCGCCGGCTTTGGCTGCCAGCAGGGCCTGGGTCGGTGAAAAGCACAACGTCACATTGACCTTGATGCCTTCGGCGGTCAGACGTTTCGTGGCCTTGAGGCCTTCCGCGATCAAAGGCACCTTCACGACGATGTTCTTGTGAATTTTGGCCAGCTCCCGCCCTTCTTTCACCATCGCGTCGGCTTCGATGCTCACCACCTCGGCGCTAATCGGTCCGTCGACGATATTGCAAATCTCGACGAGCACTTCGCGGAATACGCGGCCCTCTTTTGCCACCAAAGAGGGATTGGTCGTGACGCCGTCAAGCAAGCCGAGGCTGGCGGCCTCCTGGATTTCTTTCACGCTGGCTGTATCAAGAAAGAATTTCATGGCGATGTCCTTTCATGGCTTTGGAAGCATGCAGAGGTCTCTCACTCATTGTAGAAAGAATCCGCTGATCATGTAAACTGCAGTTTGTTTGACACCTCTCGGACCGAGGGTTAGAATCCAGCCGCGAAAGGATCGCCGCTAGGGGTGCGGTGGATCCGTCCGAATCCAGGAGAACGACTCAATGTTGCGGCGACACATGTGGATGCTGGCCGGATGCCTGCTTCTTTCTGGCTGTGGAGGAGGCAATCCCTACCTCGAACAATCGTTGAAGCCGGCCGAATTGCAGGGAAAGGATAAGGCCTGGTTCGTCAAGAATTGGGGTGAACCCAGCGGCAAAGCGCCTCGCTTCTTCGGAGGTGAAACCTGGACTTACTACCGTATCGCCGGCGGAAAGTCGGGCCCGCCCCTGTTCAACTTCAAACCGAACCAATGCGAGATTACCTTGAAGTTCGACAAGGAAGAAAAACTCGACGACTATAGCTACTCAGGTTGCTGACCGTTCGCAATAGTCCTTCCAAGCTCGCTCATTCTCATTTTTTATTGAGCTAGCCTCTTCGGCGGGCTCGCTGGTCTTCTTTTTCAAAATTTGACAGGTGGATGGCCGCCTTCATGCGACTTGCGATGGCGCGCATGATCTCTGTCGTGCGGTCGCCATTCTCACCCGCCCAACCCTGGGCGCGCCGATACGCGTCCTTTTCCCAGGTGGCGATGTCGAGACGCAGTGTTCGAAGTCCGTTTAGACATTCGTCTAGAACGGAACAAGTTTGCGGAGCCAAGTGCGACGGAGTCATGCGGTTTCACCATCGCTGAGCACAAGGCGACCATCCGCCTATCGCTGGCTCATCCCGTCATCTGCTTTTGAAACGTTGCTGCACAACCCTGGCTGCAGAAGCAGTAGGTTTGTCCGCCAATCACCTCAGTGACCGCTGACCCTCTCGGAACAAAGACGCGGCATACGGGATCCTGGACCATCTGGTCTTTGCTTTGTGGCAGTCGTTGAGGCTGCCGACTCCCGAACTCCCGGAAGGCGCTGCGCAAAAGGAAGTAGAGGATGATCAGCAGGATGAGAATGAAGATAATTCTATACATAGTGGAACCTCGACCGCACCGCCACAATCCTATGGGACGGTTGCCGCTCTGTCAACGTGATCGGTGACCCGTCCTTTGTGAAAAACCAATGGTTTGAAAGTGTGAGAATAGCTCAAACGGCCTAGGCGTTTCCTCGATTTCCAGGCCTAAATCCCCGTTCTCCCCCGTACTTCCGATGGATAGGCACTTGACAGTCTGGATGCTACAGTGACCAACATGAAAACCTGCGATAAATGCCGTGGGACAATGTTACCGGAACGGGCAGTGGATTTGGATGCCGGACTGGCGATCACCGTGTTCGCGTGCTTAAACTGTGGTCGTCGGAAGGCAGCGGATCAGGAACCTCGTCCGCTTACGGCCAGACATTGACACGATGAGTCATTCTTCCGATCGTTTGTGACGAGCTCGACGCCGCCGAGGCGAAGCTGCGGCTACAGAGGGTAGTCTTTCCTGCCGGGATTCAGGTACCAGATCACATCCATGACACGCCGCGATGGTGTGGTGTCTTCTCTCTCGGTACTCTACTTGAGGGCGAGGACGTCCATCATGTCGTACAGCCCCGGAGGTTGTGTGATGACCCACTGCGCCGCGCGCAGTGCACCGCGAGCGAAGGTGTCCCGACTGCTGGCCCGATGGGTCACTTCGATCCGTTCCCCCATTCCGCCGAAGAGAATGGTGTGGTCGCCCACGATGTCCCCGGCGCGAATCGTCTGAATGCCGATTTCCCGTGTCTTTCGTTCTCCGATCAGCCCCTTCCTCGCATAGACGCCGACCTGCGTGAGGTCGCGGCCAACTGCTCGAGCCAATACTTCGGCTATCTTGAGCGCCGTTCCGCTCGGCGCGTCCTTTTTGAGGCGATGGTGGGCCTCGATCACTTCGATGTCATAGTCGTCTCCCAACGTTCTGGCCATTTCGCTGATCACCTTGTAGATCAGATTGACTCCGACGCTCATGTTGGGAGAGAACACGCAGGGGACCTGCCGAGCGAGCGACTTGAGTTCATCCAGCTCGGCGGAGTTAAAGCCCGTTGTTCCAATCACCATCGCCCGCCGGTGTTCCGCGACGGCCCGAAAATGGCCCAAGGTCGCCCCGGGAGCCGTAAAATCGACGACCACCTCGCCTCGCCCGAGCAAGGATGGAAGATCGTCGGTAATGGAGACGCCGATTTTGCCTGCACCGGCCGCTTCGCCGGCATCGGTTCCCAGCGCCTGATGCCCTTTGCCTTCGACGGCGCCGGCCAGCGTCAGGACACTTGACTCCTTGATCAGGGCGATCAAGCAGCTTCCCATTCGGCCAGCGGCCCCGGCAACGATGACTTTGGTCATGGGAGGTGAGCTCTCAGAATCGCGGAGGTTAGATGAGCCGCATTTCTTTCAGGACTCGGGCCAATTGGTTGCGATTGTCGGCGCCCATCGCGCAAAGCGGCAACCTCAGTTCCGGATCGATCTTGCCCATCATTCCTAACGCTTCCTTCACGGGGATGGGATTCGTTTCGTAGAATAACGCCGCAAACAGCGGTGAAAGCGCAAAATGGATACGCCGGGCCTCGTCCACGCGGCCGGCGAGAAACGACGCGACCAACTGTGCCATTTCCTTCGGCATGACGTTGGCGGTCACCGTGATGACCCCTCTGGCTCCCACGGCCATCATCGGCAGCGTCAGTGGGTCGTCACCGGAGAGAACGGTGAGGCGATCGCCGCAGGCCTGGGCAATGTCGGAAGCCTGCTGAACGGATCCGCTTCCTTCCTTGATGCCCACGATATTTTTCATGACCGCCAGACGCGCAACGGTGGCCGGCAACATGTTGACCCCGGTGCGGCCAGGGATGTTGTACAGCACGAGTGGCATGTCGACGGCCTCAGCCACGGCCTTGTAGTGCCGATACAGGCCTTCCTGCGACGGTTTGTTGTAATACGGGGTGATCAGCAAGGCTCCATCCGCACCGGCATCTCGTGCATGCTGCGTGAGCGAGATCGCCTCGTCGGTGCTGTTGGATCCAGTCCCGGCGATGACCGGCACTCGTCCCTTGACGACTTCGACGGTCAGCTTGATGACGCGGTGATGCTCCTCGTGCGTCAAGGTGGCCGACTCTCCAGTGGTCCCGCACGGCACGATGCCGTTTGTTCCGTTCGCGATCTGCCATTCGATCAGATCGGCGAACGCAGGCTCATCGACCTTCCCCTTACGGAACGGCGTCACGATCGCTACTATGGAGCCGCTGAACATCGATGACTCTCCTTACCTGCGCAAATTTTCCGCTCAAGTCAAAAAAGCTGGAATCATTTCTCCCCGAACAAGATCATCATAACTCTCACGCGTACGGATCACATGCACTTCACTGTCCTTGACCAAGACCTCGGGCACTCGAGGCCGTGAATTGTAATTCGACGCCATGACGAATCCATAGGCGCCCGCACTCATGACGGCCAAGAGGTCCCCCGGTTTGACCTCCGGAAGCGAACGATCCTTGGCGAGGAAATCGCCCGATTCACAGACGGGTCCGACCACATCGACTGAATGCTTGGGCCGGTGCAACAGCGCTTCGGAGACCGGTCGGATGTCATGGTACGCGCTGTACAAACTGGGCCTGATCAAATCGTTCATCGCCGCATCGACGATGACGAACCGTTTGCTCTCGCCGATTTTTTCGTACAACGCCTTCGTCACGAGGATGCCCGCGTTGCCGACGATGACGCGGCCCGGCTCCATGACCAGCGTGAGGTCCAAACCTTTCACGAGCGGCGAAATGGCATCGGCCAGTTCATGCGGCAGGGGCGGCTTTTCGTCAGAGTAGGTGATACCCAGTCCGCCTCCGATGTTGAGATACCGGATATGGATTCCCTGCTCCTTGAGCGTGTCCACGAGCGCAAGGACTTTTCTCAAGGATTCGACGAACGGCGTCACTTCGGTCAGCTGCGAGCCGATATGCGCGTGGACGCCCACGACCTGAATGTGGCGGAGCGTCGACGCCACGCGGAACTCTTCCAGGGCTCGGTCGGCGGCGATCCCAAACTTGCTCTTCTTGAGCCCAGTGGAAATGTAAGGATGCGTTTTGGGATCGATGTCCGGATTGATGCGCAAGGCGACGGGCGCCACCTTGCCGATCGAGGCCGCCACGTCGTTGAGGGCATGCATCTCCGCGGACGACTCGATGTTGAACATCAAGATATCGGCCTTCAACGCATCACGGATTTCCTCCGCGCTCTTGCCGACGCCCGCAAAGACGATTTTTGACGGAGGAACGCCGGCTTTCAAGGCCCGGAACAATTCCCCGCCGGACACGATGTCCACCCCGCTCCCTTCCTTCGTCATCAGACGCAGGATTGCCAAATTGGAGTTGGCCTTCATCGCAAAGGCGATGAGGTGCGGAATCGACTTGAAGGCGCCGTCGTAGGCCCGAAAATGCCGGATCAACGTTGCGTGGCTGTAAATGTAACAGGGAGTGCCGACTTGCTTGGCGATCTGGCTCACCGGCACCTGCTCGCAGCAGAGCTCTCCCTGACGGTATTCGAAATTATGCATCCTGAAAATCCTCGGTCAACATTTCCAGGCCTGCCAGCGACAAGCCTTGCATGGACGTTTCGAACGCGTCCTTGAATTTCCGGTATCGCACCTTCACGTGGGGGACGGCGGCCTTAATGGCCTCCGAATCGACCAGCGCCTTGAGGGCGTCGGGAGCCGCGAGCTTGAGATGCTCGAAGTTCACGATGACATCCATCTTCGCCTTTTCGGCCGCTTCCCTGATTCGATTGATGAGTTCATGCACGTTCAGCCGGTCGAGCGCCCCTTCGAGGTCCATGAACAGCGCAGCGAACTTGTCGTGCCGCTTCACCTTGATGTTCAGCGTCAGTTGCTCTGCCGAGGGCGCCTTCGGATCGAATCGCTGCTTGAGCGCATGCAGCGCGCTTGGAATCAGATGATCCGTATCGAGCACGGGCAGTTTCGCCTGCAGGTTCTTGAGCACCGAGGCCAGTGGAGACAATCTCCCCTTCGGACAGCTCCGCTTCACCAGTTTGCGGAACTCACGATTCATTTCCCAGCGGGCAATCAGCCGCTGCTTCGTGCCGGAAAGCCGATACCAAATGTTGGGCAGCGAATAAAACTGGTGGTTCGCCCAGTGAAATCCTTCCTGTAACTGCTCCGGGCTCATCCGGCTCGGGCGGAACACCACATGCTTTCCGTCATACTTCGACCAATCGCGGTCGAAGATACGTCCGGCATTGTTGTACCGGTCGAACAGCGCCGTTCCGGGCAGCGGTGTGAGGACGTTGAAGTAGGCAAGTTCCACCTGGTTCTTCGTGAGAAAGTCGACGGCGCGCTCGAAGACGGCCTCGTCGTCGTTGTCGAATCCAAACACGATGCCGGGATTCACCATGATGCCGTATTTGTGGAACATCTGAATCTCTTGGGAAAACTTCTTCACCCGGTTAAACGGCTTGTTGGTCTCATCCAAGCAGTCCTCGTCAAGCGATTCCATTCCAACAAACACGGAGACGCAGCCGCTTTCGGCGGCCAGCTTGACCATCTCCTCATCGTCGCCGAGAAACAGCGTCGACTGGCACCCCCACTTGATCTTCAGCGGCTTGAGGGCGGTCCAGAGTTCGCGGCAATAGGCACGGTTGCTGTTGTGCAAGTCGTCGACGAACGCGACGATGCTGCCGTCTTCGAGCCCCACGCGGATCTTCAGCGTCGAAAGAAAGGCGCGCCACAACGGTTCATCGCGAATCCGCTCGACCAGTTCGCCGCGGACCCACCGCTGCACGTTCTTGAGTTCCGCAACCACCTCCTCGACGGGCCGGCGCCTCGTCGTCTTGCCATTGAAAGGAGAAACGCTGCAAAACTCGCAGTCAAAGTGGCAGCCTCTGGTCGTGAAACTGCACTGCCGGGTCATGTAGGAGTCGGGGCTCAGTAATTCGACCCGCGGAGGCTTGTACCGTTCGAGCGATGGGAACGAGGTCATTTTGTAGACGCGTTGCATCGCCCCGGCTTCGTAATCTGCGACCAACCGTGGCCACAGGTCTTCCGCTTCGCCGCAGACAATGGCATCCGCATGTTGCAGGGCTTCGTCAGGGCAATACGTGGGATGCACGCCGCCCATGATCACGGTCTTGCCCCGTTTCTTGAATTCTTTGGCGATTTCATACGCTCGAGGCGCATAGCAGGTCATGATCGAAAGACCGACCATGTCGCACGGATGGTCGAAATCGATATCCTCCACCGCTTCATCCACAAGGTCGATCTCCCAATGCTCCGGCGTGTAGGCGGCAATCGTCGGCAAACTCAGTTTGGGAAACCACACGGCCCGTCTTTCCGAGGCGGTGAGGTGGTACTGATGGTTTTTGGGATACGGGTCGACGAGCAGAAGCCGCCTGCTTGCCTGCCTCATCGGCTGTCCTTGTCGCGTCGGTTGGATCAATGCCATCGGTGCGTCCTCCACTTCGCCATACAACTCATAGGCCTGGTGTCAATTGTTGCCGTATTACCGCGTGCCTACCGGCCGCAAATCCGGAAGATTCACATCCTGTCCCTGAGGTTCCACAACAATCTCGGATTCAGCGGCTTCCCGCTTCTCCGCCTCCATGGCGTCGATCCTCTTCTGTCGCTCGATGGTAGGCGTGATGCCCACGTCCTCCGGCGGAATCGGCGAGCCAATGGTGCCACACGCCACGGAGGACACGATCGCAAGGGTGACCACGATGAGCTTCACGACAACATCCGTTCCAGTTGCTTGATCCGCTGTTCCACTTGTCCTCTGGCGGTGCCGCCGATTTGGGCCTTGCGATCAATCGCCGACTCTACGGTCAATCGCGCGAAGACATCTTTGCCAAAGCGGTCGGAGAACTGGCGCAATTCTTCGAGCGAAAACGACGTGAGTTCGCACCCACGCTCCAGGGCGGCTCGGACGACCCGACCGGTGACGCCATGTGCCTCGCGAAACGGCATGCCCTTGTCGACGAGATAATCCGCCAATTCGGTCGCAAGCAATCCGCCCTCATGAACGGCCTGCTTCAGACTCTCCCGGTTTACTTTGAGCCGACGCATCAATTCCGTCAAGACATGAAGTGAGGCCATGACGGTGTCCAGCGCATCGAACAGTGCCGGCTTGTCCTCCTGCAGATCCCGATTATAACTCAGAGGAAGCGCCTTCATCGTGGTTAAAAGATTGATCAGCTGGCCATAGACGCGCCCGGTTCTCCCCCGGATTAACTCAGGGACGTCGGGATTCTTTTTTTGGGGCATCATGCTGCTCCCCGTGCAAAAACCGTCGGGGAGATCGACAAAGCGAAACTCCTGCGAGGACCATACGATGAGCTCCTCGCTCAGCCTTGACAGGTGCATCATCGTGATGGAGAACGCCGCCGCAATCTCGATCATGAAGTCGCGATCCGACACCGCATCCAGACTGTTCGTGGTCACTTGGGGAAACCCTAGCAGCCCGGCCGTGTATCGACGATCGACCGGATAATTAGTCCCTGCCAACGCTCCGGACCCCAGCGGCATCACGTTCAACCGTTTGTGCGCATCCTCGATGCGGCCCTTGTCGCGCTCGAGCATATCGACGTAGGCGAGAAGATGGTGTGCGAACAACACGGGCTGCGCTCGCTGCAAATGCGTATAACCGGGCATCGCCACGGTTCGGTGGGCCTTCGCTTTGGCCACAAGGACGCGTTGGCACTCCTGCAGGCGTTCCGCAAAGTCCTCCAGTTGCTGGCGAAGGTACAGTCGGACGTCCAACGCCACCTGGTCATTGCGGCTCCGTCCGGTGTGTAACTTGCCTCCCAAGGGTCCGATCAGTTCCGTGAGTCGCCGCTCAATCGCCATGTGGATGTCTTCGTCCTGCGGCGCAAATTTGAATCGGCCTCGATCCAACTCGGTCTTCACCGTCTCGAGCGCCCGCACGATCGCCCGTGTCTCGCCGGCCGTAAGCACACGGGCCCTTTTCAAGGTCTTGCAGTGGGCGATGCTGCCCTGAATGTCCTCAGCGTACAGTCTTCGATCGACGGTCACCGAACTCGTGAACGTTTCCACCAGGCGATGCGTTGGTTCCCGGAACCGCCCACTCCACGCCTTGCTTCCGCCAACGCCATTGCCCGTCCGTCCTTTTGCCATCAGGACGACGCCTTCTTGCGCTGGGCTCGGATCTTCAATCGCAAGGCGTTCAAGCGAATAAAGCCCTCCGCGTCCTTCTGGTTGTACACTTCATCCTCTTCGAACGTCGCAATGTCCAGGCGATAGAGCGACCGCTTCGATTTTCTCCCAGCAAGGGTGCAGCTGCCCTTGTACAGTTTCACGCGCGCCGTACCCGTGACGTCCTGCTGAGCCTCGTCAATCGCCTTTTGCACCATCTCCCGCTCGGGGCTGAACCAGTACCCGTTATAGATCAACCCCGCGTAGCGGGGGATCAGGCTGTCCCTGAAATGCAGGACTTCTCTGTCCATGGTCAACGATTCCAACCCGCGATGCGCGACGTGAAGAATCGTGCCGCCCGGCGTTTCGTAGACGCCGCGTGACTTCATGCCCACGTAGCGATTTTCGACCAGATCGACTCTTCCGATGCCGTGCGCGCCGCCCACTTTGTTGAGATGAGCCAGGAGCGTCGCCGGGCTCATTTTTTTCCCGCCGACCGCGACGGGATTGCCAGCCTCATAGTCGATCTCTACTTCCAGCGGCTTGTTCGGCGCCTTCTCCGGCGACACCGTCATTTGGAAGATCTCGTCCGGCGGCGATTGCCAAGGATCTTCCAGGATGCCGCCTTCGTAGCTCACATGGAAAAGGTTGAGGTCCATGCTGTACGGCTTGGCTTTGGTCGCCGTCACCGGAATCCCGTGGCGATCGGCATATTCGATCAACTCTCGACGCGACCGCATCGTCCACTCACGCCACGGAGCGATGATTCTGAGATTGGGAGCCAGCGCCATATAGGTCAATTCGAAGCGGACCTGATCGTTCCCCTTGCCCGTGGCACCATGTGCGACCGCTTCCGCTCCTTCCTTGAGCGCAATTTCGGCCTGGCGCCGCGCGATCAGCGGGCGGGCGATCGAGGTCCCCAGCAGATAGGATCCTTCATACATGGCGTTCCCGCGCAGCATGGGAAACACGTAGTCCTTCACGAACGTGTCCCGTAGATCCTCGACGTAGACTTTCTTCACACCCAGCTTTTGCGCTTTGACCTTGATGGCCTGGAGGTCCTCACCCTGTCCAAGATCGGCGCAAAATGCGATCACTTCGGCCTCATAGGTCTCCTGCAGCCATTTCAAAATAACCGAAGTGTCGAGTCCGCCGGAGTATGCGAGCACGATTTTCTTTATGACGCGATTCATCGTTGTCCCCGTCGGTCCTTCCGCATGAGTTTGGTCAGTATGGCTTTTTGCATATGCAGCCGGTTTTCCGCTTGGTCAATAATGACGGACTGGGGACCATCCAACACCTCCGCGGTGATTTCTTCCCCCCGGTGAGCGGGAAGGCAATGCATCACAATCGCATCAGGCTTGGCTTTGGCGACGAGCCGGCTGTTTACCTGGTAAGGCGCAAGCACACGGAGACGCCTCGCGTGTTCCCGTTCCCGGCCCATGCTGATCCACACATCGGCATAGACGACGTCCGCTTCTTTCACGGCGACGTACGGGTCTTGCCCCAGTTCGATCACCGCGCCTGTCTTGGCCGCCTCCACTCGCGCCAGGTCGACCACGTGCTGATCCGGCTGATAGCCGGAGGGACACCCCAGCGTGATCGTCAAGCCCATCTTGGCCGCGGCCTCAATGAGGGAATTCGCCACGTTGTTCCCATCGCCCACGTATGCGATCTTGAGGCCTTTCAGCCTTCCCTTTTTTTCCTTGATTGTCAGCAGATCGGACAAGGCCTGACAAGGATGGCTGAGGTCGGTGAGACCATTGATCACCGGCATCGTTGATTCGCGGGCCCATTCCTCGACGATCGCATGATCGTAGGTGCGGATCACGATCCCATCGAGGTAGCGAGACAGCACGCGTGCCGTATCTGCGACACTTTCGCCTCGTGACAGTTGGATATCGGCCATCGGCAGTACCAGCGCATGTCCGCCCAGCTGGTGCATTCCCGCTTCGAACGAGACTCTCGTCCTCGTGGAAGGCTTTTGAAACAGGAGGCCCAGCGTTTTCCCCTTGAGCAACGGGTGGGGAACGCCGCGGCGGTGTTTGTCCTTCAATTCGGCCGCCAAGGTCAGCAGGCGTTCCACCTCGGCTTTCGGGACAGCGGCAACGTCCAGTAAGTCCTTGGCCTGCGGGGATGTGCGCTGCAGCGGTGGTTTCATGGGACGCCCGCCTTCAATGAGCTGCGGACTGAGCGGCATGCCGGTCAAAAATCTGCGACAGGGTCTCCAGCAGGCGGTCGATTTCCGGTTGCGTGATGATCAACGGCGGAACAAAACGGACTACGTGTTCCCCCGTCGCGTTGATGAGCAGACCTCGCTTCAAACAGGCGCCGACGACGGTTCTTGCGTCCATAGCGACTTCCATCCCTTGCAAGAGGCCCAGGCCGCGCACTTCTCGCACCAAGTGGTGGCGGTCCTTGCATTCGGACAAGCCCTTGCTCAGGTAATCGCCCATCCGGCGGGCCTGATCCAGCACGCGTCCTTCGAGGAGCACGCGAAACACGGCCAGTGCCGCGGCACAGGCCAGCGGACTGCCGCCGAACGTCGAGGCATGTGAACCGGCTCCAAATGCTTTAGCGATGGGGGCCGTCGCCAAGCAGGCCCCAATGGGAACGCCACCACCGAGCCCCTTGGCGAGCGTCATAATGTCCGGCTGCACGCCCAATTGTTCATAGGCAAAGAGCGTCCCCGTACGGCCCATGCCCGTCTGCACCTCGTCAAAGATCAAGAGGATGTCTCGTCGGGTGCACAGGTCGCGGACCGCCTTGAGATATTCGCGAGAAACGACATGAACGCCCCCCTCGCCCTGAATCAACTCCAACATGACGGCGGCCGTCTTGTCGTTCACCGCCTGTTCCAACTCGGCCAGATGATTGAACGTCACGTACGAGAACCCGGGAAGCAGCGGCTCATATCCCTTTTGCACCTTTTCCTGACCGGTGGCGGTCAAGGTCGCCATCGTACGCCCATGGAACGACTGCTTCATGGTAATGATCTCGAACCGACCCGGTCCATACTTGTCGTGTGAATAGCGTCGCACGAGTTTGATCGCCGCTTCATTGGCCTCTGCCCCGCTGTTGCACAGAAAGACTTGATCGGCAAACGAGTGGTCGACGAGCATCTGAGCGAGTTTGACCTGCGGTTCGGTGTAATAGAGATTGGACGTATGAATCAGCTGCGCGGCCTGCTTTTGGATCGCTAATACCAAGTCGGGGTGTCCATGCCCGAGCACATTGACGGCAATGCCGCCGACAAAATCCACGTATTCACGTCCCTCGAGATCGTACACTCTGCTGCCCCGCCCTCTCACAATGGAGATCGGCTGGCGCGCATAGGTGCCCATCAGATATTGTTCGGCGCTCTGTTTGAGTTCTTCAGTGGGCACGGCGGTCGTATCCCCTTGTAAAGTAAGGGAAGCTAGCACAGTAACGCCGGTGAAAGCAAATGAGGGCTTGAAGGGCTGACCGCGCTCCTTCTGACGCGCCGTCTTCCGGCATATGGTAGTCTTTGAGCGATGAAACCTTGCGGACAGTGCCAGCAGCAGAACCAGGACGACGCGAATTTCTGCTATCAGTGCGGAAGCGACCTCGGTACTTCAACAATGTCCGCCACCGGATCCGTCGACTTCTCGAGTCGGGGCGATAGCGATTTCTGGCGAGACTTCATCGGCCCGAACGCGGACAGCTATCTTGACCGCTTCAAGAAATTCGGTCCTCCCGATACGCCCCGATTTGCCCTCACATGGAACTGGCCGGCGTTTCTGTACGTCCCATTTCTCTGGTTTCTTTATCGGAAGATGTATCTGTATGCAGCGGTCTATGCGATAGGCCCCATGGTCTCAACATACCTGACAGGGAACATGTCCAGCGGCATCGTCTGGAGCGTCGTCGCTGGGGCAACCGCCAACTACGTGTATTATTGGCATTGTCGTGAGCACATCGCGGCTATCAAACAACAGGCCTGGAATGATCACGCTCAACAGCGAGCCGCAATGAAAGAAGAGGGCGGCGTGCAGCCCTACGTAATCTGGGTGGGCGTGGTACTTTATTTTCTGTTCGCGGTCGCGATGTTCAAGATGTTGGAGGAAGGGGCGCTGGATTTCGACAACCTGCCCAAGAAACCGGCCACTCGAGCCAGCCACGTGCCCGCCCTCAGCGCTGCCGCTGCCAGTTGATCCAGGCCTGAAACCAGCCCACGTCCTGCTCATACGCGGCTCCTCCCGAGTCCGTCGCATCCTGTTTTTGCTCCAATTGCGTGTAGGTGCGCGGCCAGTTTTTCTGCCACCAGCTCTTCAGTTCATCGGGCCCGTACCCCTGGCCGTGTGGCGCCAGAATACCAGCGGCCGTGCAGAGAGGGGCAATCAGGGCCCAGTACCGGTCTTTACCGAGCCCAAGACTTCGAAAATGCTCCCGTAATAAAAAGACGACCCACAGTTCGGCACTGTGCTTCTTGTTATGTTTGAACGGCTGCGTTTGTCTCAGGGGGACAGGATCGAATGCCTTGATGATGGACGTATAGTCCGGTCCGCCATAGCTGCCAGCCGCCTCGGCGATTCCTTCGACGATGCTCGACAACTCCAATTCCGTGACTGCTGAGGGATGAACCACGTGGCCGGCAAGACTGTCCGATACCGGGTTAGGCGTCGTGAGCAATTCGATGAGCGGCTTGAGCTCGCGCAGTCGGGCGGCGGCGGTCTTCAAGATTTGCTCGGATTCGAGCCAATAGTCGGCATCGTTCTTGGTCAGGCGTTCTCGCCCTGCAGGCGGGAGCACGGTCGGCACCCAATAGCGCATCAGCACGAAGAGGATATAGTCGACTTGGCCGCCGACTTGCCCGATACGAGGGAGCAGACCGGTCGCCGCCGCGGCCTTGAAAAAGGATTCCGCGCGATCGAGTACTTGTAGGCGCTCACCCAAATTGATCCACCACTGCTCGATCGCGCGCCATTCGTTTTCCGAAGAGTGATCACTCATCACAGAACACCGCATCCTGACTGAAATCGCGGCATCGTACTGCCGGAGTAGCCCGAAAGCAACGCTTGACTTGGAGGCATGATTCAGTATTCTTGGCCGACAAAGATGCGGCGGACAGGAGGGCATGGAGATGGGACGTCTCGTGTTGCTTCGACACGGCGAATCGCAGTGGAACCTCGAGAACCGGTTCACCGGTTGGGTGGACGTGCCCCTCTCACCGCGAGGCATCCAGGAAGCGAAAAATGCAGGAGAAAAACTGCGCCCCTATCGATTCGATCGCGCCTTCACCTCCGTGTTGCAGAGGGCCAATGAGACCCTTCGGCTGGCACTTGAGGTGATCGGGCAGACGACGATCCCGACGGACAGAGACAAGGCGCTGAACGAGCGTATGTACGGGGAGCTGCAAGGCTTGAATAAGGCTGAAACGGCAAAAAAGTACGGTGAAGACCAAGTGAAGATCTGGCGCCGCAGCTACGACATACGCCCGCCCGGCGGCGAAAGCCTCAAGGATACGGCAGAGCGTGTCCTGCCCTACTATGAAAAGGCGATCAAGCCTCATCTCCTCAAGGGTGAGACCATTTTGATCGCCGCGCACGGGAACAGTCTTCGTGCTCTCGTCATGGAATTAGAACAACTGACGAAGGAGCAAGTGCTGGAACTCAACATCCCTACGGGCGCCCCTTTATTCTATGAACTCGATTCGACCGGTCGCGTCCTGAGTCACCATTACCTCTAGCGCCGGGCCTCATCACCGTGACTCGCGGCTCCCCGTCCTCTCGTGGGAGCCCCAGTTGTCTTATGCCTCCGGACCCACCATTCTGTAGATCCAACGAATCGGCCCATCCGTAGACACAAAAAGACGTTCACCCTTCACCCACGGAGGTTCCTATGAAGCTCGCATTGTGCTCGATCGCGCTCGTGGCGTTCTGGTATGTGGTCACGCCTGCTCTGGCGGATATGGGAAAGGACGCCGTTCCCTTGAAGGCGGCCGCCGGCTCGAAAGCCGAAAGTCACATTACGGCCGGCATCGAACACTACGGCAAAGGACATTGGGATGTGGCGAAGAAGCACTTTTCGGAAGCGGAGAAGGCCGATCCGCAGTCCGCTGAGGCCCATTACGATTTAGCGTTGGCGCTCGACAAGTCCGGAGATCACAAAGGAGCCGTCGAACACTTTCAGCGTGCACAAACACTCGGTAAAGACAATATGGAGATCCAGCAGTCAGAAATTCTGAAGAAGCATCTGAAGATGTAAGGCGTGCTGGCGGCCGGCTCAGGCAGCTTTTGCCGGCCGCCAGCGAAGACCGGCGTTCAACAACTCCTGGAGAAGGTCCTCGTAACGATAGTTGGCACTTTCCGCCGAATCGGCAAAATCTTCGTTTCGAGCGATCTGGGGATTCGGATTGGCTTCGAGCACGTAGAGGCCACCCGATTCGTTCATCCGCAAATCGATGCGTGCATAACCGCTGAGACCAAGCGCGCGATACACGCGCTTTGCGAGATGCTGGATCTGCTCAACCTTCCCTGACGGCAGGTTTTTTGCCTTCTCCGATGTAATGCCATATTTGTCCTGATACTTCCGACTCCATTTCACCCGCTCGGTGGCGATCCGCCGGGCATCGCCCGGCAGCCTGTCCATCCTGAGTTCCCACACGGGCAGCGCCTGGAGTTGTCCGTTGCCGATGACGCCAACGTACAGCTCCCGACCTTCGATGTACTCCTCAATCAATGCGCCCGTGCCCACGCTGTCGTGAATGAAGGCCACGCGCTCCTTCAACTTGGCGTCATCTTCCACGATCGAAGCCTGAGAGATTCCCAGCGACGCCTCTTCCGTCACGGATTTGACGATGAGAGGAAACGACAGCCACGCCGGCCGTTTGACCGTCCGCCCTTGCGGCACCACCATGAAGTCCGGGAATGGGATACGATGAAACGAGAAGAGTTTCTTGGCCAAGACTTTGTCGCGCGCCAGCATCAACCCTCGTGGATTGCAGCCTGTATAAGGCACACGCAGAAGCTCCAGGTACGAAACGACGTTCTGGTCATACACCGCGAGGCCGTCAAACTCCTCGAGCAGGTTGAAGGCGATGTGCGGACGCCATTCTTCCACCGCGGTCCTGATCACCCCAAGATCGCTTTTCACCCCGAGCGGCAAGACTTCATGCCCCAATTTTCGCAACGTCGTCACCACGTCGTATTCGGTTTTCCATTCGGCATGCGACGGGTCATGACCGTTGAGCGGATCAGGGGGAACCAAGTCTTTGTGCATCAGGACGAGGATGCGCAATCGTCTCATACGGCTACCTTATGACGGCCGCTTCGCAAATAGTTCATCGTGTGGACAGTGAGGAGAATCGTAAAGTCGAGTTTCGCCTGCTCTTCGTCGATCGGCAGGCGCAGCTGCAGTTCACGACATCGCGTGATCATGTCTTCAAGCACCTGATCGATGGTGTACTGATACTCGCCTGTCCAGCTGGCGACCTTTCGGCGTACCTCCCGTCGAAATCGATTGAGAAATGTAGCGGCACTCATCCTCTCGGCATGGATGGGGGCATCCGAAAACAGCCGCTTGAGATCCGGATCGTAGGAAGAGGAATGGGCCACGCCGTAATGGCCCCGCTTGCGCGCATAATGCTCGCGCAGGCTGCGCTTCAGCGTGGGCAACGGATCCACCTCTTCTCTCGTGGTGACGACCGGCGGCACGCCGGCCAATCCCTGCATGAGACTGTCCATATAGTGGAGTTTTCGCATGACGGGCCATCCCTTGTATCGATCGGCCCAGTGGGAGTTCGGCGTCAACCAGACGGCGAACGTTTCCGCGAAATCCTCATCGGGATGGCTTTGCGCGTACCAGACGTCCAAGTGACGCACAAAACTGCGGCTGTAGGGCCGGGGGCTGTAGTACTTGGGATAGGGATCTGAGGAGCGGCCGAAAATGCGTTGTCGGCTGCGAAGGCGACGGATGCGGTACGCGTTCTCGATGGCGTGCCCGGCTTCGTGTCGCAGGATGCGCATGCACCACTCCGCCGTGCCGCCTTCGACCTCGAGCATCTGAGCCAGCTCCAGCTTTTCCAATCGAGGGTGGGCAAGATAGAACGGGATGGCGATGCCGGGCACGCCGTCCGGCGTAAACCATTCATTCGAAATCCAAAAGTGAGGACGAAAGCGCAACTGCTTGGCCTCCAGCTCGTCTTGGAGCTGACGGATCTGTCGAGCCAAAAACGGACTCTCGATCGTGACGTTGAGACAGCACATAGGAAGGTCGAGGAGTTGTTCATCGGGCCAGGAGAGCCATGCCGGCTCGCGTTCACTGGATCCCAAGGTTCTCCCGTTCTGCGGATGCGTCGGCGTCATATCTTCCTTGGGGCATTATACACCTACTGAAATATAGCACGTGGGGAATCGATAACGACACGGAACGCCGGCTCGAGCACGAGCGGGTGGCAAGCCATACTCGAATTCGACAGCCGATCGAGCGAACGCGTAGAATAGGACCCCATGTCAACCACCGCTGATCACCGTTCCATATTGCCGAGATTGGACCACGCTACGGAACAGTTACAAACCCGACTATTACGCCAAGTAGGGCAAACAATCACCGAGTATGGCTTGATCGAGGAGGGGGACAAGGTCATGGTGTGTCTTTCCGGTGGGAAAGACAGTTATGCCTTGCTGGACCTTCTGCTCGTCCTCCAGCGTCGAGCTCCCGTTCGCTTCGATCTCATCGCCGTGAATTTGGACCAGAAGCAGCCTGGGTTTCCCGCGAACATTCTGCCGGAATACCTCGCCTCGATCGGCATTCCATTTCACATCGAAACGCGGGATACCTATTCGATCGTGAAACGATTGGTCCCCGAGGGCCAGACGACCTGTTCACTCTGTTCACGACTGCGGCGTGGCCATCTCTATCGTGTCGCCACTGAAGTGGGGGCCTCGAAAATCGCCCTGGGCCATCACCGTGACGACATTCTCGAAACGCTGCTTCTGAACCTGTTGTTCACCGGGAAACTGAAGACGATGCCCCCGAAACTGCGTTCAAAAGACGGGAGACATCTGGTCATTCGACCGCTTGCTGCGGTCCGCGAAGCCGATCTGGCGCAGTACGCCGCGCGGCGGAAGTTTCCGATCATTCCTTGCGATCTGTGCGGCTCGCAGGAAGATCTGAAAAGGAAGGAAGCGAAAGCGTTTCTCCGGCACTGGGAACGCCGTGCACCCGGCTGCACCGACAGCATGTTTGCGGCGTTGTCGAATGTCGCCCCCTCACTGCTCCTGGACGGACGTCTCTTCGATTTCCGTGCACTGCGTCTGGAGAATGCGGATTCTGGAAATGAAGACGCCTGGCTGGACGAAGACAAAAGCTAGCTTTTCAGCTTGCTCAAAAACTGTTTGCGGAATTTTGCCACCTTCGGTCCGACGACGGCCGTGCAATAGCCCTGGAACGGATTCCGCGCGAAATACTCTTGATGATAGGGTTCCGCTTCATACCACGTCGTCGATGGAACAAGCTCCGTCACAATCGGATTCGGATACACCTGGTCTCGCTCGAGTGAGGCGATCGCGTCTTCGGCAATTCGCTTCTGTTCCGCATTGTGATAAAAAATCGCCGACCGATACTGCGTTCCCACATCATTCCCTTGGCGGTTGAGCGTCGTCGGATCGTGGATCACGAAGAACACGTCGAGGATCTCCCGGTACGTCACGACGGTGGGATCAAAAGAGATCCTGACGGCCTCGGCGTGTCCGGTTCGTCCGCCGCAGACCGCCTCATAAGATGGTTGCTCCGTGCGGCCCCCCGTGTACCCTGATTCCACGGAGCGCACACCCTTCATCTGATCGTACACGGCTTCCAAACACCAGAAACAGCCCCCCGCCAGCGTCGCAATCTCTTCATTCATGACGGCCCTTCCTGCCCCTGATCCGATATGTGCCAGTACGCGGTCCATCAGACCGTCCGCGCACCGACTGGGTTTATATCATACGGAGAGATAGGCTCGCGAGACCGGATCGCGGGGACGTGAGGAATGAACGTTAGCGATGCCGGTCGACGTGGAGGTTGGCGATGAGTTGCTTCAACTTCGCCCGTTCGTCCGGATGCATGGCGGTAAACTGCAACCCGAAGACGTTTCCTTTGACCCATCGAACTTGTGCTTCGTCGACGCGTAACGGCCAGTTAAGCCCCGGCGCATAAATTCGGCATTCAAACGAAGCATTCGGGACGACCGGATCATCCGACTGGATGCGGCATCCTCCATCCGACAAGTCCAGAGTCTTTCCTTGGCCCTCGCGTTGGCCTCCTGAAAAGGTGCTTCGAAACTGGGCCGTAAAGCGTGGATGAGCTCTTTGTTCCGTTCGGCGAACTTTCTTCGGCGCCTGCGCTTTTACTGCCATCGATTCACAACCTCCTGGCTGTGTTGACCTGCTGGAAACAGAGCACCCCGGCGTCCTCTCGTGGAGAAGCCGCCGGGGCGCCTGCATGCGTCTGCGTGAACCTACTTCCTCTTCAGCAACACGTGGCCGCGACGATTCAATTGATAGCAAGACTCGTCATGTTCCGTGCAGAAGGGGCGTTCTTTTCCATACGACATGATGCCGACCTGTTTGGGATTCACGCCTAACTCGGTCAGATACGTCCGCGCGCTCTTTGAGCGCTTATCGCCGAGGACCATGTTGTAATCCGCCGTTCCCCGTTCGTCGCAGTGCCCTTCAACCTTTAGCACTGCCCCGGGATGCGCCTTCAACCATTCGGCATTATGATGCAGCACATCTCGGGCGGAATCCGATAACGTCCACTGGTCGTAGCCGAAGAAGACGTCCTTTAAACCTGCTTCGATGGCTGCCCTTTCTTCTTTTGTGAGCTCGGCGTGATGACGGCTCCCCGCAGTCGCCGGTGAGACTGAGGCGATGCCATCGCTCCCGGCGAGATACTCATCCGAAGGATTGTGCGAAAATCCGCTCAGCTCGCTCCCCGAGCTGCCTTGGGTCATGCCCGGGAAATTCGGATTCACGCCCTGGCCATTCCATCCGGAATGGGCTCCGTCAGGAGTCGCCCCCGTGTGATCGCCATCCGACTGTAACCATTTCATGCCGCAACCAGATACGCCCAATGCCGCTACGGCCAAAGCCGCTACCAGAACCGTTTTGCCGAGACTCGCCTTCATGGTGTCCCCCATCATTCTTGGATGAATGTGTGCTACCACAACTATAGCACCGCGCTCGGGGGCGACTCGTAGGCAGAGAGGGGCGAAGGGCAACACACTGATTTGACGAGGTTTTACACGAGCCTATCAGGGAAAGAAGCGGAGAGATGCGGTGAGGTGGCGTGTTCGGCTCGGGCGCAAACGATTAGAACTGTGCGGAACGACGATCAGCCCATCGGACGGGTCGCATCACGGTTCCCAAGGCTGCGACGGCACAAATCATCGCCAGCATGAGCAAACCCATCATCAGAAAAAATGCGGCGCGCACATCGTGGAGCATGAGATGGTTCATGTGTTTTTGCCTCCCATCGGTCGACGTTTAGCCCGCGTGCCATCCGCAGCTACAGAGCCAAGGAGTCATCGGATCACGCTTCGTCAACCAGCGTCCACAACAGGGGCAGTGTCTGGTCCATACCTGCTTCCCGTTGTGTTCTGTCATTCCTTCCGCAGGTCTTTCAGGTGACCGTACAAGGTGTTGTCTATAGAATAGCACTTTCAGGCCCCCCGTTCTTAAAAGGACCTATTTTCAGCCTACAACGAGGGCAAGAAAAAATCTATGCAGCTTTAGGTGGGATCGAGGGGAGGCCTCCAAATGCTTGGGACCGGCGTGTGCGGTCCCTGGTAGAATCTTAGGCCCCGGAACCGCCGACTGCGGGCCAGCTTAGAGGGTGACGCGCCGGACCGCGTCAAGCGGCATCCAGTTCAATATCGACAAGGTTGTCCAGGGTCCGTTGCACAGCACCGGAAAGGCTGGGCTGGACTGGCTTTGGTACAAATTTCGCCAGCTGCGCAGGAGAGTACACGCGCGCATGATATTCCTGCTCCAGTTCCTTACGGGCCTGGGCATTACCTTTCGCCGCCAATCTGAGCAAGTCTCGCCGATGTTCGACTTCTTCCTCGATGGTGCTCCACATATGGATATCCTCCCTTCAGGGTTTCGTTAACACCCCGACCACTGGCGGTGGCTGGAGATCACCTTTGTCTTGCTCGGCTGCTTGCCTCACCTTCTCCACCGCATCATTGGAAGGAAGCAGCAGAGACAAGAGGAGGAGCAGACCTAACAGCACAAAGAGCAGACCGATTGGCGCCCAGTCGCTACGCCATTGGCGCCGCCGGATCACCCGTCGCCGCGATCGCCTCTGCAGCCAGAGGGAATGGCCTACCTGTGGGTCCAGCGGAGTTGAGGCCATACGATCTCCCTCGGAAGCCTGTTCGTGCTGCTTTCTCTTCCCGTTCGTCAGCCAGGCAAGGCTCATGCCGTTTCCCTGCCCCTTAAACGAGTCGAAACAACCAATGATTTCCTAGGTTCACCTGTGTAATGGGATAACTTGTCCTGCAGTAGGAGATAAAATGTCCCGCTCAGAACCGTGGGACATGGATCAACTCGATGGTGGTCCGTGATGGAGCAGATCCATGCCCAGATGCCGGACTTGGCCGCGAAATCTCGACGGCCTACGCCTGTTTACGAAATGAGCGTATCGCGTAGCCTAGTGCAAGTACGCCCAGACCGATGCTCATCAGCACCAGAACGGGCGGCTCGGGAACCGCCTGGGCAGACACATCGCTCGACAGGAGCGTGTTATTCTTGTGCGGTTTCTTGTGCGGAGTCGTCACAACCTGGCTTTGCGAGACTTCCGAGCTGCTGGACCGCCTTGAGAAGGCGTCCGAGGTCGCCGGCAAGGACAGTAGCGTAAAAAGGACGATTAACAAAGCGTAAATATATGGTTTCATCTTACCCCCAGTGGTGAGAAATTTGAGCACTCCGACAAACAACATGGTCCATCCTCCTGCGGGTTGATATGTCGCATGAACAGGGCTTGATCAACAATTCCTCAGAAGCGCTACGCAGTTGACGCAGGATGGGCCAAAAAAGCCGCACTAAGTAATACCACTGCGGCATCGAGCATGGCATCGCCTGGTCAGCAAGTAGATTCCGTTCGAGCTTGCTCATTGGACTACGTAAGGAAGCGGCGGCGGGCGCTCTTCAACACATTCAGTAAATACTCTTTCGTGGCATATCATTTACCTACTTCCTGGGAATGTTTCCATGCGATCGATCCGGTAGGCTGTGCACAGAGAGGAGGAGTCGATGAAGTCACGGCAGCCAGACAAGGGTCTGTCGCAGGCCATCGCCGGCGTCGCTCATGAATCCATCCAGCAGAGCCTCGCTGCGCGGATAGACCGACGCAATGCTGAGCGTGTCCCTCTACGTGTCTATGTTTCCTACTTTACGGATGAGTGGATGGGATTATCTCGCGGCCAAGGCTGGCTTGTGGATTTGTCGAAGACGGGATGCAAAATCCTAGGGCCGGCACTTATGGTGGAGACCAGCGTCACACTCGTTTTTTATTTTCAAGACGAGAATGATCCGTTGTGCGTCTCCAACACCACGGTCACATGGAGCGATGGTGAAACATTCGGCGTCCGATTTCCTAAACTCAAAGCCCAGGAGCGCCAGCGGGTACAGGAACTCGTATTGAAATATGCCACGTTTCCTGCACGCAGTCGGGAGCATACGGCCTTCCGATTGGCATGAGCCGTCAACGGGTGCATACCTGTCCTCGTTGTTACTGGATCAGGGGGTCAGACAGAAGCAGGTTTTACCTGGTGCGCCCGGCAGGAATTGAACCTGCGACCTGCGGGTTCGAAGCCCGACGCTCTATCCAACTGAGCTACGGGCGCACGAAGCTATTTCAAACACTTTGATCAAGAGCTTGTCAAGGACAGGTCAAGACTTGACGGATGCAAAGGATTGCACGATGAAGCTTGCCAACTCCTCGATTGAACGACCATCGGTGGCGATGGTCAGATCAGCTGCGGCCTGGTATTTCGGCGCTCGCTCGCTGAGCACGTCCCGAATCTCCTCGATATGGGACTTTGTCCCGGTGAGCGACGGTCGCTGGGTATCGCCGCCTATCCGAGCTGCGATCGTGTCGACCGAGGCCGTCAACCAGATCAGCCGTCCGTTGCGTTTGAAGACATCCACGTTTTGCTGACGCAAAATCGCTCCTCCCCCTGTATCGATGACGAGATTGTCTCGCCCTGCCAGGTCCCGGCAGACAGCGGTCTCCAGATCGCGAAAATAGTCCCAGCCGTGAGCAGCAACGATGTCGGGAATCGATGACCCTGCACGTCGGACAATTTCTTGATCGGTTGAAATGAGCTGGCGGCCGAGCCGGACGGCCACAGCCTTCCCCAGGGTACTTTTCCCGGTCCCTCGGTATCCAATCAACACAATATTCATCGCTGGCATGCACCGAAAACGGCGGCCGGTCCTCTACCGTTCATCTGAAGCGGGACTCCAACACGGAGCGCATGATTTGAGTGGGCGCGGCGTGACCGGTCCAGCGCTCGAACTGCGCCACTGCCTGATAGAGAAACATCTCGAGACCCGAAATCGTCCGGCAGCCGGCGGCCTTCGCATCGGCAAGGAGTTGTGTTTCGCGTGGATTATAGACGATGTCCATGACCGTCAGATCCGGATGGAGCAGATAGGCAGGCACACAGCTGACGCCGGTCCTCGGCGCCATACCGATCGGCGTACAATGAATGAGCACTCTCGCCTCGGCCAATGCCGTTCTGAGAGCATGCTCATCGAGAAAGGCCTCGGCGACACGTGCGGCAGTTCTGTCCATCAAATCCGAGGCCAATGTGCAGCGCTCCTGTTCGTCAACGCCCAGCAGATGCAGGCCACGAATGCCGGCGTCAGCCGTAAGCGCAAACGCAATGGCACGCGCCGCACCACCGGAGCCGAGGATGATGACAGGTTCGTCGCTCAGCGGAGCGTTTCCTTCCTTCAAGGCGCGAAGGGCGCCACTGGCATCGGTGTTGGTCCCGACTAATTTTCCCTTCTCGAAGACGATCGTATTGATAGCACCGATGTGCCGTGCGGTTGGTTCCACCTCGTCGAGAAACGGCAGAACGGCGACCTTGTGGGGAATGGTCACGCTGGCGCCTCGAAAACCGCCGAGCGCGCGAAGTCCTTTCACGGCATCGCCGATGGCCTCCACCTTCCATGCCAGATAGACAAAGTTCAGCCCCAGTTTCTGAAAGGCGGCGTTGTGGATGGCGGGAGAGAGAGAATGTTCGACCGGATTGCCGATGACGCCGCAGAACTGTGTGGTGGCATTGATCTCCATCACATGCTCATCCCTTCGAGACGGTCATTCCTCCGTCGATCGTAAACGTTCCCCCCGTCACCCACTCGGCTTCATCCGATGCCAGATACAACACCATGTTCGCCACTTCCTCCGGCGTTCCGGGCCGTCGGATGGCATAGTGACTCAGGATCGGCTGGAGCATGTCAGGATTCGCCATCAACGGAGCTGCCATCGGCGTGTCGATCAGGCCGGGATTCACGACGTTACACCGAATTCCATCGCTCGCATAGTCGATCGCCAGCGCGCGTGTGAGCGCATCGAGCGCCCCTTTGGAGGCCGCATAGACCGGCGCGCCGGGGATGCCGACAAGGCTGGCAACGGACGAAATGTTCACGATTGCGCCGCGGCCTTGTTTGAGCATGTGAGGAACGACGGCTCGTGTCATGCGGAAGACACCGGTCAGATTCACATCGAGAAGCGTTGACCACGTGGCGTCATCGGTTTCATGAATACGCTTGCCGAAGTCCCCAATGCCGGCATTGTTGATCAGAATATCGATATGTCCGAAACTGTCGAGCGCCCGCTGCGTCACCTCTCTCACGTGGGTTTCGTCAGTCACCGAACCTGCCACCGACAAGGCCTTTCCTTTTTCTTGCCTGATTTCGTGTATCACCCGATCGAGTTCCGCTTGCCTCCGGCCGGTGATCACCACGGCGGCACCTTCCCCGGCGAAGCGTTTGGCTACGGCCTCTCCGATGCCCGCATTGCCGCCGGTCACTATGGCCACTTTCCCTTCCAAACGATTCATCGAGGATCGTCCTTTTCATCATTCTGGGGTTCCGCATCTTCGTCGGGAACAGGCGATGCCGCACTCCTACCTTGCGACCAAAAGCCCTGTTCCACTTTTCTGGCGACCGTGAGAAATCCGGAGTGGGCTACCATCCGATGGTCCGGCCGCACACTGCGACCTTGGATGGACCAGGTGCGTAGAAGTGTTTCAAAGGTCTCGATCATCGCGAACACGGCGGCGTTCTGCAATGCCGCCACCGTTTGCTGGACCTGAGGCACCGTCGGGACGAAACTCAGATATATCCCCCCGGATCTCAACACCCTTGCGGCGTGCGGCACCACCTGCCATGGTTCCGGAAGATCTAGCACCAGTCGATCAAACAGGAGTCCGTCATCCGGCAATTGAATTCCTTCATAGGCATTCATACGGAGCGCGATGAGATTTGGCACGTCGCCCATGTACCGCTCGATGTTGTGTCGAGCCGTTCGTGCGAAATCTTCCCTAGCCTCATAGGTCACCACCAACCCTCGGGGCCCCACCGCCCGCAGTAGCGCCATGGTGAGGGCGCCTGAACCGGTGCCCGCTTCAAACACTCTGGCTCCCGGATAGATATCGGCCCACATCGGGATGAGCGCGAGATCCTTCGGGTAGAGCACCTGCGCCCCTCGCGGCATTTTGAGGACATAATCTCCGAAGGTGGGCCGCAATGCCAGCATCGCCTTCCCCCCGGACAGCGTGACGATAGAACCATCGGGTTTGTCGATCACATCGTCGTGCGCAATCTTATGACCACTGAGCTGATACACATCGCCGGCCTTGAGCGTCAGGGCATAGTGGCGACCTTTTGCGTCCACGAGATGGATGCGCTCGCCGTTTTGCAAGGTTTCACGTGACATGACGCGCCATTCTAGAAGCGGGGCAGCGTGTTTTCAACAACAGTGCCGAAGGTCCCGCCCGCCTCCGCGCACACCGAGTTTCCCCGGGCCGTCCGGCCCGAGCCGACAAGTTATCCCGGATGTGACAAATCGGCCTGCCCCTATCTCAATCCCTACACATCCGCTGCAGGATTGCCTCAGCGCTCGCGCACCGTTCTTCATTAAGGCTTTCTAATAGTCTCAGTATTTCATGGCGATGGCGATACTCCATTCTCATAATCAATCCAGCATAGGAATTGCTGCGTAGATACGGGCAGCAGCATTCATGAATCTTTGGCGGCGGGATTGCCTCTCAGTAAAGGAGACTTATTCATATACAGTCATCGTGGAATGATTGCGGTGGCGGGGTGAGAGACGCAGTCTTAGGAGGACTCATCATATGAAGAACGACCTATTTCCTGCCAATGGTCCAGAGTTGAAGGCGCCGGAAATGAAAGATGTCGACGCCGACCACTCTGAGGATAGCGATTTGCTGGACATGATCGGACGAGATTCCGCAGATCCCGAATTGTCCCAGGAGCCGCTGAAGTCGAAGCGCCAGATCGAATCGAGCAGTCCGTTTCTGCTGGAATCGCTCTATTTCCAATCGTTCGGCGAACGCCCTCTCTTGACGCGCGAAGAAGAGACGGCTCTGGCCAAACGAATCGATCAGGGTTCGAGCGCCATTCGCACGACATTACGTCATGCTCACCAAGTGCTCTCGCGTGTAAAACGATCGGATGCAGTCCTTGACGCACAACACACCCTACAGACTGTCCGGCGACTCAGCGGACTGTCCGCGACCGCTCTCGACAAGGTCGAACAGACTCTGTTGGGTCTCATCAAACTTGGAGCGGGACCGAAACTGCCGCTGACCGTCGTCAAGGCGCTGAAGAGTCACCTGGCAGCTGTTCGGCAGTCACGTCTCCTGCTCGAAAAAGCCAAGGACGAATTGGTACGATGCAATCTTCGGCTGGTGGTGGACGTGGCGAAACATTACACACGCCGTGGCCTTACCCTGCTGGACTTGGTGCAGGAGGGCAATATCGGTCTCATGAAGGCCGCGGAGCGCTATCAATATCGCAAAGGATTCAAGTTCAGCACCTATGCCACATGGTGGATCCGCCAGGGTATTACACGGGCGTTGGCGGATCAGTCGCGAACGATCCGCATTCCCGTTCACCAGACTGAAGCCTCGCACCGCATCCTGCGTGTCACGCGGCGACTCGGACAGCAGCTCGGCCGTCCGGCAAAACTGGAAGAGATCGCGAGTGTCCTGCGGATGCGCCCGGAACGCTTGCATGAGACAGTCCAGGCCTTTCAGGAACCGGTCGCCTTGGAACATCCGGTCGGCGACGGTGGAACCGAGTTTGGTGAGTTACTACCGGACTTGCACGCGGTGCCTCCGGATGCACATGTGCACCGCACCGAGATGACGCAGCAACTCGACCGTATCCTGGAGAATCTCACTCCCCGAGAGCAGACCGTGATTCGGCTTCGGTTCGGGATCGGCTATGATCAGCCGAGCACGCTCGAACAGGTCGGGCAGAACCTCTCGGTGACCAGAGAACGGATCCGTCAGATTGAAGCGAAAGCGCTCAAGAAGCTCAAGACACCTGCCATCAAGGAAATGTTCGCCGCTATCCAGTGAAAGTACCGAATCGACCGATGCACGGGGTGAGGAGCCTGCTCCTCACCCCGTTTTTTTTGCATGGCTTTTCCTTGGTAACCAGTTGTGCGAGAATGGTCTTTGAGTTTATGTCACCACTCAGAGCCATTTGTCTGCTTTTATCCGCCGTCAGCCTGATCACGTCCTTCGCTCATGCACCCGCGTGGGCCGCTCCTAACGGGAGCAGTTCAGCGGAAAAGAACCTTACTGTCCCCGCCGTGGTCGCGAAGGTCCGCTCGTCCGTCGTCACAATTTTGACCCGCGGTGTGCCCGCAAGCGCCTCTCAGATACAGTCCGGTTCAGGGTCCGGCTCGGGTGTCATTATCGACGACGGTGGGTATATCTTGACGAACAACCACCTCGTGACCGGTGTGAAGAGCATGGTGGTTGGACTCTCAACCGGTCGCCTGACGCCAGGACGAGTCGTGGCCCGAGATTTCCTGCTGGACCTCGCTCTGGTGAAGATCAATGCGCAGGACCTCGTCGCCGCAAACCTTCATCCCAAGCCGGACTTGGAAATCGGAGAGTCGGTGGTGGCCATTGGCAATCCCTTGGCGCTAAGGGGAGGCTCAACCGTGACGGTCGGGGTGGTGAGCGCGCTGGATCGTTCCGTCTTGACTCCGGATGGCGAAACCCTCTACGACTTGATCCAAACGGATGCGGCAATCAACCCCGGCAACAGCGGCGGCCCCCTGGTTGATCTGTCCGGCCGGGTGGTGGGCATCAATGTGATCATCGCACCTTCTGCCCAGGCGATCAGTTATGCCCTTTCTATGGAAGCGATCTTTCCGCACATCCAATCGATGATGGTCCGAGGATCCATCTACAGACCTGATTTGGGATTTACGCCGGTCACGATCACACCAAGCATCATGGCGAGCTTCGGCCTGGAAGGCGATCGCGGCGTGTTGGCGTTGCAGGTTGATTCCGCGAAACCGGCGGGACTCGGCGGACTCCAAAATGGCGACATCATCACCGCCGTGGATCAGCATCAGGTGTTTAACATGGGAGACTTCTGGCATGCGCTGCTTCGTTCGGGAGATCAACCCACAGTCCAGCTGACTCTCCATGGGAAAAGCGGTCCGGCGACCCTTCTACTGCCGAAACCGGCGGCGCTCAAGGCGGCGCAGTGACTGCAGCAGAAGCGATCACCCTGCAGCCGATGCCTCTCCATGCCCCATCCGCCGCCTCTCCTGTGCGGCCTGGTGAGCTCATCACGTTCAGAAGGCCGATGCGTTATTCCGCTGTCTGGGCCCTTCAGCAGCACTTCCATGCCGAGCGACTGGAGGGAACTCGATCCGATACCCTGATCCTGCTGGAACATCTTCCGGTCTATACCGCAGGGCGTCGGACCAAACCCGGCCATATCAAGCCGGAATGCACATCAACAGACATTCCAGTTGAGGCCGTCAGTCGGGGAGGATCGGTCACCTATCACGGTCCTGGACAATTGATCGCCTACCCCATTTTTGCGCTCACACACCATGCGCCGGGCGTGAAGGCGTATGTCGGCATGCTCGAAGAGGTACTGATTCGGACCCTACGCTGTTGGGATATCCAGGGTCACCGGCTGGAGAAGGCCCCGGGCGTCTGGACTCGAAGCCAACACCGCGAGGTCAAAATTGCTTCCATCGGCGCGCGCCTTGAGCGGGGAATTACCTTGCATGGTTTTGCCTTGAATGTGAATAATGACCTCGCTCCATTTTCCCGTATCGTGCCCTGCGGACTCGAGGGGTGCCGTATGACCTCGATGGCGGAAATGCTGCAGATGGAGATCCCTCTCCACTTGGTCGCCGAACGGGTCGCCGAAGCCTTTTCGACGATCTTTCACCTTGAATGGACGACGTCGTCCGAGAGCCGCATGACACTGAATGAGACGGTGGCGGCCGCGACACAAGAACCCTAACGGACATGTCCTCGCTGCACGAACTCGATACGCCAACATTCCGACTGGCAGTGGCACAGTTCGACAAGGCTGCGGAACTGATGGGCCTGGATTCCAACCTGCGTGAACGGTTGAAATATCCTCAGCGATCTCTGGTCGTAAGCATTCCGATTCGCATGGATGACGGCCATGTCGAGGTGTACACCGGATATCGGGTTCAACATGATTCGTCTCGGGGACCGTCAAAGGGAGGGATCCGCTATCATCCCCACGTCAATCTCGGAGAAGTCGCCGCCCTCGCCATGTGGATGACTTGGAAATGCGCCCTCGCCGACCTGCCCTACGGCGGAGCCAAGGGAGGCGTGGCCGTCGCCCCCAAGACCCTTTCGCGATCCGAACTTCAGCGGCTGACCCGCCGGTACGCCTCCGAGATATTTCCGCTCGTCGGACCGGATAAGGATGTGCCCGCCCCGGACGTCGGGACTGACGCGCAGGTCATGGCCTGGATCATGGATACCTACAGCCAGCAAGTCGGCTACGCCGTCCCTGGGGTGGTGACCGGGAAACCGCTTTCGATCGGCGGAAGCCTCGGCAGAGAGGAGGCGACCGGGCGCGGTGTCGTGTGCGTGACGCTGGAAGCTCTGCGCCACCTGCGGATCGCCGTCGATAACACGACCGTGGCGATTCAGGGTTTCGGCAACGTCGGCTCGCATACCGCCCGCATCATGCATGAATCCGGAGCGAAGGTCATCGCGGTGAGCGACGTGAGCGGCGGCATTTACAACCCTCGAGGTCTCGACATTCCCAAACTGCTGTCGACCTACAAAGGCACTGGCCAGACACTGGCTGATACCAAGTGTGGCGATCCTTTGACGAACGCCGAACTTCTCGAGTTGAAATGCACCGTGCTCGTTCCTGCTGCATTGTCCGAACAGATCACCCAACACAACGCCGCCAGGCTCAACTGCCGCGTGCTGGCAGAGGGCGCGAACGGTCCGACGACGTTGGAAGCGGATAGCATCGTGCAAGACAAGGGCATTTTTGTCATCCCTGACATTTTGGCCAATTCAGGCGGCGTGATCGTCTCGTATTTCGAATGGGTGCAGGATGCGCAACGATTTTTCTGGAAAGCGACCGACATTCAGGATCGTCTCCGTGATCTCATGACGTCCGCCTTTCAACGAACCCTGCAGTTCGCAACGACCAAGTGCACCTCGATGCGCATGGCCGCACTCATGACCGGAATCGATAAGGTGGCGCAGGCCCACCTGAATCGCGGCCTCTATCCGTAGCACCAGCCGCAGCGCATCGGGATCGCAGTGAGGAGCGTCGGTCATCGGAGAACAAGGAGTTCACTTCCGTGGACCGAGAAACCGTCGGCAGGCTATGGGAAGCACATAAGCATGAGGGCTGGCCGCGAGTCGCCACCCAGTTGGAAGGTCCCCTCATGACATTGGACACCGTCATCAGCGGATGCGTTGTCTACTTTCTCGACAGCGAGGAAGGGCTGGACGAGCAACGCCGCACCATCATCGGCGACTGTCTCGCTGACCTCGAAACCATGGAACAAGAACTCGAGGAGGGCTGTCGTCCCTATTTTCAACGCCTGCGTGAGCTCGGCACCTTGCTTCTGATCGCGCCCCCGAAGTCCTAGTTCATGAAGTTCTGCTGCGACGCACCGAGACGGGGGCTTGGCACTCGGAACGTTTGTTGCAACTTGAATGGCCCTCCGATAGAATAACAACGTGGTGTTTTAATACGGTTTATTCCCATCGATATCCACGCGATCGATCAGATCAGTGTATTAAGACAGGAGGAGTTGATGAAGGCGACGGTGCGAACGTGCGTCCAGACATGTCTTATGCTGATCATGATCGGTCTCATCGCGGCATCGGCATCAGCGGAGCCTTACGAGTTGAGCAAGAACGACGTGATGGATCCCAAGGCGATCAAGAGCCCTGACATCTCTCTCTTCGGCGTCAAGATCGGTGATAGCGAGGCCAAGGCCTTGGATGTGTTGGTGAATGAGAAGATTCCCGGCATCAAGGTGGAACAAGAGGCACTCTTCATCTTTTTGGTCGATCAGCGTAAACCGACAGGGCCCATGGCGGGCGTGCGCGTCCAGGACGGCAAGGTCGACATGATTTTCATCAACAACCGTTTCGCGTATAAGACGCGCGGCTTGTTTCGCAACGTGCTCAACAGTGAAAGCCCTGAGGATATTCGCAAACTCTTAGGGCACGAAGATTATGGCGATGAAAACGTGATGGGGGCGGTGTTGGCCTACGATAAACAGGGCTTTGTCATCAATTATCTGGGCAAAGACGTCAATATCGAGTTCTCACCGGTTCACTGATCACTCCCTTCACCAGCCTCCCCACTGCATTGCTCGAAAATTCTTTCCCTTGCTGACACAGGCAAGAATGTCTCTTCTCTTTCGAAGTTGCCTGACGAAATCGCTAGAGGGAGGGACCGGAGGCCCGCAGGCCGTAGGTGATCAAACTCGTGGCAGTATTCCATCGTCGGCTGGAATTGAGAATGACCAAAAGAAGGTCGCTGCCGTTTTGAGAGACCTTGGCGATGAGACAGCGCCCGGCCTTTGACGTAAAGCCGGTCTTGATGCCTTCCACGCCGGGAATTCGTCCAAGCAGCCGATTCGTCGTGTGCAGGATGTACGCATGAGTGCCATTAATCGGCATGATCATGGCTCGTTCCTCTTTGACCAAATTTCTGAAGATGGGCTGCTGCAGCGCGATCACGCTTAAGGCGGCGAGGTCTTCCGCCGTCGAGTAATGATCGGGGCCGTCGAATCCGCATCCATTGGTGAAGTGGGTATTGTGCAATCCTAACGCCGCTGCCTTGTCGTTCATCAAACCGACAAACTGCGCTTCATCGCCCCCCACGTGTTCAATTGCCGCCAGGCAGGCATCATTGGCGGAAACAATCAGCATGGCCTTGAGCAAGTCATCGAGCCTGAATACCTGACCCGCTTTGAGACGCAGGTGGGTCTTATGCGCCCGTGCTGCCGCCGGACTGACGGTCACCAAATCATCAAGTTTCCCGTGTTCCAGAATCACAAGGGCGGACATGATTTTTGTCAGGCTGGCAGGGGATAACCGCTTGCCGGGCTCGTGCTCATAGAGGACGCGGCCGGTATTGAGTTCCTTAAGGAGAATGCTGTGAGCGGGCACTCGACGCCACGGCAACGACCGGTTCTCCTCGCTGACCATATGCAGCGGTTTGGCCTTTCCGCCGTTCCGCTTCGCATGACCCGTTGCTGGAATGAAGAGGATAAGACAAAGTGCCGCGAGGAGGGCAGTGCGCATTCGACGAGTGTGAACAGACACCATGACGGATCCCCAGCCGGTCAGAGCGTAAAGGATTCGCGAACTTTGGCTCCGCGAAATCCGCTGTCGATGACTTTGTGGAAGAATCGTAGAAGATCGGCGAGATCGATCCAAAATCCGCAGTTGAGACAACGGGCATAGAGTCGCCGATTCATGAGCGTATAGTGCCGCTCAACCATCATGAACCCTTTGCACTTGAGGCAGTCCATCAGGCCGTCATCCCATGAGGCTCATTATCTGATGCGTTTCATCACCAGGGCGAGGCATCCAGCGAGGAGCCCACCGCCAAAGATCGTCGTACTGAATGACAGATACGGGCTGGCTCCGGTACCGGGATGCGCCCCGTCAAACAGGTCACGAAGGCCGCCTTGGACCATCAAGACCGACAGGGTGAGCAGCGCGCCCATGCCAAACCACCACGAAAATGATCTCACCGCTGTCCTCGTACGGGGCAGCCGACTCAAAGCCGCGCCTGCCGGCCACTTTATCGGAGGGGTCCCAACCTGTCAAGCTGAGCGCGCCGATTCGACCGCGGCTAGGGAGTGGCCTTCGACGAAGCGGCGGAGGTCGCCGGCGCCTGGCCGCCTTTGAGTCCGCGATGAAGAAAGATGGAGACGCTGCCATCACCGTTATCGGCCGTGACGAGCCCCGGCTCTTCGACCTCGTTGCTCGTCACGCGGTATAAGGCGATCGCAAAGGGGCCGGCTTTGGTTCGATAGTTTCTGGGCGGATACTCAAACGTGCCGTCGCCCCGGCCAAACAGAATCGAAAGATCGCTGGACTGCAAATTCACGATGGCGACGTCGGTCCTGCGATCCCCGTTGAAGTCGCGGGCCAATCCGTAGTTCGGGCCTGCGTTGGCTCCCGAGTCATGGCCAGCCTGGAACGTGGCGTTCCCATTGCCTAAAAACGTCGAGAAGCTGTCCCGTTCTCCATTGATCACGAGCAGATCTCGAATACGGTCGTTGTTGAAGTCCGCAAAGCTGACGCCCAGCGGGCGTCTGCCGGATCGGTAATCCGTCGGCGATTGAAACGTTCCATCTCCGTTTCCGATCCAAATGGAAACGGCATTGGACATGGGCCCACCATTGGTGACGACGAGATCGATCTTGCCGTCACCATTGAGATCGGACAAGGCCACCGACGTCGGGGTATCCCCGTATTCGTATTGCACTCCGTGTGTAAATTCACCGTTTCCCTGCCCGAGAAAGACCTTAAGCTTGTCGTTGCGCAATGCCACGACCAGGTCAGCGATCTGATCGCCGTTCAGGTCCTCGCTCGCGAGAGAGACCGGCGTCCGGTGAACCGGGTATTGCGGCCCTTCATCAAATTTTCCGTCCTTACGGCCGAACAAGACGGCGATCTCGTCGCCACCGGCGCAGGCCAGCACGATATCGGGATATTGATCGGCATTAAAGCGACCCGTCGCCAGGGAGCGAGGTTCCTGACAGACATGGAGCTGCACTTGGTCGTGAAAGGTTCCATCGCCGTTACCGATGAGGATCGACAGGGTGTTGCTGCTCACATTGGTGGTCAGGAGATCCGTCACGCCATCCTGATTGACATCGAGCGGCGTGATGGTAGTGGGATTCTTGCCGACTTTGTAGCTTGCAAAATAGTAGAACAGATCGGGCGGTACATAGGGATCCTGCTTGGAACAGGCGGCGGCGATGACCAAGAGGGCGAGCATCACCGCCACAAGGCATCCCACTCTGCGTCCGCGTGTCAGCTGTCCCGGCCACACAAACTGTCTCTCTTCCATTCGTGTCGCTTCTCGGAACATCGGTCTCTAGAAGGGGTGTCAGTATACCGGCGGCGGCTTTCTCGTGGCAATGAACGGCCCCGCACTTCGATCACATGGAAGGGGCGGTGCATACGAAAGAGCCTTTGAAAGTTGGCTCAGCTCTGGGTTAGACTACACTCCCTTTTCGCAAGGAGGAGTCCATGGGCAAGACAGTGAAGATTGATATCACGATGTACGGAATCGCCGAAGTCCTGCACTGGTGCCACGATCGTAACAAAGGACGCATTCCGGGGGTCGATACCGCCGGCTTCGAAAAAATGAAGGCCTTGTTGGCGGGGAAGCCCCAGTCAGGCGACTATTTCACGCTGGATCAGTTTTGGAAGAAGCGGGTGACGCTGGAACTGACCGAAGAGGAAGTGGCCTTGATTGATCGCTGCCTGTACGACATTCCAAACTTTGACAACGAACCGCTGCCCCAGATCCGTCACAAGTTTTGGCCGCAACAGGCCGCCGCGCACTAGCACTCCAGGCCCTGTTCCCGGATCCGCTTCCCCATCGAACGGATTCGGGCGCGCCGGCCTCAGGCCGGCTACAGCGTTCCTTCTCCCTTGAGATAGCGGCGGAAACGATCCATCAATTCCGCCCCTAATGTGCCACCCTCCGGTTTCTTGGTTTCAGGATCAGCGAAGTGGCTTCGGATCTCCTGAAGGCGTTTTTCAGCTTGCTCATTGCCCTGTAAGCGCTTCGTCTTTTCCAACGCCGTATCGAAGGCGTCAAAGGTCAGTTCGTTGTACCCGAACGAGCGAATCCGCTTGACAGCCTTCATCATGGCCTGGTTTCGAAATCCGGTGAGATGTTCGGAGTCGATTTCCTTCAAGCCAAGCTTGCGGGCACGGCGTTCCGCGGCCTTGCGAATCCCGCTCCTGACAAAATCCGGTGACGTCTGCAGCCGCTTCCAGGCTTCATCCGTCCAAGCGATTCGTTCCTGGGGTGCGTCCCACAGTTGGATGAGCACTTGCTCGTCAATTTGGGTCAAGCCTTTGTCACGGGCCAAGTCTTCCGTGTCACGCTTCAGCATGTCGGTCACGAATTCGATCGCGATCGGCGGTGATTGCCGGAGTTTTTCCCGAAGCCGTGCGAGCGCTCCGTCGGTCCAGGGCAGCGGGGGCAGAGCATGTTCGCGGACATCTCCGAGAGCCTCCACCCGCTCAAAGAGATCCACGTTCACTTCCATGTGGCCGCCTTCCTTGGCCACTTCCTCCGCAATCTGCCTGATCATCCCACGCATGAACTCGGGGACCGTGTTCAGCCGCTCTTTGGCCGCGGCGGTCCACGGAAGCCGACCCTGCGCCATCGCTTCCGCCGCCTCGGACATGCCCGAAGCGCCTCCCATTTCGCCCATCATTTGACTCTTGAACTGTTCGAGCGTGGCTTCGGTGATCTCCGCATACCCTAGTTCCCTGGCCTTTTTTTCGGCGAGCCGGCGAACCATCCCCCTGAGAAAACCAGGGGCACGTTCCATGCGCTTCAGCGCACCTTCTGTCCATCGGACGTCGGTGACGACCGTATCGTGGGGATCTGATGCAGCCATGGGTGTTCCTCTACATGTTACTGGTTGAGCAATTCTTTCAATTCTTTGCCGGCCTTGAAAAAGGGGACTTTCTTGGCGGGCACCGCCACCGTCGCACCGGTTTTCGGATTGCGCCCTTCCTTCATCCGCCGCGACCTCAGGCGAAAACTCCCGAACCCCCGGATTTCCGTCTTGTCGCCGTTCTTCAACGAGTCTCTGACGCAATCGAAGATCGTATTCACGACGATTTCCGCCTGCCGTTTCGTCAACGTCGTGACCTGTTCAGAGACACGTTCGATGATCTGCGCCTTGGTCATGTCTGGCTCCCCTTTCGCTACGACGAGCGTCGACCCGCCGTTCCGACCACATTAAAACGCCATGAGGTACTTGAAGCTGATCCCGGAATAGAAATCCACCTTCGGGAACAGCACCGACAACCGCGATTCGACAAATTCCCGGATTGAGAAACGCCGCCTGGGCTCCACGACTTTCGGCTCCCCCTCGATTCCCGCCAAGTCGGCGGCAAGCTGGATGGCATCGTCCAGGTTGCCGAGCTCATCCACGAGCTTCGCGTCCTTGGCTTGCCGGCCGGTGAAGATACGACCATCGGCCAACGCCTGGACCGTTGAAGGCTCCAGCGACCGTCCTTCGGCGACGGCATCGATGAACTGCTTGTGCACGTCGTCCATGACCGCCTGCAGCAACCCTTGCTCTTCCTCCGTCATTTTCCTGATGGGCGAACCGATATCCTTGAATTTCCCGCTTTTCACCACGATACCCTCGACGCCGATCTTTTTCAGCAGTCCTTCAACATTGGCCGTCTCCATGATGACTCCGATGCTTCCCGTGAGAGTGCCCGGATTCGCGATAATACGGTCCGTGGCCGCGGCGATGTAATAACCGCCCGAAGCGGCGACGGTGCCCATTGAGGCAATCACCGCCTTATTGTGCTTGTTCCGCACGCGCTGCACCGCATCGTAGATTTCCTGGGAAGGCACCACGCCGCCGCCGGGACTGTCGATCCGCAAGACGATGGCCTTGATCGAAGGGTTCTCGCCAAAGCGCTTCAACTCCGTCACCGTGGATTGGGCATCGAGAATCACCCCCTCGATCCTAATCAGGGCGACGCGATCCTCAATCGAGAGATCGAGATCGGGGAACAACAAATTCAAGAGCAGTAGGAGCGCGATTCCAATGCCGGCCAGGAGAAGAATCTTGCGGAAGAGGGATCGCTTAGGCGTCTTACTCAATGTTTCTTCTGTCATAGAGGCTCTGCGCATGGAAGGCGCAGGACCGTGATGGCCCTGCGCCAGGGTTTATGGCCTATTTTTCGTCGTCAGCAGAAGCCCGTTTCCGGCTCTGCTTTGCGGCACGGCCAAGGCTCTGATCAGGCGCGCCTTGCGACGCATGATACTCGTCGACGTGTCGCCGCTCGGAGTCCAACTGATGGTCCCGGAGGCTCAGCGCGATTTTCCGCTCCTCCCGATCCACCTTGATGATCTTTGCCGTCACCTGATCCGATATCTTGAACTTTTCTTCGAGCTTGGCGCTCTGATCCAACCCCGCCTCGCTGATATGAATCAATCCTTCCACGCCGCCTTCCAGCTCCACGAAGATGCCGAAGTCCGCTACCTTGCTGACCTTCCCCGAGGTGGAATCGCCCACCCGGTAGCGTGCAGGAATCTCGTCATCCCACGGGTCACGCGTCAGCTGCTTGTACCCTAAAGACAGCCGTTCTTTCTCTTTGTCGATCCGCAGCACCACGGCCTCGACTTTCTGGCCTTTTTTGAAGATCTCCGATGGATGCTTGATGTGCTTGGTCCAGGACATGTCGGAAATGTGAATCAAGCCGTCGATGCCCTCGTCCAAGCCAATGAAGGCTCCGAAATCCGTCAGGCTCTTCACCTTCCCTTCGATGCGTGTTCCGATCGGATACTTTCCTTCGACCATGTCCCAGGGATTTGGCGCCGTCTGCTTCATGCCGAGCGAGATCTTGCGACTGGCCGGATCCACATTCAGCACGGCGGCTTCGACTTGGTCTCCGATCGCCACGACGCGGGACGGATGACGGACTTCGTGGGTCCAAGACATTTCCGACACATGGACCAGACCTTCCACGCCCGGCTCCAGTTCCACAAACGCACCGTAATCGGTCAGACTCACGACACGCCCCTTGACGCGCGTGCCGATCGGATACTTGCCCGCGACATTCGTCCACGGATCGGCCGACTTTTGCTTGAGGCCGAGTGAAATGCGGCCCGTTTCACGGTCGTATTTGAGCACGGTCACCTCGACGCGATCGCCGACATTGAACATCTCCGACGGATGTCCCACACGTCCCCACGACATGTCCGTGATATGGAGCAGGCCGTCGATGCCGCCGAGGTCGATAAACGCCCCGTAGTCGGTGATATTCTTGACCATGCCTTGGATCAACTGCCCTTCCTTCAGCGTGGCCAGCGTGGTCTGCCGCTTTTTGTCCCTGGTTTCCTCGAGCAGGACCCGGCGAGAGACGACGACGTTGCCGCGGCGGTGATTGATCTTGATGATCTTCATGGGAAACGTGCGGCCGACCAAACCATCGAGATCGCGCACAGGATGCAGATCGATTTGTGAACCCGGCAAAAACGCCTTCACGCCGATGTCCACCATCATGCCGCCCTTGATGCGTGAGACGACCTTGCCGTCGATGCTTTTCTCCTCCTTGTACAGCTTTTCCAATTCCTCCCAAATTTTCATCTTGTCGGCTTTTTCCTTGGAGAGGATCAGATTACCGTCGGCATCCTCGCATTCCTCGATGTACACCTGAATGCGGTCGCCGATCTTCAACTGTTGCAGATCGTCATGGGAGAATTGATCGCTGGGGATCATCCCTTCCGACTTGTAGCCGATATCCACGACGACTTTATCCTTGGTTAAGGCGACGACGCGCCCTTCCGTGATCGTGCCCTCTTCGAGGTTTTTGAAGGTTTCCTCGTACAGGGCGGCCAACGCTTCGCGGTCCAACTGTGGTTCGCTCGATTTCGACACCGTACTCATGGGGGACTGTCCTACTCTTCCGACGACCGTCGGGTGCTGATGATGAAAGACACCGGCCTCACTCAGCGTTGCGAGCACCGGCGCTGTCATGATGGTGAGGCGGGGCAACCCCGCCCAGCGCGGCAATCCGCTCCATCACGACTCGACTCACTTCCTGATAAAACTGCTTCGTCTCCTTGTTCCCTTCCCGCGCAAAGGACAACGGCGGTCCGAATGATACGGATACCGGATGAAAGCGAGGTCGCTTGGAGCCGGCCGGCAGCACATCGAACGTGCCTTTCAGATAGGCAGGCACGACCGAACAGCCCGTTTGCGCGACAATCATGCCCATACCGGCCTTCGGATGCCGTAACCGTCCATCGAGCGTGCGGCCTCCTTCGGGAAAAATGACGACGACCTTTCCGGCCTTGATCAAGGCGATCGCTCGATCGAAGGCCTTGCGATCCAACCGACCGAGCTTGAGGGGAATCCATCCCAGCCACTGCAAGATCCCCTTCAAGCCCGGGATAAACAAATCACTGCGGCCAAGGTACCAGGCTCGCCTCAACATGCCGCAGCCCAGCAACGGTATGTCAAAATAACTGGCGTGGTTGGCCGCCACCAGCAATCCGCCATGTTTCGGCACCGAACCCACCACACGAAAGCCGAAGCAGAGCCGCGCCACCGTGCGCGCAAGCAACCATAGCACTGCGTACGCGACCGAACTCACAACTTGGCCGTCACCACAGCTGACATCTGGTTGACGACCTCTTCCGCCGACAAGCACGAGGTATCGATATGGTGCGCATCCTGCGCCGGGACCAGCGGCGCCATGGAACGAGACCGGTCGCGATCGTCACGGCCTGCCAGCTCGGCGCTCGTCTGCTCGATGGCGTGGCGGTGCCCCGCAGCGACAAGCTCCAAATGCCGCCGTTGAGCGCGAACGGTCGGATCTGCCTCCAAAAAAAATTTCACCGGCGCGGACGGAAACACTTTTGTCCCGATGTCACGCCCTTCGGCCACGACATTGCCCTTCTGCCCGATCTGGCGTTGCACCGGCAGGAGCCAGGCCCTCACGGCAGGGATGGCGGAAACTACGGACGCTGCCGCCGACACGGCCGGTGTCCGGAGCTCCTTCGTCACATCCTTCCCGTTGATGAACACCGTCACATCGTTGTTCGTCACTTGCATCTGCAACGAAAGTTTTGGAAGCAAGCCCGCGACAGCCTCCGCATCGCCGGGCTCGAGCCTATGGTGCAGGACCGCCCAGGCCACCGCCCGATACAGCGCTCCCGTGTCGAGGTACAAAAAGCCCAGCCGCGACGCCAAGAGCTTGGCCACCGTACTTTTTCCCACTCCCGCCGGTCCGTCAATCGCCACAATCATTCGTTCACATCCCCTCACCTGGCTCTGCACTTATTGCCTGTCCGGCCAATCGCACCAACGAGCCATGAAAATCAGGGAACGAGGTTTCGATGCATTCAGTGTCCTGCACCACCGATTTGGTTCGAGCCGTTAATCCGGCAATCGCCAGCGACATCGCCACCCGGTGATCTCCATGACTGCGCCCGTTCGTCGCTTGGAGCCGCCCGTTTTCCTTGGGGCGCCCCAAGCCTTGAATGACCATGCCATCCGGTGTCTCGGTGACCCGCGCTCCCATCGCACGGAGTTCGGCGGCCATTGTCGCAATCCTGTCGCTTTCCTTTACGCGCAACTCGTCCGCGGCCGTAATAACGGTTTGTCCTTCGGCCACCGCGGCGGCCACACAAAGAATGGGAAATTCATCGATGGTCTGCGGAATGAGGTCCGCGCCGATCGTCACGCCACGCAGCGGCGCGGATTTCACGCGAATGTCCGCGACCGGTTCGCCTGCCTCGTCCCGCCGGTTGAACAACTGAATATCGCCGCCCATGCGCTGCAATACGTCGAGCAGTCCCGTCCTCGTCGGATTCACACCGACCCCGATAATCGTGACGTCCGAGTCAGGAACGATGCTCGCCGCTACGATAAAGAACGCGGCCGCCGATAGGTCCCCCGGTACCGTCATCTCAGGCGCAGCGGCCCAGCCCACCGACGGTCGGCCTTCCATGATCAGCGTGAGACCGTCGCGTGTCAGCGGCAATCCATAAAATTCGAAGAGCCGTTCGGTATGGTCCCGCGAGAGGCGGGGTTCGGACAACCGGGTGGTCCCTTTGGCGAACAGGGCCGCGAGCAGCAGCGAGGACTTGACCTGGGCGCTGGCAACCGGGGACGCATACGTGATGGCGCGAAGCGTCGTCCCGCTCACCGCCAAGGGTGCAAGCTCGCCGCCTTTGCGCCCCGCGATGACCGCGCCCATCTCACGTAGCGGCTTGACGATACGCCCCATTGGGCGACGGCGGATGGACGCATCGCCGGTGAGGATCGTAAAAAAATCTTGGCCGGCCAATAATCCGGTCAGCAGGCGAATGCCCGTCCCGGAGTTGCCACAATCAATAATGCCTTGCGGCTCGCCAAGTCCCCACACACCTTTCCCATAGACGTGCAACGCATCCTGCGTTTCGTCAATTCTCACTCCCAAGGCCTGCAACGCACGCATGGTGTTCAGGCAATCTTCTCCGCGGCAATATCCCTTGAGCGTACCGGCACCTTCGGCCAAGGCCGTCAGAATCAGCGCACGATGTGTGATGGATTTGTCGCCGGGAACGGCAATCGTCCCGCGAAGGGGCTGACCTGGTGTAATGCTCAACGTCGCCAAATGGGCCTCTTGTCAGATCTCAGATGAACCCCAACGGAAAAACAAGCGTCTGTAGGTCCCACGATGCATCATGTCCGGATGGGGAATTTATCCCGCTCCTCTTTCGCCCGCTCCAACATCTTCTCGACCCCGGCCGCATCGCCGGTCTGAATCAATTGCCTCAATTCGCCCAACGACCGTTCATACGCACGAATCCACGCCACAACGTTGTCCCGGTTCCAGAGAAAAATATCCCGCCACATTTCCGGCGAACTGGCGGCAATTCTGGTCGTATCCCGCAAGCCGCCGCCGGAGTGGCCGGCCAAGTCCAGTCCGGGCACTTCCGTGCGAATATCGACGAGCGCATTCATGAGGGCGAAGGCCGCAACGTGCGGCAGGTGACTCACGGCGCCCAAGATCTTGTCGTGCAGATAGGGATCCATCGTGAGCACGACCGCCCCGGCGGCCTGCCACAGGGACTGCACCTGCTCAAGGGCCCGAGGATCCGTCTGCCGGGTCGGCGTCAAAATACAGCGTCTGCCGGTGAACAAATCTTCGGATCCCGCCGCCGCTCCAGTTTTTTCTTTGCCGGCAATCGGATGGGCGCCCACGAAATGTACGCCTGCGGGCATCCGGCGCTCCGACTGGACGACTAGGTCACCTTTCACGCTGCCGACGTCGGTCACGATGGCCCCTGGCCGCAAACAGGACGCCCACTCGTTCAGATGGCGCTCGTACGTATCAACCGGCGTCGCTAGGATGACCAGGTCGGCGTCCTTGACCGCCTCCTTGGAGTCCACGACGTATCGATCGATCGCTCCGACCTTGACCGCCGTCTTGAGATTCTCGACGCGCCGCCCCACCCCGACGACACCGGAAGCCAGTCCTTTGCGCCGCAGGATCATACCCAAGGAGCCGCCGATCAGTCCGACGCCGATGATGACCGCCTGAGTGAAATGCAGTCTCATTACACCTCTCTTCCGACGGCGTGGGCAATCTTGCGCATATCGTGCATGAGTTCTTTAAACTTGATGGGCTTGATCGATTCCTCCCCGTCGCACAGGGCACATTCGGGATTCGAATGGACCTCGATGAGAATGCCGTCGGCACCGGCGGCCACGGCGGCCTTCGACATCGGAGCCACCAGATTCCATCTCCCGGTGGCATGACTGGGATCCACGATGACCGGGAGGTGCGACAATTCTTTCAAGGTTGGAATCGCAGCGAGGTCCAGGGTGTTGCGATATTGCGTCTCGAAGGTCCGAATCCCGCGCTCGCAGAGCATCACGTTTCGGTTTCCGCGGGACATGATATATTCGGCCGACAACAGAAACTCTTTGATCGTGGCCGAGAGCCCCCGTTTCAGCAACACCGGCTTGTCGTAGGCGCCCACTTCCTTGAGCAGCTCGAAATTCTGCATGTTCCGCGCTCCGATCTGGATGATGTCGGCCTTTTCGAGGAACAATTCGATATCGCGCGTGTCCAGAATCTCGCTCACGACCGGCAATCCGGTCTGCTTTCTCGCTTCGGCCAGATAATCCAAACCCTCCCGGCCCAATCCCTGGAACGAATAGGGAGAAGTCCGCGGCTTGTAAGCGCCGCCGCGCAGGATGCTTGCACCGGCGGCCTTCACTTCATGCGCAATCCCGACCGTCAACTCCAGTCGTTCGACCGCGCACGGCCCGGCCATGATGGCCAGTTTATTGGCGCCGATCTTGACCCCTCCGACATCGATGATGGTGCCTTCCTTCTTGAATTCCCGGCTCACCAGTTTCCAAGGCGCCAAGATGGGCAGAACACTCTCGACGCCGGGCAACGCCGTGAGGGGTTGATTTTGAAGGATGCGGTCATCTCCAATGACGCCGATAATGGTTCGTTCCTGTCCGGTAGAAAGCTGCGATTTCAGGCCCAGTTCCCGAAGTCGATCAACGATGTGATCGACTTCCCTTTCGGATGCATCTGGCCTCAACACGATAATCATGTTGTCCTCGTCTTGGTTCCACCCGCCTGTAACACCTGCCCGAAGGCTGCCAGGAGCGTCGTATTCTCTTCAGGCTTCCCGATGGTGATCCGTATCATGCGCCCTTCGATATGACGGACGATGACGCCGAGCCGCAACATCGCCTCGAAGACCTGGCGCCCGTCACGGCCGGCGTCAACATACACAAAATTGGCTTCGCTCGGGATCGGCGTCAATCCGAGCGTCCGTAAGCCGGCGACGACCTGCTCCATGCCGGCTTGGTTCACGGCGCGGCTCTTGGCAACGTGTTCATCATCGCTCAAAGCCGCCAGCGCCGCACGCTGGGCCAGGCTGTTGGCGTTGAACGGGGGTCTGACCCGGTTCAGAAAATTGACGATCTCCGGCGTCGTCACTCCGTAGCCAATGCGCAGGCCGGCCAGGCCGTAAATTTTTGAAAACGTCCTGAGGACAATGGCATTTCGCCCTTGCTTCACATAGGCCATCGAATCGGGAAAAGCGGCGCTCCTGACATATTCAAAATACGCCTCATCGAAGACCACCACGACATGCTCGGGAATACGGAGGAGCAGCCTCGATACCTCATCGGCCGACACCATCGTCCCGGTGGGATTGTTGGGATTGCAGAGAAAGAGCAGGCGCGTCCGTTCCGTAATGGCCGCGGCCATCCTCGGCAGGTCATGCCGCCACTCGACCAAAGGGACGACGACGGGCTTTCCGTGGGCCGCCATCACCTCCATCTTGTAGATCACGAACGTCTGATCCGCCATGACGGCTTCGTCGCCCGGCGACAGAAACGTGCGGGCCAAGAGGCCGAGAATCTCGTCGGAGCCATTGCCCAGAATGACCTGGTCCGGACTCACCTTCCAACGATCCGCCAGGGCTTCACGCAGGCGGAAGGCCCCCCCGTCCGGATAGCGGTGCAGCGTGGCCACGCCCTCGTTGATGACGGCCATGGCCTTGGGGGACGGCCCCAAGGGATTTTCATTCGACGCGAGCTTGATCACGTGCGTAAGTCCCAACTCGCGTTGTAGCTCCTCAATCGGCTTACCCGGCACATAAGGGCTCAATGCAGCAATATCTGGATGAACGTGCAGTGTCATGGGTCAACTATGGGCCGGATAGGAGCCAAGCACTTTCATGAAGAGGCAGCGCCCGGTGATTTCTTCAAGGGCCTTCTTGACCCGTTCTTCTTCAATATGGCCTTCGATATCCACGAAAAAGATGTACTCCCACGCCTTGCGTCTCGAGGGACGCGACTCAATCTTCGTCATGCTCAATCCGTGGGAGGCAAAAGGCCGCAACAGATCGTAGAGCGCGCCCACCTTGTCCTTGATCGAGAGCATCAGCGAGGTCTTGTCCTTGCCCGTGCGCTGGGGAGGCTTTTGCGACAACACGAGGAACCGGGTGAAGTTGTTGAGATTGTCCTCGATTCTCGATTTGATGACCTTCAACCCATAGAGCTGAGCCGCGAGTTCAGAGGCGATCGCCGCGATCGACGGATCGTCGAGACACATTTCCGCCGCACGGGCCGTGCTGGCCACTTCGGAGACCGGCACGTGGGGCATGTTGTTTTCCAACCAGTTGCGGCATTGGGCAATCGCATGCGGGTGAGAGCAGATTTTCTTCACGTCCTCGGCGGCACCGGATTTCGACATGAGATGGTGCGACACCTCCTGAAGCACTTCTCCATAGATCAGGAGGTTCGAATCGATGAACATGTCCAGCGTATGGTTGACGACGCCCTCGGTCGTGTTTTCGATCGGAACGACGCCGAAGTTCGCACGGCCCCGCTCTACTTCGCTGAAGACGTCCTTGATGCTGTTCACAGGGACATACTGCGCAGAGGCCCCGAACTTCTGAGTACAGGCCATGTGCGTGAAGGTCGCCCGTGGCCCGAGATAGGCCACCTTTTGTGGGCCTTCCAGCGAGAGGGAGGCCGACATGATCTCCCGATAGACGGGTCGGATGGCGTCGGAAGGAAACGGACCCGTGTTTTGCTTGACCAGACGTTCGATGATGGCCGCTTCCCTGGCCGGCGTGTGGAGATTCGCGTCCGCGTCCTGCTGCTTTTTGAGCTTGCCGATCTCGACGACGCTCTTCGAGCGCTCGTTAAGGAGACGCAGGATCTCGTCATCGATCCGATCGATCTCTTTCCGGTAGTCGGAAAGGTCACCAGGCATGAAAGGAGCCCCCTCCACCCCTGCCCCATGAGTTGGACGAGCGTCCAGAGGCAGGACGGGTGTGAGCAAGCAAGGAATGATACAGGAACCACTTCAGGGAATGCAAGGAGAGTCCAAGACTTTCAGGAACTTGCGTGCGCCTTCCGCCCTCCTGGACGGGCTTCCTGAGAAACAGCCGCAAAGGAGGGAAGGGGCTCAATAGAGAAGCGTCGACGGTCGCTTAAAATGGTCCAGGGCGGCCTTGGTCACTTGTCGGCCGCGACCTGTCCGGTCGAGGAAACCGGCTTGAATCAGATAGGGCTCGTACACATCCTCGAGTGTGCTCTTATCCTCCTGAACGGCGGCAGCCAGAGATTCGACCCCCACCGGACCGCCGCCGAACTTGTCGATGATCGTCAGGAGAATGTTGCGATCCATTTCGTCGAAGCCGGCCGTATCCACGCCCAGCCACGTGAGAGCCTCTTGAGCGACCGCTCGGGTAATCCGTCCTTCCGCCTTTACCTGCGCATAGTCGCGGACCCGCTTGATGAGACGGTTGACGATGCGTGGCGTGCCGCGGGCCCGACGGGCAATTTCCTGCGCCCCGGCCTGATCGATGGGAATCCCCAACAATCCCGCCGAGCGCATGACGATGATTTCGAGCTCTGCGGGAGAATAGAACTCCAGACGATGCACGAGGCCAAACCGGTCACGAAGCGGCGACGTCAAGGCTCCCGCCTTCGTCGTCGCACCCACCAAGGTGAAGCGAGGCAGATCGAGCTTGACCGTCCGTGCCGCCGGTCCTTGTCCGACGACGAGATCCAATTGGAAGTCTTCCATCGCCGGATACAACGCTTCCTCGACCGACGCCGGCAAGCGGTGAATCTCGTCGATAAAGAGCACGTCGTGCTCTTGGAGGTTCGTCAGAATGGCCGCAAGATCGCCCGCATGGTTCAGGACCAGTCCCGACGTCGAGCAAAACGTGCCTCCCATTTCGCGTGCGATGATGTGGGCAATCGTTGTCTTTCCGAGCCCCGGCGGACCGTAAAAGATCGTGTGGTCGAGCGGTTCCCGCCGTTGCTTTGCCGCCTCGATGCAGATGCGGAGGGACTCCTTCATGCGCGCTTGGCCGATGTACTCGTCGAGCGTCTGGGGACGGAGCGCTTGCTCCATGCTGCGCTCGTCGTCCGTCAATTGCGCATTCACGACCCGTTGGGACATCAAATGTCGTCTCCTGTCCTCTTCATCACGGTTTTTCGGCAGGGGGGACATATTTGGGCGGCGGCGGCAACGCGCCCTGGCCCGGGGCTGGCATACTGCCGCAGTCCGGTGGACAAACCTTTCGCCCTTGCATCGGGTCCGGCAACGTAAGCTCCATTCGCTCCAATTGACACTGTGATAGCCGTCCACCATCCTGGCTGCCGCAACGAGCGGGAACGGACGAACTCCCGATTTCTCGGTATCCGTCCGGACAAGACCCACAGACCGGAAGCATGTTCGCGCCCAATGGGACACATTGCACCAGCGTAGGGTCGCCGTCTTTGCAGATCTCAGGCGACTGTGTGACGCCGGTCGTGGCGTAACCCTCGGGACATTTCCCGCAGGTCTTGCGAATGCTTTTTGGCTCGGTGGGCGCGTCATCCGCCGACCAGACCTCCGCGGACGTTCCATACAGCGCACAGACCGCAGCGAGCCCGACACACCACATCTTCCAGAGAACCATCGGCGCATTGGCGTGCATCGTCAACCTCGTGCCAGATTCTTCAAACTTTCACGAATCAACTCCTGGAGGGTCATGGGTCCCGATCGAGACCGTTGCGCAGTCTTCAGCGCTTCTTTGGCATCGGAGGCCCGGTATCCCAGGTTGGTGAGCGCCGAAAGGGCATCATCGAAGGTGTCGTCTTGGCCCTTCATGACATGATCGGCAGGGGGCGTGAGTGCCGGATGAAGTTTGACCAGTTTGTCCTTGAGTTCCAAAACGAGACGCCCGGCTGATTTCTTGCCGATTCCTGGGACGGTCTCCAGCTTTTCGACATCAGCCGATTGGATGGCAGACACCAGATCCGAGACGGGAAGCGCCGATAGAATTCCCAGGGCCGACTTGGGGCCGATGCCGGAGACGCTCATCAAAAGCACGAAGGCGTCTTTCTCCTGTGGCGTAATGAACCCGAATAATTGGATGGCGTCTTCCCGAACATGCGTGTGGATACTCAGCGTGAGACTCTCGTCGACGTCCGGCAGGTTGTAGTACGTGCTGAGGGGAATAAAAACTTCGTATCCGACCCCATGGACATCGAGAGCCAGATGGGTGGGCGCCTTGAAGGCCAATCGGCCTGTCAGAAGGGCGATCATGCGTCGCTGATGTCGATCTCTATGCCGCGGTCGTGGCTGCGACCTTTTCCATCACGTCGTCCGGAATGTCGAAATTCGCATGGACCTTTTGCACGTCGTCGTGCTCGTCCAGGATTTCCATGAGTTTGAGCATTTGCTCGGCACCCTTTTCTTCCAGCTTGATCGTGTTCTGCGGAATGTACGTGATCTCCGCCAGCGACGTCTCGATCTTCGCATCGGCAAGCGCCTTCTTGACGGCCTCGAAGTCCTGGGGGTTGGTGATCACTTCGAACGTCTTCTCCCCCACTTTCACATCCTCGGCGCCGGCATCGAGGGCCAGCGAGAGCAAGGTATCTTCATCGCTCTTGGATTTCTCGATCGTGAGCAGCCCCTTTTTATGGAATTGCCACGACACGGCCCCGGCCTCCGCCATGTTGGCGTGATTTTTCGTCAACACGCTGCGGATCTCCGCCACCGTGCGATTGCGATTGTCGCTGGTAATTTCAATCAACAAGGCCGTTCCGCCCGGTCCATAGCCCTCGAGCGTGAACTCTTCGTATGTGACGCCCGGCAACTCACCTGTTCCGCGTTGAATGGCCTTCTTCAACGTGTCTCCGGGCATGTTTGCCTCTTTGGCCTTGGCAATGGCGAGTCTGAGCCTGGGATTCCCGTCCGGATCACCGCCCATGCGAGCGGCGATCGTGACTTCACGGATGATGCGGGTAAAGATTCTCCCCCGCTTTGCATCCTGTGCCCCTTTATGCCGTTTAATGGTCGCCCAATGACTATGTCCGCCCATGGTCCACTCCATTCAGCCGTACGGCGACGGCCGGTGCTCGGCGTTGTAAAGGTAGAAGTTGTACAGGTAACACAGCGTTTGGAAGGGTGTCAATTATGGACGAGGTCGGACGCTTGAAGGCTCATTCAGAATACACGAGCAGCTGCATGCCGATCAGGAAAATCAGTCCCACCCAGACCCATTCCCACCTCGTGGAGCCCGACTGCTCGCCTGCCTCGACCCAGGCGCAGACGAGTTTGGAAGAGCCCGCCGTGACAGCCATCGTCCCCATGATGGCGTGATGCATGGCAATTTTCTCCGCCGAAGGGTGGAAGCCGTGCGAGTGGCCAAAGAGCATGAGGCCGCCCACGATCGCCATGAGCGGAAGCGGTGAAGCCCAGGCCTTGTGTCCCATTCTCCCGAGTCGGCGAACCAGCTCAACGCCTCCGACCGTCACGGCCAGGATACCGTAGATTTTATGTTGCAGTATCTCGTGGTCGACGCCTCCGAATGTTTCGGCAAAACTGAGCGAACCAACCGGCCAGGCTTCGTGATCGCTCCAAATGAGAAGAAACAGGCCGGCGACCATCAGAGCCGACGGCAACAGGAATCGGGCCCATCCCAAGGTCGTCAGGCGCAGTACGTGGCTTAATTCAGCAACCCCCATCAAAACGACCATGAACCCTGCGATGTGATGGTTACGTTCGGAATAGGCAATGCCCTGGGGAGAGCCTTCCCACGCTTCCGCAGAGGCCGAATGACCATGCGCGTGATGGCCGTCCGCCTGCATGGAATCAACGGTATGAGGGATCTGATGTTGAGCGAGCACTGGAGCGACTGTCAGCATGGCCATCAGGGCCACCTGGCAGAGCGCGACGATCAGGAGAGTACTCAGGGACTCTCCGCATTGTGGCAACAGAAAGGCCCATCCGGTCGCACCGGATGGGCCTCTCCTCTTTCGGCGACGCAGCGGTCTCACCACTACATGAACTTCATAAATTTGTCCTTGGCGTCATCCATCACTTGAGCCGTGATCGTAGCGACGCCGCGCTCCTTGGCAAGCCGCTCGATTTCCTTACGGGCCATCGGACGGATGAAGTCAGGGATATTGTCGAGGCGCTGCTGCGCTTCAGGCGTCCAGGACATTCCATTGGGCGAATCATTTTTCGAATCGTCCATGACCTGCAAAGTAATCGTCTGATAGCCCTGTTTGCGTGCAAACGCTTCGACGCTGCTCTGGACCATCGGCTTCACGAAGGCAGGAAGCCGATCGAGCTTCTCCTTCGCATCGGGAGTCCATGTAAATTCCGACTTGCCTTGACCGCCATTGGCGGGCTTCCCGCTGGACGTCAGTCCCATTTCCGCGACCATGGCGGAGAACGGACATCCGCCGCTCGATTTTTCGCCCGACTTTCCCGGTGCTGGAGAAGCACTGACCGGTTGTCCGCCTTGGATCTTTTCGTTGAGATAGGCAGCCATTTGGCCCGAACCCGTCTGCGCTTCTTCTTTCAAGGTCCCGCGGGTCATCTCAAACGGTTGCGCCTGTGCCGTCCGACCTCCCAACTGCACGCCCAGCGAACTAACCATCTGGGTCTCACCAGGGTTGGTGACCATCGAGAACTTGGCACCACAGGACGGGCAGCCGAAGAAGACGCCGAGAGATCCCTCACCCGGTTTCTCCACCTTCTCGAAGTTCATATAGGTTTCACAGTTGAGACACACAAATTTCATGGCAGCTCCTCTCCACTCACAATTTTTCCGCCAGCACTTTCTTGTAATCCAGCAGAGTTCTGATCCGGCCCGCGATATCTTGATAGCGCTGGATGGTCGGATAGACCTCATCCAGCAACGGTTCGCCCTTGTCGAACGTTCGGGCCAGTTTGCGATCGAAGGGAATCCGGCCCAACAACGGCAGGTCGAGCGCTTCGCACATCGCCTCGGTGTTGCCCTCGAACAATTCATTCAGTTCGCCGCACGAAGGACACCGGTACTCACTCATATTTTCCACAATCCCCAGCACCTTGATGCCCATGTCGCGGGCATAGGTGACCGATTTCTGCACGACGTCCGAGGCCACTTCCGACGGCGTCGTCACGACGATGGCACCGGCCAAATCGGGAATGAAGCCGGCGATGACCGGTGGTTTGTCGGCGGCCGCGCCCGGCGGGAGGTCGGCGAGCAGATAGTCCAATTCGCCCCACACCACATCCGCCAGAAACTCTCGAATCACGTTCATTTCCATCAGGCCCAGCCACACGGGGCTGACGTCCATGGGGCCCTTCCACCGCACCGGCGAGGCAGCACCCAGGAAGAAATCCATGGAAGCGACCTTGACGCCAAGCGGGCCGACAGGAGGAACCGCCCCCTCAGGTGTCATGGTCAATGATCGACCATGCAGGCCGAGCATGCGGGGGACACAGGGACCATTGAGATCCACATCCAGGAGACCGACACGGGCATGTTGGCGAGCGAAGGCGAGCGCGAGGTTGACGGTCGTCATACTTTTGCCGACACCGCCTTTCCCGCTCATCACGACGAGCTTGTGCTTGACGCCGGCCATACGAGCCTGCACCTGCTTCATCTGTTCGGTGATTTGCGCAACGACCTTGGCGTCGTCGGTATACTGCAGCTTCCCGAGAATGGATTTCAGGTCCTTATCAGCGGACATGTTGACCCTTCCGGAAGGAAAAACAATAAGGATGGTACGGTAACACAGCGGTTTTAAACCAGTCAAACGCAGCGGTGATCAGCCATTTTTGAAAGGCCATTCCCTTGCGGATGCTCAATGACCGTGTTCAGCATCCTGTTAAATCGAGTACTGGAAGGTGGGCTTCGCGCCGATGGCGTGCGCCAGCACCCCACGTCGCTTGAGCTCGTCCAGGATGCGCTTGGTCGCCACATTGAAATCGGCTGGACCGGAAAACACGAGATCGGCGGTTGGTGGCGCCTCTTCGGAAACGTTGCTCATGTAGATGGAAATCACCGGCGTAGGGTGAACCAACGTTCTAATGGCCTGAGCCGCTTCCTCATAGGCCATGCCGAAGGGATTCGTCGTCGAGACCACGATCAACCCTGTGTCGGCGAGCAGTCGGGCCACTTCTCCGTAGCGGCGAGCCATCTCCATCGTCTGGCCTCGCTCCCCTTCCGCAAGATCGGCGTCCAACCCCCGTCTCAGGTTTTCGCCATCCAAGAGATAGGCATGGCGTCCGTCGGCCACCAGTCTGGCTTCAAGCTTCTTGGCCAAGAACGACTTGCCCGTATGCCTCCCACCCGCGATGAGGACGATGGCAGCCCGATGTCCATACTGCTGCGCCCGTTCCTCGATGCCAACTTCGCCCTTCACCCACGCAAAGTCCCGGCGACGCGCCTCTTCGCGCAGGAGTTCCTGGTCGTCCCTGATCATTTCGGTCACGATGCCGCCGCCGGCGATATCGTACTCGTCCACCAACACGAAGCGGCCGGTGGCCTCGAATGAAGAAGAGAGATCAAAGGCGATGGGCGTCTTGGTGCGGAGAGTCAGCTCGGCAACTTGATTGCGGCTCACCGTCTTGCTGCCCTGCTGCTGGTTGAGATCCATCGTGTCGATGATCCGATGGATGGCCGCGACTTCACAATCGACCTCTTTGGTGGCTACGCGAAGGATGTAGTTGCGGCCTTGCTCCAACGCTCGTCGCCCAAGCCAGAACAAATTGGCTTTGAACGCCGTCGAGACATGCGGCAACTGCTCTTGATGAGTGGCGATCTCGCCGCGTTCCACAAAAATCTGCTCATCGAGCGTGATGCCGATGGATTGTCCGGCTTCGGCGGAGGTCGGGACGGGCTCAATGTTGAACGCTTCGATCGTGCGGATGTTCGCGCGTTTGTTGGAGGGTGAAAAGACGAGATGATCACCGATCTTCAGGCGCCCTGCCGTGATACGGCCGGCAAGAATGCGACGGGCGTCGAACTTATAGACGTCTTGGATCGGGAAACGGAGGGGCTGCTCGGAACGCACCGTCTCTTTCTTGAACGTGCTGAGCGTATCAAGCACCGTCGGCCCCTCATACCAGGTCATGGCCTGGCTGCGATTCGCAATGTTGTCGCCCAGCTTCGCGCTGACCGGAATAATGCGTTCAGGGGCGGCGCCGAACTGCCCCAGGAAGTCGCGATATTCCTTTTCGATGCCTTCGAACACGTCCTGACGATACCCCACCAGATCCATTTTGTTCACCACGACCGCGAACTGGCGTACGCCGAGCAGCGACAACAGGTAGCCGTGTTTTTTCGACTGTTCTTTGACGCCCTCCAACGCATCGATCAGAAGCAATGCCGCCTCGGCGCGCGCGGCGCCGGAAATCATGTTCTTCAGAAATTCCTTGTGCCCCGGCGCGTCGATAATGATGTATTGACGGCCCTTCCAGTTGAAGAATGTGCGGGCGGTGTCGATGGTGATGCCTTGTTCCTGCTCTTCGAGAAAGGCATCAAAGAGAAACGCGTATTCGAACTCCTTACCCTGCTGACGGCAAATGGCCTGGACTTTTTCCAGCTTGCCGTCCGGCAGCGAGCCCGTATCGGCATAGAGTCGACCGAGCAGTGTGGATTTGCCGTGGTCGACATGCCCGACGATGACAATATTGAGATGTTCGGAAGACTTCGAGAGCGCGGTGCTACATGTATCCATCTTTGCGCAACAACTCCATTCCTCGTCCTTCATCTTGGGCCCGGCCCGACCGCTCCGCCACTGTCGTGTGACGCAGCTCTTCAATGATGTCGTCAATCGTGCTGGCGGTCGACTTGATCGGCATGGTGCAAGGCGCGCAGCCGAGGCTGCGGTATCGGGTCCCATCGCCCTTGTTGAGGTAGAGATCGATAAACGGAATGTTTTCCAACTTGATGTATTCCCAGATATTGATCTCAGTCCAATCGAGCAGTGGATGGATCCGGATATGGGTACCGGGAGGAAACGTCGTCTTGAATTGATCCCAGAGCTCGGGCGGCTGATCGCGAAAATCCCAGTCGCCATGCTTGTCGCGGGGTGAAAAATATCGTTCCTTCGCTCTCGTGCCTTCTTCATCGGCCCGGACGCCTAAGATGACACCGGTGTAGCCTTTTTGTTCCAGCAATTGCTTGAGCCCGTTGGTTTTGAGCGCTGTGCAACAGGTGACGCGCCCCATCGTATGGTTCATGCCTGCCGCAAGCGCTTCCTTGTTCTGTCCGACGACAAGATTGAGATGCCATTCTCTCGCAAGACGATCGCGGTATTCGATCATGGCCGGGATCTTGTAGCTTGTGTCCACATGTAGCAAGGGAAAGGGCACATGCCCGAAAAAGGCCTTGCGCGCAAGCCAGAGCAGCACGGTCGAGTCTTTTCCCATCGACCATAGCATCGCCAGATTGTCGAAATGCTTGTAGGCTTCTCTGAGGATATACACGCTCTGGTCTTCCAGCTGTCGAAGATGTTTCACACCACACTCCCTAACGCGGCTTGAAAGCCCTGGGAGACGGGTACCGGCGCTTGAGTCAGTGCCTCCAATTTCCTCGCACCGGCGCCATTTTCCAGGGCTCGACGGGCCAACGACGTGCACTCCGCCAAGGAAGCGCCCCTGCCGCCGGCATACAACAAGAGGCCCGCATTGAGCAGCACCCAGTCGCGCTGTCCGCCGGCCACCTGATTATGAAGGATTCGCTTGAGAAGATCGGCCTCCTTGTCCCGCTGCTCGGGCGGATAACCCGCCATCTCACGTGAGGTCCCCAAGGCCAGCCCGGCATCCTTGGGCGCGAGGGTCAGCGGCGTAATGCGCTCGTCACGCAGCTCCAAGACCTTGGTCGCCATCGCGATCGACAATTCCGGATCCCCCTCCACCCCTCTCACCACGAGCGCCCTCGGCAAACCGAGCATGCGAATCGCCTCCGCCGTTTTCTCGAAATGAGGCGGGTGCGTCAGGCCCACCACTTGCGAAGCGGCGCGCGCCGGATTCAAGAGTCTGGCGATCGGATGGAAGACGCTTCTTACGCCGAGCTCCTGCCTCATTTCGAGGAACCGGTACAGAGGCGGATGATACAGCGCGATATCCAGGTATGCGAACCCATGTTTGACCAGCGTGTTCGAGATGGCCTTGGGTTCGAGATCGATGGGAATGCCGAGAGCTTTGAGCACCGCGGCGTTTCCCGGACGCCCAGGGATGCCGTCGTACCCATGCATCAGGATGACCCCACCGGCGGCGGCTGCCAGAATAGCAGCCCCGGCTAAGGCATGAAACGTGTCTTGCTTCCCGGCATAGGAGGGCAAATCGACCACTCCGGCATCTTGTGGAACCGGCAACGGCGCGACATAGGCGCGCGCTGCCGCAGTGAACGATGCCAACTCGGTCACCGACTCCATCTTGAACCGCATGGCGACCAGAAAAGCCCCAGCCTGTGCCGCCGTGGCATGGCCTTCGATCAAGGCCTGCATGGCTCGCTTGGCCTCCTCCCAGGTGAGATCCTTCGAGGCCTTGGGTCCCTTGGCAATTTTGGCAATGAATTCCTGCATGCGTCGATTACGATGCCTTATGGAGCCCGCATTCGGTTTTGTCGCGCCCTTGCCACCGACCGGATCGCAGATCGTCGCCCGGCATGACCGGCTTGGTGCAATGGGTGCAGCCAATGCTTGGGTAATCGCGGTCATGCAGCGGGTTGTACGGCACTTCGTAGACTTTGATATATGTCCACACATCGGCCCACGTCCACCGCACGAGCGGATTCACCTTCACCAGTTCGAAGGCCTTGTCCCATTCGATCGACTTGGCGTTGGCTCGGGCCGGGGACTGCTCCCGCCTAATGCCGGTAATCCAGGCATCGAAACCGCCGAGGATGCGCCTCAGAGGGTCGACCTTCCTGAGCTGGCAGCACCGATCCGGATCATTGGCCCACAGAGCGTCGCCATGCTGCCGGGCCTGCTGTTCCGGCGAGAGCAGCGATTTCACTTGTTGAACCTGCGCCGGCTTCAGGGCATACCGCTCAATGATGCGGTCGCGAGTGGCATAGGTGTCGGGAAACAGAAAATCGGTGTCCAAATAAAATAATCCTACCGACGGGTCAATTCGATGCACCATATCGACGAGCACGACATCCTCAGCGCCAAAGCTGCACGCGAGAATGATCCGCGGCCGAAACCGTGTGATCGCTGCAGTCAGGACCGCTTGCGGCTGACTGCCTTCGAGCGACTCGCCCCACGCCCGAATCTCGTCAACGGATGGCGTCATGTTTATTCCACTTTCTCGACTAAAATGCGGTAATGCGCGGCTTCTGGTTCCAACGCTTCCTGCAGATGTACCAGATGTCCGTCGTTCTTGAGACTCATCGGCACGTTTTTGATCGGCTCGCCCGCGTCCAACCATACTTCCAATTTTTCACCCGCATCCATCATCTCGAGTTTCAACTTCGTCTTCACATAATTGAGCGGGCAGGCCACACCCCGAAGGTCGTACACCGGCGCACCGGTCGGCACCATGACGGCCGGCTTGCCTTCAAGCGCCACCTGCGCACGCGGTGCCGGTGCCTGTTCCTGCATGGCCGAAAGTTTGAGGTCTTTCCCCATTTGATCCGTCGCCGCCCGGCAGGCATCCACGAAACCTTTGGCGAACGTCATTTTCTCGCGGGCGAATTCTGCGGTCGTATCCTTCGGGCCCAGATCCCCGAACTTCTTGTTCAGATCCCGATAGATCGCCGGCACGACGCCCTTCTCGGCGATCCGGCGGTCGAATTCAGCAAAGGTCTCGGCATCGGTTGAAGGCTCAAGGCCTTCCGTCACCAGCAACGCTTTGGCGGCAGCAAGCACGGCACGATAGGACTTGTTCACCGAGACGGCGTACTGATGGTTATCCGTGAGCAACTTGGCCTGGTACAGCTCCTGATCTGCTTCCAAGATGCCGTTTTCGATCATTTCCAGCGCCCCGCCGGCGCATTCGCCCGGTCCGAGGTCCTCCAGCACGAACTCCTCCTCGGCTTCCCAGTCGTAATAGAAGGAGGGATCGTCCCCGAAGGCGGGCACCAACGTATAGGGAATCAGCTCGTCCTTCAGCGCGTTTTTGCCGACTCGTTCGATGAACGCCGGCAGCGTCTCGCCGGGCTTGCGATCACGACGATAGACATCGATCAGATGCGTGATGGCGGCTGACACGGCTTTCGCCGGCAGTTTGACGGTCATTTGCCCGATCTTGGCGGTCCCGTTGACCTTCCCGCCGAGATGCAGCTCATAAAAAGGCGCCGTATGCTCGCCGATGCGTTTACCGACTCCGTGCAGGCCGATCGTCGCGATGTGGTGCTGCGCACAGGAGTTGTGACAGCCGCTGATCTTGACACTCACGTCCCTGAGATCCTCGGGCACACGGCCGGCCGGGAAGACTTCCGCCAGCGCCCTGGCAAGGCCCTTCGAGGAGGTGATTCCGAGACCGCAGGTATCCGTCCCGGGGCACGCGATGATGTCTTCGACCAATTCTGCGCCGGGGTCGGCGAGTCCTTGCGACGCGAGATCCTGATAGAGGTCGTCCAGACGGTCTTCGGGAATCCAGCGAATGACCATATTTTGATTGATGGTCGTTCGGAGATTGCCGTTCGAATAGCGTTCCGCCAGATCCGCGAGATGCAGCATTTGCCCGGTGGTCAAGTCACCCATAAAGAGTTTGATCACCGCTGCCACATATCCGGCCTGCTTTTGAGGAACGACATTGGTCCGTTTCCACATGGCGAAAGGGGTTTCCTGTCCGGTTCCATTGACGGATCCGGTCGACGCGCTTGGCATTGTGCCGTTCGAGGTCGGCATGATCAAAGACACCGGCTCATCCTGATGCTGCAACAGCTTCATCGGCTGTGCACCGGGCCTCGCATGTCCCATGGAGACATACGCCTCTTCCCACCGACGCTTGAATTCCGCAAACCCCAGCTTTTCAATGACGAATTTCATGCGCGCCTTGTTGCGGTTCTTGCGGTTGCCCAGTTGATCGAAGACTTTGATGACGGCTTCGATGCTGGGAATGAGTTCTTCAATTGGCGTGAACTCACGCAACACTTGCGCGATGCGGGGAGCCGATCCGAGTCCGCCGCCCGCCACCATGCGAAAACCGAGCGTGCCGTCCTCGGCTTTGACGGCGAGCAAGCCGATGTCGTGAATCGGTGTCAGTGCGCAGTCATGCCGGCAGCCGGAAAACGCGATCTTGAATTTGCGCGGCAGGCTTTGGTTGAGGGGGTTCCGTAAGAGATGATAGGCAACAGTCTTCGCAAAGGGCGTGATGTCGAACACCTCGCCTTGGCACACGCCGGCCAGATGGCAGCCAGTCACGTTTCGAACGGTGTTCGCGCATGCCTCGCGCGTCGTCAAACCCACTTCGGCCAGACCCCGCATGATGGTCGGAACGTCTTTCAGTTCGGCGAAATGCAATTGAATGTCCTGTCTGGTCGTGACGTGACCGACACCCGTCGTATATCGCTCGGCAAGCTCGGCAATGCGCCGCAACTGATTGGCTGTCAGCCCGCCGAAGGGAATCTTGATGCGCACCATCTGGACGCCGGCCTGGCGCTGCCCATAAATGCCGTACTGGAGGCGAAATGGCTTGAAGAGATCACCGACGATTTCTCCGGACAGCAGGCGCTGCGCCTCATGCTCGAAGGTTTCGATTTCCTCGAGAATAGCCGCGGGGATTGGCTGCGTCGTAACGGGGACACGGCTGGTGGTGAGTTGGCTCATGGCAAACCTCAAATGTGATACATCAGACTTCGTTGTTGTTCGATTTGGCGCTGCTGGCCGGCCAATTCTTCGACGGTAATGCCTTCGAGCACATGACGTTCGGCTTCCTGCACACGATTCCAGATTTTTGCCAGCAAAGTCTCGGACTTCGTGTGATGCAGTCGACCGTTGGTTTCTGCCATGCGAAGAAACGGTCCCTCGAGCGCCTCGAGGATTTCGGCGACCGAGACATCCGATGGTTTCCTTGACAGGACATAGCCACCTTGGGCGCCCCGTTGACTCGTCACCAAACCGGCTTTCTTCATGGCGTGGAGGACTTGCTCGAGAAATCTGGCCGGAATGTTCTGTCGCCTGGCAATAGCCTTCACTTGAATGGGCCCCGACCCTTCCTGCAGGGCAAGATCCACCGCAGCCATGATTCCATAAGTAGATCGAAGAGATACCTTCATACCACACAATTCCGGTCGGAATTCAGCAAAGGTCTTTTATACTGGGTCGCCGCCGGCCCTGTCAAGCCCGCGATGGGGACAACGCCGGCCCCTTCCCTCGGTCAAGCGAGATGAACGGACGTAGATGAACGACGAAGTGATCGTGAAGCGATTCACTCGGCATCTTCGCTTCCGAAAGCACATCACTATCGAACTCGTGCCGCGGAGTGCCGAGGCGACGTGTACCCGAAAGAATGCAGTGCGTCATTCAGCGCACGAGATCATGGTCATCTCGACACACTTACAAAAAAAGCATCAGTGCCAATTTCTTCGTTGACATCAAATCGGCTCTGGGCAATAATCCGGCCCTCTTCAGCTGGATGATGGCTTCATGACGCTCTCTTCTTCCGTGTTTAGTATCCTCTTGCTCAGCGGCGACTCAGAGATCCAGACTCAGTTCAGACAAGCATTCAAAGATGCCACCATGACGACGGCTAAAGACGCGGCGGCATTGCCACGAGAAGCCAGTAAGCGCCAGTTCGACGCCGTCATTGTGGAATCGAAGGCGGGCATGCACGGTCTTCCCCATCATGTCGATCTCTCCCGGACCCTCCTGATTACAGGATCCAGACCTGTGCTCAAACGAGCGTCAAAGTTCATGCAGTCGATCGCTCGAACAAAGGCGACCAGTTCCGGCGGAACCGAGACGCCCTTGAGTCTCGAAGACTACGTGGAATGGAAAATGGGAGACTTTGTCAAAGGCATGCGCAACGGGTCCGGTCGAAATCTCCACCCCATGCTGATTTCCGCCATCGAACGACCGCTCATTACGAAGGCCCTTCAGGAGACGAAAGGCAATCAAATTCAGGCGGCCGAGTTGCTCGGGTTGAATCGTAATACGCTGAGAAAAAAAATCCATGACCTGCACATTCCGGTGAAGCGAGGGGGACGAGACGTATAGCAATTCAGCTCGCGCAGGCATCCAGGCCTGCAGGGAAGCAAAGGGGGCCGAGGCGGTTTTTTTAACCTATATACCCAGGAGGGAGCGATGACCAAAGAAGAATTGATTGCGAAGATGGCCGCGTCCGCCGGCATCACCAAGGTAGCCGCGGGGAATGCCCTGCACGCCTTTACCGGTGCCGTCACCTCTTCCTTGAAGAGGGGACAGCGCGTCTCACTCGTCAATTTCGGGACTTTTACGATCTCAAAGCGCAAGGCACGCATGGGCAGAAATCCCCGGACGGGTGAAAGCCTTCGGATTCCAGCGGCCAAAGTCCCCAAGTTCTCAGCCGGAAAAGTTCTGAAGTCAGCGGTCCGCTAATCTAGCGGCATCACGCTCAGCGATCCGCAGTGGTTATGTGAAAAAGAGAAGGCAGCGTGCGCACTTGCGTACGCTCCCTTCTCTTTGCATTTCTTGACACCTTGGGCGGGGCTATATTAGCATGCGCGTTCGGACGATAGGCGCGTAGCTCAGGGGGAGAGCGCTACCTTGACACGGTAGAGGTCGACGGTTCAAGACCGTCCGCGCCTACCATCTCGCCGAGGGCATCCGATCGTCTTCGCGATCGGGGTGCCTTTTGCATTTTTGCATCCTGCTGAGATACAGGATTTCCTCGCCCTCTGGGGTCCTCCGATCCCAGCTTCTGCACGAGGCGTGTGTTCCGATGTGCGAAAAGTAGAGAAACGGTTGTGCCGAAAATCATGCTTAAGAACGGGAGGAATTTCGAGTTGCCTCCCGGCCAGACAGTCGCTCAAGCTCTTGCCGCCGGGGGGATCACTCTCGGGCCAAACGTATTGGCCGCGACGGTCAACGGAAAGTCGGTAGATCTCTCCGCCCCTTTGACTGTGGATGCCACCCTCGAACCGCTTGGATTCGATAGTCCCGAAGGCCGCGAAGTCTACCGCCACAGCAGCACGCACATCATGGCTCAGGCGGTGAAAGAGCTTTTCCCGACGGCCCAGATGACCATCGGCCCGGCACTCGAGGACAGCTTCTATTATGATTTCGCATACGATCGTCCGTTCACGCCAGAAGACCTCGAGAAAATCGAGCAGCGTGCGCGCGAGATCGCCGGCCGAAATCTGACGGTCTCCCGTCGCGAAATGTCCAAGCAGGAGGCGATCGAATTTTTCAAAGCCCGCGGCGAGCACTATAAGGTGGAATTGATCGAAGGGTTTCCGGATGGGGAGCCCATTTCCGTGTATGCGCAGGGCGACTTCGTCGATCTGTGCAGAGGTCCGCATTTGCCTTCCACCGGCCACTTGGGAGCCTTCAAACTGCTGACAACGGCCGGGGCCTATTGGCGCGGCGATGAACGCAACCCGATGTTACAGCGGATTTACGGCACCTCGTTTCCAACCGAGGCCGAACTGCATGCACACTTGGCCCGTTTGGAAGAGATCAAACGTCGTGATCATCGAAAAGTCGGGAAGGAATTGGATTTGATTTCTATCCAGGACGAGATTGGTCCTGGCCTGGTACTGTGGCATCCAAAAGGCGCCGCCATTCGACTCCTGATTGAAAACTTTTGGCGGGAGCAGCATCTCAAGGATGGGTACGAGCTTGTGTATTCGCCGCATGTCGCACGATTGGATTTGTGGAAGACCAGCGGGCACGTCGACTATTACCGCGAGAACATGTTCACCTCCATGAAGGTCGAGGGCAGCGAGTATCAGCTGAAGCCGATGAACTGCCCGTATCACATCATGATCTACAAGTCTCATCTGCGGAGCTATCGAGACCTTCCGATCCGTTACGGGGAGCTGGGCACGGTGTATCGGTATGAACGTACCGGTGTGCTTCACGGCCTCTTGCGGGTGCGCGGCTTCACGCAGGACGACGCGCATTTATTCTGCCGTCCGGACCAGATTGAAACGGAAGTCAGCCGCGTCCTGGACTTCACATTCTTCATCCTGCGCACGTTCGGGTTCAACGAATTCGAGGTGTTTCTCTCGACAAGGCCCAAGGAATCCGTAGGGTCCGAAGAACACTGGACGCTCGCGACCAGCGCACTCGAGGCGGCCCTCAAAAGCCGCAACATTGCCTTTCACCTCGATCCCGGGGGCGGGGCATTTTACGGTCCAAAGATCGACATCAAGATCAAGGACGCACTCGGCCGCTCGTGGCAATGCTCGACCGTTCAAATCGACTTCAACAACCCCGAACGCTTCGACATGCAGTACATCGGAGAGGACGGCAAAAGTCACCGGCCGATCATGATCCACCGGGCCTTGATGGGATCAATCGAGCGGTTCTTTGGGATTCTCATCGAACATTACGGCGGGGCGTTCCCCACGTGGTTGGCGCCCGTGCAAGCCGTGGTCATGGCAATTACCGACCATCAGCGCGAATTCGTCACTCAGGTGGTCTCGCAGATGCGGGCGGCAGGTTTCCGTGTGGAGGCCGATATCCGCAATGAAAAGATCGGGCTCAAGATTCGGGAAGCGGAAAAAGCGAAGACGCCGTTTATGTTCGTCGTCGGCGATCGGGAAGTGCAGGCCGGCACGCTGTCGGTCAGAGGACGCAGCGGCGCGAACCTCGGCACCATGACCATCGCCGGCGCCTTGGATCTGCTCAAGGCCGAGGTACAGCGGGCCGGGCAACAACTTTCACCTACATCATGAGAGGTGGCCTATCGTTCCCAAACTGCGGGTAAACCGCGAGATTCGCGTCCGTGAAGTCAGAGTGATTGGACCCGAAGGCGAGCAGCTCGGCATCCTTCCAACTCCGGAAGCGTTCAAACAGGCGCAAGAAACCGGATACGACTTGGTGGAAGTCGCACCGACATCCGTCCCGCCCGTCTGCCGGATCATGGATTACGGAAAGTACAAGTATGAGCTGAGCAAGAAGGATCACCAAAGCCGGAGACATCAAAAGTCAACGCAGGTCAAGGAAATCAAGTTGCGTCCACGAACCGATAAGCATGATCTGGAAA
>DATEEH010000087.1:0-10992 GCA_035281245.1 Nitrospira sp.
TAAGAATGCCTGGGCGGCCGACGTGATCATCGACCGGAGCGTCCCCGGCAACGAGACCCGTCCGAACTACCGGGATGTGGCCTTGTTCTTCCAAGACGAGGACAACATCATCGGGACGAGCTTCATGCCCTACGTGCAGAACGTGGCAGGTCTGACCGGCGTCAATTACCGGTCGGAGCCCTACAAGTATCGTGAAGAGCAGGGGTGCTCGCTCGGTAAGGTGTTCCAGCCGTGCAAAGCCGACAAACCGGAAGATCCAGCGACCCCGATCATCGAATCGCATGCGGGCGATCCCGTGCGTATCCACGTGATCGGAGCCAACAACGAGCAGAACGGCATGTTCAGCGTCGAGAAACATGAATGGCCGATCGAGCCGTACATGCGGGGCGCCGATCAGATCAGCGTGGTCGAGTTCTCGGGGTCCGAAGTGCTGGACGCATTCGTGCCGTCGGCCGGCGGACCATACCGCTTGCCGGGTGATTACGTGTATAGCAACCAACGGTTGCCGTACTCCCAGTCCGGACAATGGGGCTACCTCCGAGTGTTGCCCTCAGGCGATCAGCGGTTGCTGCCTCTCGCGGGCGCGGGCGCCGGCATGAAGAGCGCGTCGTTCGAGAATTCAGCGCAGATGATTCCCGTCGCCGCGAAGTAAGCATTGTGGCTCTCCGGAACGGAGGGCTTTCAGTCACGAAGGGGGAAGCCGCAAGGCTTCCCCCTTTTGCTTTATGGGTTCCATTTGGTACGATGGGAAAATTGCACTTATTTCGATTTGCGTTCGGAGGCCTAATGAAAGGGGTCCTGGTGTTATGCGGCTGGCTGCTTATGGCAGGTGCAACCGCATGGGCGTACGAGGAAATTCAAGTCATTGAAGGCGGATCGGTGACTGGAAAGGTGACCATTACGGCCGGCAAGCCGATTCCAAAAGGCTTTAACCTGATCACCTTCCCCGATCCGGTCTATTGCGGAAGAATTTCGACCGGCACGGGATGGCGGATCCTGAAAGAGTTCGAAGTGGCAAGCGACGGTGGACTCAAGAACACCGTCGTGTGGCTGGCCGATGCGACCAAAGGAAAACCGTTCAAATTCGACGCGCCGACGATCGAAGCCCGCGACTGCCGGTTCCTTCCTTTCGTGACGATCGTACGCGACCGCTCGGAGGTCGTGATCATGAACATGGATCCGGTCATGCATGACATTCAAGCATACGAAACCTCGCAGCTCGGGCCCCGCGTGCTGTTCAACACCCCGCTGCCGATGAACCCGCACCATAAGCGTTTCGTGACGGCCGAAAGCCATGAACATCTCGCCGGCCAGCCGGTCACCGAGCAGATCCATATGACGAAGGGGCGCAAATTCTTTGTGATGCAGTGCGGGTTCCATGCCTACATGGAAAGCTGGGGCCTCGCCGTGGAGAATCCTTACTATCAGCTGACTGGCGCCGATGGAAGCTTCTCGCTCACCGACGTGCCGCCAGGCGACTATACGCTCATGGCCTGGCATCCCGGGGTCGGAACAGTCCTGGAGAAAAAAATCACCGTGCCGGCCAAAGGGACGGCCCAGGCCGCTTTTGTCTTTGAATCTCCCAAGGGGCGGCGCAGCGCCCATGAAATTGAAGAGAATCCTCATTTCGGGCCGGATGCCCTTGGCAAGACCCTGGATATTCGCCCGACGCTCGAGTTGCAGACGCCATAAGAAGAAAAGGAGCACATCGTGAATGCAGGCCTGACCGCGCATATCTTCCGCTTGAGCATCCTCCTAGCGCTGATTCTCAACGCCGGTGCCGTCTATAGTTACGACGTGATCGATGTGGAACACGGCGGGGTGGTTGAAGGAACGGTGACGCTTGACGGGCCCGCTCCCGAACCCAAGGGATTCAACCTCATCACCTTTCCCGATCCCCAGTACTGCGGGCGTATTTCGAACGGCAATGGCTGGCGGTTGCTCCATGATTTTGTCGTGAGTCCAAAGGGCGGTTTAAAAGACGCCATCGTGCTGCTCGAAGGCGTGGAAGCGGGGAAGCCGTTTGAAGTATCGGTCCCTCTGATCGAGGCTCGCGATTGCATGTTTCAGCCGTTCATGACCATCGTGCGCAACGGGCACGCGGTTGAAGTCGTCAACATGGATCCCGTCATGCACGATATTCAGGGATATGAAACCTCGCTGGAAGCGGGCGCTCGAGTGCTCTTTAACACACCGCTGGTCATGAACCATCAGCACAACAGAGGCGACCTCCACGCGATTCATAATCATGCGCCGGGCAAGTCGCTCGTAGGGCCGATCTATCTCAACAAGGGCCGACGCACTTTTTATATGCAGTGCGGGTTTCATGCGTATATGGAAAGCTGGGCCATGGCGGTCAATAATCCCTATTACGCGCTCACCGATGAAAACGGACATTTTTCGCTCGAGCAGGTTCCTCCTGGAACGTATCAACTGGTTGCCTGGCATCCCCAGACGGGTCCAGGTATGACCAAAATGGTCACCGTCAAGCCGGACGGCAAGGTGATCGAGCACCTCTCTTTGCGAGCGCCCAAAGGTAACCGCTCGGCCTACAAAGTCGTGGACAACCCCCGGTTCGGTCCGGAATCGCTCGGTCGGTCGATTGACATCGACCCCTTCGTCGAGCATCAGCACTAACCGGCTGTTGAAAAAGACTTTGATCTCACCCGCGCAGCCCCGGCTTTTGTCACCCGCCCAACCCACCGATTGCGTTGCAACTCAGCGCGACAGGGTCGGGCGGGTGAGAATATCCTTTCGAACATCCGTGAATGCGTGATGCGCGGCAGTTCCTATTGCTCGGCCTTCTCCTACAGACATCTTTCTTACTGTCTTTCTCTTCTGCAATCGCGGAAGAAAATCCGTCCCGGCATCATGAGTTTTCCGGAACCATCCTCAAACAGGTCAACGGAAAAAAGTATCAGGCGCAGGTGTTTGCAAAGGGCGACCGTCTGAGGCTGGAGTACAAGTACGCCATCCGCACGGACTATGGCTATGCCGGAATTGAAATCATCCGGTTGGATTTAGCGGAAGCCTGGTACTTACTGGCGCAGCAGAAGGAATTGTTGGTGACCCAACTCGATCCGGACGATGTGTTGCCGATGCAGCCCGCTCTTCCCGGAGAACGTGGCCGGGTACTGGTCGGCGAGGCCACAGCCATCGGTCGGGCTGCGCAACTTTACGAAGTCCAAACCGATCGGCATGGTCGAACGGAACAGTGGTACGAATGGGTTGACGTGGAAACCGGCCTGGTGCTCAAACTGGTCAGTCGCGACCGGGACTGGTCCTTCGCCTATGAACGAATCAGATGGTCTCCGCAACCCAATCACTACTTCAACGAACCGCTTGGATACCGAAAGCGGTCAGTCTCCACCATCCGAGCGCAGCGGGGGTAGCCGATGAGTCGTCGGACTGCGCTGACATGTGGTGCGCTCGTGCTGCTCGTGTTCGTCATGGGAGCCGCCTCGTCGACCGTGCCTCCGGAGCTCAGGGCGTTGTACGACCAGAAGGAATATCAAAAGGTGGCCGATGGTCTTTCAAAGCTGAATCAGGAGCAGCTCGCGTCGCCGGACGTACGACGGCTGAAAATCCGGACACTGGCGAAGCTGGGAAACCCGCAAGAGGCGCTGTCGGAATATGACAAACTGGAGGGCGGACTCAAGCAGGACGATGTGCCTCTGTTACGCGAGGTGGCATTGGGGTTCATCGTGGTGCTCGTGAAGGATATGCGCGAGCAGATGCGAGGGGCCGCATACACCGCATTGAAAGAGATCGATTCCGACGAAACCATCCCGTACTTCGAAGATGGCTTGAGCGACGGCTCCGGACCGGTGAGAGTGTTGGCGGCAGAAGGGTTGGGACGATCGGCGAAAGGGCGCAAATCGAAAAAGCTGCGCGCCGCCCTCGAAGATCAGGCCGGGATCGTCAAGGCACGGGCGATCAAGGCGCTCGGGAAAAGCGGCGACCGATCGGTGATTCCGCTGATCGAGCCGGCCGCGAAGGATGACTTGGCGACAGTTCGCATTGCCGCGTTCGGGGCCTTGATCAGATTGGGGCGTACCGAGGCCTGGGAGGACTTGCGCAAGGCGGCCGAGGCGGCCAATCCCGAAGACCGGGCGGAAGCGCTCCGCACCATGGCGGATTTGAACGATCAGCGCGCAGCGCCCCTGATGAAAAATTTGTTGACCTATACCCAGCCGTCCGTTCGTGCGGCCGCCGCAAGAGGGCTCGGGCACCTTCACAGAACGGAATCACGTGAAGCCATTCAGAAGCTGCTCGACGATCCGGTCCCTCCTGTCCGCGAATCCGCCGCAGCGGCGCTTGCGGATCTCGGCTCAAGAGATTCCGTGCCCGCATTGTCGCGCAAACTCGGAGATACGGCGTTCAGCGTGCGTGCCGCTGCCGCCGCCGCATTGTTGCAGTTGGGCCAGCCGTTCGATGTTGTTGGACCCGCCCTAACGGCGCTTGCCCAGCATAACGACACGGCCGCTCGCTCGTCGGCAGCCTTTGCCCTCGGAAAGGCGACCGAGGGTAACCGGCAGGGGGCGATGATGCTCTTGTCTGGTCTCACGGTGGATCCTCTTCCCGGTCCCAAAATCGTGGCCCTGCGGTCGCTTGGCCATATTGGCGACCAGGACATCCTTCCCGATCTCAAAGGCGCCATGCACGATCAAAACGAAGCCGTCCGCGCCACAGCCGCGGGTGCATTGCTTCATGTGCTTCCATTGGTGAAACAGGCTGCTGGGGCGAAGTTGCAACCTGTTGACATCGCACGGTACCATTCTGTATATGTACTCGGTCTCAGACCAGCCTCGCCAGCCAAGTCGTTCAATCGAGTACCCAGAGAGGGAGCGAATCTCTTGTTCCTCTCGTATCCGGAATGAAGACGGGGGACAGCGAGCTAATAATCATTAATGTCGGGTTTTCGCTTAATCACAAGGAGGCAGGAACATGAAGAGTGCGTTATCCATCGTATTTGGCGTGGCAGCCGTCGCGTTCGTCGCGGCACCTGTCACCTCCTTTGCAGGCGGCACGATCGCCGGCAAAGTGACCTACTCGGGGAAGCCTGAAAAGAAGGAGTTCTCCTTCGCGAAGTTCCCCAACCCCAAGTTCTGTCCGAAGAATCCTCACAAGGAACTCATTGATGGGGACAAGCGGTTCATGCCCACGATTGAGGTCGGCAAGGACGGCGGGTTGAAGCACGCGGTCGTTGCGGTCGTGGATGTCGAAGACAAGGCGTGGATGGACGGGTACGCGGGAACCGAAGTGGTGGCAGAGTTCTGTGAGTTCCTGCCGTATAGCGGCGTCGTCGTGAACACCCGTCCGTTCAAGGTCGAGAATCACGATGCGGACCCTGACGATCCCAAGTCCGTTCAGGGTGTGCTGCATAATCCGCACAGCTTCACGGTCAAGGGTTCCACCTCGGCCACCGGGTTCAACATCGGTCTTGCCAAGAAGGGCGACAAGCTGGACAAGCCCGTGACCTTCCGTGGCGGTGCCGAAAAGGACGGCTTCTACCGTCTGCAGTGCGACCAGCATGAGTTCATGCAGTCGTTCTTCCTCCCCGTCTCGAACCCTCACTTCGCCGTGGTGAAGGAGGATGGTACGTTTGAGATCAAGGATGTGCCGCCCGGCAAGCACAAGGTCGTGGCCTGGCATCCGTTTGTCGCCAAGGGCAAGAAGACTGAGTTTGAAGTCGAAGTGGCGGACGGTGGGACGGCCAACCTGAAGGCCGAGCTCAAGTAAGCGTTCGTCATTGGACAGTGGCCATGGCCGTCGAAGGGCAGCGGAGCTCCGCTGCCCTTCGTGTTTTTATCGAACCTTTCTTGTCTCCTGCACCTGCCTTGCCTTTCACTTTCTCAACTGGGTAAGATGCCGTCTTTCAAGAACTATTTCAGCTGCAGGATGTTCAAACAGGCTGGCCAGCGAGGCCGCAGCGAGTAAAGGACTGAAGCGTAAACTATTTCACCCGCCCGCCCTGAGCTGCCGGAGCAGCTCCTTCCCGGGTCGTCCGTTGAGGCCCTGAGCGAGGCGAGAACAATGCCCGGGAATAGGCGCGTCTTGGCGCGCCGGGGCTTGGGCGGGTGAAACTGGACGCCTGTTTCAACATCCTGCTGGAAGGGGATGGGTGTGTCACGGGAACTAACTCTCGCCGAAATTTTCCAGCTGGGCTATTACTGGGAAACCAAAATTCTCCTGACGGCAGTCCGACTGGATGTCTTCTCGGTTCTGGACGGTAAGCCGAAAACCGCCGAAGAAGCGGCGAGCCGGATCGGTGCTCACGAGCCAACACTGGTCCTCCTTTTAAACGCTCTCGTGGCCTTGCGTCTGCTGACCAAGACCGGTGAGCGCTATGCCAACACCTCCGCTGCCCAAACGCATCTCGTTCGACACTCGCCGCAGTACATCGGCCATCTGCTTCTCCTGCACGAGGCCGAGTGGAACAACTGGGGGAAATTGGAAGAAACGATCCGCTCAGGAAAGCGGGCAGTGGATCGGCATGTCTTCGAAACCGATCCTGCCTTGGGGGCGAACGTTCTGGCCGTGCTTCACCGGATCGGCCGGCAAAGCGGGCCGGAGTTGGCCAAACGGCTGCGGCTGCAAGGACCGCTGCATTTCTTGGATCTCGGAGGCGGAGCCGGTACCAACGCGATCGCCTTTTGCCAGGTGTATCCGGAACTAACCGCGACGGTCTTCGATCTCCCCTCGACACTTCCCTTGACGGAAAAGACGGTCAAAGATGCCGGGTTTGAATCTCGAATCGTATTGCGCGGCGGAGATTTCAACCGGGACGGCCTGGGTGGTCCCTATGATGCCGTCCTCATGTCTGACATTTTGCATTACCAGACCTATGAAACCAATCAGGTGCTCGTCAAGAAAGTGTATGACCATCTGGCGCCCGGCGGACGGTTGATCATTAAGGACAGATTCCTCGATGAGACCGGGACTGGCCCTGCTTGGACGACCGCGTTCGCTGTGCACATTCTGGTGAACACGCAACAGGGGGCCTGTTACAAGACGGCCGACGCGATGGAATGGATGACCAGAGCCGGGTTCAGTTCGCTCGAGGAACTGGAAAAGACGGCCGTGGTGCAAGGAGTGCGCAGCAGATGATGGACTGGCTTCGACAACCGGGTTTCTTCGGCACCCATGCCACTATGGGCGCCGACCTCAGTCAATTGATGGCGACGATCTTCACCACACTGTTTGTGGTCGGCTGGTTCAAGGCTCGCCGCGGCCAGGCCAATGCCCATCATTGGCTCATGTTTTGCGGCATGCTGGCGATGGTTGGATTTTTTACGGCCTACTATCTCTTCCGTCAGTTGGGCGTGCTTGCCGTGGAGGGAAAGGAAGGCTTCGGAGGTTCGCAGGAGCTCTATGATCATGTGTTCGTGCCAATCCTCGTCGTGCACATCATTCTGGTAATCATCGGGCTGGTCATGGCGATTTACATGATCATTCTTGGGTTTCGCGCTCAGACGTTTGTGGGGGACCGCCGACAGCTCAATGAACGGCCGCTGCTGACGACCTGGAAACGCATCGGCGCGATCATCGGAAGCACGACAGCTCTTGCCCTGCTGTTGTTTGCGCTCCGCGGTGCCTCGGCCGGATTTTCGATGCGAAAGTTCGAAGTCTATGCGGGGTTGATCATCCTCGTCGCATTCGTCTTGGGCATCGAAACGACGATTCAACGATTATTGCCCAGCGGTGCACAGCGCCACCGCGCGCTGGGCCTGTTCACCATGATCATCTACTGCATCCTGTTTGTGACGGGTACCACGACGTACACGATGTTGTACATTCTGTATCCAGGGAAAATTGGATAGATGTCAGTGAAGGGTAATCAGTGATTGTTTGAAATCCTTCACCCTTCACGCTTCACGCATCACGAGCTTTCAAGATGTTGACCTGCGGCTGCGGACGCTGGATGCATACGGAAGGCATTGAAGAACGGAGCCGTGAGGACGGCTCGCAGCAGTGGTTCGTCCGCTCAGAATGCCGGGGTTGCGGTCTGAAGGTCGGCGTCGATGTGCCGGCAGGACAAATACAGGGTCTCGTCGATCGCATGGTGTGGACTGATGAGGCGCTGCATCGGTTAGAACGCATGCCGCCGTATCTCGCTCCGCTGTTTCGTGACGGGGTCGAGCAGGACATCCGCGCGCGCGATGAGCGGGTTGTGACGTATGACAGTCTCTTTCGGTCCCGCAGCGGGGAGCGGATCGAATGGGATGCCGAGGCTGAACGTCGATTGAATAATGTGCCGGCTCCGGTGCGGGCAATGGCGAAAATCGAACTCGAGCGAACGGCGGCGGAACGCGGAACCGGGCGGATTACCGTTGCGCTGATGGAAGAAGTGAAGGCGAAATATTTTGGGCTCGGGGCGAAACCCTGACGGGTCCGCTTGGTGAATGCCGCGTCCCGGGATATCGATTGCGAAGCAATCGGTGGGTCGGGTGGGTGAAAAAAGTGCGGCAGGGTGGGCGGGTGAGCTTGGGAAAGGCGCACGTCTCGGCGTGCGCAGGGTTGGGTGGGTGAAAAAGATCCGCACGTTTGAGGCTAAACGGGCCACCCCTGAATAGAGGGAAGAAGAGAGGGGACGAAGAAGAGAGATGCTGCATCGAATGGCCTTGCGAGTCCTTCCCAGTCTGAGCCTGGCGGTGACGGAGGACAGTGTTCGGAAGCAAAAGCGCTGGGTGATGTTCGTGCCCGGCCTGGTCGCCTTCGGGATCTACCGGTTGGCGAAACACTCGCTCCCGTTGACGGAGCCGATCGTCCTGCTGCTGGTCAGCGGAGCGGTGGGCCTGTTGACTGCGCTCCCGGCGTATCGGGTAGGTCGCGGCATGGGGTGGTCTGCTGTCATCCGTGAGGACGGACCAAGGCTGCTCGCTTGGGTCGCCGGCTGGATCGGATTTGTCTATGCGGTCCAATTGTCTCTTCTCGTCCTGGCGCTCTTATGGCTCGTTGGCTACGACTATCTTCAGCATCCCGATGGGCCCGCGATGATGGCCATCATCATTTCCTGCACGGCCGTTGCCCGAGATGCGTTTGAAATCGGCCATGTGCGCAAGGTGTCTCTGATGGGACGGCCTTGTCCGACGTTTCCGAACGGCGTGGCTTTGCGAAGCCTGCTCGAGACCCACTCGTCGATCGTGGGCCCATGGATCCTGTCGGGATTGGTGGTCGGCGCTTTCGCTGCCTCTTCGGGGGCCTTCCTCGGAGACGCTCATGCCGCGACGCTCGTGCAGGTCTCGGCCGTGACGGTGCTCGGGGGCGGACTTGCCCTGTGCGCCTATTTCGGCGGGCTGAGATCCTCGGGCGCATGGACGGACGGATTCATGGAAACCAAGCCGTCTGAGCTGGTCAAGTACTGGTGGTGGCCCGGAATGGCGTTCGCCTCAACCTACTATCTCGTTGTGGCCGGCGCAGTGATTTTCGTGTTGAAGCAGCCGGGCGTTCCCATGGCGTATGCTGTCAGCGGCGGGGCGCTGGTGGCGGGATTGATGGCCTTGTATGGATACTATTTGGGACATCGCCGCCAGGTGGAGGAGCGGCAAGGCGTGAGCCTGAGCCCTTCGTTGCTCCGCTGTCCTTTCGTCATGGGGATTCTCAGCAAATCGTCCGGCTCCGCTGTTGCCGGTGCTTCTAAGGGATAAGTCACGATGTCGAGACCTAAGTTCCTTTCCGCCGTTCTTCTCGTTGCGTTGCTGGGCTGCAGCGTCGCCGCCGCCTTCGTGCAGCCTGTCCATGCGGAGGATCCTGCCGATCTGTACTACCAAGTGCCTGGCACACCGCAGGGGCCAGCGGCACCCTCGCCGACGGACACGGTGTATCCCCGTATCGGATCGTTTGACAGCCGCCTGCTGGTCTGGTTTGTCACACAGCAACATACCTACTTCGGCGGCTTCGTGCTGGCGCTGCCGCTGTTTTGTGCCCTCCTCGAGTTCCTCGGTTTGCTCACGAACAAACCCGCGTTGTCGCTCCGCTACGACGGCTTGGCCAGAGACCTGGCAAAAGTGGCATTGCTCGCGCTGTCCGTCACCGCCGTCGTCGGCAGCCTCATGCTTGCCATGTTCATCGGGCTCTATCCAAGCTTCATGAAGTACATGGGCGGCACGTTCAAAGCGTTCATGCCGGCCTATGCGATCGTCTTCGTCGGGGAATCCCTATTGCTCATTCTCTATTACTACAGCTGGAACCGCATGGCGGAGCCCGGATTGAAGTGGATCCATGCGGCGATCGGGATCCTCACCAACATTTTTGGAACGGCGCTCCTCTTGTTGGCGAACAGCTGGTCTGCCTTCATGATGTCGCCGGCGGGCGTCGATGCGCAGGGACGGTTTCTGGGGAACGTCTGGCATTTGCTGCATTCGGCCCTCTGGAATCCATTGAACGTCCATCGATTTTTGGCCGATATCATGTCGGGCGGCGCCGTCGTGTTGGCCTATGCGTGTTATCGCTTCTTTACGAGCAAGACCGACGGAGAGCGGGCCTACTTCGACTGGGTCGGCTATATTTTTCTGTTCGTGACGGTATGCGCGCTCCTTCCCATGCCCATTGCCGGTTATTGGTTGATGCGTTCCGTGTATGCCTTTAGCCAGAGCATGGGCGTCACGATGATGGGTGGATTGTTGACCTGGCTCTTCGTCGTCCAGGCGCTGCTCATCGGCGCGCTGTTGCTCGGCATCAACTACTACATCTGGCAGGGCATGGCGCGGATCAAGGGAGGCGAGCGGTACCAAACGTATTACCAGTTCCTGCTCGGCGCATTGACGCTGGCGCTGTTCATTTGGTTGACGCCGCACACGGTCTTGATGTCCCCTGGAGAACTCAAAGCCATGGGCGGCGCGCAGCATCCGGTGGTGGGGAATTACGGCGTGATGTCCGCCAAAAACGGTGCGGTGAATGTCATGATTCTCCTCACGGCCTTGAGTTACCTGTATTATCGACGGGCCAATCGCACCATGACGGTGTCGTGGGTCAGGACCGGCAATGTGC
>DATEEH010000088.1:0-135727 GCA_035281245.1 Nitrospira sp.
GTCACCGATCCCTTCCGGCGTGGTCAAACTCTCGCCGATCGACGGCAATGTCGTCGATCGAGAGGCGTTGGCGGAACGGCTTCGGTCATTGGTCGGCCCGCCGCGACGACTTCGCCTCCTCGGGCGGACGCTGCTGACAGGACTGCCTCGACGGGTGACGTTGGTGTTGCCGGATCTTGCGGTGCGCGCGACCGTGCTCCAACTCGAACAGTTTCCTGTGCGACGCGAGGAACAAGAGGCGCTCATTCGATGGCGCCTCGGCCAGGAACAACGTCTTCCCTTGGCGGGGGCGAAATTCACGTGGCAGGTGTTCCCGCCCCGACAGCCCAAGGACCTGTACATGGTGCTCGTGGTCGCCGCCCAAGAGGCGATCCTGGGCGAGTACGAGGCAGCGTGCGAGGCAGCGGGTCTCCTGCCACAAGAGGTGACGGTCGCCAGTTTTCGCCTGTTCGATCTCTGGCTCAAAGCCGCCGGGGGGACGCGATGTTTGAACCGGGATTTGGCCTGGGTGACGGTGGCGGACGGTGGAATGACCTGCATGATTCTTCATGATGGCCGTCCTGTCTTCGCGCGAACGAAGTTCCTCGCCGGTGACGAAAACATCGAGAGCCGGGAGAGCATTGCCAGGATCGTCCGAGAAACGGAACTGTCGATTCTGGCTTGTCAGGAGCATGTCCCCGATCTGCGCCTTGCTCGGTTGGTGCTCATGACCGAGGGAGACGTTCCGGGGTTGGAAGATCAATTGGGCCACGTACTCGGTGTCTCGACCGATCATTTGCAGTGGGAACATGTGCAGGCGGTGGGCTGGATTCACGATGGAGGCAACAGCTCGTTGGCGATGTTACCCGTCGTGGCCGGACTGATGTAGACATGCGAAACAAGCGTTCCTTCATGACGCGCTTCGCCGACTGGATCGGCAGCTTTCGTTGGCGGACCGGCGGCGGCACGTACTTCCACATTGAGTTGGGGAGTCGCCATCGTGCGTATGTGGCTCCCGCCCGATTTGTCCTGAGGGCCGCTGCGCTCGGGTTGGGGCTTTGGGTTTCATGGAACGCCGCACAGGCCTGGATGGCATTTCAAGATCTTCAGACCATTCAAACGCGGCTTGAGCAAGCGCGTGAGCAGGATCAGCAACTGATTAAAGACGCGCAAGCGGAGGGGGTGGATCTGTCGGAGGTGGCTCTACGACAGTTGCCGGCCGAAGTTTCGCTGGCCAATCAATTGCTGGCCAAGCGGAATTTTTCGTGGACGCACTTTCTCTCGGGGCTCGAGGAGGCGATTCCCCCTCGCGTGTCGATCAAGAGCGTGCGCTTGGATCCTGCCAGCGCCGTCATCCACATGACGGGCGCCGCAGTGACAGTCGAGGACGTCACGGCGCTGGCGCTCAAGCTGCAATCGCATCCCGTCTTCAACGATCCGGTGCTCGACCAGCATCATCTCGGAAACGACGGGCTCGTGGAATTCGATCTCAAGCTCAAGTACCGACCACAGGAGCGCGAGCGGGCATGAGTGCCATCTTGCTCGAGCACTTGCGGAAGCCTTACGGCGCACTGCTCCCTCCGGCCGCCTTGGTGTTGCTTCTCTTAGTAGTGCTTTGGGCGATCAATTCCCTTGGTTTGGAGTCGGTCGAACTGACCCACGCTCAACTGGCGGCCGAGTGGGCGCAGGTCCGGAAGCAGTATCAGCATCATCAGGCTGCACGGCGCGCGAAAAACGATCTGGCGCAAGTCTGGGCGGCGTTGCCGGACGAACGGGATTTTGCGCCACTCGCTCTGGGAATTACGGAGGAGGCCAAGCGAAACCATGTGACACTTCCCGCGCTCTCGTACAAGACCGAGGCCACGCCGGTCGCCAATACCAGTAAGGGTGTGTTGCAGGGCACCATGAGCGGCCGCTACGAGGATCTTCGACGATTCTTGTACGATATCGAAACGGCCGATGAGCTGGTCTACATCGAGGACCTGGATCTGGTGCCATCGGCGACACAACAAGATCACCTGACCTTCAACATCAAGATCGTGACGTATCTGCGGGGAGACGCGGGCAAGCCGACCGTGCAATAGCCGTTCACGATGGATACCCGAAAGAAAAAGATCCTTGTGCTGGCCGCCCTCGGTGCCCTGTGGGCTGGACTGTTCCTGTGGCAATGGCAGTCTTTCGAAGAGCCGGTTCGTGTCCCATTGACCAACGTATCCGGTGCGAGCGCGTCTCCAGCCCGGGCTGGTACCGACAATCTCCATGTCCAGTTGGATCTCCTCGCGGCTGCCCGCACCCAGCGCGAAATGCTATTTGCGACTCCTCGGAACATCTTCGCGCTGCCGTCCACCGGCGCCATGAATGCCTCCAGGCCAGCGGAGGTGCCAGAAGCCGCCTTGCGTCAGCAAGCTGTCGCGGCCGTTTTGGCGCAGTTTCACTATCTGGGTTTTGTTCGGACGGGCGAGGAATGGCAGAAGAAGCAAGACATGGCGGTCTTGACGAAGAACGACGATCTGCATGTCGTCAAAGCGGGACAGACCATCGATAAGCATGTGGTCGTCAAGGCGATTACCCAGGAGAGCGTCACCCTCGTGGACCGTGAGTCGCGTGTGGAATACACAGTGTTGCTTTCCGAGGAGCCTGAGACGCCTGCGCCGGCGCCGGCTCCTTGAACGCTGAGACCGTATGCCTGTTCATTTTCGCAACGAACGCGGCGTGACCTATCTTTTCCTGATGTTCGCGATTGTTCTCATCGGGCTGTCAACGACAGCTGCGGCCAAGCAGTGGAAGGTCATGGTGCAGCGTGAGCTTGAAGCGGATCTCTTGTCGAAAGGAATCGAAATTCAAAATGCATTGGCGCTCTATTCAGCGTCCAAGAAGGCGGGTCGCGTGATGCCGGGAGAAGTCTATCCGCAATCATTGGTTGAGCTGACGCGCCTGCCGAAGCCATATCTGCGCAAGGCGTATGCCGATCCCATGTCCCATGGCGATTGGGAGTATCTGCGGAGTCCAACCGGCGGGATTATGGGAGTACGAAGCAAGAGTCGGGGCAAGCCCCTCAAGAAACACGATTTCCCGCAAACGGTCAGACATCTCGAGGGACGCGCCAGCTATTATGACTGGATCTTTCAGCACCCCAATCCATCCACAGCCGGCTCGCTTCCTGTAGGACCTGCATTGAATCCGCTGCTGCCGACTGCTCCGAATCCGGCCCTTCAAATGCCACCAACGGTTCCCAGTCCTGCTCCACAGCTCCCGCCGCCCGTCATCCCCCCTGCCTGATCCATTTAACGTATAGCGGGAATCGAAATACGGATTGGGATTTCGAATGCAGACCTGATACATTCGTGGCAGACGACTGCTGATAGGCCGACGACATGCGCATTGTGATTACAGGCGGTGCGGGATTTCTGGGAAGCCATCTATGCGATGCCCTGGTGCAAGCCGGGCATACCGTCATTTGCATGGACAATCTCTTGACGGGGCGGATGGAAAATATTTCCCATCTGCTTGGCAACGAGCGGTTCACCTTCCTGAAATATAACGTGTGTGATTATCTGCATGTCGACGGGCCGCTGGATGCGCTCATGCATTTTGCCTCTCCCGCCAGCCCTCAAGACTACCTCGAATTTCCTATCGCCACACTCAAGGTCGGCGCGCTTGGAACCCATAAGGTTCTGGGATTGGCCCGCGCCAAGGGAGCCCGGTTTCTGCTGGCCAGTACCTCCGAGGTGTATGGCGATCCGCTCGTGAACCCGCAGCCTGAAACCTATTGGGGCAACGTGAATCCGCTCAGTCCTCGCGGCGTGTACGACGAAGCCAAGCGTTTCGCAGAAGCCATCACCATGGCCTATCACCGGTACCACGGCCTCGATACGAGAATCGTCCGCATTTTCAATACATTTGGTCCGCGCATGCGGGCCAACGATGGACGGGTGGTATCGAACTTCATCGTGCAGGCCCTCAAAGGAAAACCGTTGAGCGTGTTCGGCGAAGGGCAACAGACAAGAAGCTTCTGTTACGTCGATGACCTCGTCCGAGGCATCGTCGGGCTTCTCCTGATCGATTCGGACAAGACGGTCGAGGAACGGAAAGATAAGAAATATATGTTCACTCGGAGTGAGACACTCGAGGAAACCAGTATTCATGATCCCGTCAACATCGGGAATCCTCGAGAGTTGACCGTCATTGAGATTGCGAAGATGGTCCTCAAGTTGACCGGTTCATCCAGCACGATCAGCTATCATCCGCTTCCCTTGGATGACCCGAAGGTACGTCGACCGGACATCACCCGGGCGACGGCGCTGCTGAAATGGGAGCCCCAAGTGGCTCTCGAAGACGCTCTGGCACGGACAATTACGTACTTCAGAACCGTGCTGGCCCATGAATCGCCACAGTAACGATCGCCTTCGCGCCTTGACCCCTCGGAAATCACCACTGTATCCTGTAACACCCGATCGCCACCGCACAGGAGTCGAGATTCATGCCTGAAGAGAAGGACCAACCCGGACTTTCGCCCGAACGCGCGTCGTCCGAGGCGTCGACAGAAGCTCCCTTACAGTCGATTCCGGAATACGTGGAGGCGCTCGTTACTCGGGCGCGGCAGGCGGCCAACCGGTTGGCCACGCTGTCGACCTCGGTCAAGAATCAAGCCCTCCTCGCCATGGCCGATGCGTTGGAAGCTCAGACGGAAGTCGTGCTCGCCGCCAACAAGGAGGACTTGGAGGCATTTGGCACCGCGCCGGAACAGAAGGCGATGGCCGACCGATTGCGGCTCACCGAAGCCAGGATTTTAGAGATGGCCGGCGGTATCCGAGAGGTGGCCAAGTTGGCCGATCCTCTCGGTGAAGTGCCGAAAATGTGGACACGCCCGAATGGGATGCAGGTCGGGCGTGTGCGTGTGCCGATCGGCGTCATCGGCATCATCTATGAGTCGCGACCGAATGTGACGGCGGACTCGGCGGCCTTGTGCTTGAAATCGGGGAACGCCTGCGTCCTGCGAGGAGGCAGCGAAGCGCTTCGCTCCAACACGGCGATCGCCCGAGTGCTGTCGGAGGCGGCGGAAAAATGCGGCATACCGGTGGGCGCCGTCACGTTTGTCGAGAGGGCTGATCGTGAACTGGTGCCGGTGCTCCTGACCCAAGACCGGTCGATCGATCTCATCATCCCGCGCGGCGGTGAATCGCTCATGCGATTGGTCTCCGAACATTCGACGATCCCCGTGATCAAACACGACGCCGGCGTCTGCCATGTCTACGTGGACGAGGAGGCGGATCCGATCATGGCCGAGCAGATCTGCCTCAATGCGAAGGTTCAGCGGCCGTCGACGTGCAATGCCATGGAGACGCTGTTGGTGCATCACAGCATCGCACGCACCTGGCTGGCCGGCGTCATCGACAAGCTGGTGGCAGCCAAGGTTGAAGTGCGCGGATGTCAAAAAACCTGCGCCTTATCGTCCGCCGCCAAGCCCGCCAGCGACAGCGACTATGGCAAGGAGTTCCTCGATTTGGTGCTTGCCGTCAAAGTGGTGAAGAACATCGACGAAGCCATGGAGCATATCGGTCGGTATGGGTCTCACCATACGGAAGCGATCGTGACGGCGGACTACAGAAAAGCGATGCGATTCCTCCGCGAAGTGGATGCCAGCGCAGTCCTGGTCAACGCGTCGACCAGGCTCAATGACGGCTACCAGTTCGGGTTGGGCGCCGAGATCGGCATCAGTACTTCCCGCATTCATGCGCGCGGTCCCATGGGATTAGAAGAACTGACCTGCTCGAAGTTCATCGTGTTGGGAAGCGGTCAACTCCGCGAATAGACGATGTGCCGACGTCCGTAATGTCAGCCGATCCTGTTGCTACGGCCCTCTCGACATCCGGCCACCTGATCTTTCCCGCGAATCGCCTGTTCAAAACGGAGCTGGAGACCGGCGGTGGCCGAATGGTCCGTCAACCCACCGGCCATCTGGTGTTTTACAGGGCCGACGGGCGACGGATTCTGGCAACGGATCCGGCCGGCAATGCGTTGCATGAGTGTGAATGGGGAGTCGACCAGCAGGGAGCGACGACGCTTCTTCGCGCCAGGATCAGGCTCGACTGGGGGGCATGGGTCGGCCTGAAGCCCTCCGGCCTGATCAATGAGACGGTGTTGAATCTCGCGACGAAACCCCGCTGGCAGCGGCTCACGGCGGACGACCTTCGCGCCATGGCCGCGCAGGCGCTGCGAGTTCCGATCGAAGACGTTCGCTGGTTTTATCGTGACGAGGATTTGATGATCGGTCGCACCGGCATGGCGACGATCCGCCATCGCAAAGATGCCTGGTATGTGCTCGAAGACGGAGATTTTGCGCAGGCCCGTTTCATGTCGTGCATGGGGGCCATGAACTGGGCGTCCATTGACTTTCTGCCGGTGGTCGAGCTGTTCAAGTCCTTGCTCCCCGGCACTGGCTCAGCGGCATTTGAATTGATTCGCGGACTGTATGACGACCAGAACGAAGGGCGGCGGAATCCACCCGCCTTGCGGTATCGGGGAATTCCGCCGTATCCCTCTGAAGCCGCCTTTCGACTGTTCAGGAGCTTTTTCGTTCCTCATGCGCCCGGCGGCAAGGACCCGCTGACCTTGTTCATGGACTCCACGAAGGCTTCTCAAGTCGAATGGCTGCCGTCACCAACTCCGCCGTCCCGATATTTTGACCGCTCGCAAGGCGCCTGCCTGACGATTCAGGGCCAGGAGCTTCAGAAGGTGACGCTGGCGGAGGACGCGACGGGTTTGCCGTTCATGGGCCCGAAAGGACGGGCGTTTCTTCCCTGCGATCGCGCGGCGCAAGCGATCGACGGTCGGATCGTCCTGAAAGATCGCGACGTGGAGACGATCCTGTCGACCACCGTGCCTCTCTCCGCCGGTGACCATTCGTCTCCCGTATCGTCAGTGCCGATCAGTCCCGTCGATTGGCGTTCGGTGTTCGTGGAGGGCATTCCACCGGTCTCCGCGGAAGAGGCGTATGGGGCGGTCTTATTGTATCCTGAGGACGACACGCCGATCGGCGAATTGGCGTGCCAGCCGTTTGTCGCCGACTATCTTGAGGATTTGGCGGAGCAGGATCGCGAGATCGGCCGTCTCCTGGCGCAGGCGGGACAGGTGCTCATTCACAACGGGGATGCGGTGATCGCGTCATGCATTGCGTTCGATCGGCCGCGCGATTATACGGTGGTGGTGCAACACCCGGCGTTTGCGCAAAAACAAGCGCAACAGCTGTGGACGACGTGTGCTCAGCTGCGCCAGTGGGATTGGCTCAAACGGATTCAATTCATGCCGATGGCAAACGATCAACCGCTCCGGCTTTCCACACGGGTCTTCGATGTAGTGTATCAATGGATGCCCGCCGGCCCGCCGGAGTCGCTGGTTACCGCTGTGAGCGCATTGCGACGTGCGCTTCGAGCAGGGGGATGCGCGTTTATCACCGGACCGGCGAGGCTCAGCGAATGCTGGAAAGGATCAGGCTTGACGCCGCTCTGGCAGGAACCGGTCGACCAATTACCGACCTTCCGAATGCACCGGACGATCTTGCCTAAGGCCAGGGTCATGGACGACCTGACGCTGTATCGTGTTCAAGCCGGCTCCTTCCCTTGACAGCTTTAAGCCGGCCTCAGTAAGATAGCACAACCTTTAACGCTCATCCTGAGAGGTGAGCAAGGAGCACAACATGGCTCGTCGCCTGGCGACAACCCACGACCTTCTCATCACATGCGATGAGGAGGTTTTTTTATGTCTGAATCACCGATGAAACCGCCCGCTCACCCCGGTCGGTCACAGGAACGGCTCGTCATGGAGTCGGGCGACATGGCGCGGGCCATGACGCGGATCGCCCATGAGATCCTCGAGCGGAATAAAGGCGTCAAGGACCTCGCATTGGTGGGCATCCGCACGGGAGGTGTGTATCTGGCCCACCGGCTGGCCCGTCGCATCCAGGATATCGAAGGCGTCGCGATTCCCATCGGGGAGTTGGACATCACGCTGTATCGCGACGATCTGGCGCTCCGGAAGGAACAACCGATCCTTCGTAGAACGTCCGTCCCGTTCGACATCTCCGGAAAAATCATCGTACTCGTCGACGACGTGCTGTTTACCGGGCGGACGATTCGTGCAGCCATGGATGGACTGATTGATCTCGGTCGTCCGGCGGAGATTCAACTGGCGGTCCTGGTCGATCGTGGACACAGGCAGTTGCCGATCAAGGCGACGTACATCGGGAAGAACATTCCGACCTCACGCGAAGAAAATATCCAAGTGCTCCTGGAAGAGGCCGGGGAAGACGACCGGGTCGTCATCCTCAAGGGGTAAGGAGAGCGCGATGAGTCTGAAACGAAAAGATCTGCTCAGTCTGGCTCCGTTGTCGGCGGAAGAGATCACGCTCATTCTTCAAACCGCCGATTCCTTCAAGGAGGTGACGGGCCGCGAGATCAAAAAGGTGCCGGCGCTGCGCGGCCGCACCGTCGTGAATCTGTTCTTCGAACCCAGCACGAGGACCAGAACGTCATTCGAGCTCGCGGCCAAGCGCCTGAGCGCCGACGTGATCAATTTCTCTCCCTCCTCCAGTAGCGTCGTCAAGGGCGAAACGCTGCTCGATACGGCACGCAATATCGAGGCGATGCAGGCGGACATTATCGTGCTCCGACACCCTTCCGCCGGCGCGGCGGAAACTCTGGCGCGGGGAGTGAAAAGCTCGGTGATCAATGCCGGGGACGGATGGCATGAGCACCCGACCCAAGCCTTGCTGGATCTCTATACGATCCGCGAGCGAGGGCTGCCGTTCCAGGGACTCCGTGTGGCCATCGTCGGCGATGTGTCGCACAGCCGCGTGGCGCGGTCGAACATCCATGCCCTCTCGAAGCTGGGTGCCGAAGTCCGTGTCGTGGGCCCTCCAACCATGATTCCGATGGGCATCGAAAAACTGGGCGCGAAGGTGTTCTACAACCTCGATGAGGCCTTGTGCGGTGTTCAGGTCATCATGATGCTGCGATTGCAGCTGGAACGGCAGGGCCGTGCCCTCTTTCCGACGATACGCGAATATGCGCGTCTCTATGGATTGACGGCGGAGAGGGTCAAATTGGCCGAACCCGGCGCGATCGTGATGCATCCCGGCCCCATCAATCGAGGCGTGGAAATCGCCCCGGAAGTGGCCGACAGTCTCTCGTCGGTGATTCTGGACCAGGTGGCCAACGGCGTGGCCGTCCGAATGGGAATTCTGTACCTCATGTCAGGGGCCAATTAGCAAGGGACATTGAGATGGCCATCGTGATCCAAGGCGGACATATTCTCGATCCCGGACGATTCAATGGTGTCGGCGATGTTCTCATTGATCAGGGAAAAATCGCCGCGATCGGCCGGGAGGTGAAGGTGCCTGTCGGGGCGACCCTCTACGCGGCCAAAGGCCGGTTGGTGGTGCCCGGATTCGTCGATCTTCACGTGCATTTTCGTGAGCCGGGCTTCGAGTACAAGGAAACGATTGCGAGCGGCGCAGCCTCAGCGGTCGCGGGAGGTTTTACGACGGTCTGTTGCATGCCCAATACGAATCCCGTGAACGACAACCAGGCGATTACCGAATTCATGTTGGAGCGTGCGCGTGCGGCAAAGCTCGCCAACGTCCTGCCCATCGGCGCGATCACCAAAGGATCCGAAGGCAAGGAGCTCGCCGAGATCGGCGACCTCTACCGGGCGGGCTGCGTCGCCATCTCGGACGACGGAAAGCCGGTCATGAACAGCCTAGTGATGCGCAGGGCCATGGAGTACGCCCTGGCCTTCGACATTCCGGTCGTCGATCATTGCGAAGACCTGCATCTCGCGGAGGGCGGGTGCATGAATGAAGGCCTGATCTCGACGGAGCTCGGCTTACCGGGTATTCCGGCGGCCGCCGAAGACGTCATGGTGGCGCGTAACGTGTCATTAGCCGAACTGACGGGAGCGCGTCTGCATCTCGCGCACATCAGCACCGCCGGATCCGTGCGCATGGTTCGGGAGGCCAAGTCGCGCGGGATTAAGGTGACGGCAGAAGCCTGCCCGCACCACTTCACGTTGACCGAAGAAGTGGTCCGCGGCTTCAACACGTTGGCGAAAATGAATCCGCCTCTTCGTACCTGGCAGGACGTTCAGGCCATCAAGGATGGCTTGCGCGACGGCACCATCGACGTCATCGCGACGGATCATGCCCCTCACGCGACCCAGGAGAAGCAACAAGGGTTTACGGAAGCCCCCTTCGGAATCGTCGGCTTGGAAACTGCGCTGTCGCTGACGCTGGCGCTCGTAGAAGAAGGGGTGCTCTCGCTGGAATCTGCGATTGCGAAGCTGAGTACCGCGCCGGCCAAGGCATTCGGTCTGGCCAAAGGCACGTTGGCGGTGGGAGCTGACGCGGACGTGGCCATCATTGATCCACAAGCGCAATGGGAGGTCGATCCGGTTAAATTCCGTTCGAAAAGTCGCAATACGCCGTTTGCCGGTTGGAAGGTCAAGGGACTCGTCCTGACAACCTTCGTGGGGGGCCGAGTGGTCTTTGAGGCTCCGGTACCGGCGTGAAGCGCGTCGGATGGGACACGGTCTGTGTCTTGAGTCTCGAATTCCTCGCCCTCGGCATCTGGGTCGGTGGTCTGATTGTGCTGGTAGGCGCCGTCATTCCGGCGGTCTTCAATACGTTGGGAGGGCAGGAATCGGGCGGGTTGTTTCTGACGCGGGCGTTCGAAGGCTATAACCGCCTGGTCGTGGTCGCACTGATCATGCTCGTGTCCGCCATGGGCTATCGGCAGTGGCGCGGCGCGGTGACGGCCCCGGTGAGTCGTAGCGAATGGATCCTGTTGAGTGCCATGGGGGGGATCGCAGGTCTGATCATTCTTGTCCTGCACCCGCAGGCCGCAGCATTGCAGGCCGAGGCATTTGGCCTCAAGGATGAGCAGGCGAAGAAAGCCGCCTTCGAGGCGTTTTTTCGGTTTCACAAGCCGATCCGATCGTTGTATGTGGTGAACGTGTTGTTGGGAATGTGGTTGTTGGGGTTGAAAGCGAAGCGATCGTTGGAACAGGAAGGGATACCGGTGTGAGAAAGGCACTGTTGGCGTTGGCGGATGGAACGGTGTTCGAAGGCCGCCCTCTCGGATTTCAAGGAGAGGCGGTCGGCGAAGTCGTGTTCAACACGGCCATGACCGGATACCAGGAAGTCCTCACCGATCCGTCCTATAAGGGACAGATCATTACGATGACCTGCCCTCACATCGGCAATTACGGGGTCACTCCAGAGGATGTGGAGTCCACCAGGATCTGGGCTGAAGGCTTTGTCGTCAAGGAGGCAAGTCAACGGCACAGCAATTGGCGCAGCGAGCAAGGCCTGCACGATTACCTCACCACGGCGAAGATAGTGGGTATCGAGGGGCTGGATACCCGGGCGCTGACGCGCCACTTGCGTGAGCATGGATCTCAACAGGGCCTCATCTCCCACGTCGAAGATCGGCCCGAACGTGCGGTCGAGAAAGCGCGGCAGGCTCCCGGCATGATTGGACGGGATCTCGCGTCGGAGGTCACCTGCGGGAAGAGCTATGACTGGACGGAGGGCTCCGGTGAGTGGATGCCGGGATCTGATGCGGTCTCAAAACGCGCCAGTCGTCGCTGGAAGGTCGTGGCCTACGATTTTGGGGTGAAGCAGAATATTCTACGGCGCCTGATCGACGTCGGCTGTGAGGTGCACGTGGTGCCCGCCGCTACCACCGCCTCGGAGGTGGAAGCGCTCAACCCCGACGGGATTTTTCTCTCGAACGGCCCCGGCGATCCGGAAGCCGTGGCCTACGCCGTCGCCGCAATGCGCCAGTTGATCGGGCGCCGGCCGATTTTCGGCATCTGCCTGGGCCATCAGATTCTGGGGCTGGCGCTTGGACTGAAGACCTACAAGCTGAAGTTCGGCCATCATGGCGCCAATCATCCTGTGATCGATCTGCGGACGAGAAAAGTCGAAATCACGTCGCAGAATCATAATTTTGCCGTCGAAAGTCACGGCCAGGGCGATGCGATTCCGGAGCGTCCGCCCGTGATTGACACAGCCTTCGGCAGGGTGGCCGTCACCCACATGAGTTTGAATGACCGGTCGACCGAAGGGCTGGCCTGTATGGATCAGCCGGTGTTTTCGGTACAATATCACCCAGAAGCGTCACCGGGTCCCCACGATTCGGCCTATCTGTTCACCGAATTCGTACAGCTGATGGAGAAGGCGAATGGCTAACATGCAACGGGTGCTCATGCTTGCGCTAGTGATGTTCACAGCCGTCCAGCCGGGGTGCGTGACGGTCAATCTGCTGGAACCCCCGGGGCCGGTGCAGGAGGTGCAGTTGACCGGAACCGGCGACAGCAAGGTGCTGCTCCTGGATCTGTCCGGCGTCATCAGCTCACAGGAAAAGGATGGGTGGATCCCGCAGCCGAATCTCCTCGCCACCTTCAAAGAAGAGCTGACCAAGGCGTCGAAGGACGACAAGGTCAAGGCGGTGGTCCTGCGGATCAACAGCCCCGGCGGCACCGTCAACGCCTCGGACATTCTCTACCACGAACTCAAGACGTTCAAAGCGAATAAAAAGGTTCCGGTCATCGCGTCGATGATGGATGTCGCAGCCTCGGGCGGCTACTACCTGGCCATGGCGACTGACGCGATTTTGGTCCATCCTTCGACGGTTACCGGCAGCATCGGCGTGATCATGTTGACCGTGAATGCCAGGGGACTCTTGGAAAAAGTCGGCGTGGAAGCCAATGCCATTACTTCAGGACCTCGCAAGGACATGGGCTCGCCGTTTCGCACGATGACGACGGAGGAAAAAGCGATTTTCCAGGGCGTCATCGATTCGTTCTATCAACGGTTTTTGACGGTCGTGCAGGAGGGGCGCCCCCAGCTCTCTGCCGATCAAATCAAGAAGCTGGCCGACGGGCGCATCTATTCAGGCGAGCAGGCGAAAGCGGCGGGTCTCGTCGATGATATCGGCTACCTTGAGGAAGCGATCGAACGCGCCAAGAAAAATGCCGGTCTCACGGATGCCCGCATCGTGACCTATCGCCGGCACGGTGAATATCAGAATAATATTTACTCCCGGGTATTTGGGGGTGGATCCAGCTTGGGCAGCTTGGCGAACTTGGATCTCCTGTCGCTGGTCCGGGGTGGAAGCCCGCAGTTCATGTATCTCTGGATGCCGTAAGATAATGCTCATGACCCAACGAACGGACCATAACGCCCTGGATCCCGCGCCGCTCTCCCGGATGCTGGAGAGTGCGATGGGACGCCGCGCAATCCTGGCCTTGGGCGTTCGGGGCGCCCTCGGGCTGTATGCGGCGCTCGGCACCGGTGCGTTTCTCGGTCTTCTCGGGTCGCTGTCCGGATGTTATCGCGCGCCCGGGACCGCGCGCGATCAGTTGATCTTTTTTTCCGAAGAAAAAGAACTGCAGTTCGGTCTTGACGCCTATCGCGAGGTCTTGCGCCAGGCGCGCCTGAGCGAAAATCCTGAAATCAACGAGCAGATTCAGCGGGTCGGACGGAAGATCGCGAGCGTGGCCAACAAACCCGAATACCAATGGGAGTTCGCCGTCATCGAAGACGAGAAGATGGTCAATGCCTTTTGCTTGCCGGGCGGGAAGGTCGCCGTCTTCACCGGGATTCTCAAGCACACGAAGACGGATGCGGGTCTGGCGACCGTGATGGGACACGAAATCGCCCATGCACTGCAACGCCACGGTGTGGAGCGCATGAGCCGAAGCATCATCGATCAGATCGCGCAACTCGGCGCCATCGGCGCGGCGGCCGCAGGTCATTCGAGCGGAGGCGCCATTCAGGGACTGCTGGGGGCGTACGGGGTCAACGTGTCGCTGCCCTTCAATCGAAAACAGGAGTCCGAAGCCGATTACATCGGTCTGCGCTTGATGTCTCAAGCCGGGTACGATCCGCGGGAAGCGGTTCCTTTTTGGGAACGGATGAGCGGCTGTCCCCGCCAGATGATCGATAAGCTCTGTTTCCGGTCGCAGCACGCGATTCCCGAGTTTTTGTCGACGCATCCTTCCGACGTGACTCGCATCAATCAACTCGAATCGTGGTTGCCGGAAGCGATGCGCTACTATCAGGCCGCGGGTGGTGGCACCCAGCCGGCCCCCGCACCCTACAAGCCGGCCATCGGGCCGATGCCCCAGGCCAGTTGATCCTCATGCCCAGACGTCACGACATCCGGAACATCCTGCTGATCGGCTCGGGTCCCATTGTCATTGGACAGGCGTGTGAATTCGACTATTCAGGCACGCAGGCCTGCAAAGCGCTCAAGGAAGAGGGGTACCGGGTCGTCCTGATCAACAGCAATCCGGCCACGATCATGACGGATCCGGAACTGGCGGACCGGACCTACGTGGAACCGATCACGCTGGATGTGGTGGAAAAAGTGATCGAACGTGAACGGCCGGACGCCTTGCTGCCGACCATGGGGGGGCAGACGGCGCTCAATGCCACGATGGGACTGGTGAAGCGAGGGACGCTGGAAAAATACGGCGTGACCTTGATCGGTGCCGCTGCGGACGCCATCCACAAGGCCGAGGACCGGGACGCATTCAAACAGGCGATGCAACGGATCAACCTGCGCGTGCCGGAGAGCGGGACCGCCCGCAGCCGTGACGAAGCCATTCGCGTCCTGGATCGCGTCGGCTTTCCGGCCATCATCAGGCCATCCTTCACCATGGGAGGGACGGGCGGCAACATCGCCTACAATCGAGAGGAATTTGAAAAGCTCATCGAATGGGCCTTGGCGATGAGTCCCGTCGGCCAGGTCTTGATCGAACAGTCGTTGATCGGCTGGAAGGAATATGAACTAGAGGTCATGCGGGATCTCAAGGACAACGTCGTCATTGTCTGTCCGATCGAAAATCTCGATCCCATGGGCGTGCATACGGGGGACAGCATTACCGTCGCACCGGCGATGACGCTGACGGACAAGGAGTACCAGCGGATGCGCGACGCCTCGCTGCGCATCATCCGCGAGATCGGCGTCGAGACCGGCGGTTCGAACATTCAGTTCGGCGTCAATCCGGACAACGGCGAGATGATCGTCATTGAAATGAATCCTCGAGTCTCGCGCAGTTCGGCGCTGGCGTCCAAGGCGACGGGGTTTCCGATCGCGAAGATCGCCGCGAAACTCGCCGTCGGCTACACCTTGGATGAAATTACCAACGACATTACCGGCGTCACGAAAGCCTCGTTCGAGCCGACCATCGACTACGTCGTGGTGAAAATACCCCGCTTTGCGTTCCAAAAATTCAAAGGCGCCGATCCCACGCTCACGACGCAGATGAAATCGGTCGGCGAAGTCATGGCCATCGGACGCACGTTCAAAGAATCGTTGCAGAAAGCGATTCGTTCGCTGGAGTTGGACTTGAACGGCTTGGTCTCGCGGATCGGCATTGATCGAGGTGTTCCCGAGGGGTTTGACCAGCAGCGCGCTCAAGATCGGGTTCGTCAGCAGTTGCGCAGCCCGATCGCGGAACGGATCTGGCACGTGGCCGACGGCATCCGGTTGGGCATGTCGAACGAAGAACTGTTCGCGCTCACGAAGATCGACGAATGGTTTTTGGACCAGTTGCGAGATCTCATGACGTTCGAGCAGCGACTGGTCGACCATGGGGCGAAACGTTCCGCGTCGATTGATCAAGCCGTGCTTTGGGAAGCCAAGGAATTGGGGTTCTCGGACGACCGCATTGCGCAACTTACCGGATGGCCGGTTGCGGCGGTCCGAGCCCAGCGGTCGGCCGCCGACACGAGGTCGGTCACATACAAACGAGTGGATACGTGCGCCGCCGAGTTCGAAGCACACACTCCGTATCTGTATTCCACGTACGGCAGGGAATGCGAAGCGCGACCCACCAGCCGCAAGAAGGTCATCATCCTCGGCGGTGGTCCGAACCGGATCGGGCAGGGCATCGAATTCGATTACTGCTGCGTGCATGCCGCGATGGCGCTGCGCGAAGAGGGTATTGAGACGATCATGGTCAACTGCAACCCGGAGACCGTGAGCACGGATTACGATACCTCCGATCGTCTCTACTTTGAACCGCTGACGGAAGAAGACGTGCTGAACATCATCAGGCGCGAGCAGCCGTTCGGTGTGGTTCTGCAGTTCGGGGGTCAGACCCCCCTGAAGCTGGCGATTCCGCTTTCAAAGGCCGGTGTCCCTATTTTGGGAACCAGCCCCGATGCCATTGATCGGGCCGAGGATCGGGAACGGTTCCGAGAACTGTTGAACAAGTTGGGGTTGAGGCAGGCGGACAGTGGAGTGGCCCGTTCGATCGACGAGGCCGTGAAGATTGCCGCCAAGATCGGTTATCCCGTCATGGTCCGGCCGTCCTATGTGCTGGGCGGACGCGCGATGCAGATCGTGTACGATGAAGCGGGCTTACTCGGCTACATGGGATCGGCCGTAGAGGCCTCGCCTAAGCATCCCGTCCTAATCGACAAATATCTTTCCGACGCCATCGAGGTGGATGCCGATGCCATTTGCGACGGCCACCGGGTCGTGGTCGCAGGCATCATGGAACACATCGAGGAAGCAGGTGTGCACTCGGGCGACTCAGCCTGTTCGCTGCCGCCGTATTCGCTCGGTGAGACGGTGGTCGAAGAGATTCGTCGCCAGATGACGGCTCTCGCCCTGGAGCTCGGCGTCGTCGGCCTGATGAACGCCCAGTTCGCCGTGAAGGACGATACCGTCTATGTGCTGGAAGTGAATCCACGAGGCTCCCGGACCGTGCCGTTCGTCAGCAAGGCGATCGGTGTGCCGTTGGCGAAACTGGCCATGAAAACGATGCTCGGCCGGACGCTGGACGATCTGGGATTCACGAGCGCACCGACACCTGCCCATCTTTCCGTCAAGGAAGCCGTGTTTCCATTCAGCAAATTTCCCGGCGTCGACGTGTTGCTGGGACCCGAAATGAAGTCGACGGGCGAAGTCATGGGCATCGATGCGGACTTCGGCTGGGCCTTTGCCAAATCGCAGGCAGGCGCCGGCGCCACCCTCCCCAGAGGCGGGACCGCGTTTCTGAGCGTCAAGGAGAGCGATCGCCCGGCGGCGCTCGAGGTGGCGAAACAGCTGTGTCGTCTGGGGTTCAGTGTGTGGGGAACGAGCGGGACTGCGGGCTATCTTCGCGATCATGGTGTGGACGCGAAGTCGGTGCTCAAAGTCACCGAAGGGCGGCCGCACATTGTCGACCACATCAAGAACGGCGATGCCGCGCTGGTGGTGAATACGGTGGGAACGGCAGCCTCCCATGCCGACTCGCTGTCCATCCGTCGCGAAGCGTTGAATCGGGGATTGGCCTATTACACCACGATGCGAGGGGCGCGGGCCGCCGTCATGGGCATTGAAGCCATCCTCAAAAAAGAACTGACCATTCGCTCGCTGCAAGAGTACCACTCGGGATGAGGGCAATGGCGGAAGGATCCCGCCATGCCGACGCGTTGAGAGAGGAATAACTGGACTATGCCGAGCCCGATCACGAAGAAAGGATACGATGCGCTGAAGGCGGAACTCGATCGCCTGCGAAAGGTCGAACGGCCGCAAGTCATCGAAGCCATCGCCGAAGCCCGCGCTCATGGAGATCTGAGCGAGAATGCCGAATATGACGCCGCCAAGGAGCGGCAGGGCTTTATCGAAGCGCGCATCGCCGAAATCGAATCGAAGCTGGCCGATGCCCGTGTCGTGGAAGTCGCCGGGCGGAGCTCCGAGACCGTCGTGTTCGGAGCGACGGTCTCCGTGATCGAGCAGGAGTCCCAGGCCAAGCGTCAATACACGCTGGTGGGGCAGGACGAGGCCGATATGAAGTTCAATCGGATCTCGATCCAGTCGCCGGTCGGCCGTGCCTTGATCGGAAAACGCGTCGGCGATTTTATCGAAGTAAAGACGCCTGTGAAGGTCGTCGAGTATGAAGTCATTGAGATCAAATTTGAGGAGCTCTAGTCTCTCAGTCGCCCGCCATCATGGAAGGCGGTTCTCATGCCGCATCCGGCCTCGATCATCACCCTCCTGACCGATTTCGGCGACCGAGACTGGTTCGTGGCCAGCATGAAGGGCGTGATCCTTTCGATCAATCCCCAAGCCACGATTGTTGACCTCAGTCATCACGTTCCCTCCCATGACATTCAGGACGGCGCCTACGTGTGGGAATCGTGCTATCGGTACTTTCCTGACGGCACGATTCATGTGGCGGTCGTGGATCCCGGTGTCGGCACCGACCGCCGTCCGCTGGTCGCGAAGAGCGCTCGATATTTTTTTTGCGCCCCGGACAACGGATTGCTGACCCATGTGTTCGAGCAGGAAGGCAGTCTCGAAGTGCGTGAGATCGAAAACAAGCAGTATCGGCTCGAAGCGGAAGGACATACGTTCGACGGCCGAGACGTCTTTGCCCCCGCCGCCGCCTGGCTCACCAAACAGCAACCCTTCGCATCGTACGGCCGGCTGGTTGCCGACGCGCATCGGTTCGCGCTGACCCAGCCTCATTGGGAGGAGACGGCGCTGGTCGGGGAAGTGGTGTATGTCGACGTATTCGGCAACCTGATCACCAACGTTTCGTGGCGTCACGTCAAGGAGGTGAGGGAGATCACCAAACGCCCGAATCCGCTCATCCGGATCGCGGGCCAGTCGATCGATGGCTTGGTGGCGAGTTATGCCGAAGGAGAACCCGGCTCTCCCGGTGCGCTAATCAACAGCGATGGACGATTGGAGATCTACTGCAAGGAAGCGAGCGCGAGCAAGCTGCTCAAGGTGAGCCGCCATGAGCCCGTCAGATTGTCGTAGGTTTGTCTACAGATCGGCCACCACGACGCGCAGAATGCCCGAGATGTCCTCCGTATCAGCGGAGGGTGTGACGCGGTTACTGACGCGATTGTAACCGGCTTCGATCGCGATCAGCGTGCTCCATTTCGACGACTGCGGTACATCCCACGCCAGAATGCCTTTGCCTCCCACATTTTCATTGTCGATCTGGCGGTCATTCGAGCGTGAACTCGCATAATTGGCCATCGCGCTGATCAGGAGCCGCTGGCTCTGTTTATAGTGCATGGCCAGCGACGCTGACGGACCGTCGATGCGCATGCCGGACAAGTCCTGAACCTCCTCCCGGTAACCGAGCATCGGAGAAATGGTGAACGTGTTGAGAGGGCGGAACGTGGCCGTGAGGAGTTGCATCCGCACGTTGCTTTCGGCTCCGCCGCGGAGCAGATCGCTGGTCAAGGCATAGCTGGACGCCAGCCTGACGTTCCATCGCAGACTGTGATAAGCCACGGCGCCTTCCAGCGTGTGACTCTGAGTGTGCTGCGGAATGATACCGAGCGGCTCGAGCATGCTCGAAAAGGAGTTGCGCGCATACGTCAGAGTGAGTTCCGGCCAGGACGACCGTACGAGCCCCATACTCATCCGGCCGTACGTCTGGGTCAGGCGCGGGCGGGAGGCGTTTTCGGCGACATTGTTCCACAGCTGTCCCACCGCGCTGCGCAAGGTGATTCCATTCGCTTTCCATTCTCCCCACATTTCGCGGCTGGCTTGATCCGGACCATTCAGGAAAGCCTGTCCGGCATTTCGATAGCTGAGGCCATATTTGAAGGTTCCCATGGTGGCTGTGAGCCCCAGCCGGACCATCTGTTTTGAACGATCCATCCGGCTGTCTCCGGCCATCCGGGTTTCCAGCCAATTCGTCCCACCATAACTGTTGGCGATTTCTGTCTCGGTCGTGAATCGTCCCTTGAGCCAGTTCATCTTGGCCACGAGCCCCTTCATTCGAGGACTCTCCGTTTCCGGGGCAAGGTTACGCAACCTGGTCGGCAGAGGCGGGGCCAAGGCAAACGTTGACGAGACCGACGTCTGGAACAAGGATCCCGAAGCCTGAAAAGCGGAACCTGTCGAGCGCCGCATGCTTCCTTCGACTGATGGTTCGTCGCCGGCCGCAGCGAGAGAGGGAATTCCAATCGCCAAGCAGACCAGCATGACTATGAGGGGACGTTTCATACCGACCCCCTGAAGGGCTCGAGTCTGTATGAAATCTAGCAGCCGGAGATTAGGGTCTAAGGGATCGAAAACAAGCGTGTTTTAACGGGCAAGGAAAGGAAGGACGGCTGTGAAGGCGGCCATGAAGCAGGACGGCTATGAAGGATTCCTTTGGAGGAGAACGCTACCTGGCGCTTGTCACGGCGGCGATGGAACGGGACACGATATCGACCATGCGGCTCAACGTGTTGCCGGTCACGGACAGCGGCGGCATCAAGACGATGATGTGGCCGAGCGGCCGGAGGAGAAGCCCACGCTTTCGAGCCTCCCGCGCCACCCGGTGACCGATCCGCGTTTCGATGGGATACGGTTCTCGTGTGACACGATCACGCACCAGTTCAATTCCCGCCATGAAGCCCTGCTGCCGAATGTCGCCGACGTGCGGCAGTCGAAGCAGGGGCTTGAGCAGCCGCGACAGCAGGCTGATTTTCGGTTGCAACTTTGTCAGCGTGTGCTCGGTCCTAAACACTTCAAGATTGGCCAGGGCCACGGCACAGCCGAGCGGATTGCCGGTGTAGCTATGGCCATGGAAAAAGGTCTTGAAGTCCTCATACTTCCCGAGAAAGGCCTGATAGACGTCCTCTGTCGTCAAGGTGGCCGCCAACGGCAGATACCCGCCTGTCAGCCCCTTGCTGATCGCCATCAGATCCGGTGTCACGGCTTCGCGTTCACAGGCAAACATGGATCCTGTGCGTCCGAAACCGGTGGCCACTTCATCGGCGATCAGCAGCACGTCATATTGGCTGCAGAGCTCTCTGACACGCTTGAGGTACCCCGGCGGCTGGGTGATCATGCCGGCTGCGGCCTGAACGAGCGGTTCAATGATCAGTCCCGCGAGCTCGCGGCCCTGTTCCTTCAAGAGACGCTCAATCGGATCGATGCAGGCGAGCCGACAGCCGGGGTAGGTCAATGCGAGCGGACAGCGATAGCAATAGGGAGGATCCGCTGCGAGCGTGGGAAACAGCAATGGCCGGAATCGCGCATGAAACAGCTCGATGTTGCCGACGCTGACGGCTCCGATCGTGTCCCCATGGTACGCCAGCTTCAAATGAAGAAAACGGTTCTTGGGGCCCGATTCCGGGTGTTGTTGCTGCCAATATTGCACGGCCATTTTGAGCGCCACTTCGACGGCTGTGGATCCGTCGTCCGAATAGAACACGCGCGTGAGTCCTTTCGGAGCGATGCTGATCAGTTCCCGCGCGAGACGGATCGCGGGGAGATTCGACAGGCCGAGCAGCGTCGAGTGGGCGATCAGCTTTCGCTGGGCATCGAGCGCCCGATCGAGCGCGGGGTGCCGGTGCCCGTGAACATTCACCCAGATCGAGGAGGTGCCGTCCAGATAAGTTCGGCCCTCGGTATCGATGAGATACGGGCCTTTCCCCCGTTCGATGATGAGGGGCTCCTCCTGTTCCCATTCCTGCATTTGGGTAAAGGGATGCCAGAGATATTGCCGATCCCAGTCGGCCAACGAAGGCGTCTTTTTCTTGTTGGTCATCGAAGTCGCGAAGCCGCGATGCGGCCCTCGAGGCGATGCGGAAAATTCAATGCCGGCGCGGGCGCGGCGCGGATTATACGAGGGGCTCTTTGCTTTGACAACCCAGGGGGCAGTTACTATAATGAACGGGTTTTATTGATGAAATGAGCTAGGATTTGCAAAGCCTCATACGCAATTTCTCAATTATCGCCCATATCGATCACGGCAAATCAACCCTCGCTGACCGATTCCTCGAAGCTACAGGCGCTGTGACGGCCCGGGAGGCCAAGGACCAGATTCTCGATGCGATGGATCTGGAGCGGGAGCGAGGGATTACGATTAAGGCCCATGCGGTGGCGATCCGCTACAAGGCCAGGGACGGGAACACCTACTCCCTGCACCTGATCGATACCCCCGGGCACGTCGACTTCACCTATGAAGTCTCGCGGAGCCTCGCCGCCTGCGAGGGCTCACTGTTGTTGGTCGATGCGACACAGGGCGTTCAGGCCCAAACCATCGCCAACGTGAATCTGGCGATGGCCAACAAGCACGTGATCATTCCGGTCATCAATAAAATCGATCTCGCCAGTGCCGATGTGGAGAACACCAAGCATTCCATCTCGGAAGTGCTGATGCTCGATGCCAGCGATGCGATCCCGATCAGCGCCAAGGAAGGACGGGGGGTGCCCGACGTGCTCGAGGCCATCATCGAGCGGATTCCGCCGCCGTCCGGCGATCCGGATGCGTCGTTGAAGGCATTGATCTTCGATTCGTGGTTCGACAATTACCAGGGCGTGATCGTGTTGACTCGCATCGTCGATGGTGCCGTCCGTCCGGGGATGAAAATCAAGGTGATGTCGAATGGCCGGACGTTCGAGGTGATGGAAGTCGGTCATTTTACGCCCAAGCGGCTCAAGAAACCCGAACTCTTGACCGGAGAGGTCGGCTATCTATGCGCCAACATGAAAGAAGTCGCCGATGTGAAAATCGGTGACACCATTACGGATGCGGTGCAGCCGACTGCAGAGCCGTTCCCCGGCTACAAGGAAGTGAAGCCCCTCGTCTTTTGCGGCCTGTACTCCACCGACACCTCGAAATACGAAGACCTGCGCGACGCCCTCATCAAGCTGCGACTCAACGATTCGTCGTTTGTCTATGAGCCGGAAACGTCCCTGGCGCTGGGATTCGGGTTCCGCTGCGGATTTCTGGGGCTGTTGCACATGGAAATCATCCAGGAGCGCCTCGAGCGCGAATACGGCCTCACCCTGATCACCACCGCGCCGACCGTGGTGTACCGCGTGACGACGACCAAGGGCGACGTGTTGGAAATCGACAATCCGGCGGAGTTGCCTCCTCCCAGCAGCATCGAGCGGTTTGAAGAACCCTTCATCCTGGCCACCGTCATCACGCCGGAGCGGTACATGGGCGCGATTCTCCAGTTATGCCAGGAGCGTCGTGGCACCCAGCGCAGCATTCACTTCCTCGATCCAACGCGCGTGATGATCAGCTACGAAATGCCGCTCAACGAAGTCATCCTGGATTTCTATGACAAGTTGAAGTCGAGAACGCAGGGGTACGCTTCGCTGGATTACGAGGTGCTCGGCTATCGGGAGTCGGACTTGGTCAAGCTGGATATCCTCCTCAACGGCGAAGCGGTGGACGCCCTATCCATTATTACCCACCGGGAACGCGCCTACACGCGAGGCCGCCAGTTGGCCGAAAAGATGAAAGAATTGATTCCCCGCCAGATGTTCGAGATCGCCATTCAGGCCGCGATCGGCAACAAGGTGATCGCCCGCGAGACCATTGGGGCGATGAAGAAGAATGTCACCGCCAAGTGCTACGGCGGCGACATCACGCGCAAACGAAAGCTTCTCGAGAAACAGAAGGAAGGAAAGAAACGGATGAAAGCCGTCGGCAGCGTTGAAGTACCTCAGGAAGCCTTTCTCGCCATTCTGAAGGTGGGTGAGGAATGAGCGTCGATCCCAACCTCCGGAGCTCGGATGAGATCTCGCCGCGAGCCCCCGAAGCGGCCACAGGAGAAGCGGTGTCCAGCAGCGTCCAGCCGGCCCGGAAGTCCGTGTTCCGCGAATACGCGGAGGCCATCATCGTCGCCATGCTGTTGGCCTTTGCCATCCGGGTGTTTGTCGTACAGGCGTTCAAGATTCCGTCCGGCTCGATGATTCCCACCCTCTTGATCGGCGATCACATTCTGGTCAGCAAACTTGCCTATGGCGTGCAATGGCCGAGCGACTGCAAATTTCAGGCGGCTTTTCCGCCGGTCAACTGTTATGCCTCGCATGCGCTGATCGAGTTTGGAAAGCCGCAGCGGGGCGACATCATCGTATTCCGGTTTCCCGAAGACGAGGAAAAGGATTTCATCAAGCGCATCGTCGGCATCCCGGGGGACACGGTCCAGGTCAAGAACAAGGTCGTCCTGGTCAACGGTTCGGTGCTCGACGACAAGGCGTTTACCCAGCGCATCGACTCAGGAGTGATCGATGGGACAATCAATCCACGCGATAACTTCGGCCCGGTGACAGTGCCTTCCGATTCCTATTTCGTGATGGGAGATAATCGCGACCAGAGTCTCGACAGCCGGTTCTGGGGATTCGTGCGCGAAGAAAAGATCCGGGGCAAAGCCTTCCGTATTTATTGGTCGTGGAGCGGCCAGGGGCAATGGAAGGAGTGGGTCCGATGGGGGCGGTTCGGGAAAGCGATTCAGTGAGACCGGCGCGGGATTCGACGACTGCGGCAAGCTCATCCAGTCGCTCAGACAAGCCGTCACCCAGCAGCCTTCGGCGTCATATCCAGCGATTCCCGCAAGCCTCCGTGCTCGTCATCGGTGATCTCATTCTCGACCATTATATCTGGGGACGGGTGAGCCGGATCTCTCCGGAAGCACCTGTGCCCGTCGTGCATGTCGAGTCGGAATCCATGCGGCTCGGCGGAGCCGCCAACGTCTTCAACAACGTGCTGGCCTTGGGAGGGAAAGCCGACATCTGTGGCATGATCGGATCGGACGAGGCCGGACGCCTCCTGCTCAAGGAGTTGGGCGCAAAACGCGCGGGCCGGGGAGGGGTCGTCATTGATGCCGACCGACCCACGATCAAGAAATCCAGAGTCATCGCCCACAATCAGCAGGTGGTGCGGTATGACGTCGAGCGCAAAGGCGAGCTCAAGGTCCAATTGCAGAAGCGGATCCTGCGCTATGTGGATTCCCGCTTGCGGGAGGTCACGTGCCTGGTGGTGTCGGATTACGCCAAGGGCGTCGTCACGGCGGGACTCATGTCGGATCTGGTCCGTCTGGCGGCGTTGCGCAAGGTGCCGGTGATTGTGGATCCCAAGGTCGAACATTTCGGCTTTTACAAAGGTGTGACCGTGATCACTCCCAACCACCTGGAGGCGACACAGGCGGCGGGATTGCACGGCGACGGAGACCAAACCATTCAGGAAGCCGGCGAAACCATCCGCCAGCGACTGGGATGTCAGTCGGTGCTCGTGACGAGGGGCGAGAAGGGCATGAGCCTCTTTGAAGAGCACAAGGAGGGCTGGCATATTCCCACGCAGGCCCGGCAGGTCTACGATGTCACGGGCGCTGGTGATACCGTCGTCGGCACCCTCGCGCTCGCGCTGTCCACCGGCGCCTCGATGCGGGAGGCGGCGACCTTGGCCAACTATGCGGCCGGCATCGTCGTGGGAATGGTCGGTACGGCCACGGTGACCACCAAGCAGCTGTCTGACGCGCTGGGAGAATAACACAAGATGTTGAAGCCCAAACCGGACGTTACGGTGATCATCCCTGCGCGTTATGCGTCTTCACGGTTTCCCGGCAAGCCCATCGCCATGCTTGGGTCAAAGACCATCATTCAACATGTCTACGAGCAGGCGGCCGCCTGCCGGCTCGTCTCTGAGGTGGTGGTGGCCACGGACGATCAGCGGATCCAGCGGAACGTCGAAGAGTTCGGGGGACAGGCGGTGCTGACCACCGGAGAGTTTCGAAGCGGGACGGACCGAGTGGCAAGCGTCGCTCGATCGCGTCCGGGCCGATATTTCCTGAATCTGCAAGGAGATGAGATCCCAGCTGATCCCGAGCTCCTTACGGATCTGATCGAGCCCTTCGTCGAATCCGGCGCTGAAATGGGGACGCTGAAGCGCCACCTGCACACAGCCGAAGAATTGCGGAACTCCGCCGTCGTGAAAGTGGTCACGGACCGTCAGGGCCGTGCGTTGTATTTTTCACGCGCACCCATTCCGCTGGTCCGGGACGATCCCGACCGGCAGGCGGTCAAGGGGTTGCACTACATCCACCTGGGCGTCTACATCTATACGAGGGAGACGCTGCTCCGGCTGGCCTCGTTGCCGACGGGCGTGCTGGAAGAAGCTGAAAAGTTGGAACAACTGCGCGCATTGGACAACGGTATTCCCATTCAGGTCTGGGAAACGCAACATGGATCGTTGCGCATTGATACGCCGGCCGATGCGCTCTCAGCCGTCGAAAGCTTGCGACAGTTGGCCACGAACAAGGCGCTTGAAACGTCGAACCGATTATGACTGAATGCGTATCTGTTTTACCCGACCACAACGGATGGAGACCATGATGGGCAAATACATATTTGTCACCGGCGGAGTGGTGTCCTCATTGGGGAAGGGGCTGGCGTCGGCTTCGATCGGCAATCTGCTCGAAAGCCGTGGACTCAAGATCACCTTCCTCAAGCTCGATCCCTACATCAACGTGGACCCCGGGACGATGAACCCGTATCAGCACGGCGAGGTCTATGTGACCGACGACGGCGCGGAGACCGACCTGGATCTCGGGCATTATGAGCGCTATACGTCCCTCACGCTGACGAAGGAAAACAACTACACGACCGGCCGCATCTACAACTCGGTCATCACCAAGGAGCGCCGGGGCGACTATCTCGGCGGCACCGTGCAGGTCGTGCCTCATATCACCGACGAGATCAAGCAGTGCATCATGCGGGTCTCGCAGGGCATGGACGTCACGATCGTCGAAATCGGCGGGACCGTCGGCGACATCGAAAGCCTGCCGTTTCTCGAAGCGATCCGGCAGATGCCGTATGACGTCGGGCGTGAAAACGTGCTCTATGTGCATTTGACGCTCGTGCCGTTCATCAACGCGGCCGGAGAATTGAAGACCAAGCCGACTCAGCATTCGGTGAACAAGTTGCGGGAAATCGGTATTCAGCCCAACATCTTGCTCTGCCGCACCGACCGGTACATTCCACCGGAAATGAAGGCGAAGATCGCGATGTTCTGCAACGTCGAGAAGGATGCCGTGATCACCGCGAAGGACGTGGAGACGATCTACGAAGTGCCGATCGTATTCCGCAAGGAAGGGCTGGATGAGTTGATCGTTCGGCAGCTGAAATTGCAGACCGGCCCGCCCAATCTGCGCGAGTGGGACGCGATGGTGCAAAAAATCAAGCATCCGAAGCATGAAATCGCGGTGGCCCTCGTGGGCAAGTACGCGGGACTGAAGGAATGTTACAAGAGCCTGGCGGAGGCGCTCGTCCATGGCGGCATCGATCATGAGACCCGCGTGAACATCAACTGGATCGAGTCCGAAGACATCGAACGGCAGGGCACGGAGCGGATTCTCCGGGAGGCCGACGGCATTCTCATCCCCGGCGGCTTTGGCGCGCGGGGCATCGAGGGAAAAATCACGACGATTCGGTACGCACGCGAGCGCCAGGTCCCCTTTCTCGGCCTCTGTCTCGGTATGCAGTGCGCCACGATCGAATTCGCGCGCCACGTCGCCGGCTTGGCCGGCGCAAACAGCGCCGAGTTCGACGAACGGTCGCCGCATCCCGTCATCCACTTGATGCACGATCAGCAGAGCGTGAGCGACAAAGGGGGAACCATGCGGCTGGGCAGTTACCTCTGCCGCCTTGGCGAGGGCACGCTCGCCCACAAGATGTACGGGGTGAATGAAGTTCGTGAACGCCATCGGCATCGCTTCGAGTTCAATAACGCCTACCGAGACCAGTTGACGGCAAAGGGATTGGTGCTGAGTGGCCTGTCGCCGGACGGACGCCTGGTCGAGATTGTCGAGCTCAAAGACCATCCCTGGTTCCTGGCAACGCAGTTTCATCCCGAATATTCGTCGCGTCCGCATCGTCCCCATCCGTTGTTCAGCGGATTTGTCGGCGCGGCGTTGCGCAAGAAACTCGGACATTAAACGAGCAGGTCGGCCGGCCAAGCGAAAAAACGCTGGCACTTTTATCTCTTCTTCCGTACCCTGTTCCCTGGGGAGCCATGGCACATCTCGTCGACATCGGCGCATTTACCGTCGGCCAGGGGCAGCGGCCGTTTCTGATCGCCGGTCCCTGCGTCATCGAAAGCGAGCAGTTGGCGATGGAGACCGCTGGGCGAATCGCCGAAATTGCCCGGTCGCTGGGGATGCCTTACGTGTTCAAGTCCTCGTTCGATAAGGCGAATCGGACCTCGATCACGTCGTATCGAGGGCCGGGGCTCGCCCAAGGCCTCGAGGTGTTGGCCAACGTGAAGCGACAGATCGGGGTCCCCGTCCTGACCGATGTGCATACAGAGTCTCAGGCGACGGAAGCCGGACACGTCGTCGACGTGCTCCAGATTCCGGCGTTTCTGTGCCGCCAAACCGACTTGCTGATTGCCGCTGCCAAAACTGGCAAGGTCGTGAACATAAAAAAGGGGCAGTTCCTTTCACCGCATGAAATGGCCAACGCCGTCACGAAGGTCGAGGAGTCGGGCAACCGGCGAATCGTCCTGACCGAGCGCGGATCGTCCTTCGGATACAACAACCTGGTCGTGGACATGCGGTCGTTTCCCATTTTGCGCAGCTTCGGGTACCCCGTCGTCTTTGACGCGACGCACAGCGTCCAGTTGCCCGGTGGTGGCGGCACGAAGTCCGCTGGACAACGCGAATTCGTTGAACCGCTGGCTTCTGCGGCGGCTGGTGCCGGCGTCGATGGATTTTTCATGGAAGTGCATCCGAATCCCGACGAGGCGCTCTCCGACGGGCCCAACATGGTCCCGCTCCATCAACTCAAGTCCCTCCTTGAACGGGTCATGCGAATATGCGACGCGGCAAGCCCACGAAACTAGGCTCGAAAGGCGCATCTCGCCTTTCGGAGCGATCCAACGGCGGCAGTCTGGCCGAAGGTCGTCGTGTGCTCAGGATTGAAGCACGCGCTGTCCAAACCCTGGTGGATCGACTGGACGTCCAGTTTGCGAACGCCGTCGATCTGCTGCTTCGCTGCAAGGGCAAAGTCGTGGTATCCGGCATGGGGAAATCCGGTCTGGTCGGGCAAAAGATTGCGGCTACCCTGGCCAGCACCGGAACGCCGTCGTTTTTTCTGCACCCGGCCGAGGGCATCCACGGAGACCTCGGCATGTTGGGCCGAGCGGACGTGCTGATCGCCATTTCCAACAGCGGGGAGACCCAGGAGATTTTGCAGTTGCTGCCATATGTCGAGCGGATGGGCATTCCCGTCGTCTCGATGACGGGACGCATGAACTCGACCCTTGCCAAGAACAGCGACGTGGCGCTGGATGTATCCGTTGCCGAGGAGGCCTGTCCGATGGGGCTGGCTCCCACGGCGAGTACCACAGCCACCTTGGCCATGGGAGACGCCCTGGCGGTGGTGCTGCTTCAGAGACGTGGATTCAAGGAGGAGGATTTTGCCCAATTCCATCCGGGGGGGACGCTGGGAAGGCGTCTGCTGGTGCGGGTTAAAGATCTGATGCATGGCGGCGCCGAGATGCCCATGGTCTCGGAAGCGGTGCCGGCCACGGCGGCCATTCTCGAGATCACGGCCAAGAAACTGGGGATGACGACGGTGACGGACGGCAGTGGCCGGCTTGCCGGCATCATCACCGACGGGGATTTGCGGCGGTTCGTCCAGCAGGGTGGAGATTTTGCCAAGGCAACCGCCGGAGAGCTGGCCTCTCGCAATCCGAAAACGATCGGGCCGGACGACCTGGCGGCGAAAGCGGTGGAGCGGATGGAGCGGTATTCGATCACGACCCTGGTCGTGACCGAGGGCGAACGAAAAATTTCGGGCGTGATCCATCTGCATGACTTGTTGAAGCACGGCATCGTGTAGCGGCACCATGACGCCGTAAGAGAGACACTAAACCCATGAATCGTGTATTGGAAGCCTGGAAAGCGGTTGGGCAGGACTCGCTGAATTTGCCCAACGTCATCACCCTGGTCCGCATTTTGTTGATTCCCGTTTTCGTGATGCTGTTTTTTACCCCGACGCCTGACCGCTCACTGAGCGCAGCCGTCGTATTCGTGATCGCCGCCGTGACCGATCTCTTGGACGGCTACATCGCCCGCCGCACCGGTCAGATCACCAAGCTCGGGAAGCTGCTCGATCCAATCGCCGACAAGCTGCTGGTGCTGTCCGCATTGATCCTATTGGTCAACGTGGATCGAGTCAGCGCCTTGGTGGCGATTCTGGTGATCGCTCGGGAAGTGGCTGTGACCGGCATCCGGGCCATCGCGGCCGGCGAAGGGATGATCATCGTGTCCGAGACCACCGGGAAGTACAAAATGGCTTTGCAGGTGGTGGCCATTACGATGTTGATCCTGGAGGGCACGGCGCTTTCGGAATTGGGCAATCTCCATTTGGCAGGCAGTGTGACGCTCTATCTGTCGCTCGTGCTCGGATACCTATCCGGCGGCCTGTATGTATGGAGCTTTTGGAAGCAAGTGGTGGCCAGGGGTCTGTAAAGCATGCAAGAAGAACTTCTCTGCATGCTGCTCGTGTTGCTCGGCTATGGGCTGGGCTCTATCCCTTTTGGCCTCGTCGTATCAAAAGCGTTCAATCTTCCCGATCCCCGCACGGTAGGCAGCAGGAATGTCGGTTTCACCAACGTCTTGCGCGTGTCCGGCGTAAAGCCGGGCGTCCTCACATTGCTCGGTGACATGGGAAAAGGATGGGTCATCGGGTGGGCGGCGATGCAATGGCTACAAACGGAGTCGTTCATCATGATCGCGGCGTTGTCTCCGATCATCGGGCACATGTTTTCGCCTTTCCTTGCCTTTAAAGGAGGGAAGGGAGTGGCCACGGCATTGGGCTCCGTCTTGGGACTGTCACCGTCGATCGGCATCTTATTGCTCCTGATCTGGCTCGGTGCGGTCGCCATCTGGCGTTATTCTTCCGGCGGCGCCCTGGCCGCCTTTGGATTGTTCCCGGTCGTCGCCATCGTCAATGAGCAGCGGCAAGAGTTTCTGATTTTTGCAATCATCGTCAGCACGTTGGTCTGGATCAAACACAAGGACAATATTGTGCGACTATGGAAAGGAACGGAAGGCAAGATCGGCCAGAAGACCTTGGCAGCCTAGAGCCATTCACCTCGTGATTTCACCCGACGGACTCTCTCGGTTTCCCTAGTGTCAATCGGTACCCATTCCCGATACCGTCCATCTGAGACCAACGGCAGGCCCTCTTTCGCTCTCCTTCACCGATGTTCGACCGACGTCATACCCATTGCCGATGGACTGTCCGCCTGACGACCTTCGTTGCGGCATTGATCGCCTCAATGGCCGCCTGTGGGTCCGACGCAGAGAACCCCGCTTCTTCTGCTCCATCCACTTCAAGCGCGATCGTCAAGATCATGCCGCTCGGCGACTCAATTACCCAGTCGAGCAAGGGACTCGACAGCTACCGCTATTATCTCTGGCACCGATTGATCGATAAGGGGTATCGCGTGGATTTCGTCGGTTCGAAGCATGGGGTCGGCGATGGCCTTCCGCCGGACACGGATTTCGACATGGATCATGAGGGTCATGCCGGCTGGAGAGCGGACGAAATTCTGACCCAGGTCCAGGCTTGGGCCGCGGCAGCTTCACCGGACGTTGTCTTGGTGCATATCGGAACCAACGATTTGTCCCAGGGGCAAACCGTCGGCAGCACGGTTAGCGACATCGGGAGCATCATCGACGAGCTGAGGTCGGTGAACCCGCGCATCCATATCCTGTTGGCCCAGCTCATCGCCAAGGCTGGCGTTCCCAGCGTTGCGGTGTTGAACGCGAGATTGCCCTCACTGGTCGACGATAAACAACAAGCCGACTCACCCCTCGTTCTCGTCGATCAATACACCGGATTTGATCCGTCTACGATGACTTACGATGGAACGCATCCCAATGCCGACGGCGAGTCGCGCATGGCGGACCGCTGGTTTGAAAAGCTTGCGCCGATGCTCGATGCATTCAACGCCGAATCACCTCCATAGGCCCGCGCAAAATTGACTCCTCCGCAGCCGCTCCATATAATGCCTCCAACCTCCGTTTTCCTTGTCAGATCAACTCTATGCGCTCCTTGTCCAAGGACCATCTCGTCAACCGATGGCGTCAAATACGGAAAGGTTTTGATCATGCCTTTTCGACGCAACCCGTAAGGCAGGACTTCACCACTGAAGAACTTGACTTCATGGAGCGCATCGCCGACGCGTTGGTCCGGCGTGGCATGGGAACTCCAGCCACCCTGTTTCTCGAATCCATGGGCCCGATGAATTTTCTCGGCAGTCAGGCCCTCCATGTGATGACGCCCATCATCGAATGCGCTTTCGACGGCAAGGAAATTGAGCGGGTGGCCCGCTTGCTCGAACGTCGAGAGACGCTCTCACGACTCGTCGCTCTCATTGAGACCAAGGCGGCGGTCCAGAGGGCATCGGCGCAATGACGGCTGCTGCGCCTGTTCCGCCAAAAGCCGACCGTCCCTTGCGCGTGATTGTCGCCACCGACTGCGGCAGCACGACCACCAAGGCGATTCTCATTGAAAAGATCGGCGACGAATACCGCCAAACCTATCGGGGCGAGGCACCGACCACCGTCGAAGCGCCGTTCGAAGACGTGACACGCGGTGTGTTGAACGCGATCTCAGAAATCGAAGAACTCTCGAAGCGCAAAATTCTCGACGGCGAGCACATCATCAGTCCTTGCCGTGATGAACAGACGGGCGTCGACATCTATATTTCGACAAGCAGCGCGGGAGGCGGGTTGCAGATGATGGTCACCGGCGTGGTTCAGAACATGACGGGGGAGAGCGCGCAGCGCGCCGCATTGGGGGCCGGGGCCATCGTCATCGACGTGCTGGCGTCGAATGACGGCCGGTTGCCTCATGAAAAAATCGAGCGCATCCGATCGATGCGACCGGACATGATTTTGATGTCCGGTGGAACTGACGGCGGCGCCGTGACGCATGTCGTGGAAATGGCGGAATACATCGCGGCCGCTGAGCCCCGCCCCCGATTCGGAGTGACCTACAAATTGCCCTTGATTTACGCGGGCAACAAGGACGCGCAGTCTCAAGTGAAAAGGATCCTGGGCGACAAAGCGGCCCTCGAGCTTACGGATAATATCCGGCCGGTTCTGGAAAAGGAAAATCTGACTCCCGCCCGGAACAAAATCCATGATCTGTTTCTCGAGCACGTCATGCAGCAGGCGCCGGGCTATAAGAAGTTGATCGAGATGGCGGGTGCTCCCATCATGCCGACCCCTGCCGCGGTCGGTTTGATCATGGAAACGATTGCCAAGCGCGAGCACCTCAATCTTATCGGCGTCGACATCGGCGGCGCCACCACGGACGTGTTTTCCGTCTTCGGGGGTATGTTCAACCGGACAGTGAGCGCGAACCTGGGCATGTCCTACAGCATTTCCAATGTGCTGGCCGAGGCCGGACTCTCCAACATCATGCGCTGGGTCCCCTTTACGATCGACGAGCAGGCGCTCCGCAACCGTATCAAGAACAAAATGATCCGCCCAACGACCATTCCGCAGACGCTTGATGAGTTGCAGATCGAACATGCGATTGCCAGGGAGGCGTTGAGGCTGGCGTTGATTCATCATAAATCACTCGCCACCGCACTGAAGGGGGTCCAGCAGGAGCGCACGATTTCCGACGTCTTCGAGCAACAGACGTCCGGCCGCACGCTGATCGATATGAAGAAATTGGATTTGATCGTCGGCAGCGGCGGGATTCTCTCGCATGCGCCTCGAAGGATCCAGTCGATGCTGATGATGATAGACGCCTACGAGCCTTTGGGCTTTACCATGCTGTCCGTCGACAGCATTTTCATGATGCCGCATCTTGGCGTGCTCTCAACCATCAATGAGAAGGCGGCGACGGATGTGTTCGTGCGCGACTGCATGATCTATTTGGGAACCTGTGTCGCTCCGATCGGTCAGGGCAAGGAGGGGGACCCTTGCGCCGACTACGAGATCGTCTTTCCAGACGGCCGGATGGTCAAAGACCGGCTGGTCTTCGGCGACCTCAAGCACTATCCGCTCGAGCCAGGCTTAAAGGCGAGGATGACGGTGCACCCGGGTAAAGCAATCGATGTCGGGGCGGGGGGCGGCGCCTCCGTGACACGCGACGTGCAGGGAGGGGTAGTCGGCCTTCTGCTCGACGGGCGTGGTCGCCCGCTGCACTTGCCCGCGGAGCCGGCGGTACGAATTGCAGCATTGAAAAAATGGTTCGATGCCGTGGGCTTATATCCGAAGGGATAAGCAGGAACTGACGAGCGACTGAGAACGAAGCCCGGTGAAGAGCGCGTCCCGGGTAATCGATTGCAGAGCAATCGGTGGGACTGGGCGGGTGATAACGCGCGCGGGGGCGGGCGGGTGATATAGAGGCTTTTTCAGCGACTTGGTATGGCGCATTCCTATACTCCAGGGCTGGCCGTCGCCGACCGTACGGTTGTGAGACGCCGGCGGCTGTTACCGTTGCCGGGGACGCTGTTGGTCAAGGTCGGGGATCGTGTACGGTCGGATCAGGCCGTGGCCCGTGCTGAACTACCCGGGAAGGTGTATCCCGTCAATTTGGCCAATCAACTCAGCATCGCGCCGGATGAGATCAAGGACTATCTCGTCAAGAAAGAGGGCGATGCGGTTGAGAAGGACGAAATCCTTGCCGAAAACAAGCCGCTGATCAAATGGTTCAAAACGGAGATCCGTTCGCCGGTCAGCGGAACGATCGAGTCATTGTCGGAAGTCACCGGACAGGTGCTGCTGCGAGAACCACCGCGTCTCCTCAATCTCTTGGCCTACATTGACGGCATCATCGTGGAGACCATTCCCCGGCAGGGCGTCGTCGTAGAATCCACCTGTAGCCTGGTTCAGGGCATCTTTGGGATTGGTGGAGAAACGTGGGGCGAGTTGCGTGTTGCGGTGGCCTCACCCGACGAGCCGCTGGCGCCGGGCCACCTGCAACCCGATATGAAGGGAAACATCGTTGTCGGGGGTTCGTTTCTTTCCGCCGACGCGATGTCGAAGGCGAAAGAGCTCGGCATTGCCGGCTTGGTTGTCGGCGGGATTCATGATAAGGATCTGCGTGCGCTCCTCGGGTATGATCTCGGCGTTGCCATCACCGGAACCGAGCAGGTCGGGTTCACGTTGATTCTCACGGAGGGGTTCGGGACAATTCCCATGGCCTCGAAGACCTTCCGGCTGCTCTCCGCCCATACGGGCCAGAAGGCCTCCATCTCTGGCTCGACGCAGATTAGGGCCGGTGTGATTCGTCCCGAGATCATCATTCCACAGACGACCGCCTCGGCCGATACGGTGCCGGAGCAGCAGCGCACAGGTATTCGGCTTGGGGATGCAGTGCGGATCATCAGGGATCCCCTTTTTGGGAAGATTGGCGAAGTCTCTGCGCTGCCCTCCGATCTCGCCAGGATTCCCACCGAAAGTGACGTGCGCGTGCTCGAAGTCATGTTTACGGATGGAGCACGAGCCGTCATTCCTAGAACCAACATCGAGGTAATCGAAGGGTGAGAGTCTTCTGTCATGTCCGTCTGATCGCCGCAATGTTGTGGTGCTTGCTGTCGATCAACCCCGAGGCCGCGGTATTTGCCCAATCCGCGGTTACCGCTCCGGCTCAACTTAAAGTTCTTGATTCCCCCAATGATGGCGGCAGCAGCCTGACCGTCGTCTGGGCTCCGAGTCCGTCCGATAGTCGGGAGGCACAATATCAGGTCCTCTTCGGCGACGCTGACGCCAGCGACCCGAACGCACTCAAGGTCATCGCCGAGTTTCCGGCCAATAGTCGATACGTGAAGGAAACGAAGGGCGCCTGGTGGACGAGGGCTGCCGAACCGACCTGGCATCAGTATGTGATCAAGAACGGCAAGGGCGTGGAGCTCAAAGACGGCTCTCTCTATCACGTCACCGTCGCCATGCGGAAGGGAGAGGAGCGTGCCGTCGGTCCGCTGCTCAACGCGACCCCTCGAGCCAATTGGTTCAATTGGAATCAGGTGAACAACTTGATCCTTGCGCTAGGCTTCGGCGCGCTGGTGTTCTATACGATCAGTCATGCCAAGCGGAATGACATCTTCTTGCGACGGATTCCAGGCCTGGATGCCGTGGACGAGGCCATCGGACGCTCGACCGAACTGGGGAAGCCGATTCTGTATCTCACGGGCGCACACGACATGAGTGATCCCTCGACAATCGCGGCGGCCGTGATCCTAGGACGCGTGGCCAAGCGCACGGCTGCCTATGAGACGGAACTCATGGTGCCTCATCGGGATCCCATTACGATGGCTGTCTGTCAGGAGATCACGAAGCAGGCCTATCTGGAAGCCGGGAAGCCCGATCTCTTCAAGGAGGACTCCAACTTTTTCATCACCGCCGATCAGTTCAGCTATACCGCGGCGGTCGATGGCATCATGCTGCGGAAAAAGCCCGCGGCGAATTTTTTCATGGGGTCCTACTTCGCCGAGTCGCTGTTGTTGACGGAAACCGGCGCGAGCACGGGAGCCATCCAAATCGCCGGGACCGACTCGGATCACCAACTGCCGTTCTTCGTGACGACATGCGACTACACGCTCATCGGTGAAGAACTTTATGCGGCGAGTGCCTATCTTTCGAAGGAGCCGATTCAAATCGGAACGCTGCGCGGTCAGGATATCGGGAAAGCGGTGATTCTCAGCGTCATCCTGATCGGAACCCTGGTTGCCACGCTCGGTGTGGCGACCGGCTCATCGTGGCCGCAACTGTTCTTGGATCTCTTCAAGGATCTCAAATGATTTTTCTCCGCCGTCAGCTGCCGCTGCTCATTACGATGATCACAGGACTTCTGTTCGCGGGGCAGTATTATGTTCCCCATCCCTCATCAGAGTTTCTGCTGACGTCGGCCACCAAGTGGCTGCAGATCATCGGCGGCTTTGCGCTGGTGCTGGGCGTGACGAGTTTGTTTCATCAGCATGCCGTCAAGATTCGTCGCCAGGAGGCCGGGTGGGGCTACAGCCTCGTGCTTTATCTCGGGATGCTCGTGACAGTGGCGGCAGGCTTATGGGTTGACGGCAAGGAGAGTCTCGACGGGACCATGACAGGGTTCGGTTGGATCTATAGCTACATGATGGTGCCGTTGCAGGGCACGATGTTCGCCATCCTGGCCTTTTTCATTGCCTCCGCAGCCTACCGGTCGTTCCGGGCGAGGAGCCGCGAGGCGGCAGTCCTGTTGGTCGCGGCGGTGATCGTCATGATGGGGCGGGTGCCGCTCGGGGAGTACCTGATTCCATTGAGCGGCGACGTGTCGCAATGGATCCTCAACGTCCTCAACGCCTCTGTCCGCCGCGCGATTCTGATCGGCGTGAGCCTGGGTGCCATCGCGCTCTCTTTTAAGATCATTTTCGGCGTCGAGCGGTCGTATCTCGGGGGAGGCAAAGAATGAGAGAATTGCGGGTCCTGTCGCCGAGCAGCCCAGTCGTGCTCGCACCCCCGCCCGGTGTGGGGCCCCCCGCTGCGCGCGCTTGGTGCGAGCCGCGTCCCGGGAAATCGATTGCGAAGCAATCGAGGGGTTGGGTGGGTGAAAAAGGGCGCGGCGGGGTGGGTGGGTGCGAACCGTTGCCCCGCTCGACGCCACCCGCAATGGATGGGTGCAGGAAGTGGAGAAAAGGCATGACATGAGTCTCTCGGAACGCATGCTCAAAATCGATCGGCGGATCATCTTTCTGGTGATCGGTCTCTGTACGCTGTTGCCGCTGCTGTTTCCGGTGGGGCTGCCGATCAAGATTTCACCGGAAGTGCGCAGCGTCTACGACTACATGGAGGCGCTGCCCGAACGGTCGGTGTTTCTTCTCTCGATTGATTTTGACCCTGCATCGAAGCCCGAGTTGCATCCCCAGGCCATCGCTCTCTTGCGTCATGCGTTCAGAAAGAATCTGCGGATCATTGCCATGACGCTGTGGGTGTCCGGGACCGGCATGGCCGATCAAATCCTGACGCAGGTCGCCAAGGAAATGGGAAAAGAGAATGGGAAGGACTATGTGTTTCTCGGCTGGAGTCCCGGAGGCTCGGCTGTCATCATCAACATGGGACAGGATTTATATACGACATTTCCGAGTGATTACGGCGGCAAACCGACAAAGGGCCTCCCGGTGCTGGAGGATGTGCGTAGCTTGAAGGATGTGGCCTATGCGATCAGCTTGGGGGCCGGTAATCCCGGTGTCGAGGCCTGGTACGTATTCGGCAAGGATAAATACAAGTTCGAGTTGGGCGGCGGCTGCACGGGCGTCATCGCCCCCGGTCTGTATCCCTTGTTGCGCAGCGGGCAGATCAACGGCTTGATCGGTGGCCTGCGCGGAGCGGCCGAATACGAGAGTCTCATCGGGCAAAAAGGACGCGCGGTCGCCGGCATGGACGCGCAATCAGCGACTCATCTGGCCATCATCGTCCTGGTGGCGATCTGCAATCTGTTTTACTTTTCGTTGAGGCACCAGCAGGGACGAGCCAGGACTCAAGGGTGACCGTACGATGGATGCGACGCTTCTAGGGGCGTGGATGGCCACAGGGTTGACTCTCTTTATTTTCTCTTTCTTGTTTAAGGATAATCCGCTGTTCAAATTGGCGGAACATCTGTATGTCGGCGTGTCGGTCGGGTACACCATCGTCAAGGCGTATGATACGGTGATCGTGCATTTGATTGTGAAGCCGATTGTCGAACAGGGTGAAATTGCCCTGCTGATACCGGTGGCCATCGGCCTCCTCATGCTGACGCGCTACGTGCCCAAAGCGGCCTGGATGTCGCGTTATGCCTTCGCATTCATCGTGGGCCTGGGATCCGGGCTCGCGATTCCTCGAACCATTTCATCCTTTATCTTGAAACAAATCGAGGATACCGTTCGACCGCTCCTTTCAATGGCCGGCGGCGACGGCCTGACGTTTTCCATGAACCTGCTCAATCCGGCGAGTAATCTCAATGCGATCATCATCCTGATCGGGGTCAGCTCCGTCCTGTTCTATTTCTTCTTTTCGATCGAGCACAGCGGCGCTGGACGTGTCGTGGCCAGGACGGGCATCGTGTTTCTCATGATTGCCTTTGGCGCGGCCTTCGGATACACGGTCATGGCGCGTATGTCACTGTTGATCGGGCGCTTGACGGACCTCATCGAGTTCTCCGGCGCCTCCTATGGGCGTCCCACCCTCTGGCTGGTCATTCTCACCGTGGTCGCGTTGTTCCTGTTGAGCAGAAGGGTCGCGGGTTCGCCAACCAGACCCGAATAGTTGCACGGCGTGAAACCGGTTGGTTAGAATGCCCCTTTCGCCTTACGAGCACCGATGACGACAGGCACCGCCAAAGATCCGAAACAGTACCCGATTCTCCGAAACCTCCAGTTTTCTCCCATCAAAGAAGGGGAGGAGCAGTACATTGTCCTTTGGGACCCGAGCGGGCTCAGTAAGGAGAAGCTGGTTCTTCCATTGAATTATTTTTTCATCGTGCAGCATTTTGACGGCGATCATTCGCTTCAGGAAATTGGCGGGCTCTATCTGAAGCGCTTCGGTGAGTTTCTCCTGCCAAGCAAAGTGGAGCAGTTGGTTGAGGATCTCGAGACCAAGCTGTTTTTGGAAGGCGATCGTGCGGAAGGTGCGAAGTCGCACGCTCGCGCCGCCTACAGGGGGGCTGCCGTGCGTCCCGCCGCATTTGCCGGGAAAAGTTACGAATCGGACAGGGGACAGCTTAAAAAACAGATCGATGGCTTTTTCACGTCGAAAGAAGGTCCCGATTTCAAGCCGTCGGCCAATCAAGGCAAGCGGATCAAGGGACTGGTCGTGCCGACGTACGATCTCAAACAGGCCGGTCCTATCTATGCGTGGGGATACAAAGAATTGCAGGAGGCCCAACAACCCGATGTCCTCGTCATCATCGGCACCGCCCACGCCGGACTCGAACACCTGTTTGCGCTGACCGATAAGGATTTCGAGACGCCGCTGGGCGTGGTCCCGGTGGATCGTTCCATCGTCGACAGGCTAAACGTGCTCGTCCCCGAATATTTTGCCGAAGACATCGCCCATCTGTCCGAGCATTCGATCGAATTTCAGTTGCCGTTCGTGCAGACCAACACCGGTGCGACCATGCCCATCACAATCGTGCCCATTCTGTCCTCGTTTTCCGCAATGAGCTTGAGTGATCCATCGGTGCGCGCGTCGGTCGATCGGTTCGTGGCGGCCTTGCGTGAGGCGATTGCCGCTTCCGGCAAGACCGTTTGTGTGATTGCCGCGGGAGAATTGGCACATCTCGGTATGCGCTATGGAGACAGCGCGCCACCGACCGATTTTTCGTTTCATCGCTCGATGCAGTACGATCTTGAAATGTTGAAGTTCGTGGAGGATTTGAAACCGGAGGAATTTGCCGGCTACATCCAGAAAGAAAAAGATCAGCGTCGCATTTCCGGGTTTTCGCCCATCTATTGCCTGCTGCGGCTTATCGAAGCCGAGAAGGGACAGGTCCTTCGCTACGACCGGGGCATCACCGATCAGTACAACTCGACGGTCACCTATGCCAGCATGGCGTTTTTTTAGCCGCTGCTGAAAAAACTCTCCAGCTTCGTTCTCTATTGCCAGTTCAAAAAGGATGGTGGGCCAGCTGCCGACTTGCGATGGGTTGCATGGCGCTGTTGCTGTGGTCGCCATCCTCACCCGCCCGCCCTGCGCACGCCGGGACGTGCGCTTTCCCTAGCGGCGATGGCGAGACGCAGTGTTCGAAGGTTCGTTCGACGAAGTCCAGGACGGACCAAGTTTGCGGAGCCAAGCAGCGACAGCGCCATGCGGTTCACCCATCGCCGAAGGCACTAGCCCCACCATCCTGACTATTCTTTCACGGTCATCGACATGACGATCGGCTCGAGCGGATTGTTGTACTCATCGCGGGGGACCGATGCGATCTTGTCGACGACATCCATCCCGCGTATGACTTCGCCGAAGATGCTGTACCTTCGATCGAGGCCGCTGTTGTCCGCCAGACAAATGAAAAACTGGGAACCGTTGTCGTTGAAATCGCGCGTGCTCGAGCCGTCACGCGGCGTCTTGGCCATGGATATGGCTCCGCGCTTATGGGGACGATCGCTCAGCTCGGGATTGAGCCAGTACCCCGGGCCACCGGATCCATGCTTGAGCCGGTCCGGTTCCTTGCTCAGCGGATCGCCGCCTTGAATGACGAATCCAGGCACGATTCGGTGAAAGGTCGTGCCATCATAGAACTGCATCTTGATGAGATTAATGAAGTTCTCAATGTGACGCGGAGCGTCCTCAGGATAAAAGCGAATCTTAATTTCGCCGAACTTCGTCGTGATGGTGACGCGCGGATCGATTTTTTTGAATTCCATCGTCATTCGGAGGACTCTACCAGGCCATCAGCTGTGAGGCAATGGCCGCAAATCGCCGTCCAGCTTCTTTGAAAGATCAATCTTAAGCCACAGCGCTGCGCCCAACAGGGCAATGGCTCCGGCAGCGGCGAGCGCCACGGACCACCCCCACTGGGCGGCCATCCACGGCGTCAGGCTCGGCGACAGGGCTCCTCCGAGATTGGCGCCGGTATTCATCAGACCGGACAAGGTTCCGGTGTGAGTCGTGGACAGATCGCTGGTGGACGCCCAATAGGCCCCCACGGCGAAGTAGAGACAGCCTGCCCCAAGGGACAGGCTGACAATGGCCAACCCGGCGGAATCGACGAAGGCTCCGACCGCAATGGCGCAGCCCGCGCAAGCCATTCCCGCCATCCCGGCCAGCAGCCGTCCCCGAGTCACGCCGTGCGTGGCGGCCAGACGGTCCGTGGCCCAGCCACCCAATGGGCAGCCGATGAGGATGGCCCAAAAAGGCGCCGATGCATACAGCCCACCTTGAAGCGCGTCAAATCCTCTCACGTTGACCAGATATAGATAGAACCATGAGAGGTACACATAGGCGACATAGCCCAGGCAGCTGTAGCTCAACACCAACCACCAGATCGAGGCATGCGTCAGCAGGGCGAGAGGCACTTTTCCGGTCCGGCTCTCGGACTGCGGGCACTCCGTTGGGTCCGAGACCTGCGCCCGCGTCCACGGATGCTCTTGGGGCCGGTCTCGGGCCAGGATCCACCAGAGAAGCCCCATGACGATTCCAAGACCCGCCGATAGGTAAAAAACGGTTTGCCATCGCCAATTCACCATCACCCACGCCGCGAGGGGTGGCGTGATGGCCGAACCCAGGCCGATGCCGCCTATGGCAATGCCGATGCCGAGGCCCCGGGCATCGGATGGCATCCAATTGGCGATGGCCCGATTGAATGATGGCAGCGCGACAGCTTCGCCAAGCCCCAAGGCGAAGCGCACGAGCACCAGCGCGCCCACGATGCCGAGAAATTCCGCCACCGGCGAGACGGCGATCACGGCCGTCAGTGCCGTACAGATCGACCACCACATGAGCGCACCGGTGAGGACGATTCTCGCGCCCCACCGGTCCGCAAGCCATCCGCCGGGAATTTGAAACAGCGCGTATCCGACGACAAACGCGGAGAAGATCCCGCCCATTTGCTGTTGCGTCAAGCCGAAGGCCGGCATCATTTGACGCGCGGTCACGGAAATATTGACCCGATCAATATAGGTGACGACGCTCGTGCCGAAGAGCAGGGCGAGGAGCAACCAATGAACTGGACGCGTGCGAGTCGAGTTGATCACGACGAGAGTGCGGGTCAACGAAAAAGCCGCGGCGATTATAGCGGGTCTCGCCCGACGTCACCAGGAGAATTCAAAAGCTGAGAGATGAAAATTCCCTGTTCGTTCGCGGGCTTGCTAGCTTTCATGGGGATGATTCGGTAAGATGAGTTTTTGCAGGCCCACAATGGAGATACTGAGTGTCCCTTACGCGTGTTGTCGTCGCCCTTGTTGTCTTTCTCGCGATCGGCGGCGTCGCCTTCCTCTGGTTTTCTCCCTACCTGACCGGTGAAGACTACCTCAAAGATTTTTTCCTCCATCAATTGGAGCAGAACCTCGGACGGAAAATCGACGTCCACCGGGTCAAGCTCGTCTTGTTTCCCAAGATCCGTCTCGAGATGACGCAGATCGTCATTCACGACCGCAACCAGGACGGGGTGCTGCTGGCCGCGAAGAAATTGGATCTCGTGTTGCGTCTCGTCCCGCTCTTGCGGAAGCAGGTGGTCGGAAAACGACTCCTGATCGAAGAGCCGACGCTGACCGTGCGGCGGGATCGCTCAGGCCATTGGAACCTGCTCGACAGAGAGCAGCCGATTCCGGCCAGCGACGAGGAAGCGCTGCAGATGTTGACCCGGGTCTTTCGCATCAGAGAAGCCACCTTGGTCAACGGCACGGTCATCGTGATCGACGAAGCGAGACCCGACGGTCCTCGAACCGTCAAATTGCAATCCGTCGACGCCGCCTTGGAGATTTTTTTGGAGCGGGGCCAAGCGGATCTGCATTTTTCCGCTTCGCACCACAGCCCTCAAGGTCTGTCCGCCATGTCGTTGTCGGGCACCTTCCATAAAGCCGAGCAGCAGACGCTAGCCGTTGATGAGACCAAACGACTGGCATTTCCGATCCAATTTGACGGATTGGTCGAGACCGCTAATTTCAGCCTTCGGGATGCGGCGGATTTCTTCGGACCCCGGCCGGTGCCCGAACTGCTGCAAGGACGTGTGAATGCCCGCAGCTCCATCAAGGTATTTCCTGGCGTCGCCGGATACGACGTGCTGCTCTCGGATTTAACCGGCAACATGGATCAGCTTGCCGTGACCGGCAAGGCCAGCCTTTCCGGTCTCCTCGCGCCCCAGCCGACGTTTGCCGTGACCTTTGCCTCGTCACCGGTGCACATTGCCGACTTCCTGACGAAGATACCGGCGGCCTGGATCCATCCCAAATTGCCGTCGCTCATTGAAGAACGCCAGATCAAGGGAGTGGTCGAAGTGATCTCAGCCACCGTGACCGGCTCCTACGTGGACGGGCCGCAAGTGGCGGTCACCGGGGAATTCCACGTGCAAAAGGGGGAGGCCTTATTGGGTCAAAGCCGTGTTCCCGCCAAAGATCTCGACGCTCAAGTCATTGTCGAGGCCGGAAGGATTCGCGTATCCAAGCTCAGCGGCTTGTATGGGACGATTCATATGGCGGACAGCAAGGGCCAACTCTCGTTTCTCGAGCAGGGCCCCTGGGTGGAAATGGAGATCAGCGGGACCATGGCGGCGGCCGACCTGCTGCAATTTCTGGCCACTACGGTCAAATCCGAGCTGTTGTCCCGTGTGCTCGGGTCCTCCCGCGACGTCGAAGGCATGGCCATGCCCGTCTTTCGGTTGGTCGGCCCGCCCTCAGAGGTGACGTTCGCCGGCGGCGAAATCAAGGCACAGCACGTCAATTTGACGAACGCCTATCTCCCTGAACGCCTGACCGGATTGCAAGGCCGGTTTGTTCTGTCCGAAGGGGAGACGCAGTTCGACCAGGTGAGCGCACATCTTGGAGATTTGACGGTGCAGGTGCAGGGAGGTATCACCGGCGGCACGGGAAGCGTGTTCCGGGACTTGGCGGTGCGCATCAGCGGCGATGCGAGGCACATGTCCCAACTGTTGCCGCCCAAATCGCTGCCACCTGATACCATCGAAGGACTGGCCAGCGCCATCGTCGTCATCACCGGAGCGACCAGCACGCCGCACCTGCGCGGAGAGATGGGACTGACGGAGTCCCGGGTGACTATTCCTTCCGTGCTCGAAAAGCCGACCGGTGCCCCGGTCACGATCATGTTCGAAGGAGACGTACTCCGGTCGAAGACCGTGACGCTCAGTCGGGTCGAGATCGACGCACCCCCGCTCCGTCTGCCGGTCAAAGGCAAAATCCAACTTGGCGAGAAGTTTTCGATCGATGCCGCACTGGCAACCGGCACGGTCGCGCTCTCCTCAGTGCCCGAATGGATCGCGAAAGGCGGGTTCGAAGCAGGCAATCTCGAACTCTCGCTGGACATCAAAGGCAGAGAGAAAGATTGGCGGACGTGGAGGACCACCGGATGGCTGGCCCTCAGCAATGGATTGATGACGGTCAAAGGGGCCGACGGTCCGATCCAGGATTTATATGTGCGGCTGTTGCTGACGCGGGACGCTGCGGAACTCAAACGGCTCTCGTTTCGCCTCATGGATAGTGACCTGACTCTCGAAGGGACGATGCGGAACTGGACGACGAAACCCGTCATTGCGGCCAAAATGGAATCCAACCAGATGGACATCGATCTCTTGATTCCCAAAGGGCAGCGGGCGCCCATCAGGGATTTACTCGAGTGGCTGGCGGCCACGAGCAAGGTCAATGCGACGGCATCCATCGCCCGGGGACGGTACAAGCATTTGAAATTCGGCGCCCTTTCGGCCCGGATCACGATCCAGGACGGCGTGCTCGATCTGGACCGGTTGTCGGGGCAATCCACCAACGGCGACATCGCCGGCCGGGTGGTCGTGCAGCTGCCCCGCGGGGAGCCGGCCGAGGCGGAAATCTCGTTGCGCGCGACCGGACTGCTGGTCGAAGATATCTACAGACTGGCGGGACCGAAACAAGGGGGCGTCACGGGTGAAGCGCGAGTGACCGGAACCGTGCGCGGGCATGGGCGCAACCCCCACGGGATCTATCCGACGCTCAGCGGCAAAACCGATCTGTTGCTCGAGAACGGCCGCATCTTCAAGTCCGAAGAGCGTGCCATCTGGAAGATCATCAGCATCTTGAATCTGCCGGCCGTGCTGCAGGGCAAGGTGGATTTGGAGAAAGAAGGACTGCCGTATAATAAGATTACGGCGACCGTCACCATGCGGAACGGCCTTTTTGAAACGGAGAATCTCATTATCGACAGCCCGATTGTCAAAATTACCGCGGCCGGTAATTACGACCTGCCGACCGATCAGGTCGATATGGTCTGGGCCGTCAGTCCGTTCGGCTCCTATTCGCAGTTTTTGAAAACGATTCCGTTGTTTGGCCGTCTGTTCGCGGGAGAACGCAAGGGGGTCGCGACCGCGATGTTTTCGGTGAAGGGCGCCATCGAAGACCCCGAGGTGACGTACATGCCGATGAAATCGTTCGCCACCGGTGTCACGGGACTCGCACAATTGGCCGTCGACTTGTTAAAGAACACCGTCATGCTGCCGATCGATTTAGTGACGCCCGACGAAAACAAGACGGTATCGAAGGATGTGATTCATCCTTCGGAGCCGGCGCCGGCTGTTCCTTGACGGTCCAGAGACCCCATGTTACATTCCGCCACGAGTGAATAAGCCTGTACCTCATGTCTCGATCGCCGTCACAGTCACATAAAGCCACGGTTTTTATCGCGGCCAGCGAGCTCGATTCAAACCTCTACCACGCCACCAAGTTCATCGCGCCGGACCCCTTCATCTACTTGGAGATCAAGGGGGAGCGCATGATGATCATGAACGATCTGGAAATGGATCGGGCAAAGAGTCAGGCGTCGGTCGACCGCGTGCTCTCCTATTCGGAAATCGAGCGCCGAGCGAGGGACCATGGTGTTGCCGCGCCGGGCAGCGTCGATATCGTCCATGTGGTGTTGCGTGAGGCGAAGATCAAGCATGTCTTGGTGCCCGCAAATTTTCCCTACAGCCATGCGGCGCGATTGCAGGAGCTCGGGTACCAGGTCCATGCGAAGCCGGATCCCTTTTACGAGCAGCGTGTCATCAAAACCGCCGAAGAAATCCGTCACATCGAGGAGGCGCAACGGGCGACGGAAGCCGCCGTTGCCGCCGCGCATGATCTGCTGCGCCAGGCGACCATCTCGCATGAGCAGTTGTGGGTCGGGGACGATGTCCTCACGTCCGAACGGGTCAAGAAGCTCATCAATGTCAAGCTCATGGAGCGGGATTGCGTGGCACAACATACGATCGTGGCGGGCGGGGAGCAGGCGTGTGATCCCCACAACGAAGGAAGCGGTCCCTTGCCGGCGCATCGCAGCATCATCTTCGATGTCTTCCCGCGATCGGCGTCATCGCGCTACTTCGCGGACATGTCGAGAACCGTCATCCGCGGCACGGCGAGTCCCGAACTCAAGAAGCTGTATCACACCGTGCTGGACGCACAGGAAGAAGCCATCGCCAAGATCCGGGACGGCGCGGACGGCATGAAGATTCACCGCGGAATCTGCGACCGGTTCGAAAAAGCCGGCTACAAAACCGGATTGGTCAACGGGCGCATGCAGGGGTATTTTCACGGCACCGGCCACGGCGTCGGGCTGGACATTCACGAGGCCCCCCGCATCAGTCGAACGGGCTCATTGCTCCTTGAAGGGCACGTCGTCACGGTTGAGCCGGGCCTCTATTATCCGGGACTCGGCGCCGTGAGGATCGAGGACATGGTCCTGGTCACTGCCGACGGCTGCCGAAATCTCACAGACTTTTCCAAGACCTTCGAGCTCGATTAGCCGCTGCCGCACAGGCCCGCCGTTCCTGATCCTCACGACCCTTATCGCCGCTTCGCTGGGGCGGGCTCACATGACCTACACCTTCCGGTTTCTCGAGGATGTGGCGCTGGCTGACATTGCCTTCGAGGCCGAAGGCGATTCCGCGGAAGCGATGTTTCAGGGGGCCACCCAGGCCCTCCTCGAGATCATGGCCGATCCACCTACCGTGGCTGCTTCGTGGGAACGCCGGATTGTCAAAACGGACGTCGCACTGGATGAACTCCTCGTTGAGTGGCTGTCAGAGATCGTGTATTGGAAAGATGCGGAAGGCGTCGTCTTTCGCGCGGCGCCGCTGAGGCTGACCGCCGATCACGATGGCTGGAAGGTCGAGGGCAATCTCATCGGTGCTCCCATTGATCAGGAGGTGCAAACGTTGCGGAACGATGTGAAAGGTATCACGAGGCATCTGTACAGCGCGGGCCAAGAAGGTTCGGTATGGAAAGCCAGAGTAGTGGTCGACGTATAACAGAATGTTGAAAAAGGCTGTCAGCTGCGTTCTCGCGTCGCTCAGAGGCTCGACGTACGGCTAAAAAGTACGCCTCGCCTCTGCGCTCGCTGCGGCCTTGCTGGACAACCTTTTTGAACATTCTGTGATTACTTTGAACATCCTGTGATGGTTTTGGGGTAAGGAAATGCAGTTGAACACCGGCATGCGGGTGAATCGAATCACGGACGAGGTCTGGGAAATTCCTCCGTCTGAGAAGGCGGGAATGCTGGTGCCCGCGCGAATCTATGCGACGCCGGCAATTCTTCAATCCATGGACCAGGGGGTCTTTGACCAGGTCACCAATGTCGCCTGTCTGCCGGGAATTCAACGCTACGCGCTCTGTATGCCAGACGGTCACTGGGGGTATGGATTTCCCATCGGTGGCGTGGCGGCCTTCGATGTGCAGGAAGGAGTCATCTCGCCGGGCGGCGTCGGGTACGACGTCAATTGCGGGATGCGGCTGATCCGCACTGATCTGACGTTGGCGGAGGTAAAGCCTAGATTGGAACGGTTGATGGCGGAGCTGTTTAGTCGCGTGCCGGCCGGCGTGGGGGCCGGGGGATCCGTCAAACTTTCCAAAGGAGATCTCAACGCCGTCATGGTGGAAGGCGCACGGTGGTGTGTGGAAAGGGGGTATGGGTGGCATCGCGATCTTGCCCGAATCGAAGAAGGTGGCTGCATCAAAGCGGCCGATCCTTCCACCGTATCCGATCAGGCAGTGGGCCGCGGTATCAATCAGCTCGGCACCTTGGGATCGGGCAATCATTACCTCGAAGTTCAGGTGGCCTCGAATGAGCGCATCTTCGACCCGACGACGGCGGCCTCGCTTGGCATCGTCGGCCAAGACCAGATCGTCATCATGATCCATTGCGGCTCGCGCGGCTTCGGGCATCAAGTGGCCAGCGATTACCTCAATGTCTTCGCAAAAGCCATGCGCCGCTACGGCATCTCGGTGAAGGATCAGCAACTGGCTTGCGCGCCCTTCCGCTCACAGGAAGGGCAGGACTATTTTGCCGCGATGAACTGTGCGGCCAACATGGCCTTTGCCAACCGGCAGGTCATCACCCACCACGTGCGCGAAGGCTTCGCCGCTGTCTTCGGCCGGTCAGCAGAGGAATTTGGCATGGATATCGTCTATGACGTCGCCCACAACATTGCGAAGGTCGAACGGTATCCCGAAGGCGAATTGCTTGTGCATCGTAAGGGGGCGACGCGGGCCTTCGGCCCCGGCAGCGCTGAGCTGTCGCCGGAGTTTCGGCCGACGGGCCAGCCGGTCATCTGCGGAGGTTCCATGGAAACGGGTTCGTATCTCTTGGTGGGAACGGATCAGGCCGTTCGGGACACGTTCGGGTCCACGATGCACGGGTCGGGACGGACCATGTCGAGAGCGCAGGCAAAAAAACAGGTTCGAGGAGAGCAGGTGCAGCAGCAAATGAAAGAGCGCGGCATCCTGGTCAAGGCGGTGTCGATGTCGGGACTCGCGGAAGAAGCGGGCTTTGCCTACAAAAACATTTCGGAAGTGGTCGAGACAGTGGAAGGAGCGGGCATTACCAGGAAGGTTGCGGAGCTCCGTCCACTTGGGAATATCAAAGGGTAGGGTGGAATTCGAAAAAACAGTGGCGAATTGAGCAGGGCTTGGCACAATACGACCAGCCGTTCATCTCTCATCGAAGGAGCCGGCATGGAGCAGCGAAAGAATCCACGGTTTCAAGTAAGGTTCCGGAGTTCCTTCACCTCGCTCAACATCGTGGGAGGAGACGGCAACATCACCGATTTATCTCTCAGGGGCTGCCGCGTAGAAAGCCAAACCGAGGTCAGACCCGGAACCTCGCTGGAAGTTCGGATTCATACGTCGGAGGAGGAACCTCCGCTGAGGATTCAAGAGGCTGTCGTTCGCTGGAGCCGGGGACAACAGTTCGGCATGGAATTCGTGACTCTGGAGCCGGAAGAATGGGCACGCCTGCAGCACACAGTGACCCAACTCGAATTGCAGCCTTATCAGAAGATTTCGACCGCAGACCCCGTGCAATCCGCCTAACGTGCAACGCGTTTCCGAGTCTCTCCTGCTACAGATTGCTCAGTCCATGGGTAAGGGCGTATCGTGCCAGCTCGACCGTCGATTGGAGCTGGAGTTGTCGCATCATCCGGCCCTTGTGGAATTCCACGGTCTTGGACGTGATATGCAGCATCCTGCCGATTTCCTTCGCGGTATAGCCTGCCGCGACCAATCGTAAGATCTGCCGCTGCCGCTCGGTCAATAAGCGCATGGCGTCGTCCGGTGCAACGGGCGCCTGCACGACCGGGTGGGGCAGCGTCGCGCACAGTTCGGGAGAGATATATTGCTTGCCTGTCAGAACCGCTTCGATTGCGCGAGAGAGCTCATCCCATCCGGAACGTTTCAGGACATACCCTGAAGCGCCGATCCGCAAGGCTTCCTCGACATAGGGTGTGTCGCCATACATTGAAACGTACAGCAGCTTCACGTTCGGCAGGTGTTCACGCAGCCTCTGACCAGCCTGGAGACCGTTGAGGACCGGCATGGCCACGTCCATGAGCACGAGGTCGGGTTGTAATCGACGGGCGGCGTCGACGACGGAGTGGCCGTCCTGCACCGTGCCGACGAGATCGTAATGTCGCTCGAGGAGATGACGCAGTCCGTCGAGCACCAGCATGTGATCGTCAGCGAGCAAGATGCGAGGTTTGCTCATTCGATATTCCTGTGAGCGGAATGGAGACCGAGACACGCGTGCCGCGGCCGGGGTCGCTGTTGAGCGTGAGGGCGCCTGCGAGCAGGCGCACGCGCTCTCCCATGCTGATCAGGCCCAGGCCTCGCTGAAGACTGTGCCGGTCCTGGGGCGCAAAACCCCGCCCATCATCCTCGATGGTCAGCAGGACGTGATCGTCGTCATAAGAGAGCGCAAGGTGCACCTGCATGGCGCCGGCATGTTTGGCGACATTGCGCAAGGCTTCCTGTGTGACTCGAAAGAGGCAATCGGCCAACAGACGGTCCAGAGGCCTGTGGGACTCTTCGAGCGCCACGCGGACTGGAATATGTTCGCGTTGCTCGAATTCCCGAGCGCAGACCCGCAGCGCGCTGGTGATGCCGAGGTCGTCAAGGACCGACGGATGAAGGCGATGAGCCAGGGCGCGTAAAAGGTCGGAAAGCTCGGCCACCTTGTTCTTGACGATCTGCAGCGTCGCGCGTGCGGCTGCGGGAAGCGAGGGCTCTCGCTGCATCTGATCGTCGATATCGAATGCCAGACTGATGACTCGCTGGTTCAATTCATCGTGCAATTCCCTTGCAATGCGGCGGCGTTCATCGTCTTGCGCCGACAACAATTGGGCCGTCAACTGGCGCAGCTGGGCCTGATTTTCTCTCAGAGTGGTTTCGCTCTGCCGGAGTGCTGCCGTCCGGTCTGCGATCAAGGTTTCCAACTCCTCCCGGGCATATTTCTGCGTGGTATGCCAGATAATGGTAGCCGCGATCCAGCTGGCAAGAATGACCAGCAGTCGATTGAACAGGCCGAGCTCGAGAGAAACCACAGGCGAGGTCCAATTGGTCCAGATTCCCGCGAGTGTCAAGGCCGTCACGCAAGCGGCCACGACAAACGGTGCCATGGCGCGACGAACCCGCGTCGTGAGCGTGAGAGGCACGAGGTACAGGGCAGGAACGACGAAGCCGAGCGGAAAAAAGCTGTCGAGGACAAAGACACCCATGGTCATGCCGCCAATCGCGGCAATCAACCATTTCTGAGACCGTGCAATGCGGTCCGAGGACGGGCTCATGGTTCCCAAGGTCTTGTGAGACCAATAGAATCGGTCGATTATATGCGGTTTGTCGGTCAAATATCACGGCACAATGCCTAGAAAAGAATGCATCTGGCAAGTTCACTAGAACTGCCCTACCAGAAATACGGAATTAACTGGCGATACAGGATGAATTTGATACGTTGTCACTGACCGAACGTACACAGACAAAGACAAACACCTACAATATTCTCTGGAGATGACTGCCTTCCGTCATCCGTGACGGGCGAAGGGCCGCCAAGCGGAACGATGACTGCGAGGGGTGCCACTCTGTTGCACCCTGACCGGCCCAGCAGGCCGATTCCTGGTAGTGTCGGCACAGATTGGAGACGCGTGGAGAACACTGAGAAACCGGCTGTCGTCCTCGTGGTGGACGACGATCAAGCGGTCAGAACGTTTGTGCGCGCGGCGCTCGAACACATCGGGCTCGAGGTGTGCGAAGCCTCGAACGGCATTCAGGCGATGGAGCAGTTCACGTCCCGCCATCCCGACATCATCGTGTTGGACGTCATGATGCCTGTCATGGATGGGTACACCGCCTGTTCGCGGCTGCGCGGATCGGCGGGGGGGAACCGTGTGCCCATCTTGATGATGACCGGCCATGACGACGCCGAAGCGATCGCGGGCGCCTACGAGCATGGCGCGACCGATTTCATTATGAAACCGTTGAATCCCACGATTCTCAGCCACCGCGTACGGTACATGTTGCGCGGGAGCCGGACGCTGGATGCGTTCCTGCGCAGCGAGGCGAGACTGAGCCTGGCTCAGCGAATTGCCAAAATCGGCAATTGGGAATGGCAGCCTCAGACGGGCCAATTTTCAGCTTCTGCCGAACTCTGTCGGCTCATGGGCATTCGTCCGCAAGATTTTAGCGGCACTTTGGACGCCTTTCTCCAAGCAGTCGCTGCGGAAGATCGGCAGCGCGTGGAGCAGTCGCTCAAACGCATCCTCACGGACCGCACGCCCTGCGATATCGACCACCGGATCCTGCTGCCGAATGGAAGCGACTTCATCGTGAATCTCCAGGCCGAGGCGATCTTCGACGACCAACTGAAGGCGTTGAGCATTGTGGGCACTGCCCAGGACATCAGCGAGCGCAAGCGCTCTGAGCGGGAAATCCACCGCCTGGCCTACTACGATAGCTTGACGGGGCTGCCGAACCGGGTGCTGTTCAAAGATCGCGTCACTCACGCGATCGCCCACGCGCGGCGCTATCAATATCATCTCGCATTGCTCTTCCTGGATTTGGACCGATTCAAGGTCATCAACGACACATTGGGACACAACATCGGAGATCAGTTGCTGAAGCATGTGGCGGACCGGTTGAGTGAATCCATACGGCACAGTGATTCGATTGGCCGGTCGACCGACACCGATCAGACTCATCAACTGGCGCGCCTCGGCGGGGACGAGTTTACGGTGCTGCTGACCAATCTGCGGGATGTCCAGGACGCAAGCAAAGTCGCCAGGCGCATTTTGGGGGCGCTGGCACGACCTTTCCTGGTGGGTGGACACGAAATTTTTGTCACGGTGAGCGTGGGCATCGCGATCTTTCCGGCTGACGGCGACACCGTGGACGTGCTGCTCAAAAATTCCGACACGGCGATGTATCACGCGAAGGAACAGGGACGAAACAACTTTCAATATTATTCCAACGCCATGAATGCCGAGGCCAACGCGCGGTTGATGCTCGAGGGAGAGGTGCGGCATGCGACGGAGCGCGAGGAATTCGTCGTCTATTATCAGCCGCAGATCGATCTGCGCAGCGGCCGCATCGTCGGAGCCGAAGCGTTGGTGCGTTGGCAGCATCCGCAACGAGGATTGCTCGGACCTGGCGAGTTCCTCCAGGCGGCTTCGGATACGGGCATGATTCGAGCGATTGACGAATGGGTGCTACGCACGGCCTGCCGGCAAAGCCGGGCCTGGCAGCAACGGGGTCTTGCCGTTCCGAGCATATCCATCAACGTCTCCAATTCCCTCTTCCACGGCACCACGCTGTTGAAGGCGGTTGAAGACGCCCTCGCCGGCACGGGGCTTTCGCCCGATCGTCTTGAGCTTGAATTGACGGAATCCATTGCCATGCGCAATGTGGACACCTCGATTACATTGTTGCAACAGCTCAAAACCATGGGCTTGCAACTCGCAATCGACGACTTCGGAACCGGCTATTCCTCATTGAGCTATCTTCAGCGGTTGCCCGTCAATCGGGTGAAGATCGATCAATCCTTCGTCCGGGAGCTCTTGAGCCGCGTGCAACCGGTGCCGATCGTGCGCGCCATCATTGCCATGGCCCATAGCCTGCAGCTGGAGGTGCTGGCTGAGGGAGTCGAGCATGACACACAGCGCACAATCTTATTGGCTGAGGGCTGTGATCAGGCACAAGGCTATTTGTTCGGCCGCCCGATGCCAGCGGCGGAATTTGAGGCGCTGCTGTCAGTTCGGTGGCCCAAGGCCGGCTGAGCAAGGCTCAGCCTTGTCCCCGATAGCCATAGAGGAGGGTGATGTTGATCCGGCGGCTCAGATACTCGTCTTTGAACGTGACGTCGTCGGTTTCATGAAAGAGATCCGAATTGAAGACGACTGCCCGATTTGCGCGATAGGGAATTTTGATCGCCCGGGCTCCCGCCTCCTTCAGCCAGCTTCGAATCTTTGGTTTGTTGCGGTCGCTGTTGTAATCTTTGAAGTTCCATTCCGCCGGCGCCTCCCTGTCATAGACGACCAATCCACCCGTGGCCGGGTTCAGGTTCGCCTCGTCCTCCGTGATCCAAAAGTTGACGTTGACGGCGGCGGCATCCGCATGGATGTTCAACCCGCGTCGAGCACTGTCATGTTTGAATGCCCATGCCTGTGTCAGGCGATGATGCAGGAAAATGCGAGGGAACCTCCGTCGAAGTTCGTCTGCGATTTGAAACAGCAGCGGCGAGGCAAACCCATCGCCCAGGAACGCTCCACAATAGCCGTTCTCATAATCCTTTTTCCAAATGGTGGCTTCCCGGCAAAAGCGGCGAAGCGCCTCGAGCGCCGCTTCATTCAAGAGGTCGTCGATCCACGTCACCTCCGGATGCCTGGCATGGTACTGCGCTTCGATGGCCGCGGCATCGAGGGATGAATTGAGGGTCCCTGCCTCCAGCCTGGGTGGAGGCTCGCGGAAGAGCATACGGTTAAACGACGGAGCAATCATCGCAAGCTCCTGTGGATCGATCGCCGTGCGGTTTCCCGACGAGGCGTCTGAGGACAAGCGATGATGCAGGTTTCGCAGGGCCTCCAAATAGGGTCGCTGGGTGTGATCCAATTTGCCGCGACCGAGCAAATATTCGATCTGCTCGGCATCATGCTTGATTCGTGACCGATAGACGGCGGCCTCGGCGACGGGCTTGCCATGGTCGTGTTTGGCGCGCGCGACGTGTTCGAGACATTCGCAGGCTTGGATATCGTCGCCGGCCCATGACCAGGCCATGCCCAGATTGTATCGGGCGGTCTGATAAGCGGGCAGCAGGGACAGAGCTTGCTGGAAGGCACTGATGGCGTCGTGCAGCGTGCCGGCTTCCATCAGCGCAAGGCCGAGGTTATTGTAGGCCTCGATGTGCGTGGGCTTGAGGTCCAGTGCTTTGCGGTAGCAGGCAATGGCGCCTTTGACATCTCCCTGCTCTTTTCTCGCGACGCCGAGATTGTTGTGAATGTCCGCCTGGGACGGATTCAGGGCGAGCGCCTGTTGGTAGGCCTCGACGGCGTCCGTCAGGTTGCCAATTTCGCGGAGAGCGTTCCCAAGGTTACCGTAGGCTTCAGGATAGCGTGGCTTCAGGACGATGGCTTTCTGATAGGCGGCGACCGCATCAGGGGCACGACCGGCCTTGTGCGACACGACACCGAAATTGAACCAATAAACGGGAGAAGAGGCATCGTGTTCGATCGCCGCCCGCAGATAGCCAAGGGCCTCGGGAAGGCGCTGCTGTCGATACGTGACCAGGCCAAGAAGATGAAGGGTTTCAGGATGGTGTGGAGACAGTGTGAGCGCCTGCTGGTACGCCTCCTCCGCTTCCGTGAGACGACCGGCCTGCTGATGCGCACGACCTTGTTCGAGCCAGGCGTGCACCTTCCCGGCAGGGCGTTGCTCTCGTGTCGCGTCTTGACGCCGTCGCTCGGCTCGATTCATGATGCCTCGGCAACCGGATGTCAGGGTAGCCGAAACGTCTGCTGCCGGTCAAAGGTGAGGACAGGTGATGTCATAGGAGGAATGGGCCAGCATGAAAATTATCAAATTGGCGGATTATCAATCATTTAGCTTAGAGAAGATGAAGAAGAACAATATCTTCCAAACGCCGCGTTTTTTCTGCGACGTCTACTGTTTCGAGCCGGGCCAGGAACAAAAAGGACATGTGCACGGCGAACAAGACAAGGTGTATATCGTCTTGGAGGGGCAAGGCACTTTCCAGGTCGGAGCAGAGAAGCAGGTGCTGGGCCCGGGACAAGGTACGATGGCTGCGGCCGGAGAGGAGCATGGCGTGAAGAATGAGAGCGGACAGCGGCTGAAGGTTCTCGTCTTCGTCGCCCCGAATCCATCATGACAGTGAAGTGTGATGAGTGATGAGCAGGATACTCTCCTCAGATCTCTCATCGCTGATCACTAATCACCGATCACTGCTCACTGTCCTTCATCTTTTTCAAGCGGCGATCCAGCGCAAATCTGGTGAGACCAAGCTGTTTGGCCGCGAGGCTCTTGTTGTAATCGGCCAGGCGCAGCGTTTCTTCAATAATGCTGTCTTCAATCTGGTTGAGCGTGTGCTTGCCTACCTGCATCTCGACACGTATTACCTGGCCGTCTCCATGGGACACAGACGTCGCCGTCTGTTTGACCTGATCGCGTAGTTCCCGTGGAAGGTAGTTCGCGGTCAGCGTTCGCCCCGCACAAAAGATCGTCGCGCGTTCGATGATGTTTTGCAGCTCGCGAATATTGCCGGGATAGTGATAGCGTTCCAGCAATGATCGCGCTTCGCCATCGATTTCGGTCACCTCCTTACCGAACTCTTTTCCGTAATGCAGCAACGCCTTCATGCTGAGCGGAAAAATGTCTTCCGGGCGCTCTCTGAGCGGAGGGAGTTCAAGTGCCACGACATTGAGTCGAAAATACAGGTCTTCGCGAAAGGCGCCTGTCGCAATGTCCTTCTTGAGGTCTCGGTTCGTCGCGGCGATCAGTCGGAAATCCGCGGCGATGTCGGTCGTGCCGCCGAGGCGTCGGAAGGTCCGTTCCTGGAGGACCCGCAGGAGCTTGGCCTGCATGGTCAAGTCCAGATCGCCGATTTCATCCAGAAACAGCGTGCCTCCTTCGGCGCGGTCGAGCAGGCCAAGCTTGCGCTGATGCGCTCCTGTGAATGCCCCCCGCTCGTAACCGAACAGCTCGCTCTCGAACAGCTCCCGCGGGATTGCGGTACAGTTCACACCAATAAACGGCGCAGAAGCTCGACTGCCGTTATGATGCAGTACGCGAGCGATGAACTCCTTGCCCGTCCCTGTCTCGCCCAACATGAGGACGGTGCTCTTGGGATTGTGGGCCACTTCACGAATCTGGTCGAGCAGGTTTTTCATCGACGCACTGTCGGCAATCAGGTTGGCCATGGCATATTGGTCTCGGTCCTGCTCGCTTTGAAAGGAGAGGCGGCGTCGGAGCGCAAACAGTTCAAGCGCCCGGTCGAGGACCTGTTCCATCCCGTCGAGATCGACGGTCTTGATGACGAAATCGTAGGCGCCGAGCTTCATCGCCTCGACGGCGTCCTGCACCGTTCCGTACGCGGTGAGCATGATCACGAGCGCGAACGGTGCCTTTGCGCGACTGGCTTTCAGCGCTTCGAGACCCGAGATGCCAGGCATCTTGACATCGAGGAGTATGAGGTCCGGCACTTCATGATCCAACGCCTGGAGCAACGCCTCGCCGGATTCGAATGCAGTCACCCGATGGTGCCGCCGGGACAGACGTTTGACCAGGGCGGAGCGAATCGCTGGCTCATCGTCGGTGACGAAGATGGTCGCGTTCACGCCGGCATCTCCGCGTAATCGGACATTGGTCGCGACGGGAGCCAGAGCCGTGCCGTCGTCCCATGGCCCGGCTTGCTCGTTAATGTGATGTCGCCGCCGTGCGCCTCGGCAATGTTCCGGCAAATGGCCAGGCCGAGACCGGTGCCGTGCTGTTTGCCGCTCGTGAAAAACGGCTGAAAGACCTGAGCGAGATGTTTCTGACTGATGCCGGAGCCCGTGTCGGCGACCTCGATAAAGATGCCCGTATATCCTGCACGGGCGGCCTGGCCGGCGGTGATCTGAAGTTGCCCGCCGGAGGGCATGGCATCCAGCGAGTTGTGGCACAGGTTCAACAATATCTGTTTAATCTGGTCCCGGTCCGCCAGCGCGGCGAGCTTGAGGGGATTGGACCGGGTGACGGAGATCCGCTGGGCCTCAAGACGCGTGTCGAACAATTTCAGCACTTCGTCGATAAGACCATCGATGGGCCACGTGGTCGGCACGAGATCCCTCGGACGGGCATAATCGATGATCTGATTGACGATGCGGTCGAGTCGCCGCGTCTCACTCAAAATGATGTCGAGGTCTGCTCGTTTTTCGTCGGCGTCATCGAATTCGTCCCGCAAGAGCGCCGCGGTCGACCCGATCCCGACCAGCGGATTACGGATTTCATGGGCGATGCCTGCGGCGACCTGTCCCAGGGTGGCCAAACGCTCGGTCCGGCTCAATTGCTGCTGCATGTTGTCGAGCGCCGTGATGTCGATATTGAAACCCTGATACACCACCGACTGCCCCGGCTCCTGGTCGAGTGGTATGCGGCGGCTGAGGACTTTGCGCATGGTCCCGTCCTTATGGAGAAAGCGGAATACGGTCTCATACGGTTTGCGTTCCTGCACCGCCCGTGCGAATTCGGTGAGGACCCGTTCACGGTCCTCTGGGTGGATCCACTGGCGGAAGGCTTCGGGATCATCGTCAGCATCGGGGTCGAGGCCGGCCAGAATGCGGTTGTAGCGGTTGCTGAAGGTGATATCGAATCCTCTGGTCGAAAAAATGCCGAAGGGAGCCAGATCCACCAGGTTGCGGTACTTGGCCTCGGACGCAGAAAGATCACGGTTCACGCTGCGGAGTTCCGCCTCCGATTTTTCGACCATCGCCAGGTGAGCCCGAAGTTGACTGCTCATGGTGTGGATGACCTTGGTGAGGTTGCCGATTTCGTCCTTGCGATCCATCACAGGCACAGTTGGAGCAATGCCGGCAGGAGATGAACTGACGACTTTGGCCAACGACACGAGCGGTCCGGTGATCGAGCGGGCAATCAGATGAAGGGCGAGGAGCATCAGACAGAGCGCCAGCGTCCCGCCACCGAGAATGACGGAGAGCATCGTGCTGCGATCCTGCGACAAGCGAGAGAGGAGGGTGTTCAAGGTCTGCTGCCGGGCTCGATCAAAGTGGGCCATTTCCGCGCGAATCTGGACCATGATCGTGCGGCCACGGCCTTCTTCAAAATACCGTTTAGCCTCATCCTCGCGTCCGGCCTTCATGGCCTCGATCAACGCGTCCTTTTCCTTGATGAACTGATCGACCAACCTGCGGACGTTCGAGAGGAGGGCTCGCTGTTCGTCATATCTCCGGACTTGCTCGTCGAGCGAGAGTCCGACGGCCTGAATGTGATCTTGTGCGGTACGGTATGGGTACAGATATTTTTCATGTTTGGTGATGACGAAACCGCGGAATCCCGTCTCGAGATCGACGACAAGGCGCAAATACTCCGCCGAGAGCCGCTGAGAAAGATAGAGGGTATTGAGCTCGCTCTCGTCCTCCGAAAAGTTTTCGACGCTTCTATGCGTGGCGATGCTGAGCAAGACGACCGTGAGGACGGGAATCACCGACGCCAGCAACAACTTGCGGGCGATCGGAAGGTCGCTAAAGAGTTTCAGAAGGCGCCGCATGAAAGCCTCCTGAGGTCATCGTGATGACTGGACTGACGATTGAGTCAAACCGGACCGCACGATCGATCACGGACGGAAGGGTTTGGTCAAATCGTTGTGTATGGCGTTATTGCCGGCGTTGACATCGATGCCCTTAATGGGCGTCGGCTTTTCGAGATTGACGTACTGGAACGTGCCGAATGGTTGAATCTGCTCGTCGGTAGGCAATTGCTGGCGATTCCACCCTCCGCCGAGGGCACGGATGAGACCGACCGAGCTTTGCAGCAGTTCGGCTTTGATCTGCACGGACTCAATGCGAGCGGTCAGCGTGGCGACCTGCGCATAAATGAGCTCCAAGCTCGAGGCCAGGCCTCCCTGATAGAGCTCCGTCGTCAGATTTTGCGCCTTGAACGTGGCTCCCACAGCGGCGTCCTGTCGGTTTGCGGCGAGCGTCAGCTGACCAGTGAGTGACAGGTTGTTTTCGACCTCGCGGAACGCATTGAGCACGGTCGAACGATATCGATCTTCCGTCTCGCGATAGGCCGACCAGGACTGCTGCAGCTGTGCGCGGCGAAGGCCTCCCTGGAAGAGCGGGAGCGAAACCGTGGCCCCGTAAGACCAGAAACTGTTTGCGAGCGAGAACAGATTAAAGGCGGCGTCTTCAAACCCGCCGCCGGCCCGGAACGAGACATTGGGAAAAAAGGCGGCGCGGGCAATGCCAATGGACCGGCTCGCCTGTGCCATTTGGCGTTCCATTTTTGCGATGTCGGGCCGACGCTCCAGCAGCGTCGACGGGAAGGTGCGGGGAAGCGTGAAACTCGCGACGCGAAGGTCATCGACCGGCTTGATCGTAAAGTTGGCCGGCGCCATGTTGACGAGGATGGCGATCGCTTGCTCCGTCACCTGCCGTTGTCCTTGCACCCGGGCCAACTGTGTCTCCGTGGTGAACAACAAGGATTCGACGCGCGCGACGTCCAGCGCCGAGGCAATCGCGCCGGCAAACTGGGCCTTGACGATGTCGAGCGATCGTCGATACAAGTCGATCGATTGGACATAAATGGCAATCTGCGCGTCGTAGCCGCGGAGGAGAAAATAATTCGTTCCGATTTCCGCCTGGAGACTGAGACGGGCAAGGCCGTAGTCGGCAGCGCGTTCCTCGGCGCGATAGGTCTCGATGCGGGTCGCATTGCGAAGGGCCGACCAAAAGTCGGGTTCCCAGGAGGCCAGGCCGCCGAGGGACACCGAGGAAGCTTCCTGAGAGATTCCCGGAGGAAAAAACAGGGCATTGGTCGAGGCCCGATTATCGGAGGCGCCGAACCCGAGACCCAGGCGGGGGAGATACTGGGACCGCGCCCGCATCATCATGTCGCGAGCCTGGACAAACCGCTCGGCAGCGGCTTCGAGCTCCGGATTTGCCGCCATGGCCTGGTCGATCAGGTTATTGAGAACGGGATCGTTGTACAGCGTCCACCAATCCGGCCGTAATTCGCCGTCCGAAGGGTTGGCTTCGACGAACGGACTGGCTCCATGCCATGAGGCCGGAACCACATATTCGGGCGGTTGATAGGTGGGCGCAAGATCCGCAGCCGGGAACCCGTCGGCGCAGGCCGTGACCGTCAGGAGAAGCAGCATGCCAGCAGCAAAAAGGCGCGCAATGGCGATCGAGTCCGGTCTCATAAAAGTGTCGGAGTCATCGGGACATGGCCGATTGTTTTTCCTGCGCGTGTTGCTTGGGCGATCGGTCTTCCGGAGACGGGGGCACGGACTGGTCGAGATCATACCCAGGGGCCGGTGTGACGATGCGGACCTTGTCGCCTTCCAGCAGTGCGGCGCTCGGATTGTTCACGATGCGGTCGTTGGGGGAAACTCCCTCTGAGACTTCCACGGCGTTGTCAAGCAGCCGGCTCACTGTGATGGATTGTAAGTGCACCCGGTCGTCCTCGTTGACGATCGCCACTTGCGTGCCGCGCTCCTGGAACACCAACGCGGTGGAAGGGATCATGTAGACCTTCCGATCGACCGGTGCCGTGAGCACGACCTTGCCATAAGAACCGGGCCACAGGGCTCGGTCGTCGTTGTCGATCGTGAACACGGTGACGGCGGTTCGGGTATTCACGTCGAATCCCTTCGCGACGGTCAGGAATTTGCCGATGAAATGGCGATCGGGCAACTGGGGCACGGTCACGTCGGCGGTCAGGCCTGGCGTGAGGAACGGCCCGAACGACTCCGGCACGTTCACGAAGAGGCGCATCATGCTGACGTCGGCGACGGTAAAGAGATTGCTGATCGAGCCCGGAGTGCTGATCGTGCCTTCCTTGTTGACGTAGTCCCCCACGTTGATGTTACGCACGGTCACCACACCGTCATACGGGGCCACGATCGTCTTGAACCGAATCAAGGCTTCGTAATTCCTGACATTCTGCTCCGAGGCCTTGACCTTCGCCGCCTCGGCTTTCGCCTCTGCGACCTTCACCGAGATCGATTGCTCGGAGACCGCCTGGTTGGGACGCAGCGCCACCCAGCGTTTGGCGGTGATGTCGGCCAGCGCATAGCGGGCGCGTTCCGAATCGAGATCGGCTTTGGCCTGGGCGTATTGCGCGTCGAGGGCCGGCGCATTGATTTCGGCGAGGACGTCGCCTTTCTTTACCTGTGCGCCGTAGTCCTTGTACCACATCTTCACATAGCCGGAGACCTGGGCGTAGATCGGCGCCTCGAACCATGCGGTGATATTGCCCGGCAATGTGATCGTCTCACTTGCGTCGGCCGGTTTCGGATGAACAATGGCCACGGTTTGGACCGCATTTTCCAGGGTCTTGGCCTGCAAGGCGGCGGCATCGCTTTTCGTTTCATAAATGCGATAGCCGACGTACAGCAGGAACAACAGCAGGGCGGACAAGGCCACGAATTTTCCTTGGAGACGGTGCATCATGAAGCACGCTCCTTCTGGCGAGCCACTCGCCTGTTGTAGATCATGGCATAGACGCAGGGCACGAAGAACAGGGTAAAGACCGTGGCGAGGAAGAGACCTCCGATCACGGCACGGCCCAGCGGCGCGTTCGTGGAATAGCCCGTGGCCATGGGTACCATTCCCAAGATCATGGCCGAGGCGGTCATCAGCACCGGACGGAAGCGGGTTTTCCCGGCTTCGATGGCGGCCCGCAGCGCGTCGCCGTGCTCCTGGAGTCGTTCGCGCGCATAGGAAACGACGAGGATCGAGTTTGCGGTGGCCGTTCCCATCGTCATAATGGCCCCCGTGAGCGCCGGTTCGGAGAGACGGGTATGGGTCAGGAACAGCGACCACGCGATCCCGGCGAGCGCGCCGGGCAAGGCCGTGATGATGATGAACGGATCGAGCCAGGATTGAAAGTTGACGACAATCAAGAGGTAGACCAGCACGATGGCGGCGAGCAACCCAAAGATCAGTTCGGAGTACGCGTCATGCATCAGCGAGGCCTGGCCATGGATTTCGAGTTCCGCGCTGCGGGGCTTCTCGTGCTCCATGGCCTTCGCGATCTTCTCCACGTCCGTCAGCACGCCGCCGAGGTCGCGCCCTTCCGCCGACACATACACATCGAACAGCGGCATGATGTTCCCATGCGTGACCACGCCCGGTGTTCCCTCTGCGGAGAGGTCGGCCAGATTGCCAAGCAGCTGTATGTCCTCATTTTTCGAACCATTCGTGGACGAATCGATCGGGACAGTCTTCAGGCTATTGAGGCTGTTGATTTGCGCTTGCGGGGTGTAGACGTTGATCAGGTAGGACATGCCGGTCGTCGGATCGAGCCAATAGATCTGGTCGACCTGTTGGCTGCCCGCGGTCGTCATGAGCAGATTGTCAGCGATGTCCTTCAAGGTCCTGTTCACACCGAGCCCAAACGTGCGGTTGCCTTCCACCATGAGGGTTGGCGTGCGCATGGTTTGCTGGATGACGACGTCCACGGCGCCTGGAATCTCGCGAAACCGCCCGACCAATTTGCGTGCATACTCGTAATTGGCATAGATGTCCGGTCCATTGACCTGCACGTCGATTGGTGCCGGCGCGCCAAAGTTGAGAATTTTGGCCGTCAGATCGGAAGGCTGAAACGTGAATTCGGTTCCCGGATAGCGCTCCGTCAAGCCCTTGCGGAGAATGCGGCGGTAGTCCCATACGGGCGACTTTTCATTCTCCAAAAGAATCGTCAGGTCACAATCCTGCGAGCCGATCGTCGGCGTCGGAATGAAGGCGAGGTTGTGTTGGCCGACCGGCAGGCCGCAGTTACTGACGATGTTCTCGACCTGTCCGGGCAGCAACTCCTCGATGCTGTTGGAGACCAGCGTGGCGAGGCGTCCTGCCACCTCGATGCGGGTTCCCAGCGGCGCCCGCATGTGCATCTGAATGACTCCGGACCTGATCTCGGGGAAGTAATCCCGGCCGAGGAAGAAAAACAGCGACGTCGATCCGAGCGCGAGGATCAGCGCGATCTTGATAAAGGCGTTGCGTCGGTCGATCACGCGTTCGAGCAGCTCGCCGTAGCCCTCGCGAAAGCGGTCGAAGCGGCGTTCGAACCCCTTCTGAAAGCGGACGAAGGGATTCCCGGATGGGACCTCGCCTGCCTGTGCGGGCTGATCATGCGACGGCGACATGGTGGCTCTTCATCAGGTATTTCGCCATGGTCGGGACGAGGGTACGCGACAAAATGAACGAGGCGAGCATGGCAATGATGACTGCCTCCGCCATGGGCTTGAACAGGTAGCCGGCAACGCCGCCGAGTTCGAACAGGGGGATCCAGACGATCGCAATGCAGAGCGTGGCGACGAGGGTCGGAACGACGATTTGATTGGCGGCGTCGATGATGGCCTGCTCCAGCGGTTTGCCCATTTCGATGTGGCGATCGATGTTTTCGATCATCACGGTCGCATCGTCGACCAAAATGCCGACGGCCAGCGCCAACCCTCCCAGCGTCATGACGTTGATCGTCTCTCCCAACCAATTGAGGCCGATAATGGCGGTCAGAATGGACAGGGGGATCGACGTCCACACGATGACGGTGGCTCTCCAGGAGCCGATCAGCAGCAGCACGATGAGGCCCACCAGTGCGCCGGCAAGCGCCATTTCGTGTACGACGTCAAAAATCGAATCTTTGACAAACGTCGAGGCGTCGTCGAGGAGCGTGATCTTGACGCCCGGCGGAGAGACTTGCACGGCGCGTGGGATCATTTTCTTGATCCCGTCGACCACGTCCAAGGTCGAGGCCTCCGTGCTCTTCATGGCCACAATGATCACCGTCTGTTTGCCTTTTACGAGCACGGCGTTTTGTTGCACCCGGCCCATGAGCTGCACCGTGGCAACGTCGCGCAGGTAAATGAATGCGTTGCCTTCCCGCTTGATCGGGATATCGCCGAAATCGTCGATTTTCAACGGTGACGCGTTCGTCAACACGATCCAGTCGGTCGATTTGATCTTGATGTCCCCCGAAGGGAGCACCAGGTACTGCTTCATGAGGACATCATGAATATCGCTGGGGGTGAGGTGGCGGGCGAGTAATTTCTGCTGATCGAGGTTGACCATGACCTGCATGTCTTGGCCGCCATACGGGTGCGGCAGGACGATGCCGGGCACCGTCACCAGGAGGGGCCGAATCCGCATGTAGGCAAGATTGTAGAGCTCGGCCGGCGTCAGGTCCTCCGAACTGATTTGGAGCATCGCCACCGGGATCGAAGACGGCGCCAAACGCATGATCATCGGGGGAGAGATATCGGGTGGCAGCGCTTTCACGACGTTTTGCGCGATGCCCACGATATCCGCTTCCGCCCGGCCGACATCGACGCCGTCCTGGAGAAAGATATTGGTGATGCTGCTGCCGTAATAGGAGTGACTATGGATGTACTTGATCCCTTCGACCGTCGAAGTCAGGAAGCGTTCGAACAAATAGGTGATGCGTCCTTCCACCTGCTGCGGGAGCAGGCCGGAGTAGACCCAGACGACAGAGGTCACAGGAATCGTGATGTTCGGGAAAACGTCGGTTGGCATGTGAAGGATCGTTTTGATGCCCATCACAATGATCAGGATGGACATGACCACGAAGGTGTAGGGCCTGCTGAGAGCAATGAGAACGATCTGGTTCATAGATGCGGCGCACTCCGGTCAGAAGAATCTCTAGTGTAGAGCAACGTGCTTCGGGGTAGCAAACAGCTTACCGGGGGCGCCCAATCGCTCCTATGTTGGGTCTGGGTCATCGGGATCGGCCCTATTTATCGAGAGGATGCCGTCCGCAACACTCCGGAGGTCCATCACGAAGACGCAAGAGGTGCAGGAAGGCATTGCATTTTCGCACAGTGCATACTGTGCGAAATCTCACAGGTGCGGCGGCGTTGGGGTGACGATCGATCAGAGGTCTTCTCAATTCGGCGATTAACGCCTGTTCTTTTGTCACTATCCTTGCGAGTCATCTGGTACTGATTTTGCGATGATCCCTGCCTGAACGCTCGGTACCTGTTCATATAATTTATGAGGGGAGCAGGATGGTACGAATTCATACATTCGGGATGGCAATGGTGCTCGTCGGTGGACTCATGGGTCTCGGAACGGCGGCGCCGGTACAGGGCGAACCGTTGACGGTGGCTGCTGCCCCGAGTCTCCGGGCGCCGTTTCAAGAAATACTGAGGATGTTCGAGCAGGAATACGGCGTGCCCGTCGAGGTTCGATACGGCCCTTCCCATACCCTGCGGCGGCAGATCGAACAGGGAGCACCCATCGATGTGTTTCTCTCTGAATCATTGCAGGAAGTTGAGACGTTGCACCACAAGGGACTGACGCTGCTCGGCGGTCCCCGCCGCTATGCCCAGTCATCGCTGGTGCTGGTGATGTCCTCCGCTTCTGCGGCCACGGCGGTCTCATTTGGAGAGCCGTCGCTTGAGGGCGCCTTGCGGGTGGCCATCGTCGATCCCAAAGCATCGAGCCTGGGAGCGATGGCCGTGAAGGCGCTCAAACAGATGGATCCCTCGGCGCACCATCGCGCGCGCCTTGTCCCCGCGCCGCATACAGACGAAGTCGTTCGTCTGGTCAGCGGGGGCGAAGCCGATGTAGGCGTCGTCTACCGAGCCGATGCCATCAACAGCGGGGAGGTTCGCATCATTGATGAAGCACCTGCCGGACGCTCCATCCCCGTCATATTCGGCCAAGCGGTGGTCTCCACCTGCCGGAGGAATTCACTCCAGGCCGCGGAGCAGTTCGTGAATTTTATGATGAGTCCCCGGATCCAAAAGCTGCTGCTCAAGTACGGCTTCGATGCGATGCCCACGAAGGCCACCATGGGGTAATCGCCCGTAAGTTCACGCCGCGGGGGCTACTGCCCGCCCTGATGCTTGGATTCTGGGCGGGCTGCGGCACGCCTGACCGTGAATTCGATCTCGTCTCCTTCCACACCTCGATCGATCAGCGCCTCATCGCCGGTTATTATCACGAAGAAGCAGTGCGCTATCGCCAACAGGCCGACGAATTGGACAGCCGCGGCGAAATGTATGAGCGGATGTTCGGCCCTGATTCGGACTGGGTCGCGGGCGTCCGGCTCCTGGCGCAATCGTACCGTCTGGCCGCCGACGATCGAGAGCGATTGGCTCAAGAACATCTCGACGCGGGGCGGAACGCCAGGCCTTCCGCTTCGGCGCTTCGACCCCGGGCGTCGACGGAAAGGACACCATGAATCGCTACGGCTGCCTGCTGATTGCCTGTCTGCTCCTCGTTCTCCAATCGGGCTGCGGAACCACGGTCCATCCCGGCCAGCGAGGTTTACGCTGGTATCCCTTCACCGAAGGATTGACGACAGAGACGCTGAAGAGCGGATTCTATTGGCGCGCACCTTGGAACGACGTGTTTCTCTATGACATTCGATGGCAAAGCTACGTGGAAGGCGTGGATGCGCTGAGTTCCGACGACCTTCTCGTCAAGCTCCGAGCCGCCATCATCATGCGGCCTCTGCCCGAGGAAGTGTATTTTCTGGCCCAGGAAATCGGGCCTGATTTTTATCCGCGCGTTGTGAAGCCCGAGCTGCTCGCTGCGGTGCGCAGCGTGGTTTCGAACTATGCGATGGTGACGGTGCCCGAACAGAGTGCTGAAATCGCCGCGAAGGTTCAGGCGGTGGTGGTCGACAAGCTCAAAGGGCGGCACCTCGAAGTTGCCAGTGTGGCGTTGGCCGACATTGAGCTCGCCAAAATCGTGCTGGAGGCCGTGGAACGCAAGCAGGCCAAAGAACAGGAGAAGGAACAGAAAGAATTCGAACTGGTGATCGCCGATCGGGATGCGGAGATCATGCGCAGGCGAGCCAAGGGCGAAGGCGATGCGATTCGCATCCGCTCGGAGGGAGAGGCGGAAGGACTTCGCATTCGCTCGACCGGGCAGGCAAAAGCCCAGGAAACCATCTCCAAGACACTGACGCCGGACTACCTCCGCTTCAAGCTCTACGACAGCCAGAATTCAAAATTCGTGCTGCTGCCGGACAATATGAATGTGCCCATTCTCATCAATCCGGGCATGGATAAATCCGCACAAATCACGCAGGACCCTCATCAACGGGGAGAGGAGGGCAGATCCAGGCCTTAGGCAAGAGACGCCCGGTCGACCCGTAGACGACGTCGCTCATCCCGATACGACACCCTCCGACTAGTGGAACTCCGAGGCGACGGTCCTGGCGGCCTGGGGTTCCGCTCGATTCGCTATGGATCGCACCATGTGACCGAACCGTCGCGTATCGATATCGTGGGAAGAAGACTCTTTGTCTGAATAGGTTGCGGCGTCGTCCCGCTTCACGACGGACCCGCCCGCGATCCCATGGAGGCCGTCATGGCTTTTTTGCCGTTCCGTGATCGAGCGAGAATTGTGCTCTTTCGTTGGCCGGCGATCGTTGCCGGACTCTCTGTGGCGCTGGGGATCCATATCGTCCTGACGGCGTTTGGTCTCGGCGTCGTATTTCTGCAGCAGACGGGGGAGGGAGGCAGCAGTATGGCCGCCGTCGGACTGTTGCTGTGGAGCGGTTTCGCGTGGGTGACCGCGTCGTTTATCGGAGGCTACGTCACCGCCTGGGTGGCCGATGCCTCCCGCTATGTGGAAAGTCTCTTTCATGGACTCGTGCTGTGGGGGGCATTGACCTTCATCTTGATGTTCCTGCCGCCGAGCACAATGGGCGTTGGGGCGGATACGGAATTCCTTCCGGCCGCGAGCGTCATTTCTTCGGTTGCTTGGTTTGTGGCCCTCGGCGGCCTGCTGTCGCTCGGCACGACGGTCTGGGGCGCCGTCATCGGTTCGCGGGTCGTGGCAGAGGTGGAGACCAAAGAGGCCGGCACCTATCGCGCGGCGTAAGGGGGCTTCGTGGTTCAACCCCGACGGAAAAGCAACAGACAGAAGGCGGCGACGATCAAACCGTGGGTCGATCCGGAAGAGCGGGTGACCGTGCAGTTTGACGATCAACGGGATATCAACGCCGAAGTGACCGGCTGCACCGATCGACTCGTGTCGCTTTCCCTCGACACGGCCGTCCCGCATCTGCGACAAGAGATCTCCCTCCCGTTGAGCACTGTGGAAGTCGCAGAGGACTTTTCCCACTACACGCGCGATCCGGCGCGTCCGCTGGAGCGAAAGCGTCTGATGTTGATCGCGCAAGGAAAACGTCCGGCAATCGTGTACTGAGCAGATCAGCGTTCGGCGGGTAAGACGCAAGCCATCATCACACAGTACGTGAGGCGGTATGGCATCAAGCCCATCGTGCTCGTGTCAATGGCCCGGCACCGGCGTAATTTCAGTCTGGGGGACGGTGACCTTCCATGGGACCATCGGCATCAGCGCTTGCGACTTGGCATCGGGCGAAGCGACAAGCACCGCGATCGCCCCGCGCAGCGCAGCGGTCAACGAATGAGTCACCAGGGGATAGGCGCCGGCTGATTCGACGACGACGTCGAATGTCGCTGCGCTTCCCGGACCCACCACGTAGGTTTGGACACCGGCGAGCTTGTTGGCCGGATTGCCGCTTTCATAGACGTTGTCCCAAATCTCTCCGATAGGATGGAACGCCGAGAACTCGTTCGGTCCCGCGTTGACGAAATAAATCCGCACACGCTCCCCCGGCTTTGCGTCCAATTTCCCGCCGCCCGTCACGAAGGGATGGTATTTGAAGATCCCCCCGTTGAACATGACGCTGTCGAATTTTCGATCGAACATGCTCTGAACGTCGTCCGGATTCTTGAAATATTCGGATTGCACCAACACATATTCCCGATCCGCCTTCGGCCATACCTTGGCGTTCTTCGGATCGACGATGATGGCGCCGAACATTCCCCTGGCGACATGCTGAATCATCGGCGGAGCGCCGCAGTGATAGAAAAAGATCCCTGGCTTCTTCGCGACAAACGTGTACTCGATCGTCTCGCCAGCATTGATCGCCCGATAGTTCTTCAAAAAATCAATCTCAGCGGCGTGAAAATCCATCGCGTGCGGATACTTATTGGTGGCTGGATTGGTCAGGGTAAACTTGACCGTATCTCCCTCCGCGACACGCACAACCGGGCCGGGCATCTGGCCATTGAACGTCCAGGCGGCGTATTTTTCGCCGCTGCCGTCAATAATCACGTCCGTTTCAACGGCGGTCATCGAGACCTCATGCGTTTTGGCGAGGGCGACGGTGGAGGAGATCGTCAGGGCGATGCCTGTGAGTGTTGCCAGTCCGGTGGCAACCATGACACTGCAAAATGAACGGGTCGTCGACATGGATGCTCTCCTCTTTGAAGGTGACCGCAGCGACGAGAGGCGTGGACGGTCAGTGATCCTTAAAGTTTGCATTACTATGGACCGGGCGAGGATACTCGCAGACGGAAGGAGAAAAACATGACTAATATCATGTTTTTGAAGAAAACCCTTCAAGAAACAGTCGTGGAAAGGCTAGCCGGAGGCGAGGGCTTTGAGCTTTTGAAGGTTCAAGATGACGAGGCGGTTGGCGGTGCCGGCGACGAGGCGTTCTCGTTTGAAGCGGCTCATGATCCGGATGACGGTCTCGGTCGTCGCTCCCACCATATTGGCCATGTCCTGCCTGGTTAATCGCAACGGCAGCCGCAACCCGTGTCGTTCTTGGATGCCGCTTCTCGTGCCCAGATCGGTCAAGAGGGCGGCCAGCCGTTGGTCGGCCCGGTCCAGAGCGAGAATCTTGTTCTGTTCCTGTGCCTCATGAAGACGGTTGGACAGATACTTAATCACTTCGATCGCCGCATCCGGACTGCGCCTTAACATGTCGAAGTAGGCTGATTTCGGCATGCGAAGAATGCTCACCTCTCCCATCGGTTGGGCCGTGCCGGGGTGACGGGCGCCGTCGAAGGCCGCTGCATCGCAACAGAACAGGTCACCGGGCATGAGCATCTTGAGCGTACATTCTTTTCCATCCGGAGTAGATTTGACGCATTTGACCGTCCCCTCCTTGACGATATGAAAATACTCGGAGGGCTCGCCTTCGCGGAAGATGAGATCGTGTTTGCCGTATCGAGTTTCCGACAGTGTTTTGAGGACACGCTCGCGGTTTTGACGACTCAGAATAGTGAAGAGAGGAACGCGGTCGAGTACATGGTTGGTCGTCACGCCGGGCTGTTTCGCGGCCCCTATGTGCTTACTTGATGATGTGTTGAGTCGCTTCGACAATGGATCGAGCTCCAATACCATAATGATCGACGAGCTCCTCCGGTTTCCCGCTGTGCGGAATGGCACGCACGGCGAGTTTGTGCACCCGGATCCCTTCGGAACTGACCGCTGCAGACACGGCGTCGCCCAAGCCGCCGTGTGCATAATGATCTTCGACCGTCAGGAGCCTCCCATGGGTGGCCGAGGCGCTTTCCAGCAGCGTCGTGCGATCGATGGGCACGATGCTATAGAGATCAACGACCCGCACGGAAATGCCCATCGTCTTGAGCTTGTCGTAGGCCTTGAGCGCTTCAAAGAGCGTCACGCCGGCAGCGACGATCGTGAGAGCGTCGTTTGCGCCCTGTCGCAGGATCTTGGAGCCTCCGATTGGGAATTGCTCATCCGGTCCGTAGAGAATCGGCGACTTCGGTCGACCGGCGCGCAGATACACCATCCCTTTGTGATTGGCCGCGGATTCGACCAGCCGGTACATGCAGGTTCCGTCCGACGGATAGAGCACGGTGATGCCGGGCTGCGCCGCCATCATGGCGAGATCCTCAAGCCCCATCTGGGAAGGGCCGTCTTCGCCGATGCTCACCCCCACGTGCGTCCCGACGAGCTTGATGTTGGACTGGCTGATCGCCGCCATGCGGATGAAATCGTAGGCCCGGGTAAAGAACGCGGCAAACGTCGCCGCGAAGGGAATCTTCCCGCATGCGGCTAAGCCGGCCGCCGAACCGAGCATGTTCTGTTCGGCAATAAAGTTTTCAAAGAACCGGTTGGTGAATTTCTTGCCGAATTTTTCGGTGTAGGTGGAATTCTTGACGTCCGCGTCCAACGCGACCACCAGTGGATTGACCTCGCCCAGTGCTTCGAGCGCGACGCCGAAGGCTTCACGTGTCGCGACCGAGTCACCCACCTTATAGGTGGGGGCCGGCAGCGGCTTGATCGCCGGCGTAGCAGCCGGAGGGGCGGAGGGACGCCGGATTACCGGAGGCGTGCCGTTGGGTTGCAGTTGCTTCGTCAATTCTTCGATCGCGCGTTGCTCCTCAGGACCCTGGGGAATCGGCTTCCCGTGCCAGTTCGGATGATCTTCTACGAACGAGATGCCTTTGCCCTTGTATGTCTTGGCGAGAAGCACGGTAGGTTTCTGTTTCGTACGGGCAGCTTCGTCAAATGCCTCGAGGAGAGCAGGGAGATCGTGCCCGTCGACGACCAATGCGTGCCAGCCAAACGCAGACCAGCGGGCACGATAGGCCTCCATGTCGTGCTGCAACATCGTGGGATCACTTTGGCCCAAGCGATTCACGTCGACGATTGCGCAGAGGTTGTCCAAGTGCTGCTGCCGAGCGGCCTCTACCGCCTCCCAATTCGAGCCCTCGACGGATTCGCCGTCCCCCATCAACACGTAGGTGCGGTAATCGAGCTTGTCCACGTACTTGGCGTTCAACGCGATGCCGACCCCCACGGGTAAACCCTGTCCCAGTGAACCGGTGGCCATGTCGACAAAGGGAAGGCGGGGCGTGGGATGTCCTTCCAGGTCGGAGTGGAGCGTCCGCAATTTCAACAACTCCTCCTTCGGAAAGAGGCCGGCCTCGGCCCAGGCTGCATAGAGCACAGGAGCGGCATGTCCTTTCGACAAAATGAACCGATCACTGTTCGGGGCTTTCGGATTCTTCGGATCATAGCGCATGACCGAGAAGAACAGTGCGGCGACGATGTCGGCGGCGGAGCAGCAGCTCGACGGATGACCGCTTCCGGCAGCGCTGGTCGACCGTACGCTGTCGATGCGCAGATGGGTTGCGGCGTTCCGAAGGGCGGCAAGATGTTCGTGGGATAAGGTGGATCCAGGCATGGCTCTCCTTGTGTGGGAATCGCAACGAAGCGGCCATCCTTGACACGGACGGAGCTTGAAGCGTGTAGAACTCGAAGCTAGCAAACCCAGGGCGAGAGAGTCAATGAAGTTGGTGGCGACCGCTGCCGACCGTGTGAGGTTCGGAAGGCATCGAAGCAGCTTATGCGGACTGAGTCACCGTCATGACTTCTCCGGAGCAGGCACTTTCCAACCCGTTGTATGAGCTGACAGCAAAATAATAGGTGGTGTTTCCGGCGAGGCCAGTCACTGTCGCCGAGGGTGTGGTGGAGAACATCGAATGCGCGTAGGCACAAGACCCGTGAGAGCCCGGAGACTGCGTGCCATAATGAACAATGTATCCCAACACACCGCCCACGGGATCCCATGCCAATGAGGCCGAGGCCGATCCGGTTGGATTTGCTGACCCTGAACCCGAGCGCGGGCACTGTCCATCCTGCAACGCGTAGTGCGCCAGATCGTCGCAGCCCGAACCCGCTCCATCCTGCAGCGCGTATTTCGCCAAATCGCCGCTCTCCTCACCTGAGCCGCAGCCACTCAGAAGCGAACCGGTGAACAGCAATAGACCGAAGAGGAAAATCCTGATCACCGATGGGCGCCTTGCATCGATTGGCGGCAAAAGGTGCACGGAGAGCGTGGTCAATGCCATAGCGTTCAATTCCCTTTATCGAATCAGTGTTGATCTAAATCCGGTCTATGCGGGTCCTGGAGAGCGCCGACAGCCGAAAATCTTGACGGAGTTCTAGCAATCGGTGTGCCGCAAGAAAACTTGGAGCAGATTCGTACTGAATCAATTACTTAGTCTTCTGTTTCGCCAATGAGGTGGTAGGAACTTCCAGGAACTTTGTAGGTAGGCACCTACGAGGACCTACGATCGGATGAAACCCGTGTGATGATCTCCTGAAGAAACAGGCCAAGAGCATGCCCGTGGAAGGAGCAGCATGAAGTCTCACTGATCAGCGTGGTCTGGATCCGGCTGCGAAATCGGCGAGTGTGTAATGGTCCAGGATGCCTGCGATCGCGTCTCGAACAGCTCCCATGACGTGCTGGACGGGACACTGCGGCTTGTCTGCATAAGGGCAATCGCGACATTTCTGGTAGGCGGTCTTGCTGACGCATCCGATGGGCGCCAGTGGTCCATCGAGAGTGCGGATGACTTGCCCGAGCGTGATGTCTTCCGGCGATTTGATCAGGCCATAGCCGCCTCTCATGCCGCGCCGACTGGACAGCAACCCTGCCCGTTTCAACGCCAGAAGAATCTGTTCGAGAAATTCGACTGGAATATGCTGGCGAGCGGCAATTTCATGGCGCTGCAACGTCGTTTTGCCGTGTGCGAATGTGAGCTCCAGCAGAGCTCGCAGCGCATACTCACTTTTCTTGGACAGTTTCATTCGGGAAGGAATTTCCGACTGAGTTAATCAAGATCTAGAACAATAGTTGAGCGGTGACGATGTCGTCAAGACCATCGGAGTGGTGATGTTGCAACTCCTTGATCTGCGGCCGTTTGTTGACAGTCCGTAGCGGTTCCTGTTAGCTTCGAACTCCATTTTTTCCGGTGTCGAACTGCGCGAACGACGGCTGGACTGTTTGTGACCTTCCAGGAACTCATCCTCACATTACATCGGTTTTGGGCGGATCACGGGTGCGTGATTCATAACTCCTATGACCTCGAAATGGGAGCGGGCACGTTTCATCCGGCGACATTTCTTCGATCGCTCGGCCCGGAACCCTGGCGCTCGGCGTATGCCCAACCCTGCAGGCGACCGACCGACGGCAGGTATGGGGAGAATCCCAACCGCATGCAGCACTACTATCAGTACCAGGTCGTGCTGAAGCCGGCCCCCGACAACATTCAGGAGCTCTACCTGGAAAGCCTCTCCCGATTAGGTATCGATCCGAAGCAGCACGACATTCGGTTCATTCAAGACGATTGGGAGTCGCCGACGTTGGGAGCGTGGGGGTTGGGATGGGAGGTCCGATTGGATGGAATGGAAATCACCCAGTTTACCTATTTCCAGGAAATCGGTGGTATCGAGTTGAGCCCGATCACCGGTGAAATCACGTATGGTACCGAACGAATTGCCATGTATCTGCAGCAAGTCAACAACGTGTTCGACCTGGCATGGACGGAAGGCATGACCTACGGCGACATCCATCATGAAACTGAAGTGCAGTTCTCCCGCTATAACTTTGAGCAGGGAGACGTCGCCATGTTGATGAATGTCTTCCAATCCTACGAAGTGGAATGCAAACGGCTTCTGGCTCGTACCGATCAACGCTTGACGCTTCCAGCCTATGACTACTGCATCAAGTCCTCACATGCATTCAATCTTCTTGACGCCCGCGGAGCCATCAGCGTGGCTGAGCGCACCGGCTATATCGCCCGCGTCCGGGCCTTGGCTCGGCAATGTGCGGAGCGGTACATCGAAGAGCGAGCCGCGATGGGACATCCGCTTATCAGAGGTGAGGCAGGTGCTCTGCCACCGCGTGCTCGGCGCCTCTCCAGCCGCAAGGCGATCCGATCATGACGCACGCCGGTCGGAAAACGGCACGATCGAATGCTCGGGCGGGAGGCGCAGAGCTGCTGCTCGAAATCGGCGTCGAAGAACTGCCGTATCAATTCATTCCTCCGGCGCTCGCATCCTTACGTCATCGCGCGATGAGTCTGCTTGAAGAGGCGAGGCTGTCGTCACGATCGATCACGGCCCACGGGACGCCCAGGAGGCTTGTGCTGGTCGTCGAACATCTTGCGCGGCATCAAACGGCGGTCAAAAAGGAGGTCATGGGGCCTTCGAAGTCCGTGGGGTTCGATCCGCAGGGTCAGCCGACAAAAGCCGCGATTGGATTCGCGGCCGGGCAGGAAGTGCCTGTGGAGAGTTTGGAGGTGCGTCCAACACCCAGAGGTGAATATCTGTTCGCAGTCAAAGAGGACGCCGGCAGGCCGGCGAAAACCGTGTTGCTCGAGCTCCTGCCGCAACTGATCGGCCAACTGTCTTTCCCCAAAGCGATGAAATGGAACGAGGCGGGCGTCCGCTTTGCCCGGCCGGTGCGCTGGCTCCTGGCCCTGTTCGAAGGCGCTCTCGTGCCGATCGTCGCGACCGGCATCAAAGCCGGTACCCGGACCTTCGGCCACCGTGTCATGGGGAAAGGTGCACCGATCACTGTCCGCGATTATGCGTCGTATCGCAAGGCGCTTGAACGGGCCGGTGTTCTCGTGGATCCCGCTCGCCGCCGCAAGGTCATCCAGGAGCAGCTCGAACGCCTTTGCCGCCGAAGCGGCGTTACGCTGAATGCCGATGAGTCGCTGGTCGATCAGGCGGTGTTTACCACGGAATGGCCTAGCGCCGTGCTCGGGAACTTCAAGACCGAATACCTCAGGGTGCCGCCGGAGATTTTGATGACGTCGATGAAAGAGCATCAAGGCTTCTTCTCCGTGCGCGATGCCAGGACGGGACGACTGGCCGCCCATTTCATCGCGGTGGCGAACAATCAACCGAAAGACATGTCGCTGATTCGAGCAGGGAACGAACGCGTGTTGGCGGCTCGGCTGGCCGACGCGAAGTTTTTCTTCGATGAGGATCGGAAAACCCGGCTGGAAGAACGGGTCAAAAAATTGAGCGGCGTGACCTTCCATCAAAAATTGGGCACCATGGGGCAGAAGGTAGAACGCCTGGTGCAGCTGATCTCCGCTCTCGCGTCCGCAGTCAATGAGGGCGGCGATTTGGTCAACGAATGCCGGAGAGCCGCTCATCTTTCGAAGGCGGATCTTCTCACGGGCATCGTTGGCGAATTTCCGGAACTGCAGGGCATCATGGGCGGGGAGTACGCCACGCATGATGGGGAGCCGGATGGCGTCAGCCAGGCCATTCGCGAACAATACCTGCCGAAGGCGCTCGAAGGGGAACTACCGCGCTCCCTGCCTGGACTCCTGCTCTCTCTGGCCGACCGCCTCGATACGATTGCCGCATTCTTTCATGTGGGGATCATTCCGAGCGGGTCCGAGGATCCTTTCGCCCTTCGCCGCCATGCGACCGCCATTGTGCGCATCATTCTGGAGAAAGACCTTCGCCTGGACCTTGGAACCTACATCGATCTTGCGCGGAACCTGTTGGTCGACAGCGGCATCAGGGGGACGGCGGATTCTCACCAAGAGGGGAGACGGCGAGTCGCCGATTTTCTTTTCGAGCGCGTGCGCCATTACGGCCGGACGGTTCATGCCTTTCGCGATGACGTCATGGACGCCGTCTTGAAAACCGCTTCGACCGACTCCCTCGATCTCGTCGATCTCTTTCTCAAAATGAAAGCGATGCAGGCGGTAACGGCCAAGCCGGATTTCAATCCGCTGATCATCGGATTCAAGCGGGCCTCTCGCATCGTCGAGAAAGAACACTGGGAACGTCGACCGGTTGATCCCGGTCGATTTCATGACGCGGCCGAGGGGGAATTGCATCAGAAGATCGGCATCTGTCGGGACGAGGTCCGCCGGGAGATGGCGGAGGGACGGTATGACAAGGCGTTAGAGGCCCTGGTGGGACTCAAGCCGGCCATTGACGCCTTTTTCACCCGCGTCATGGTGAACGTAGAGGATCCGGCGCTGCGCAGCAACCGATTGTCGTTGTTGAAAGACGTCAGTGAGTGCTTCGTCTCGTTCGCGGACTTTTCTCGGATTGTGGTACAAGGGACGTAAGGGAGAGTTCTATCCAGCCCATCGGGACAAGCGAGCATGATGGGAGTGCCGTACCCTACGTCTCCAGCGTCGGATGAGCAGCGTGCAGCGAAGGTCCGTCGGTTTTCCAGGATGGTGACGGCCGCGTTGATCGTCTTCTGCAACGTAGTGTTGCTCTGCGGGCTATGGGTGACCGGGATCGATCTCGATGAATTGGTCAGCACGCCGGATGTGTTTAACTCGAAAGAGGATGTCTGTCTGCGATTGACCTGGGAGCGGGTGAAGGGAGCGGCAGATCCGGTGCGCTTGTGCTCCGAGTGGATCAAACTGGCGGACCCGTCGGGGAAGCCGCATCACTTGAACAAGGACATTGCCGTTCGACCCGGTCCCGACGGACAATACTACGTCGATCCCGGCGTGCGTTCGGATTTCCGGTTGGTGGGGCTCGCCGTATTCGTGGGAGCCGTATTGGTGTTCGGGATGTGGGCGAGACGCTATCTGGTAAGCCGCTATCGGCTGCAGCTGGATCCGGGCGCACCCCGCAGCACCACTGGCCTCCGCTGAAGAGGAATGGAAGGAGAGGGACGCGTGGCTAAGAAATACGTCTACTACTTCGGTGATGGAAAGGCCGAGGGCACCTCGAACATGAAGGAATTGCTTGGCGGTAAGGGCGCGGGCCTGGCCGAGATGACCAATCTCGGCATTTCCGTACCCCCGGGCTTCACGATTTCCACGGAAGCCTGTGTCGAGTACTACAAGCTCGGCAAGAAATATCCGGCAGGCATGTGGGAGGCGTCCCTGCAAGCCTTGAAGCGCGTCGAGCGCTCGATGGGCATGGGATTCGGCGATCCCCAACGGCCGCTGCTCGTTTCGGTGCGCTCCGGCGCACGTGCCTCGATGCCCGGCATGATGGATACGGTGCTGAACGTCGGTTTGACCACGAAGACCGTCGAGGGCTTGGCGGCGAAGACGCGCAACGATCGGTTCGCGCAGGACAGTTATCGTCGGTTTGTCTCGATGTTCGGCAGCATCGTCATGGGCGTCCCGCGCGAGCACTTCGAAGCGATTCTCAAACACAAGAAAGAGGAAGTCGGCGTCGCTCATGAAACGCATCTCGATGCCCGTCATCTTCGCGAGTTGGTCGCCAGTTTCAAAGCGCTGGTCAAGGAAGAGACGAAGAAGGACTTTCCCGACGAGCCGCTCGATCAGCTTCGCATGGCGATCAATGCAGTCTTTTCATCCTGGTTCGGTGCTCGTGCCATCACGTATCGCAGGCTGTACGGCATTCCGGATTCATGGGGAACGGCCGTCAACGTCGTGGCCATGGTGTTTGGCAACATGGGCGAAACCAGTGGCACCGGCGTCGCCTTCACCCGGAGTCCCAGTTCGGGGGACAAGACGTTCTTCGGCGAATGTCTCATGAATGCGCAGGGAGAAGATGTCGTGGCCGGCATCCGGACGCCGTTGCCCGTCAGCGCGCTCGCGAAGAATGTTCCTGAGGCCTACAAGGAACTGGAACAGACGTATAAGAAGCTCGAAAAACATTACCGCGACATGCTCGACCTGGAATTCACGATCCAGGAAGGCAAGCTCTACATGCTGCAGACGCGTGTGGGCAAGCGGACAGGGATTGCCGCGGTCAAGATCGCCGTTGATATGGTCAAAGAGGGTGCCATCTCCAAGGAAGAGGCGGTGCAGCGCATCGGTCCCGATCAACTCGCCCAATACCTGTATCCGATTTTTGATACGAAGGAAGAATCGAAGGTCAATCCCCTCGGCAAGGGGCTCCCGGCAGGGCCGGGCGCCGCGGCGGGCAAAATTGCGCTGAGTCCCGATCGCGCCGTCGACATGAAGGCCGCCGGCAGCCGCGTGGTTCTGGTCCGCCAGGAAACGAGTCCCGACGACATCCATGGGATGAATGCCGCTGCCGGATTTTTGACCGCCCGGGGCGGTATGACCTCTCACGCGGCGGTCGTCGCCCGTCAGATGGGGAAGGTCTGCGTGGCGGGGTGTGAATCGGTCGAAGTGCTCGACAGCCAAACGGTGAAAATCGGCGCGAAGATCTTTCGTGAGGGGGATTATCTATCGATCAATGGGAGCACCGGAAACGTGTACGAAGGCGACATTCCGGTCGTCGAATCGGAAATCATTCAAGTGATCCAACGGAAGCTGGATCCGAAAAAATCGGAGAAGTACCAGCGCTTCGCGACGATCCTGTCATGGGCCGACAGCGTGCGCAAGCTGCGGGTTCGCGCCAATGCCGATGTGCCTGAGCAAGCCAAGATTGCGCGGGGCTTTGGCGCGGAAGGCATCGGCCTCTGCCGCACGGAACATATGTTCTTTGCCGAGGACCGGATTCCCATCATGCAGAAAATGATTTTGGCCCGCACCAAAGAAGAGCGTGAAAAATATTTGGATCAATTGCTGCCGCTTCAAAAGCAGGATTTCATCGGACTGTACCGGGAGATGGAAGGCTTTCCGGTCACGATCCGCCTGCTGGATCCGCCGTTGCATGAATTCCTGCCCAAGCGGGAGGAACTCATGGTCGAAATCGCCCGGTTGGAGTTGACGGGCAGCGACGGCGCGAAACTCGAGGAAAAACGCCGCCTGCTGGCACGCGTCGAGGAGTTGCACGAATTCAATCCGATGTTGGGTTTGCGGGGGTGCCGTTTGGGCATCACGATGCCGGAGATCACGCGCATGCAGGCACGGGCGGTGATGGAGGCGGCCTGCGAACTGGCCAAGGAAGGCAAGAAAATCGTCCCCGAAATCATGATTCCACTGGTCGGGATGGTGTCGGAGATGAAGTCACAAGAAGATCTTGTCCGGGAAGTCGCCCAGGAGACGATGAAGCGCAACAATGTGAAGTTATCCTATCTGATCGGGACGATGATCGAGCTGCCGCGCGCGGCCGTCACGGCGGACCGCATTGCCGAGGAGGCTGAATTCTTTTCCTTCGGCACCAACGACCTGACGCAAACGACCTTCGGGTTTTCCAGGGACGACGCCGCCAAGTTCATCGACCACTACAAGACCGCGAATCTCATGGACTCGGACCCCTTTGCCGTCCTCGACCGGGAAGGCGTTGGGGCCTTGATGAAACAGGCGATTTCTGGAGGACGAAAAACACGCCCGGGCATCAAGCTCGGCATCTGTGGCGAACATGGCGGCGATCCGAGTTCAGTGGAATTCTGTCACCAGCTCGGACTCGATTATGTCAGTTGCTCGCCCTACCGCGTGGCCATAGCACGGCTGGCTGCAGCTCACGCGGCCTTGACCGAAGCGGAAGCCAAAAAAGGTGCGAAGCCGCCGGCATCGGCACGGAGAGGCGGTCGCTCCCGGACAGGCCGCAAGAGACGGTAAGCGTCCCCACCGGATGCCGAAGGTGTCCGGTGTCGGCCTCTCAATCTCGACAAGCACAGCCGTCGCGGCAGGTGGGCGCTTTTTTCCCCCGTCCGCCATCCTCTCACACACGTCGCGACGAGTGCCACGATCCTTGGAACATGCGGGTCAACGACAGACAGGATCTCCGCCACATGATGTCGGCTCTTCGCCTCGCCGCGAAAGGCCGCGGGACGACCAGCCCTAACCCGATGGTCGGTGCCATTGTGGTCAACCGAGGCCGGATTGTCGGACAGGGCTATCATGTGCGGCCCGGCCTTCCGCATGCCGAAGCGCTGGCGCTCACCCGCGCCGGAGTGCGGGCCCAAGGTGCCACGCTCTATGTCACGCTTGAACCCTGCTGTCACCTCAAGAAGCGGACAGCCCCCTGCGTGCCGGCGATCGTGCGTTCCGGTGTCAGGCGGGTGGTCATTGCCCAACGCGATCCGAATCCCGTCGTCAACGGCCGAGGCGCTGCGGCGCTGCGACGAGCTGGGAAGTCTGTGACTGTCGGCGTAGCACGACGGGAGGCGGAAGCCTTGAATCGTGTGTATTCCCACTGGGTGAAGACGAAACGCCCTTACGTGATTCTGAAAGCCGGCATGACGCTCGACGGCCAGATTGCCACGTCGTCCGGGGAAGCCAAGTGGATCACGAATCAACCGTCTCGGCGCGAGGCTCATCGGCTTCGGTCGGAGGTCGATGCGGTGTTGGTCGGTGTCGGCACCGTGTTGTCGGACGACCCGTCGTTGACCGCACGAGTCGGCGCGCAACTCAAACGACTTGCGGAAAAACAGCCCCTCCGAGTGGTCGTCGACAGCCGCCTCCGCACACCGCTCACCGCCAAGGTGTTGCGCACACTGGATGGCGCCGGCACCTTGATCGCGACCACCGATCTCGCACCGACTGCCCGGAGGATCGCCCTTCAACGACGCGGTGTGGAAGTGATCACGCTGCCTCGGCTCCAGGGACGTGTGTCTCTGCCGGCGCTCCTGCGAGAGCTCGGAAAGCGAGGAATCGCATCGTTGTTGGTGGAGGGGGGTGCTGAAATCAATGCGGCCATGCTCAGGGGGCGGCTTGTGCACCAGGTCCGCTTGTACGTGGCCCCAGTATTTTTGGGCGGCATCGATGCCAAAGGGATGATCGGCGGCAGGAGTCCATTGCGCTTGGCTGCGGCGTTGAAGCTGAAGGATGTTCGCACGAGGTCGCTGGGAGGCGATCTCGTGGTGGAAGGCTTGCTGTGAATCGTTGGCTTGCGACCGCACTGTATGCGGCCGTGATTTCCTCGAGCGGCGGCGTAGGGCTGGCCGACACGGAGCCGCGGTCGGAAAGCCGTCTTGACGCACTGGTCTTCCAGTATCTTGATGCAGCGGACAGCGATCATGCTGAACGCCTGTTGAAGGCGGTTCAGATCCATCCCGACGCGTCGATTGAGCGTGTGACCAGAATCATCGAAACTGAGCGGACCTTTGACAGCCGGCCGATCGGGACGTTGCTTGATGAACGCATCCGGGTACAGGGACAGACGTATGGGATCGCGTTGTCCGTACCGCTCACGTATCAACCCTCAAGAGGGTATGCGTTGATCGTGTGTCTGCACGGCGCGGGATTTACCGGCGATGTCTATCTGGAACGTTGGCAAGCGCGACTGGGGGAGGACTTCATTCTGGCTTGTCCGACCTATCCGGCAGGAGCGTGGTTTACGCGCCGAGCCGAGGAGTTGGTGCTTGCAACGATCCAGCATGTCAGGCAGCGCTATCATGTCGACCCCGACCGCGTTTTTCTCACGGGCATGTCCAATGGAGGCATCGGTGCCTGGCTGATCGGTATGCACCACGCGGCCCTCTTTGCTGGGCTTGCACCGATGGCGAGCGGGCTTGACGATGTGCTGATGCCGTTTTTGGCAAATCTCAGAAACACGCCCGTCTACATGATCCACGGCAACAAGGATCAGATCATGCCGGTGGCATTGAGTCGGACCATCGATCGAGAATTGACGTCCCTTGGATATCCACATGTGTATCGCGAGCATGAGGGGGAGCATCCCGTGGCCGGAGGGCATTATTTTCCCAGGGAAGAATTGCCGGCCTTGGTGACGTGGCTGAATGCCCAGAGGCGCGATCCCTTGCCGACAACACTGACGCTCGTGCGTGAAGCCAGCCGCTTCCAATCCTTCGGCTGGGTACGACTGGACGTGACCGATCCCATTGCCGCCTTCTCCGACGACCTGGTTGATAAGCGGGACCAGCGAATCACGCAGCGCGAATATGCCAGGCTCGAGGCGACCATTGTATCCGCCAATCGGATCGAGGTGACGACCGAACGCATTCAGCGCTACAGTCTGTTCTTGAACGATCGGCTGATCGACCCGGCTAAACGGGTGGCGATCGTCACCAACGGTCGGCTGTCCTTCGAAGGCACTCTGACGCCTTCGCTGGAGCTACTGCTGCGGCAGGCTCGGCTTCGGCAGGATCCGCGACAGTTGTTCCCGTTTCAGGTCGCGGTCGACGTTCCGAAATCGGGGTCATGAAGCTCAACGACCGGCTGATCAGAGGCGGTCGGTCGACTCTTCCCGGCGTCATGCTGGCGCTCGCCTTCTTCGGGTCCTGTGATGAAGCAAGGCCGGAGTCCTGTACCATCGAGCGTGAACACGGGGGAATATCCTTTCCTGTTCACCACCTCACTGGAGAGTGGGCCTGCCGTGTGAAAGAAGTCATCGACCACTACACAACTGCCAACAGTGTCGGCCCCTTGAACACGGCCATGGATGAGGTCATGTATCTCCATCTGCTGGAGCGTCCGCCGGTCGCGGCCGCTCTGATCAACCGACTTGACCTGGCCGACTATAAGGCGGAAACGCGCGGGCCGGACCGGTGGTGGGGGAGTGACGGCGAGGGCACGGAAGGCCTCGTGCAGCTCGTCTATCACGATCGTACGTCCCGCGTCTATTATCTCGAAGGCTCGCATCGCAGCCGATTGTTGCCGAATCTGAGCGGGAAAGCGGTGGTCTTCCTTCGTATGAACAGTATCAAGGACTCCAGCGGTCTCGAATCGATGCAGAGCACGATGGTGGCCTATACGATGTTGGATAACCGTTTCCTTTCCGGGCTGGCCTCGCTGTTGCGACCTCTTGTCGGCGCCACAATCACCAAAAAACTTGTCAAAGGCGTTCACGTCGTGAACCGATTGGGCCTCGAAATGCGCAATCGGCCGGACCGGGTGCTCTTCGAGGCGGCCGATCCGCCCTCCTTGGCCGAAGAGGAGGTGGCGTTTTTGAAACAGGCATTGGTTACCAAGCCACTGTCGCGCGGCGGACGTGCCTCGCCATGACCGCCTCCCGCAGTTTCGCCGTACTCTGCACCATCGGCGTCTTCTGTTTTATCAGCTACAACATGGTCCGTATGCCGGTGCTGGCCCTGTTTGCGGAATCGCTGGGTGCGAGTCCCGAGCGAATCGGCCTGATCGTCTCCGTCTCGACGTTGACCGGGGTCTTCCTGAAGCTTCCTTCCGGCGCCCTCTCGGATATTTACGGCCGCCGGATGCTCCTCCGAGTCGGTGTGATTGCCTTCGGAGTGCCGCCATTTTTCTATCCGTTCGTCTCGGACTTGAACGTCCTCACGGTGCTTCGCCTGTTTCACGGGCTGGCCACTGCCATCTTCGCGCCAAGCGCCCTCGCGACGGTGGCGGAACTGTATCGTCAGCGACGCGGCGCCGCGCTGGGTACCTATACGGCCTGTACGCAGTCGGGAGCTCTGCTTGGTCCCTTGATCGGAGGATATCTTGCCTTCGTCTCGGGCTTTTCCTCGGCGTTCACGACCGCCGGGCTGTTCGGCTGTGCCGCCATCGCGATGTTCTACAGTCTGCAGCTTTCGCCACCGCCGCCCCGTGTGCATGAGAAGGGTTGGGCCTCGGTGTGGGCGGAAATGTGGAAGGGCTTCAGTGTTGTCGCCAGAAATCGCAAGGTCTTGATCGCCAGCTCGACCGATGCGGCAAAGATGATTGCCAACGGTGCCTTGATGGCGTTCCTCCCGCTCTATGGCGTCTCGGTCGGCCTCAACGCGGGGGAAGTCGGGCTCTTGTTCACGGTCCAATCACTGACATCCTTTTTTTCCAAACCAATCATGGGGCGTGTTTCGGACCGCGTTGGACGGCAACCCTTGATCATGCTCGGCCTATTGATCTGCGCGGCAACCTTCGTCTGTATTCCGCATGTCTCCGGCCTTGCCGTGCTCTTGCTGCTTTCAGCGGGGTTCGGATTCGGCGAGGCGGTCGTCACATCATCCTCTTCGGCCTTCGTTGCCGACAGTTCGGAGTTCAAGACGCTGGGTGCGGGCATGGGAATGCAGGGAACGATCGGCGATATCGGCCATGCGAGCGGACCACTGCTCGCAGGCGTGCTGATCGCCTCCATGAGCTACGCGGGTGCATTCGGCATTATTGCCGCGCTTCAAATCGGTGCCGCCGGCTTCTTTTGGCTGACCATGAGGAAATAAAACTTCGGATGCTATAATAACGGCCTCCCATGCAGGAAACGGCAACTGAGAACATTGTGATCGGCGTGCTGGCTTCACTCGGGGTGGTCGTCTTGATCGCCGTGTTCGCCTACGTCCTGAAACGGGTCATTCTCAAAAAAGACTGATGTTCACCGGAATCGTGGAAGAAATGGGCGCGGTCACCTCGATCGAACACACGTTGAGCGGGACGCGTCTCACCATCCTGGCATCGACGGTGCTGGCCGATCTCAGGGTCGGCGACAGTATCAGCATCAACGGTACGTGCCTGACGGTGGTCACGAAAGGCGACCAGTCCTTTATGGTTGACGTGTCGCCGGAAACCCTGTCGCTGACGACGCTCGGACGCCTCACGGGCGGAGCTCCGGTGAATCTCGAACGCGCGATGAAGTTGAACGAGCGAATCGGCGGACATCTGGTTGCCGGTCACGTCGATGGGGTGGGAACGATCCGAAGCCGGCGCCAGGAGGGCAATGCGATCATCTTCGTCATCGAAGCGCCTCCCGAGGTCCTCCGATATTGTGTATACAAGGGCTCCGTCACGGTCGACGGAATCAGCTTGACCATCAATGATGTCACCGACCACTCCTTCAGCGTTGCGGTGATTCCCCACACGGCGGCGGTCACGACCCTCGGCCTGAAGCAGGTCGACGATCACGTCAACCTCGAATCCGATTTGATCGGAAAGTTCGTCGAACGGCTGCTCCAGCAGAGAAGTCAGTTGCCGAAGGCCACGCCGGTGATCGATAAGGACTATTTAAAGAAACATGGACTGATCTGATCATCAGCTACCGGGGTCCGAGCGGTGGGGCTGTTCGCCGTGACACGTTCCGCCGATTCCGGAGTTGCCGTGTGCGGTTCAAGAGTCGTTACAATGATCAATGCCCACTCGTTCCCTGCCGGCAATTCTTCCCAATGGCTTCCAGTACCGCGCTGACTGGATCACCTCCGAGGAAGAACAGCGCCTATTGAGTTCCATCGAGAAACTGCCCTTTTCGGAAGTCCGGATGCACGGCGTTGTGGCCAGGCGGAAGGTCGTGCATTTCGGATGGGATTATGGATACGACTCCTGGAAGATTACACCCACTGTTCCGATCCCGGACTGGTTGCTGCGCTTACGAACACGCGTGGCCGGCGTCCTCCTCGTGCCCGAAGATGCCATACAAGAAGTATTGGTCACGCGCTATGAGCCGGGCGCTGGCATCGGGTGGCATCGGGATGCTCCGATGTTCGGACCAGCCGTGCTGGGGGTGTCGTTGGTCGGCAGATGCCGCATGCGGTTTCAACGGACCATCGGCGGGAAGCGTCACACGGCCGAAACGGTGCTCGAAGCGCGTTCAGCATATGTGTTGGCGGGTGCGGCTCGCTTCGCCTGGCAGCATTCCATTCCTCCGGAGAAGGAATTGCGGTATTCGATCACATTCCGCACGCTCAAGGCCGCATCAAGCTCGTCGCGAGCGGATACTCATCAAGACTGGTTGCGCGCGGAGGATCGGTAGGCAAAATACAGGCCGAGACCTGTGAACACCGCCATCGCGAGGGCGAATCCCATCTGAGCGCCAAAACTGATGTGCCCGACGTAAATTTTGTACAGTTGCAGGGCGACAATCGGGAGGATCACCGCCATGACCAGTGCAATCATGTGGCGCCTCAGATAAATCGGCTCACCCGGCTTTCTCATACGAATGAACGCTAGCGGTTACTTCACCAGGAATGGCTTGGAATCCTCGCCTGATGCGGTGGTCACCGTCACGATGGCCAGGCCTTTGCGTCCACCTTTGGGCACGCTGGTCGTGATGGTGGTGTCGTTCTTCATCGTAAATGTCGCCGCATTCCCGGGGCCGAACGACACGCTGCGGAGACAATCGACCGAGCCGAACTTCGTGCCGGTGATCGTGACCTTGTCTCCGGCTTTGCCTTCATCTGGGGTCAACTTTTCAATTTTCGGCGCCTCACCGAAACAGGCTTTCCCCTTGGCCGCCTTTTCGGCCGTTTGAAATGTCGGCTTGTTCCCTTTTGGTTTGGGAGCCTTGGCCTCAGGCGATGGTTTGGGCTTTTTTGCCGGCTTGGCCTGCTCGGCCGAGAGGCCGTCACTCCAATGACCGGCTGAAAGGACGAGGGTGATGATTCCAATGCCGACCATCGTCGCGCGACCAGTTCGCTTCACCATGCCTGCCTCCTTGGCAGCGGAACTCACGCTGCATCAGATGTGAAGTGCGGCTCACTCTTCAATCGTCGAAATGTCTCCGGGGTCTTGTCCAAGTTCTTTGGCCTTCAGCACGCGACGCATGATCTTGCCGGATCGCGTCTTTGGAAGCGACGTCACAATATCGATTTCTGAGGGGACGGCAATTTTGCCCAGCTCGTGCTGAACCTGATCCTTGATCGACTGAATCAGGGTCGGACTGGCGGTTTCTCCCTGCTTGAGGATGATAAACGCCTTGATTGTTTCCCCGACGGTCTTGTGCGGCTTGCCGATGACGGCCGCTTCTGCCACCGCCTGATGACTCACCAGTGCACTCTCGACCTCGGCCGTCCCTAGTCGATTGCCCGCGACCTTGATCACGTCGTCGGCGCGGCCCATGAACCACATATAGCCATCGGCATCCTTGTGGCACACGTCACCCGCCGTGTAGCAATTCGGAATCGTATTCCAGTACGTCGCATAGCGGTCGGGGTCTTTGTAAATGGTCCGCATCATCGACGGCCAAGGCTTCTTGATCACGGCGAATCCGCCTTGATTGGCGGGAAGGGAATTGCCCTGCCGGTCCACCACATCGGCTTCGATGCCGAGAAACGGTCTGGTGGCGGAGCCGGGTTTCAATGGGACAGTGGGCAACGGCGTGATCAGGATCGATCCTGTCTCGGTTTGCCACCAGGTGTCCATGATCGGCTTGTCGCCGCCCGCGGCCCGGTGGAACCACTCCCAGGCTTCGGGATTGATCGGTTCTCCGACGCTGCCGAGAATGCGCAGGCTCGAGAGGTTATAGTGTTTGGGCCATTCCTCTCCATGGCGCATGAGAAGACGAATCGCCGTGGGCGTGGTGTAAAAGATGGAGACGCCGTAGCGTTCAATCAAATCCCACCAGCGGCCCGGATTCGGATAGTCCGGCTTCCCTTCCGCCGTCAGAATGGTCGCGCCATTGAGCAACGGGCCATAGACAATGTAGCTGTGGCCTGTGACCCACCCGGGATCCGCGACGCAAAAATACACGTCGTCGTCTTTGAGATCGAAGACATACTTGGTCGTCGTGTAGGTGCCGACCATGTATCCGCCGTGCACATGAACGACACCTTTGGGTTTCCCGGTCGTGCCCGAGGTATAGAGGATATACAGCGGCGTCTCTGCATCCAAGGGTTCGGCCTCGCACACGGCCTTTTCGCCTTTGATCCATTCCAGCCACTCGATCTCTTTCGGTCCGATCGGCTTCGGGGTGGAGTCCTCGCGCCGGACCACCACCACGTGCTGCACACTGGAACACTGTTTCAGCGCGTCGTCGACGATGGGCTTCAATGGAATAATTTTGCCGCGGTCGAACCCGACATCCGCCGTGATGACCAGTTTGGATTCGGCATCGTTGATGCGACTCGCCAAGGCAGGCGCGCTGAAACCGGAGTAAACCACGCTATGAATCACCCCGATGCGGGCGCAGGCCAGCATGGCGACGACCTGTTCGGGAATTTTAGGAAGATAGATCGTGACGCGGTCGCCCTTGCTGAGGCCGAGTTTCTTGAGTGCGTTCGCGCACCGATTGACCTGGCGGTACAGCTCCGCGTACGTGAACACCCGTTCCTGGTCGTGTTCGCCGACCCAAATGAGCGCCACCTTATTTTTACGCCACGACGCGACATGTCGGTCAAGACAGTTATAGGTGATGTTGCAGGTCGCTCCGACGAACCATTTCGCCCATGGGTAGTTCCATTCCAGGACCGTGGTCCAGGGCGAAAACCAATGCAATTCCTTCGCCATTCCGCTCCAAAACGCTTCGGGGTCGGCGATTGACTTCTTGTATTCGGTTTCATAGTCCTTGATATATGCCTCGGCGGTCGTTCGCGCCGAGGGCCGGTACAAGCGGCTTTCCTTGAGCAGTGTTTCGATGTTGTCTGCCATGTCGGAACAGGCTCCAACCGTAATTGTTGAGATAACCGTATTATCGTCGAGCGGCCGGGGTGCCGCAACCATACACGCAGCGCCGCAACGATACAATGATGCGCTTTCCTGTTGCAATTCCCCGGGACCGTGGTTGACAGCCGTTCGAGGCCAGAGTAGGCTGATTCGACAGAGTGCTGAGCGATCGTTGAACATGAAGCTTCCGACCTCACGCGCGCCCTTCCGATCACGACTGCTCGCGATCCTTATCGGTGTTGCTCTCGGATTCACGCCGGCTCAGGCTCAGCTTGGCAAGCCCGAAGGGCTCTATTACAAATCGTGGGGCGTGGTCATCGGCATTGAAAACTATCTGCTCGCGCCGAAAATTCCCGGTGCCGTCGAAGATGCCAAGATGATGGCTGAGGCGCTGCGCAAGCTCGGCTTTGAGGAAGTCGTCGAACTCTACGAGAAAGACGCCAGTTCCCGCCGACTTCAACAAACGCTCGTTGATTTTCTTCCTCGAAAAGTCGGCCGTCAGGATCGCCTCGTGATTTATTTCGCCGGCCACGCCGGCATCACGCAAACCGCCTCAGGAAAGGATCTGGGGTATCTCGTGCCCTGGGATGCACAACCCGGGAACGTGTCGAAGGCCGTGACGTTTGAACAACTCAAAGAGTTCAGTCATCGGAGCGCCTCCAAGCACACGTTGTTTTTGTTCGACACGGCAGTCCGAGGTTGGGAAACCAGCGCGGCCCAAGCACTGTCGCTCGAAGGACGCAGTGCGCCGGAAGACGATACGGAAAAGCGCGCGGTGCAGGTGTTGACGGCGGCCGACAAGGGCGAAGCCCCGGGCCGCGTGCAAGACCGCAGCCTGTTTGTCCAGGCGTTGGTGAGAGCTCTTTCCGGCGAGGGCGATCTCGACAAGAACGGCTGGCTCATGGCCTCGGAATTAGGGCAATACGTGAGGCAACACGTATCGGATCAAACGAAAAACGCGCAGCATCCCATCTTCGCACAACTTGAAGGAGACGGCGACACGATCCTCATCGAGGGCCGGAAGGCGGCATTTCGTCTGGGCGGGGAACCTCAGACACCGGCCGAGCGTCAGGCGGCCGCCAAAATGCAGTATGAGCAGGCATTTGCCCTTTTGCAGAATGGGAAATCGCAGGACGAGGCCTTGGAGCGTCTCAATAAGGCGCTGGAGTACGATCCGAAGTTCGGCGACGCCTACGTGCTCAAGAGCTATGTGCGGCTCGAGGTGTTGCCTGACATCGACGAAGCGCTGGCGGCGGGGAAACTGGCGGTCCAATACGCGCCGAACAATCCCGATGCACATTACACGCTTGGACTGATCTATGAAAAACGCGGACAGTACGCGGAGGCCGAACGAGCGTTGCGCGCCGCGTTGGCAGCCAATCCGAGCTATGTCGATGTGTACTTTACTCTTGGCGCGCTGTATGCCGATGAACTGAAGGATCAGAAGAAAGCCGTCGAAGCGTTCGAGCGGTATCTTGAGCTCGGCGGAACCCATAGCCGGGCGCGTGAGGCCGTAGGCCAGTCGCGTGCCGCTCAAACGCCGGGGCCTCCTGCCGCTCCTTAAGTTTTCTTAATCTTTTCCTCCTCCTTTTAGGTATCCCAAGCCGATCTTGAGCGCTCGCCTCGTGATTTCGGCCCACCGAACCTGAGGATATTCGGCAAGCACGGCGGCAGCTTTCGGATCCTGCACGTCGAGGTTGACGATCTTAATGATGCCATCGTCGATCTGCACGTCAGCCACGAATATCCTCCTTTAGTGGTAATTCATGAGATGCGAAATGCCGAGCCTCGATTGCGTTGACTGAATGAGGGGTGCATGTTAGCATGATTTCGCTCGATTTCTCGAACAGTTGGAGAAGTAACCAGCCTCACCGGGAACGAACCCAACGACCATTTTCTAAGGAGGACGTCGCATGAATCAGCCACGAGGGAATTTCTCGAACATAACCTGTGGTGGATTGGCCCTCATTCTCTTGCTGGCGCTCGCCGCATGCGGTGGCCCTCCGAAATGGGTGAAGCAGGGCTCCGGCGCCTATAACGACAAAGACACGAAAGCATTTTACGGCGTCGGCTCCGTGACCGGTGTCAGGAATGAACCGCTCGCGTGGGACACGGCAGAAAATCGGGCCCGCGCCGAGATCGCCAAGACCTTCGAAACCTACACCGGCTATCTCATGAGAGACTACGCCGCTTCCACCACCGCTGGCGATTTCACCCGCAATACCGAAGAACAAAATGTGGAGCGCGCGATCAAGACGGTGACGACGACGACGCTCAGCGGCGTCAGGCCGATCGAACGATACAAAGACGATAAGACCAACACCTACTATGTGCTGACCAAGTTGAATCTCGAAGAGATGAAGAACAACATGGAGCAAGCCAAGGAGCTCAACGCGCAGGTGCGCGACTACGTCCGGAAAAACGCCGACAGGCTCTTCGAGCGGCTCGAAAAAGAAGAAGACAAGCGGGCCAACCGGTAACCACGGACCTCGCATGAAGGAGCCGGCGATGAACGTTGTCCTGAGATGCGGCCGGGTAGGGGTGCTGTCTGTCCTTGTCGCGGGATTCACCGGGTGCGGCGCGGAAACCAAGGTCACTCGTGTCGACGCCGGCGTCGTCACCGACCTGAGCGGCCGGTGGAACGACACGGATTCCCGGATGGTCGCCGAATCGATGGTCAAGGAGGCGCTGGAGTACCCGTGGTTGAATGATTTCAGCCAAACGAAGCGCCGCCAGCCCGTCGTCGTGGTTGGCACTGTCCTCAACAACAGTCATGAGCACATCAACGTCCAAACGTTCGTGACGGACCTGGAGCGCGAGCTGACCAACTCCCAGAAAGTCACCTTCGTGGCCGGCAAACACGAGCGCGAAGAAGTCCGTACTGAGCGCAAGGAACAGGCGATGTACGCCAGGGAGGACACGCAGAAAGCCCCTGGGAAGGAGATCGGCGCCGATTATATGATGAAAGGGACGATCGCGACGATTCTCGACGAGGCCGACGGAACCAAGGCCATGTTCTATCAGGTCGACCTCCAGATGGTCGATCTTGAAAGCAATGCCAAGGTGTGGTTCGGCCAGAAGAAAATCAAGAAAGTCATCGAAAAGAAACGCACCATCTTTTAAGCTCCACCTCTTCCGGTGAAGCCTTTTGCTCCACGCCCCACTGCTCATGTTTCGGCACGGTGGGGCGTTTGCATTTCCACGCAAGGATTCGCCACGGCCCTCCTCCTTCTGATCCTCAGCGGCTGCGGATCCTCAGGCGCCCATTACCTCCTCGTCGATAAGAGTCTCCTCGCCAACGATTACCGACAGGCAGATATCATCATTCAGAGGGCCGAAGAGGAGGAGTATGGGCCGAAGAGCCGCGTGCTGTATGGCATGGATCGCGGCATGACGCTCCAGCTTGCGGGCGAGTACCAGCAGAGCAACGAGGTGCTGGAGAAGGCGGAGGATGAAGTGGAGCGTCTGTATACCAGAAGCATACGCACGGAATCGTTCGCCTTCATGACGAACGACAACAGCCTGCCATTCGAAGGTGAGCCGTACGAGCAGGTCATGATCAACGTCCTCAAGGCGTTGAATTACGCCTGCTTGAATCGCTGGCAGGATGCGCTGGTCGAGGCCAGGCGCATCGACCACCGGCTGAACGTCCTGGCCGATCGCACCAAGGACAATGCTGCCTATCGCGACGACGGGTTCGCGCGGTATCTGAGCGGCATTCTTTATGAGAGCGCCGGTGACGTAAACAATGCCTTTATCGCGTATCGCAAAGCCTATGAGACGTTTGAAGCGTCCCGCGCCTGGTCGCACACTGGTGTGCCGTCACAGCTGCGCGCCGACCTGCTACGGACGGCCGATGCATTACACCTGAGCCAGGAATTCAGCGAGTATCAACGTCTGTTTCCGGAAACCGCCTGGAAGAGCAGCGAAGAGCAGCAACAACTCGCTCAAGTGCTTGTGATCAGCTATAATGGGCGCGCTCCGCGCAAGGAGGACCAGTTTCTTGATCTGCCGATCAGCTCGGATGCGCTCGCACTGGTACTCCTCAATCGGGGATTCACGTCTGGCAACCGTCAGCAACATCGAGCTGCCGACAGTGTGCTGTATGGGCTGAACGGCCGGGTGGTGCGCGTGGCTCTGCCTAAAATCGTCCCACAGAAAACGAAGGTTCCTGTTGACACGCTCATCCTCACGCCGGAACAGGGTCCGCCTGTCATGGTGCGAACCGAGTTGGCGCAGAATGTCACAGCCTTGGCGGACAAGGCCTTGTCGGAACGCATCGCAGGCATTGCGGTGAAGGCGGTGGCGCGGGCGGCGTTCAAATACAGCATGGCGGAAGGTGCGAGCCGAGGCGCCCAGCACGCGGTCGGGGGAGACGCCGGTCCGTTGGTGGGGCTGGCGGTCGGTCTGTTGACCAAGGGATTTGCGGTGGCTTCCGAAGAGTCCGACAAGCGCAGTTGGAGAACGTTGCCGGACGAAATCCATCTGGCCCGCACGTGGGTTCCCCCGGGCGCGTACCACGTCGGCACAGCGTCCAATGGGACAGGCGCCGCGACGAAAATCCTCTCGCTTCGCGCCGGTGAAACGACGATCGTCATCCAACGGGTGGTGCAATGATCCGGAAGCGTCTCCGGGGGTACGTTCGGATGGCCGCCGTCCTCGGCTCAGCGCTCCTTGTCGGATGTGCGTTCGGTCAGTCCAAGCCGGCCTGGATCGATGGCGTCAGTCCCGATTATCCCGCCGGGCAATATCTGACAGGCGTGGGGCAGGCAGATAACCGTGCCGCGGCGGAAGATCGGGCCTATGCAGCGCTCGCGCGCATTTTCAAGGCGGAAGTGTCGGCACAATCCAGGGATTGGGAGTCCTATCTCGTGGTGGAACAGCGGGGGGCGAGCCAGGATGAACGACGACTGACGCTGGATCAGCTGACGCGGGTGTCGACCGATAAAGTGCTGGAAAACGCTTCGATCGTCGACCGCTGGTACGATACAAAAAGGAACCTCCATTATGCGTTGGGCGGCATGCATAGGGCACAGGCGGAGACGGCCTTCATGGAACGCATGAATGATTTGGATCGCTCCATACAATCGGACGTCGAAGAGGCCCATCAGACGTCGGACAAGCTTGGGAAGGTCCGGGCACTCAGACGGGCCGCCCGAAATTTGGTCTTGCGCGAAACGTATAACGCCGATCTTCGAGTCATTCGCACCAGCGGGCAGGGGACTGCTGCGGCATACCGCGTCCAGGATCTCGTTCGTGAGTTGGAGGAGTATCTGTCTTCTCATCTCGTGCTGGCCGTGAGCGTCACTGGCGACCATGTCGAGCCAGCCCAGCGGGCGTTGACGGAGGGGTTGATCAGGGAGGGACTGCATGTCGCAAGCATGTCGTCAGGAACTGAAGCGGCTGCAGGATCCCAATCGAGCCCGGAGTTGTTGATTCGCGGGATGGTCCGTGTCTGGCCCATCGACGTGCGCGATCCTCAATTCACCTATGTGAGATGGTGCAGTGATTTTGAAGTGGTCGATTCGGCTGGCCAGCAGATCGTCGGGGCCATTTCCAAGGGCGGGAAGGAAGGGCATTTGTCTGAGCGGGAAGCGACGGCGAAGGTGATCAGGGTCATGCAGCAGGATCTGTCGACGGATGTCGCCAAGGCGATTGCCGCTCACGTGTATGGAGAATCGGAACTGCCGGCCGAAGCCATCCGTCCGGCGGGATGCCCGCGGGAAGGAATGAAAGTGAAACCGGCGACGGCAACTCACTAACTATTCAAGGAGGGGAGAGCATAGGCATGAGCAGATTGAAACAGGGTGGGCGTGCGCCGCGAAGCCGCGGCAGGGGACTGACTGCGACGCAGCAACGGGTGCCGAGCCGGCTGGCCAAACGGCGGCTGAACGAGCGCTTAAAGAACGACACGGCCGCCTTTAACTCGGGCAATTTGGCGGACAAGCTGCGTCGAGAGGGCTATGAGGAAGTGCCCCTGGACGAGCTACAGGATCGACTCTCAAAAATGCAAGGGCCACTGGCGGCAGTGATTCTGAAAGGGAGGGCCTGAGCATGCCGTATTACTATTTCGACTCGACGGCCCTCGTGAAGCGGTACAGCATGGAACGCGGCACCAGGATCGTCAACAAGTTGATGGTGAAACGTGGCAAGGTCGCCATTCTTCCGACATGGACGGTGACGGAGTTGTATTCCGCCTTTTCGAATCGGGCACAGCAAGGGGAGCTGACCAGAGACGATTGTTACTCGGTCATTCACAAGTTTGAGCGAGAGTCGGCGGAAGGATTGTTCCAATTCATCGTGCCGACGATGCAGACCTATCTATCGACCAAAGAATTGATCATGGAATATCCGGGGCTGCGAACGCAGCAGGTGCTGCACCTCGCACTTGCCCTGGAGTTGAAGCCCCTTCGATTAACGGTCGTCAGCGCCGACACTCAGCTGTTGGCGGCGAGCAAGACGGCGGGTCTCCATATCATTAATCCCGAAGAGGACTAGGCGAAGGGAAACAGGGAAGGGCATCGTCGTGAACGATGCAGCCGGTGGGCCCGAGGCCCGTAACAGGGGCAGGCACCGTCGAAACGACGGAGCCAGTCCTTAGGGACATTGATAGTCCGTGATCATCGCGGCCACGACCGTGACCCAATCATCGGCGGTCTCGCGCCAATGCTTCACTCGTTCCTCTAGCGCGGAGGGTCGAGGCGCTTCGACGGCAAGGTCGGAGAGGGCATGCTGAACGCTGCTTTGGGCTAGAGCAAGGCTGCCGCAGACTCCAGAGGAGGCCGGCAGCTGACCCCCGGCCCGGCGGAACAAGGCCATGGCTCGATAGCCATGCTCTTGTGAGCGAAACAGGGATTCCGCTCCTTGGTAGAACCGTGCGGCCGAGCCGTCATTTTGGTTGATCAGGCTCAACCGTTTGGCCATCAGGGCGGCGCGACCCATGGCCATGGCGGCACCTTCAGGGTCGTCGCTCGCGATGGCGTCCTCCGCCTTTGCCCGCAACCGTTCCAACTCGGCTTCATCTCCGATCGTCTGCGTCCATGCCGGTCCGACGATGGAACAGGTGATCACCGCTATCGTGCAGGCCATGACAGCCGTGGTCTGCCGCATCGGTCGTTGACGAACACTCAGGCTCACGGGACGGCCTACTGCAGATACTCCCACGTGTCGATCTGCTTGATGCTCCAATTGACGGCTTCTTTCAATTTGACCACTTTGGGGTCGGCATCGTTGTCGCGAACGTGGTGCAGCGATTTCTGCAAGGCGTAGAGGGGTTCGTAGGCCTTCCGATCAGGCAGTTTGCCCAGGGCCCAGGCGACCTCCGTTTTGAGCGCGACATCGTCTGTTTTCAATGTCTCGAGGAGGGGATCCACGATCGTAAAATCCCCGTGCAATGCTCCCAGCACGCCCAACGCCTTGGCGGCAGCCGGCCGCAATTCCGGGTTTCCGTTTTTCATGACCTCGATCAGCGTGGGCACGGTGTCTTTTTGACCAATGTTGCCGAGCGCCAGCGCCGAGGCTTTGGCCATTTCAATGTCGTTGCCTTTCAGCGCCGTGAGCAGGCGAGGCACCGCTTTGGTCTCGAAGGTGTAGCCGAACAATCCAATCAGTCTCACCTTTCTCGCCGATGGCGTTTTGGGATCATCGTAGACTTTGAATAAACGTTCTTCCTGACCCCACTCTGCCGTGATCAGTGCGGGAAAGTCGTAGTCTTCGAGCCGTTCCTTCAGCTTGCTCATGGCGTAATCGGAGGGATCGCCAGCATGAGCGGCTTCGGCGGCCTGCTGCGCGTCGGCAAAATCGGTTCTGACTTCTTTTCGCCACGACATCTTTTTGCCGTCCAGCACATAGGAGAGCTGACAGGCAGGGCCCTTCCACAGCCGGGATGGAGAATCCGGTAGGTCCGCATCGCTGCCCATTTTGGTCGTGCCTTCCCAGATCTTGTGCTGTTCGCATTTCACGTTGAACGTGACATCGTGCGGTTGAGCCGGATCAGTCACAATCGTATAGCCAAATTCCTGCATCCGTCTGGTGATCACCTCTTTGAATGGATTCGCATCGGTCGATCCCTTGTCGGAGAGGGCGATGACCTCGATAAGCACCCGGTCGATCTTTTCTAGTTTCTGCTTTTCCTCGGCGGTCATTGATTCCTGGCGGGCCCAACCCGGTGTGACGAGCAAAACGAGGAGCGCGAGACTCGAGAGCACGAACTGCTTCATGAGTGCCTCCCATCATCGGAGCGATGATTAATATGATTTGATCAAGGATAAATGCTCAAACGGACAAGTATCACTCTACCGAAGAGGTGCTGAAATCAGCAAGTTCCACGTTGAAGCGCTTTGGAGGCCGACAGTATAATCGCCCGCATGCTGTCGGACCATAAGATGGGATTTATCGGCGCTGGGAATATGACGGAAGCGCTGATCGCAGGGCTGCTGCATGCAAACCTGCTCCCTGGTGCGCGCATCCTCGCCTCCGACATCATTGAGACACGGCTGACCTGGCTTGAGCACACGTATAAGATCGGCACGACCCACAGCAACCGAGCCGTGGCGCAGGGCGCTGACATTCTGGTCCTGGCTGTGGAGCCGCAGATTCTTGACGAGGTGCTTTCCCAGATCGCCGATGCGGTGCGCCCTGAATCGCTCATCATCTCCGTCGCGGCCGGTTATCCGATTGCTCGGATTGCCCGAGGCCTTCCGGGCGTCGACCGGATTATTCGTTCGATGCCCAATACGCCGTCTCTTGTGAGGCAAGGCGTCACCGCCGTGGCCTATGATGACCGGCTTCCGTCGCAGGATGCGGCTGCCGCCCGCGCGTTATTCGAGTCGGTTGGGCAGGTGGTCAGGGTGGAGGAGCGATGGCTCGACGCCGTGACGGGGCTGAGTGGAAGCGGACCGGCGTATCTCTATGTCATGATCGAAGCCTTGGCGGATGGCGGGGTGAAGATGGGGTTACCACGCGAGACCGCGCAACTTCTGGCGGCGCAGACGGTATGGGGAGCCGCACGGCTGGTGCTGGATACCCACCAGCATCCCGGGGTGCTCAAAGACCGTGTCGCCTCGCCGGGCGGCACGTCCATGGCCGGTCTTCATGAGCTGGAACGGGGCGGTTTGCGGGCGGCGTTGATGTCTGCCGTAGAGGTTGCGGCAAAACGATCACACGAACTGGGGATGAAGCTTTAACAAGGAGAAATGGATCGTGCAATATTGGGTGAAGATTGTCTTCGTCGATAATCAGGAACTGACCGTGAAGGACGCGATCAGGCATACCATCAGTGATGACATGGAAGTGCTTGAGGTGGATACGGCGAAAGAAGTGATTATTGTGCCCATGAAGCAGATCAAATACCTGGCCTGCGATGCCACCGTGTTTGCGTCGAAGGGGATTTCTCAGAAACCCTAGCTGTTTCGATGGATCTCGTCAGCCCGCGAGGCCCATTCCTCCGATTCTTTCCGACGCACTCTGTCTGAGCAGTCTGAGCACCGCACCATTCCATCCCGCCGCTCCCATGCCTCGCGTGCGCACGAGTCGAGGCAGCAGCACCTCCCTATCAAAGGAGCCGTCGGGTTTTTGTACCAGGATCGGATGGTCGACGTTCGCCAGCAGGGGAACGTCGTTGATACTGCCTCCGATGCCCACGCTTTCCACCCGCCGCGCCTGAAATCGAATCCGCTGTTCACGCTGGTAGCAGCGCATCAGGAGCTCAGCGGCTTCGCCTTTGTCATTGTCCCCGCTCAAGTGAAACAGGCCTCCGCTCTTTCTCCACCGCAGACCTCGCGTCTCGATTTGACGGCAGACTTCTTCCACCACGGCTTGAGATCCGTTCAAGAGGAAGGGTTCGTCATATTCGCGCATCTTGGCCAGCGTCGCATCGGCATGACAGAGACCGGTGATTTGCATAATCTCTTCGATGGGGAGATCGCCGAAACCGGGCAGCGGTGTTTCGACGGCATCCTCGATCTGTTTGAGCACATCGCGCAGCATGTGGTAGGGCATGCCGAGCTCGATGACCTCATAGGGCGATTTTGTTCGTCCGCGCTCCAGTGGAAACGTGAACAATCCCTGAGGGACGAAGACGGCGGCCCCGTTTTCCACGATAAAAGGGTCGCGATGCTGCAACCGGCGGCGAAGCGGCTCGATCTCGGCTCGAGTCCTGCTCGACACGAGAATGAGCGGAATGCCATGGGCTCGAAGCGCCTCCAGCGCGGGCTTGGCGGTTTCCCAAAACGAGCCGCCTGCATCGAGCAGGGTGTCGTCCAAGTCGCTGAACACCACATAGTGCCGCATAAGCAATTCGCCGAACCGGGCTCCGACTGTGCGTGTACTGACCGCCTGTTGCATGGTCTGCGGATGGGTCCTGCATGTGCCATGCCACTAAGTATTTTATTGGAAATGGTCGCAATGGCAGGTCTCGTCGACGTTGGATGACACAGGGAAGTGAGGGGAAAAACCTTCACACCCTACATCACCTGTATTAAGGGCGGTCGGTTGAAAAGCGCCTTGGCCAAACGCTCGGCGAATGCGGCCCAGGTAAATGGTCCGCTCGATCCAGCAGCACATTGAGCCCATACAACTGGCTGGAACGCCTAGGCTTTTGCGAGGGTTTGCTCGAAGTGCGAGACACGATGCCGACGCCTCCGCCGTGAGATCGCAAATCCGTGCCAGTCATGGACGTTGAAGGTCCCTCGAGGATTTCACGCTCCGTGATGCCGATGCGCCGAATGGGTGAACGTACGATGGCGGGCTTGACCTTCGGTGATCTCCATCGGATAACTACCCAATGACCGTCACTCAGGACTTGCCGACAGGAGTGGTCACCCTGGCACGCGCGAAAGAAATCGCCGGCTCGGGTCACCCCTGGATCTACGCCGGCTTTATCCATGCTGTTCGCGGACAGCCGGCTTCCGGTGATCTGGTCGATGTGGTGATGCCGAGCGGCCGATTCTATGCGCGCGGCCTGTACAACCCAGCCTCAAAAATCCGTATCCGCATCCTTACGTATGATGAGGAACCGATTACCACGGCGTTCTGGAGAGAGCGGATCGCCCAAGCTGTACGCCTTCGAAGAACCATCGTGTTCGACACGACCGCCTATCGGCTGATCTATGGGGAGGCCGATCGCTTGCCCGGTCTGATTGTCGATCATTACGGCGATGTGCTGGTCATGCAAACCCTCTCAAGCGGGATGGATCGGCGGAAAGAACTGCTGGCTGACCTCTTATGCGAAGAAACGAAAAAAAGTCGTGTCTATCTTCGAAACGATGCAAAAAGCCGTGCGCTGGAAGGCTTGTCGCAAGTCACCGGCTTCTTGCGGGGAGGGGGAGCGACCAGGATCGAGGTGCAGGAAGGCGTCGCGCGTTTCCTCGTGGATGTTGCCCGCGGGCAAAAGACCGGCTGGTTTTGTGATCAACGGGAAAATCGCCTCGCGGCGGCGCGACTGACCGCCCACAAACACGTGCTGGAGGTATTCTGTCACACGGGCGCCTTCGGCATCCAGGCCGCACTGGCCGGTGCGAGTCGCGTCGAAGGGGTGGATGTCAGTGATGAGGCGTTAGCTCTGGCGCAGGAGCACGCCCGTCTCAATGGTGTCAGCGAGCGGTGCACCTATCGTTCGGCGGACGCCTTTGATGAGCTCCGCCGGCTGGAGCAGGCGCGCAGGCAGTTCGATGTGGTGTTCCTCGATCCACCCGCGTTTGCCCGCAGCAAGCAGGCGGTTCCGAGGGCCTTGTCCGGATACAAGGACATTAATCTTCTGGGCATTCGATTGGCGAAGCCTGAGGGCATCGTCGTGACGAGTTCATGCTCGCATCATGTCGCTGAGGGCGATCTCTGGAACGCAATTGGGCGGGCGGCGCAGGATGCCAAGCGCCAAGTACGATTGCTCGAACAGCGGGGACAGGCGTCGGATCATCCCATCCTCGCGACCATGCCCGAAACACGTTACCTCAAGTGTTTCATCATGCAAGTGCTCTAGAATGCCGACTCACTGAGCACGCACTCGCATCAGCCATTCGAGTTGGCGAGAGGTTGAAAGCCATCAGTCGTTGGGGGGCTCGAAGTGGCCGGAAGGGCGGTTCTGCCATGGAACCGTGGATTGTTTGGATTGTTTGACAAGGCTCTTGAGGCTCATTTCTGCGGCGCGTAGCAGTTTCGGCTCTCCGCTTTGGATCAGGGCCGTCAGCATGACATAGAGCGAGCGGTCCATTCTCGAGCCTGTCAGGATCCGTTCAGTGATAGGATCCGGACCGTTTGGTCTGTCTTCGTTCTCATCCGGTTCATGAAAAAGCAGCTCGAAGGCATTCGGGTGGGCGAACAGCCATGCAACGGGGATTTTCATGGCAGTCGCCAGCCGTTCCAAGGTGCCAATCGAGGGGTCGAGCGATTCGGCTTCGATCTCATCGAGTGCTTGTAGCGAGATGCCGGTTTCGGCGGCCAGATACTCCGGCGAAAGCCCGCGCGAAAGGCGCCAGGCTTGGATCTGCGAGCCGATGGCCATGGGAGATGATATCCGAACTCCGGAATTCTTGGCAACAGGAGTCCAAGATAGGGGGCGATACTTATATTGTAATTTCAACTACTTATGGTGCAATCCTCCTTGTGGAAGATGAGCATTCAAATCAGGTACAATAGCGGTCATTCATTCTTGGAAGCCCAAGGAGGCGGATCATGTTGGGGACAGATATTCGCGGGATCATGGCAGAAGAGGAGGAGGTACAGCGCCGTCGACAAGCTCTGAAGTCGCTCCTTTCTATGCGAAACAAGCAGTTGCGCGAATCATTGGAGCAACGGATCAAGCGAGCGAGAACCAGCGGGGATTGGATGCAGCTCTCGCGTGAAGAATGTGCAACCTTGCACAAGCAGGAGAAGGCCCACCTCAGGTCCCAACTCGAGCAGTTACAGCATGAGGACGACCGTACTCGCGGCAAGCTGACCCTTCTCAAGCGCGCGAAAGCGCGAGCGCAGCGGATCAGAGCGGCGGAAGCGGCCTCCGGTCGTAAGCGTCGGTAAGAGCAGACGGCTCGATTGTCCTCGCTTGCCACTCCCTTGACGCGCGCCCAATCGACGCGCATTCGAGAACTCCTCCGAGAGAAGCGGGCTCGAAACGCTGAAGGCGCCTTCATCATTGAGGGCGCCAAGCCCGTGTATGATCTCCTCCAGCACCATCCAACCTACGTTCAGAGCGTGGTTCTTGCCGCAGACTATCAACGGCGGGAAACCGATCAACAGCGCCTCATTCGCGAATCTCGAAAGATTTCCTCATTTTCCTGTTCGCTCCGGGCCTTCGCAGCCTTCTCCACTCTGGAGAATCCCCAGGGCGTTCTTGCCGTCGTCACACAGCCTCGTTGGGATGAGCGACGTATTCTGGGCCAGCCGAAGATTTTTGGCCTGTACGGAGAAGAGCTGCAAGATCCTGCCAACGTTGGCGCCATCATCCGCACGGCGGCGGCATTGAACGTCGATGCGCTGTGGCTGACTCCCGAGTCGGCGGATATTTACAATCCCAAGGTGGTCCGAGCTTCGGCGGGGGCGGTGCTGTCTCTACCGATTTTTATCGCCGAGGGGGTGGACCGTCTTACCAACAAAGACCTCGCATTGTTCGCAGCGGTCCCCGGCGGAGGGAACACGGTGGCCATGGAGACCATTCGTAAGATTCCCCATCGTCTCGTTATCGGGGTGGGAAACGAAAGTCGCGGGCTTTCGGCCCGAACCATCAACGCGGCCGCCTGCCGGTTTACCATTCCGCTGAGCCGCCATGTGGAATCGCTCAATGTCGCGGCGACCGCAGCCATCGCTCTTCACTATTTACGGCATCTTGACACTGGGACTCAAGCTGAGCGCGAGGCTGCGTTGTGACGTTCACACCAGCCTTTTCAGTTAGAGGGCATAGTCGGTCGACGATCCTCTCGGATCTTGGACGCTGGAAGCAAAAACGGACGCCACTCGTATCTACGGCGGTCGGCGATTCAAAACAAGTCGTGTACGTCAAATGGCTTGGTTAGGGTCCAGCGGGGGATGATTAGCGACTGTAGAGTGTCTCATTGTCGATGACGCGATCGGCGAAAGCGTTAGCGAAAGTGCTATGAGACGACTCCGGTTTTTGCGAAGCATTCTAGTTGAGAGATACTTTGGTCAAAGAGTGCCTTTGAGTCTCTCTAGACGGGACCGGTTTCGGTGCCTGGGGTTCCACGGGTGGAATCGGTACGGGCTTCGGCGGCGGCACCGGCGAAGGCGGCAAGGGAGCCGGCGGTGGAGGAGGAACAGGTCTGAGCCATATCGGTGTGATGTAAGCGCTTATTTCTTCGGCGCATGCCCTTCACGCTAATCGCCACGTTTCTATGTCAGGTAAATAAGCGTAGAAATATCTCTTCGCACATACCCAGTCAGGCCTCGCTTTCTGAAACGAATACCGGTAATACCAAACATGGTCGAAGTGCGACTTTTGACAGACTTCACAAAAGTGCTGATGTCTCGTCGCCACTGTGACCTCCTCGTTAGACAAGCCTCTCACTTGATGGGTCAATCGGAATTACTTCCCACACTAACCGATGAACAGGTTCAAGCAGCAGGTATTGAGCGGCACATAACCATTGTTGACCATCAGTTGTTGTCGAACGACGGGAGAACCACAGGAGGCTGTCGTGTCGCTTATCACAAGCAGCGCATAATTTTTCACTCGGGACCTGGTTTACCACATTGCACCTCCGCCTGTCTTAAATTCTTGCAGGTCGGATGCCGAGAATAATCTCGTGGTACTGAACAAGATGCCTTATTTTTGCAATTCTTTAGATCTGCGTTAAGACATTCCGCCACACCGTTAAGGTAAAACCCTGTGGCGGAAAGGGTCGAAACGGATTTGCTGACCCAGGAGTTGCCCTAGAATCGGAAAATTCAAGGGCATACTATAAAGGACTGATTACTTCCAGCGACGCTGCTCTCGAGGGAGGACGCTATGCGAATTCTTCTTGCCGTCGACGAGTCCGAAAACTCTCATCGCGCTGTCAAGTATGTTGGATCTCTTCTGCACCGAACACCTGACGTGGCCGTCACGCTCTTTCATGTCCTCAAGCCTATACCTAGGGGACTGCTGGAGCATGGGGGATCGGAGAATCCGGCCGTCGAAGCACAAATGGATCAGCAATTGCACAACGAGCAGGAAGACTGGATTCGGAAGGAACGAGAATCCGAGTGTCATGTCCTGAAGAACGCCTGCCAGACCTTGAAAGATTCCGGATTTGACATGCAGCGCGTGACATTAAAGTTCGGCCACGAGGACGATATTCCGAGAAATATTCTTGAAGAGGCGCGAGGTCACGAAACGATCGTGGTGGGGCGACACGGAACGTCCCGGATCAAACATCTCTTCGGCGGCGGCGTGACCGATCAATTACTGCGCGATGCGAAGGGCTTTGCGATCTGGGTCGTGGAGTGAGGTGATGAAGGCAATAACTCTGGAAAAACGACGAGCAGACCCGGCGGCTGAAGGCACATCGAGGAGAATGTCGCGTGCCACCATCCTACGCAGAACTAAATTCAGAATTGTGTAAGTGGTGGAAAAGTGGTGCCGAGGGACAGAATCGAACTGTCGACACCAGCCTTTTCAGGGCTGACAAGAAACCAGTCTTTTCAATGTGTTGCGAAGCTAATTACGGTCAAAGAACGTCAAACGGCATCACGTAACATCAATGGGTTACAAGGAGCGTGGGCAGTTCGAAAACGAGAACCGGATTACGCGACTCGGGGAAGCATCACGAGATACTCGCCAGCCTTTTTGGGTAGCATACGCAGTTCGCCGCTTCGACTAAGCTCGTCTACTTCGAGAAACACCTCTGTCCAACTGTATGAAGTGCATTCTAGTATCAGTTCGTCTAGGTCACAAATCTTGTTCTTCCGCACAATGCGAAAGATTCGTTTGCGGAGATCATTCTCATCTGAGATCACTCTTCGAACCATGATGCCCTCTCGTTGTTAGAGACTACTCTCCTGCTCTAACAGGAAATACTGGCAGACAAGCTAGTGCCAGAGGCGGCGGTGTCGGATGCGGTTTTGACTCGCGAGGTGGTTATTGGTATCCATGCGAAGTTCACAAGGCAACAATGAAGAAAAGCAGAGAGGACGTAACGTGAAAGTTAAGGTTTCAGCTAATGAAACTCTACATTCACAACGAAAGGCAAACGATAAAGAGCTGGAGGGTACGACACGTAAAGACGCGTCACCTTGTTGTGACAGAAGAGCAATATAGAGCGCGAGTTTCTCAAAAAGTCTATGAGCTTTATCAGAAGCGCCAAGCAGCCACGGATTTAGAGGATTGGCTTGAGCCTGAACGCCTTGTAAGAGCAGAACTGCTTGCCGAAGGACAGTGGCGGGGACGGTCTAAACGTTCTTTGGGATGTAGGTCGATGTTGGAATAGATCTGTCGACGTATGCGGACCGTCGAATTGCGGTACCCCTTCGATCGTGGAGGATCCCGCGATAACATGCCTAATCTACCAATCCCTCATCCAGCGCATAGCGTATCAGCTCGACCGTGTTTTTAACTTCCAGCTTGTGAAGCAGTCTACTTCGATACGTGCTGACCGTTTTTTCGCTTATTTTGAGTTCTTGAGCAATTTCAGTTCGATTCAAACCTCTTATGAGTAAGCCAAGTACCTGCACTTCACGGTCTGACAAGAGCGGCTGTGAAACCATGACTTGGTGAGGCCTTTTAAGCGGCTTTCCTTCCAGGATGGTCTTCACAGTTTCAACCAAGTGGGCGGGGGGACGTTCTTTCGAAATATAAGCAACGGCTCCTGCACGTAGGGCACGGGCAGCATACTGTCTTTCTGAGTACAGGCTGAAGACGATAATCGGGATCGTCGGACAGCACGCTTTGGCCTGTCTGATGATGTCAAGCCCATTGGTACCAGGTAAATTGAGGTCGAGCACAATGAATGCCCAGTTGGTTCCGCATACTTCCTGAAGGAGGCCAGGGTCACCAGAAGACACTGTGATTTGTATTGAGGGAAAAGCTTTTTGGAGCAGGTCTCTGACTCCCTCACGCACAACCGGATGGTCGTCGACTACCAGAGCGTGTTTCATTCGTCTGCGCTGGCCTGTCCTCTCACTTGACCATATTTCGACATCATTAACGCCAGCTGAACGATCAAGAGATGATTTTCGACGTACATCCTATCTTCAGCCGAGAATGTCTCGTCTTTTAGCTGTTGCGCCAGCTTCGTGCAGGAATCACCAAACTGTTTGAGGACATTTCGGCTTCTGCCCATAGCTTGAAGTAAGGACAAATCCGGAGGAGTGTACAGGGCAAAGGAGTTTGCGCTATCAGCGTCGACCTACCATTGTAAATTCATGAAACTAGGCGCTGTCTTAAAGCCCCGGAACGGTCAGTGATCCTCATCCATTATTGACAAGCGAATGTCCATGATCCCAGCCTGCTGTCGCAGTTTTATTCACGGAAGAATCCGTTTCTTTCCCTGGTGCTGCCTTCGCAATCACAAGGCGGGACTCGCGGAAGGAATGTAACATAGATGACAATGTTTTGGCTGGCAAATCGCGAGGTTACATGCGCCTACAGGATTGTAGGCCTATGTGCACGAGGACCCTTCAGGCAATTCGTCTAAATTTCTTGTCTTGGGCTCCAATTGCTCGAGATGTAGAACTTCTATGCCTGATCTCACAAAAGGAACCGACAACGAGACCGCGGCGCCCAGTACTCTTCATTCGGAGGGCGTATTTCCGACATTCTGGCAGATCGTAGCCTTGATGCTACCGCATCGCAGCGTGTGAATCGGTTTCTTGTTGTTGGTAGCCATCTTGTTTCCTCCTGTGTTGAACTGAAGTTGGCTCTCTCACGGAAAGAGGAGAGCCAATGCACAGTTCACAGAGGAAACAGTAAAAAACCGTCGCCCGGCGACCCGAAGAGGAGCAAGCAGCGCAAGTGACAGTGAATTGGCGCGATCGGTGCCCTCGGAGGTGTTAGCCGGCCGGCCAATAGGCTACAACATCAAAAGCGGAGATCCATCGTGTAAAAAGAAAAGCCTCTTGGAACATGATGGAAGGAGCTGGACACCACATTTTTCAGGGCAGAATAATTTGTCAGTAAATTAGCGTGGTAAGCGAAATATGCAATGCAACAAATGACATTCAATGTCTTTAGAAAAGAAGAAGTTACAGAAGCAGGTGCCATTTGTGGCAGTGCTTTAGTTAGCGGAAACAATCCGGGATAGCGGTGAGGAACCGCGAGTAAGTTGAGTAGCTTTAGGATATAGTCTGCCAGTTCCTTCTTGCGTTAAGTATCCATCCTTTTACTGAAGCAACCTTTCTTCGATTGCGTAGCGTACCAGTTCGATGGTGTTCCGGACCTCGAGCTTACTGAAAAGTCTGAATCGATAGGTGCTCACAGTTCTCTCTTTAATGCCTAAGGTTTTTGAAATTTCCTTTCGGTTCATCCCTTTCACCAGAAGGTTCAGGACTTGCAGCTCCCGATTCGACAAATCTGGCCTAATTGTTCGTTGTTCGGGCCGTTTCTTTGGCGGTGATGCCTTCAACGCCGATCTCACGGTGCGTACTAAATCTTTGGGTTGGCAATCCTTCGAAAGATAAGCAGTCGCCCCAGCTCTTAAGGCCCGGCTCGCATACTGTTTTTCGGGGTAAAGGCTAAACACGATGATTGGGACTGAAGGGTGCCGCAAAGTTACCTGCTTGATAAGGTCAAGCCCGTTTAGTCCGGGCATATTGATTTCCAATATGACAAATGCCCAAGGATATGCACGTACACCTTCTAAGAGGTCCGTATTTCCTGACGAATCTCTTATCGTTAAAGAAGGAAATGCTTCTTTTAGGAGGTCCTTGACGCCTTTACGAACAATGGGGTGCTCGTCAACAACGAGCGCTTGCCTCACAGACTTGTCCCGGACCGGTAGTTTCATTGAACTGTAACTAGCTGCGCCTATGTGAACTTGGCGTTGATATGCGTGAGTTCCCGAGCGAAAGGGCATGGCGAAACCTAATTATTCTTGAGGATAGGAATGGTCATCCTCAGAATTGCTGAAACCTCTTTGACGCGAGCCATCCTGGCATTGATAATCATATCGACGGTCCGTTCGAGGAAACTTTGTTCAGGCGCTCCTATAGTCATGAATTCAATCCCACACTCTGATCCTGCTACCCATCGCACCACCGCCGTTGCTATCCGGAGTGGCGTTGTAGAACTTGGCACATCAATGAGCAGCTTCCCCGAATCGTGCGGGCTCATCGGGACTTTGGTTTTGAACCGACATCCCTTTCGGGATATATCTGCCAGCATCCCAAATCCGGTCTTTTGCTCGTTGGAAAATGTTGCTGCGCAGACGAGGGGATAGCGAATATGCTGACGCTGGTTCTTCGAAGATGTGTTCATGCTCGCAGATTGAGGACCGGTGTGGTTGATCGCTCGGAGATTGAATGACTCGGTGTCGCCGCCACGTTTGGAGAATATCTTCGCCGCGATTGGGGCGAGGAGCAGTGAAACCAGTAATCCGATTGAACAAATCCACAACGCAGTCTCCCGATCGTCGTTCAACACATAAAAACCTAGCCCGATGAGTATGCTGCCGATGATCATTATTGGCGCGACTAAGACAACAATGTGAAAGATACACTGCATGAATCGCAAAGCCTTCATCTTCTCCTCCCCCGAGGAATGTACAGAATACAACCGAGAATTCTCGAGAATCCTATGGGTGAATCAGAAAATCGTGGGGGGGCGGAAGATAAAAGCGATCAAGCACACGTAATATCTCGAACAATTCGCGGTGATTGGCAATAAACGTGGTAAAAAAATGGATGGGTTTGGTTGGCTTGAGGTGAGAGTAAATCCTTCGAATATGGACGATTCGAAGGAATCAGGCGTCCCGTCGAAGTCTCCGAATGTGACCGGTAGACCAAGTATTTGAAAAATTGTGCCGAAGCAAAGCAAGGCTACGATGTATAACAGGCAAGGGTGGCGTCGGAGAAGTGGACTCATCGATTTAGGTTGGTAGTGTGCGGGAATCCATATAATCATCGAACACCTTACTGAAGGCCATCAGGCGGTGTTTTGAGTAATTTGCTGAAACGCCCCTTATCGGTTGACTTCTCGTAAGCTTCTTCCGGTGATATCCACTTCTTATTTAACAATTCCTGAATCGCATCGTCCAAGGTTTGCATGCCAGCCGCCTTTCCAGTCTGCATCATTGATGCAATTTGAAATGTCTTTGCCTCACGGATGAGGTTGGCGATTGCAGGCGTACAGACGAGTATTTCGAGCGCTGCACAGCGGCCTTTCTGATCAATACGTTTAAACAAGTTCTGCGCAACGACCATTCGAAGTGCAGTGGAAAGCGTATTGCGAATCTGGGCTTGCTCCTGATGGGGAAACACCTCAATGATTCTGTCGACAGTTTTTGCTGCGTTCTCGGTGTGCAATGTTCCAAACACCAGGTGCCCCGTTGCCGCTGCCTCAACGGCTAGCCGGATCGTTTCCAGGTCTCGCATTTCGCCAACCAGAATAATATCTGGATCTTCCCGCAATGCTCCGCGTAAGGCAGCTCCAAAAGATTGCGTATGGATACCGATCTCTCGATGATTGACGATACAGCCTTGACTTTCATGGACAAATTCAATGGGATCTTCGATCGTGAGAATATGGTCTTTCCGGTTCTTGTTCGCATAATCAATTATGGCGGCTAACGTGGTCGATTTCCCGCTGCCAGTTGGTCCGGTCACCAAAACCAACCCTTTCTTAAGCACGGCTGCTTTCGTAAGGACGGCAGGAAGTCCGAGTTCCTCAGCGGTGAGGACCTTGCTTGGAATTCTTCGGAAGACAGCACCATAACCATGCTTCTGTCGGAAGAGGTTGGCTCGGAATCTTGCCAGACCGGCTATTTCATAGCCAAAGTCCAGATCTCCGGTCGATTCAAAAAGGTCTTTCTTGGCGGCTGGCGTAATCTCGTAAAGAAGTTCTAGGAGTGGGTCGACTGCCAAGACTTGTTCTCCAGTGATGCGCTGCAATTCTCCGCTGATCCGCATTGCTGGCGGTTGGCCTGAAATGAGATGTAAATCTGACGCACCATGCTCAACCATCATCCTAAAAAGTACATCTATCTTTGACATCTGCTTTTTCCGGTTGGCGAAACTGATCACAGGCGATGAAGGAGATAATCTACAGTTCCTACTGTCATTGAATGGGATCTCATCGGAAACCGTCTTGAGTGGACAAAGCCGCTGCTGCTGCCGTCTCGCGAATCAGCTGGCGGAAGCGCTGCTGGTCGTCTGGTTCCATTTGAATGAACTCCATGCCAAATTCCTTTTCCTTGGACCATCGAACGACAGCAAGCGTCACGTGGAGCGGCTTCTCGTAGCGAGGTGCGTCAATGAGCACTCGCAAAAACTCACCTTTATTGAATTCCTCTGAGCTACGCGCGCGGCCGCCCTCTAATGACAAATCAAGTATGACACCTTGCACAGTCTTCTGTTCTCCAAGAAATGACCCTCCATACTCGACTCGGTAGCGGCAATTTCTGCGGGATACCATCTCGAGGCTCCTTATTGCGATTGCGGATGTGAACACTTCCTCTTTCCCCTCTGGCAGGCCAAGAAGAGCGAGGAAAGTGTGATGATATTAGTGCTCAATAAGATCATGTCGAAGATCATGTCGGAGCGAGTATGGGTTCCAATGTAAACTCCGCAACGATTCTGGTGCCTCGGCCTTTTTGAGACCGTACCTGTAATCGACCGCCAAGCTTTCTCACTCTGGTCTTGATGTTAGGAAGTCCATAGCCACGTGATTCAGTCTTGGCAGGAACAAATCCGATGCCGTTATCCATGATGATCAAGCGGATTCTTGCTCTCGAATGGTTCAATTTAATGATGGCACGGGTTGCTTGAGCATGATGAGCGCAGTTGCTTAACGCCTCCCTCGTAATATTTAAGACTTCATGCTTTTCTTCTTTTGTTAGAAGATTAAGTACATGCGCTTGGATGATCATCTCGATGTCCAAACGTCCTACCAGCCGATAACTATTAATCATCGAGTGCATTTCCGACATCAGATCAAATTCTTGAACCTCTCCTTCTTCCAAGTCTCTGATCACCTTTCGGATCTCTGAGATCAATTTATTCAGGTGTTCTATTGATCGATCTTCAGGGCATGGCGTTTCCGAGGGGAGATTTAGGCCGGTCTGGCGACGACTTGCTAGTCTTGACGTAATGGCAAGAAGCGGGCGAAGAACGTCATCGTGTAGAACACGTCCGATGCGGTTGCGATCTTCCAATAAGGCCTCTAAGCGTTTCTGACATGCCTCGAGGACATGTGAAAGTTTGTTGTCTGTTGCTCTGCCTACGAGTTCCTGCAGAAGTTGTTTGTTGCCAGCGGAGATAGATGACTTGTTACTGCCAGCCGTCCTACGGAAACCGTCAATAATCTCGAATGCGAACTTAGACTTCATCCCCCTCACCATTGTTTCGATCAGGACCTATAACGAATGACAGGGGTTTGTACCTGACCGCCGGCCTTCGGTCACCTGGCGTAGTGGCCAGGTGACGGTAATGCGTGAACTGTTGCATTTCGTCTGACCTGGAATGCCGCATTCACCCACGGAAGGAGGGAGGTATGCAGGTAGAGGGAAACCGATTGCTCGATTTGCGAGAAGACGGTCTCTGGCTTAGAACCTTGTGTGATGAGGAGGAATTGAAGGCGTCTTATCGTTTGCGTCACCAAGTGTTTGCTGAAAGACTTCAATGGGTGACGAGCAGCGAAGATGGGATGGAGATCGATTCATACGATGCCTTTGCAACCGCCGTTGGTCTTTTTGATCAGAACCATCGACTCCGAGGTGTCTTTCGGATGATCCATCGGCCATATCACTTTATGCTGGAAAGCGAGTTTCAGGCGTGTTTACTGCCGGGATGTCAGATCAGAAGGGAACAAGATACCGCGGAAATCACCAGGTTGGCGATCGATCCGACGTTGACCGATCGAGGGTTATCCATTAGGTTGATGCAGGTGTTGTTCAAGGGCGTCTATCAGTGGTCGATACAGAATGACATTCGTTTTCTCTACATGGTGGTCGAAAAACGATTCTTACGAGGACTTCGTGGAATGGGGTTTACCTGCGAAGCTGTTAGTCCCGCCGTCTCTCTTCCACCAGCTGGGGCGGTCTCCATTGCTGCGGTTTTAGATTGGAAGCGATTTCACGATACGTGCCCGCAACAACGGCCGGACTTTTTTCGTTGGATCAATACAGTCGATGGGACGATGGCATTTGAGAGAAGCGGCTTTCTTGCACAAGACCCGAAGAGCGAAGACTTCAGAGCCGCTGAAGCAAGAACGCTTGTGGCTGTATAGCGAACTACTCATTAGGAAACAAGCCTTGCTCCATTGCAAACGCGACAGCCTGCGTTCGTGAACTAACATCTAACTTTCCAAATATGCTTTCGACATGGAAGCGAATTGTTCGCTCAGTCACTCCTAGGATGCGGGAGATCTCCCAATTGGTTTTACCCTGTTTCATCCACATCAGTACCGAAGTCTCACGGGGAGACAGACCCATGACGCGATTAGAAAGCGGCGTATGAGTGTTAGCCATAAGTACACGATGTAGATAGGGGATCAGGTATTCGATTAACCCCTGATATCTCTGGGTATCTTTAGGGTTACCTCCCGCAAACGAAAAGAAGCTTGCGAATCGTCGGCTGCGGTCAGGGATGCCGGTTGTAATGCCATGTTTGAGACCATATGAACGCGCCTCTTCTATGAATTCACATTGCTTTGGTGAACTTGTTGCCTTGTAAGTCTGTTCCCATACTTGGCTTTTGAAGCTAGACAACAGCGACTGTAATACAGGGTCCACGGTCGCATAACCACGCTTCCCATAGTTGTATAGCCACTCATTTGAATAGCCAACATTGATCACACTATTGAACTCCTTAAATCCACCTTTGGCATTCAGTTGAGCGACACCACCAATGGCCTTTGGACTGGCGACAGCGTGCTGAATGAGCTGAAGTACATGGTAGATATCGTCGCCTGTTGTGGCTGCCGCCGCATAATGGAGGATTTCGAGCACGCGTTGCATTTCTTGTCTGGTGAGATCGTTAAAGAGATCCGCAGGAAAACTTTTACGTGAGAAGGGCGTAGAGGAGAGATTGTTCGTTGTGCGTGAGTGAGACAGTGTCACCTCATGTTCACGATTGTCGTATTTTTCTTTTCTGCGAGAGTGGATGAAGGGGAATGCCCCATGTAGTGTATCTTCCGAGACGCAGCGTTCTTGCTCGGGGAGATCATTCATCCGCATGCTCCGGCGAAATTGTAATGCGCACAGCGTTTGAACGGGAGTCTACTAGCGCAATGCGTAAGGTGTTGTCAATAGACCAAACAATGTAGATCCATTCGGCCCTACTGAAGCTTCTTTAGTCGATGATAGTAGGCTCCTACGGTGGAATGTCTTAAGCGGGTACTCCAATTTAGCATCTATTTTGGGTTGTCGGCTCTAATTTTTCCTTTCTTTGTTTTTTCTCAAGCGCTTCGGTTCCAACCGCAGAGCGCAGATGCGGCCGGTCAGGGGAACGCATTTGTTGCCCAATCTGACAGCGCTGCTGCTATTCATTTCAATCCGGCTGGTCTGACTCAGGTGGGTGATATTCAGGCTCTGTTTGGAACAGCATTGATGGGCGGAGCTATACAAGCGCACAATCCTCCAGGTATTAACACCCGAGGCGATTTTGGTGGGAGCGTGGTTTTTCCCCCTCCGAGTCATACGTACTTTAGCGCCAATTTACGAACGTTTGGGTGGAAATCGCTGGCGGATGTGACTGTGGGACTAGGTCTTACATCGCCGTATGGTTTAAGTACGCGATTTCCGGATGACGGTCCCTTCAATACGGCTACGACTTCTGCCGCTCTCCCGCTCCTCGATATCAAACCGACCGTGGCGTACAGAGTGAACAACAATCTGTCAGTGGGCGTAAGCGCTGATATCTATACGTTTGCAAGCTTCCTAGGGGAGGGTCATGCAGAGCAGCGCCTGATAAGTGGGAGTATGTCGGGCATCCCGGCAGGGGCCTCACTAGAGGTAAATGGAAAGGGCACCACAGCAGGAGTCACCGTAAGCTTGCTGTATACCCCACTGAGAAATGCCGATGGCAATCCCTTTGCGTCTATCGGGGTCGTGTATCGAAGTCAGGCTGTGCTGCCTTTGAGCGGATCGCTCTTAGTGGATGGGCAAAAAGTGGCGGATGCATCCACAACTCTTGTGCTGCCGACGATCTATACTGGGGGAATAGCTATCTGGCCGATTCGTACCAGGGAGCGAGAATGGAAGTTGGAGTGTGATGTCGACTGGGTCGGCTGGCAATCAATGAAAAACCTTGATGTGCGACTGTCAACGGGGACGACGGTCCCTCAACCTCAGCAATGGAAGAGTGTGCCCGTGGTTGCAGTGGGGACTGAATATAAGTGGCTGAACCCTGATTGGCTGCCTCAATGGGATGTGGCCCTTCGCTCCGGCTATACGCACACACCAAATCCTGTTCCCGACTCTACCTTCAATCCTGGAATCCTTTCGCTATCTTCTAATACGATATCAGTCGGCGTCGGATTATTGTGCAAACAGGGTGGGCGTTTTATGGGTTTCGTTCCTTGTGGAGGCAATTCGCCTCTTTGGCCCAAGGCGATCGGCATCGATGTCGCGTATCAAGAATGGATTTATGACCGTCATATAGTGATCGGCAATGTCAATCCCAGTGTAAATGGAAGCTATGATGCATATGTGCATCTGGGAATAGTGAGTCTCAAATTCGTCCTATGATTCCTCAATTTTGGTAATCCTGAATGGATTAAAAGGGGAAATAGATTTCAATGCCGCCGTATACTCCGTTTTGGAATGTTTCTGTGTATTGGTAACCGCCTTTAAGCGTGAAGTAAAAAATGTTTACCGGCACCTGTACCAAGGGACCGACTTGCACTGCATAAAATTGGTTGTTGCCCATTCCCGCAAGATCGCCTCCTAAGTAAACGGAACAGCATCCTTGCTCCGCCTTCTGCACGAGGGTGGTCTTCCTCACCCGACCGAAGAAGAATCCGTCAATGTCGGTGTAGGAAGCGATGACATGAAGGATGCCATGTTCCTGCCATTGAAAGGCCTCCAGTTGCAAATAGGCGCCCACGAAAGAATCGTGGCTGCGCGGCCCAGTGAATTGGTCTTCCTGCTTCCACCGAAACTGCGGGCCGGCCAGGGCCATCCAGCTCCAGGCGCCCTCGGTGTATTTCAATCCCAAGCTGGGCGTCACCGACTCGAGATTAGCATCGCGTTCTCGGCCGCTGTCTTTAAACGTGTAGCCGACTCCCGCACCCAATACCTGGAGGAACGGCTGAAATCTGCCACGCTCCTCCATGATCGGAGCACGGACTCCCAGATAAGCAAAATACTGCCTTTTGTTATCGACTTGATATCCCGTAAAAACATCGCCAGCGAAGAGCGGAGTAGAAGTGAGAAAGGGAAACCAAACAACAGCCAAACTGGCGATTTGCATGCGTCTCATAATCATCAGACTGCTTGCTTTTCCCGCTTCCAAGGTTGATGTTCGAGCAAGGCTGTTAATTCGTCGGCTGGAATGGGTTTGCTAAAGAAAAAACCTTGAGCGAGATAGCATTTCTGAATACTTAGCAGAGCAATCTGTTGCTCCGTTTCGACACCTTCGGCAATGACCGTCAGCTTGAGCGCTTGTGCCATAGCCAAGATTGCTCCCACGATTGCCTTCGCGTCCTCGCTCGTTGCCATATCGTTGGTAAACGCACGGTCAATTTTCAGCATATCAATTGGAAATCGCCGCAGATATACCAGCGAGGAGTACCCGGTGCCGAAATCATCTATCGAAATACTGATTCCCATAGATTTCAGTCTTGAAAGGGTCTGCAGAGCAGCCTCCGCATCCTGCATGATCGCCGTTTCTGTGAGTTCCAAGTCCAAATAAGAGGGATCCAACCCTTCATTCGACAGGATGGACTTGACTCGGGAGGCCAATTCCGGCTGTCGAAATTGAACAGCTGACAGATTGACAGACATCGTTAACGAGGAATGTCCGGCTTGGTGCCAGACTCGCAATTGGTGACAAGCTTTTTGAAGCACGATCTCCCCGATGGGTATGATGAGACCGGTTTCTTCGGCGAGAGGAATAAATGTTGCGGGAGACACGATACCCTTGTCCGGATCTTTCCATCTTGCCAAGGCCTCCAAACCGACAATTCTTCCAGAGACAAGGTGAATCTGTGGCTGGTAATAGACGTGAATCTCATCCCGTTCGATTGCCCGGTGGAGGCGACTCTCCAATACGAGGCGTTCATGAGCGCGCTCATTCATATCTGCCGAATAGAAGTCGTAAGTGTTCTTACCTTGAGCACGAGCTCGAGACATTGCAGCATCTGCCTGTGTGAGCAGGCTGCTGGAATCCGTTTCCTTCTGGTTTCCGACGGCAATGCCGATGTGCGCCGCAACAAAGATCTCATGCCCATTGAGGAGAAACGGGTTAGCCAAGCTCTCTAAGAGCCGCTGCGCAAGACCGGCTGCGGTCTTCGCTTCGCCGACGGTGGGAAGCAAAATCGACAATTCATGTGGGCCGACCCGGGCAATAACGTCTGAGGTGCGAAGGCAGTTCTTCATCCGATGGGCGACAGCTTGCAACAGCTGATCACTTGCGACATGGCCTAAGGTTTCATTGACGAGTCGAAAGCCATCCAAGTCGATATACAGGAGAGACTTAGGCAATTTCGAAAGCCCAGAATTGTGACGATGCGACAGCAAGCGAAGGAGGTGACGACGATTTAGCAATCCGGTGGGCGGATCGTAATTCGTCAAAAGTCGAACCGAATCCGCCATTCGGCGATAAAAGATTGCCATTATCAACAATAGCGGGACTCGTAAGAGATGTCGCTCTAGTACGATGCCCGTGTCATCGATTTCCCGGAACAGTACCCAACCATAGATGCTCGTGACGAGAATCAAGAAAGCCGTCATTTGCACGGCGGTTCTGGAGGTTGTGACGATAAGGATGATGACGAAATAGGCGAGATATAGGTCGGAGCCGGCATTGCCTGACACATAAATCAATGCGGAGGTAAACAGAGTGTCGCCAATGGCCATAAGACCAGGAAACCAGTCTGCGCTCATCCATTTGGCCGGAATGACCATGATGAGGCCACACGAACTCAATAAAGTGAGAATAGCGAGGAACTTGATATCTTGAGAGACGAAGCTGTCAGAAGAGAAGAGGAGTTGGTAGCTAAGGACGACAGCGACAAGCGCTTGAAGTTGTATATAGGACGAGCGCAAGTATGCAAAGCTCTGAGCTGGCGAACTCCCTTCCAGCGTCGTGACTGTCTCGGCACGTTCGCGATTTTGTGAGGTCTGTGACATGGTTAGCCGTAAGTTTAATTTGCTCTGCCAGCGATCCGTTTCCATCGCTCTTTTAATTCGCCCTTAGGCAGATCAAGTGATTGGTCGCTAATGACATAGCGATTCTTGCCCGCGGTTTTGGCTCGGTACATTGCAGTGTCGGCGTCGCGGATTAAGTCTTCGGCCGCTTCATGGAGGTTCGTACTGAGTGCGACGCCAATGCTCGCACCGATATAGACATCCTCACCGACATGTATCGGTTCTTTAATCTTGTTTAAGACGCGTTCTGCGACACGAATCGTATCTGATGGGCCTGAAACATGATTGATCAGCAGTGTAAATTCATCTCCACCATAGCGCCCAATGCTGTCACCTTTTCTGAGGCACGTCTGAAGACGTCTGGCCGTCTGGCGTAATACGACATCTCCTGCCTTATGCCCGAACTTATCATTGATTGGTTTGAAGCCGTCCAAGTCAATGAAGAGCACCGCGAAATGAAAATCTCCATTCTGCCGACAACATTGAATCGAACGTGTTACCCGCTCGAGAAATTGTGCTCGGTTTGGAAGACCCGTAAGAACATCGCTCATCGATTCATTACGAACTTGCGTTTCGGTGTCTGCTATGCGCTGAACCTCTGCCTGGGCGGTTCGAGTCTTTGTCAATAACACCAACACGAGTGAGAGAAGGGTAGGGAGCATGAAGAGCGTTTCAGGGTTCATTAATCCACTGCGATGTAGGGATAACGCGTATCCGATCAACAGTAAGCCGCTGAAAGTGACGATCTGCAAGGCAGTAGACGCATAAGACGCCATTGCCAAGAAGAGTACTAAGCCGCAGGTTAGTGTGGCTAGGTTAGGATTTGCCTTTACGATGGTAAAAAGGATCGCTGAATCGCCCAAGGTAAGCGAGGCCAAAAACCACGATTCTGTAAGTTGGACCTTTGGGAGTGTGAGGATAAACAATGTTAATGTCGCCAACCCGATAATACATGCTGCTTCAAGGGGCGTAATCATGAGGGACTGCAGATGATAAGCATAGAGAGTTCCAAACATGATATGGAGCAGGAGGAGGTATCCACGGGGGGTCATCGTAGCAAATGGTCGGTGAGTTCGCATGCCGGTTGAGTCGACGCTCAGGAGTACCGCGAGTGTCTGACCAGAATCGTTTTCTAGAATAACAACTTCGTAAGCATCTCGGTTCTCAGTTCCATTTGTACTAACACGACGCCAAAGTCCTCATCGCAAGCACCTTCGAGCACTTTGCTTCTTTGATCCAGTCATTACGAATTATCGTGACGCTATCAGAGGAGTGTGGAAGCGACAAGGAAAACGAAAATCGGTGTGCAGTTGTTTGGTACGTAGGCACTGATTTACAAATGTAAAAATGATTCTTTCTCTAGGCTTCCAATCATCTCCATGATAGTTACTCAACGCGAAACGAATTTCTTCGTTAGGATCCTTGAAAGGGATGCCTACTATGTATTCCGGCTATTCGCTGAGCGAGATACATGCCGCTTTCTGTCTATTGCTTTTGATCGTTATCGGACTCTTGAGCTGGCAACGAAGGGCTCAAGCAGTCATCATGTCTGGAACAATCGTCCTTTATGCCCAATACATGATCTGGCGGGGTCTGTATACCATCAACATGGATACATGGGACGCAGCTCTGATCAGTTGGACAGTGTATCTCGCAGAAGCGTATGGAATGGCGCAACTTGGATTTTTTGCCTTACAGGTGTGGAGGACCACGGAATGGGAATCTCCTCTCATCCATAGGTATCGCACGGTCGATATCCTTGTTCCCGTGGTCAATGAGCCACTCTACATTTTACGACGAACGCTTGTGAGCTGTTGTAATCAGGACTATCCCAAGGATAAGTATCGCGTCTACGTATTAGATGACGGACACCGCGAAGATGTGCGGCACTTAGCCGATGTCCTCGGCTGCCAGTATTTGTCTCGGCCCGACCGTCTACATGCGAAAGCCGGAAATCTTAATTATGCTTTGAAGCAGACAAGCGGTGAATTAATTGCGGTCTTCGATACTGACCATGCCCCTGCCGCCAGTTTTTTAGCAAAGACGGTGGGTTTCTTTGAACAAGAGAAGGTGGCCTTCGTCCAAACGCCCCAGCACTTTTACAATGCCGATATCTTTCAAAAAAATCTTCATTTGGAAAACAAAATCCCGAACGAGCAAGCCCTCTTTTTTCGGGTGATTCAAGCGGGCCGGGATCGACATAACAGTGCCTTCTTCGCCGGGAGCTGTGGTCTCTTCCGTCGACAAGCACTCTCCGAAGTCAGTGGGTTCCAAACGGGCACCATCACTGAAGATATCCATACAAGCCTGCTTGTCCATGCGAGAGGCTACGAATCTCGATACCTCAACATGCCGTTGGCCGCAGGATTGATGCCCGAGACCTTCGAAACATTCTTAAAACAGCGGGCGCGATGGGCAACGGGCACCTGGCAGATGTTCTTTCGCAGTAATCCTCTTACGTTGCCGGGCCTAACTTGGAAGCAACGAATCAATTATCTGGCAGCAGTGTGGTATTTCGGTTTCGGTCTTCCACGGCTAATATGTCTCGTGGCACCAGCATTCGGCTTAGTGTTCTGGATTGCACCTGTCAATGCTGCTTTCTGGGAATTTGGTATTTACTATGGCTCTTACTTTTTGGCGTCCTTGCTGATGATGAAGATTGTGAGCCGTGGAACCAGAATTGCCCTGTGGTCTGAATTGTATGAGATTGCTATGTGTTTCAGGACGAGCTGGGCCGTATTGGTTACGCTGATTCAGCCATTCAAAGAGAGGTCGTTCGTCGTCACCCCCAAAGGCGTACAGCAGGAGCGTCGATGCCTTGCTATGCGCTCGGTGCTTCCACATTTGGCTACTATTGCATTGCTGATTCTCGGGTTAGTCCTGGGTGTCGCTCGTTGGCTACACAATGCAGACCAACCTGGTATCCAGATCACTATCACTTGGGGCGTTGTTAATCTGGTGCTCCTATGTGCCACGATCGTCTCCTCCATCGATGCACAACAATGGCGTAAAGTCACTCGCCTTCCTCGTAAGGTGCCTTGTACAGTCGTGATTGGGAAGGACACTTATGAGGGGATGACTGATGATCTTTCTGAAGCGGGCGCGCTAATCCGCCTGCCTGCAGGAGTACAAACTTTCGACAAGGAGAACTTTCGCAGGGACCTCTCACTGACGTTGCGCAGCGTCAGTGGCAGGGACCTGAATGTGAAGGCACAGCTAGCCTCGCAGAGGAGAACGGCATCCGGCGACGTCGCCTTAGGCGTCGATTTTATCGATATTGACGACGAAACCATTCATGCATTGATCGCCACTATGTTTGGTGACGAGGACATATGGAACCAGGCGAGTCCCCAGTCAGGGATCTGGAAGAATGTTTGGTGGCTCCTGTCAGTCATGCGCGTACCCTTCTCATTGTCACGAGCATCGTTGCGCCGGAGCCGTCGGATTCCTTGTCGCCGGTATTGTCGAGGTATATTTGGAAAACACATTCTTAGTGGGACCATCATGAATGTTTCAGAGGATGGTCTAATGGTGGACTTTACGGGTGGCGTCCAACAGCTTGAAGAAGAGGGCAGCATCCGCGTTGATCATTGCATGCTTCACGTACGCCGAATGTGGTCGGAAGATCGAGTGGGAAGAGTATTAGCCGGATTTCGGATTCAACGCATCAGCGAAGGAGAACAATACTGGCAGGAACACGTGGCAACCGCTGTTTGTGATGACTCGAGGAGCCAGAGAGCAGCATGAGTGTAAAGATCTTTATTTGCGGGGATACACCTCACATCGTTGTAACATGCATTGCGGGAGAGAAATATGAAGAACACAACAAGAATAAACTCTCATGCAATTAGTCGGAGCACTCCGAAACTGCTAACATCTAGGCAGCATGATATATAAAGTCTGTATTGATTCGCCAAAGTAACAGAAAGATCGCGGACATGACAGCCGCTGTTTGATGTTGATGCCCTTTATAGTACCGAACCGGTCAAAGAAATCCTTAAACATTGAATCCTTCCACTGGTGTTCATCCGCGATGTGATAGATCGCATGATCTAGTGCAACCACGGTGTGCGTCTCCCACCTTGACCCCGGCGCCCAGTGAAAGATTACCCCATCCGCCGGCCCACTCCACTCGGTCCCGTCAATCTGCTCGACTTGATGTTCAAGAATTTTGTTGGCCCAAACCCAATATAGAAAGTCGCTAAAACGAGGATCGTCTCCAGTGAGAGTGAGTTGACTTGGTGAAAGGGAATTGTCAGGGTTATAACTCGTGCGAACATCTTTACAGTGCGCCTCCCAGGCCGAATTGGACCACGCGGCGCTAAGTCGTCGCCGGCGTGCCGAAGAGGAGCAAGCAGCGGAAGTGACAGTGAACTGGCGCGATCGGTGCGCTCGCAGGTGTTAGCCGGCCGGCCAATAGGCTACAACAGCAAAGCGGTCATCCTTCGGGCAAAAAGAAAGCCTCTTGAAACCTGATGGAGGGAGCTGGACACCAGTCTTTTAGGGCTGACAAGAAATCAGTCATTTCCAACGGGTTCGGAGGCGGATGGTGGTCAAACAGGGGCAAACTGTATTATCTAACTGAGGTGCATAATACACAAGTCGTAAGCAATTTGTAGCCTCACCGACGATTTCCAGATCCAACCTCCCGCTCAAAAACTTACCAAATACTTCTATGGAATGTCGCCTAACAATCGGCCAGACGGAGCCCCGCGCCAACCATCTCTATCAGCCTGGACGCATTCTGTATAACAAATGACGCACAAGCAGTGCTACTAACGTCAATAGAGCAAGCCCATGAGGCTCTCCAAGGTCTGGCGGTCTTTTTATAATTCCCTTGTCCGTGTCTCTCCTTCACTGTACATTCATTTCACTTAGGTATCCCCAACATGGTTGTGGCACCCGACTGCAGCCAATCATCGAGAATGAGTCAGAAAAGAGAGAGGAAGGAGACTATCCGGTGTTGGGCATGTCAGAGCCCGCTTACGGCTGAAAGTGGGGTGGAGCTGCATGGGGGCGTCTCAATCGAACAGTTCATCTGCCAGACGTGCGGACGCCACTGGTATGGTGGTCAGCGGCCACACCTAACAGTCGCCGCTCCCCAATCTCCTCTTACCATAAAAACGGGTGCAATAACGTTGAATTCTCATGACGGATTAGGAGCCAATGCGAATGCAATGGAACAACGGAAATACCAGCGATTTTCGGACCAATCGTTTGTGACTTTTTCCAATGGCAGCATGGTGGGGGAAGGACGGTTGGGCAACATCTCGCTTGGTGGAGCGGCAGTCTTCAGCGACGTCGCCATCGCAAGAGGATCTTATCTAAGCTTGACCATTACCTTCACCGACCAGGTGGATACTATAACGATCGAACTGGCTCCTGTGAGGTGGGTGAGGGAGGGCAGCTTTGGGGTAGAATTCATCCGGATCGCTCCTAAGTCGCAACGACGGCTTAAAAAATATGTGGACACCTTAGATAAAACATCAGAGGCTGCTTAAACCGATGTGGGACGATTCAGGAGACATTCACAGTAGGAAAAGAGTCAAGCGATGAGCGATGTCTTAATCGTCGATGACGAACCCTCCTTTCGGAGTTTGCTGCGTATTGCCTTGGAACGAGCAGGTCATGATGTTCGGGAGGCAGAGGACGGATGCAAGGGATTGGCACTCTATAGCCAGAAGCACGCCGACTTAGTCATTACGGATCTAAGTATGCCGCAGATGACAGGACTCGAGATGATGGTAGCGATGCAAAGGGCATTTGGAGCGGTCAAAACGTTCGTCGTATCGGGACGAGGAGAGGCACAACTCCAGCAGGCGAAATCCTTGGGCGCCCTGGCTGTTTGGCCAAAGCCGTTCGATTTTGATGAGTTTATGGGAGCTGTACACCAAGAGGTAGGCATATAGCAAAGGTCCGTTAAAGGGCAGATGCCCCTTGTTCAGAAGTGATAGTCTTTGCAGGTCAGTCAGTCAATCAATCAATCGAATAATCACAATCAAGGCCACAACACTGGCGGCGCCAAAGAGGGCCGCTTCAGGAGAGATCCCGACCACTGCCTCTAGGGCATTCGCCGTTGCCCGCACCATGCGAACGAAGGTCTCTCCGAACGAAAGGAGTACATCTCTCGCGGTATTCACCAGTTGATCAACGATAGAACTCACGAATGCTCTCCGGGCGTAGCACGAGCCTGCACCTACCTAACCAACAGATTGCCTCCTCGGATAAAACCGGTGCATGATCTGGGACATTTCCACGGAAACTTACCGAATAATCGAAGGGAAAAGTCGTGCAGCCGGTGTCGATCCGCACGGTCGCAGTCGAATGACTGACAGGCAGGATAGGTCACATCAATAGTGTAGGGCTGAGCTGGATCCTTTTCATCTTTGGGGCTGCGACTGTCGTCGTTCATGCCATCACTTGGCGTTTGGGTCAGTCACGCCTTAATCTCCCTTCACCATCACAACATACTGGCTTCGCCCATTACGGTCGCGCCAGCAAGGTGAGTTGCAAGCCTGGCCATCGCTTTTGCCGGCTCAGCTCATGGTCGACCACTAACGACCCACCGTGGTGTGTCACCGATGTACCACCGGCTACCACAACTCATACAGACGTACCTTAGGATCGTAACGCCACTCTGGAGGTGAAGCGGCCGTTCACTCATAAGAGCACTCTTGCATGTCCAACACTGAAGAGAATCGTCCTTATCTGTGGGAGGGCACCGTGACCCATTCAATTTGTCCTCAAGCAATTACTGCTCGGAAATTAACGGCTTTCTGAGGTCAGGGGGAGTTCTCATCTTCCGTTGTCTGTCCTGCTGATCCTGATCGATCAGCTTCAACGCATCCAATTGAGAGCGAAGCTCAGCAATGCGCCGATCACGATCTTGGACCTGTTTATAGAGTGTTTGGACAGTGGCAGCCTTTGGGACGGTTCGAGGCTGACTTGTCCGCCCTGTGATCCCTTGGCGGCTTAGCCATTCTCGGATCGATTGCGCGGTGGTGTCAATTAAAAGGCGTTGCTGCGGATCTTTGGAAGAAACGGTGAGGCCCTCCTTCTGCAATACTTGCAGCCAGAGCGCACTCGACGCTGCCAAAAGGCTTGAAGGATGCAGACTGATTACTTGCTCGAATGAGACACGGGCCGCTTCACGATTTTCGAACAGACTGACGAACGCTCGGGCAAAGTGCACCTGATCCTCACAAGTGCTTTCTTCCCCACATTCCATGGCTAGGGAATCGAGGTCGGATGCCAAGGTCGCGAGTTGGGCGGTGTCTTCTGCCGTCGGCTGAAAAAACGGCATCGAGACGGGAGGAGTGGCTCTTGGAGCGGTCACACACCCCCACAAGAGGGCGACGAGTGGCAGAGAGAATAAGACTCGAACGCTCGCGTTCATCATGTGTCCTCCGGAGACGGTCTTAGGGTGTTTACCATACAATCATGTTGACGTACCCGAGCTCCCATAACCATTGCAGGATCCGTTTGTGATCATGCTCGTCCAGCTGTGAAACGTCGACGCCAAAAGACTCTCCTTCCGTCCAGGTAATCGTGCCGTCAAATGATATGGGACGGTGATGATCTCGCAGGGAGAGCGTTAAGGTGGTCTTGCTCCCGACGGGAGGCATCACACTTCCGCGGATCTCACATTCAGTTGTGGAGAAAGCACGCGTGACGCCATCGGCGAGATGTGTGACGCCATTGGCTTCATAGGAGTACGTGACCCCGCAGGATACGGAGTGCAGCGCCGCCTCGGTCCATTGCTTCAAGAAAGGTCTGGACTGAGGTGCCACCTGTGACATTCCGAGATCAGAATCCATTCAACCCTCCAGCCGCTTGACGTAATGATGACATCGCCCAACCCTCCCACTCCTTACTTAGACTTGTGGTCAATACCATTTGAGCTGCATCATCCGCTTCCACCGTTGAATCAAGTCCGACGTGGGGATATCCACAGAGGGGTGACACGTGACGTAGCGATTCTTCCCTTGTGCCTTGGCTCGATACATGGCTTGGTCGGCATCGCGGATGAGTTCCTCGCCCGTTTCATTCATATTAGTGTTGAAGGCGATGCCAATGCTGGCGCCTACCGTCACGGGCTCGCCGACAACATCGATCGGCGCTTCAAGTCTGGCCAGGACCCGTTCAGCGACCTCTGTGGCTTCTGACGGATGGTTGATCTGGTTCAGCAGGAAGATAAATTCGTCTCCTCCATAGCGTCCGACCAGATCGCCTTGTCGCAAGCAACTTTGAAAGATTCTGGCGACATGCCGAAGCACGGCGTCGCCTGCCTTATGGCCGAGCCGATCGTTGATGGGCTTAAAGCCATCTAAGTCGACAAACATGATCGCGAACCGGAAGGTCGGATTGTAATTCACGTATTGGACGACCCGTGTCAGGCGCTCGAGAAATTGTGCGCGGTTCGGCAGGCCCGTGAGCACATCCCCCTGATTGCGAGTCTGGGGTTGTTCTTCCATCTTCACAATCCGCTGGATCTCGGCTTGGGCAGTCGAGATCTTGCTCACGAACGCCAATGTTACACCTAACAACAGCGGCAAGGCCAAGACGGTGTCCGCTTCAAGGTGCGTCGCCCGATACAAGAGCAGGCCGTATTCCCCTATGAGCAAGCTGCTCAGTGCACTGAACTCCCAAATCGTCGGGACATAGGACGCCATAGTTACCAGCAGCAGCACCGCGCCAAACAGCCAGAGATCCGTGCTGGCCCCGAACGTCAAAAATAAGACGGCGGCATTACCGAGGGTCATAAGGCCAATAAACCAGGCGGTCTCGATATAGAGACGGGGGATGGTGAGCAACAGGAGCGTTAAGGTCGTCAGCACGAGAATTAGCACTCCGTGCGTTCGGGAGAGCGGTGCGAGGAGGTGAAGCGCATACAGGACAATGAACATACTGTGCAGCAGGAGGAGATAGAGACGCACCCGGGTCGGTCGAATCAGTGGAAGATAGTGGTTCATGGTCTGCCTCTCGTCGTGTTACTTAGTCGACGCTTGTTTTCCCTCTCTATATTCAGCCTATCGGACGGCCATGCCGCTCGCATTCCCAGTAGGAGGGGCACCATCTCATACGCATTAGTTAAGTAGATTCGCTTAGTTTATGCCTCCCATCCGCATCCGAAGTTCAGCTGTGGAGGAAATTCCTCAACTAGCGTAAGTTGGATTCAAAATGAATTGGCAACTCAATCAGCCAGTTGAACGCGTGTTCAGATAAAATCGACGCCTGCATGCTCGGCAATACCAGGGAAATTTGCCCACCCATTGATAGAGCCTGTCCGCCCACCCTTGCTGATCCACCCGGATGCACTGCCCGGAAGAGCAGGAAGGACAACTCAGTTCATTGGCCAGTCGTTGTGGTGTTAGCGCTGATTCCATGGCACCTCTCTCCTTTATTAAATCTGATGTCCACCCATGATGATCCACCAAGAGTCGTTACGGACGCGTCGTGCACCTTCGCTTACTCGACAGAATGGCAGAGATCACCAAATGACCTCTGCCATTGTTGAGGGCGCTCAGAGAGCCGGAGGAAAGCTCTCGGCGCTCTATACGAGCTTAGAGCGACACATCGTTATTTGTATTGACCAGCGTCCGCTGATCATTGATAAACCAATGATCGCAGGCCGTATCGCCGTCGATATTGCCATTGGCGCCGGCGGTGAACCCCGACGACGTTGCCCCGACCGTGTAGCCCCCGCTGGAAGGCGCCACCGACACATTACAGGGGCTGGTCGCGGTCGAGGTCCCGTTAAAGCGGGTGATCGTGGTGCCGACGCCGGTCGCCACATTGACCCCATCCTGATACCAGAAGGAGTAGCGAGAGGCGCCAGACGGCAGCCAGCCGATCTGGCTGATCGTCACGGGCGCATAGCTTTGCGGGTTTTGCGATTCGGCCTGATAGGCCATCGCGGACGTAAAGATGGCGCTAAGGCTGACCTTCGCCTCCGACTGCTTTGACTTCGCCTGATAGGCGATGAAATTGGGGATGGCGATGGCTGCAAGAATGCCGATGATTGCCACCACAATCATCAGCTCTATGAGCGTAAATCCTTTGTCGCCCTTGGCTGCGTTACTCATGGTGTCCTCCTTGTGAATGGGTCTCAAGTGTCCTTCGTGTGTCCCGAGTTACTGGACTCAGCATGGGCTCTACTATCAACGGTAGCGCGCTTTCCCAATTTGGATAGACCTAGAAGAGGTACTTCACTCGAGGGGGAATGCCGTACTCGCAAGAAGTTGGTCGCGGGACATGGGTTTCCGTCGAAGCTGGGCAATGACTCCTCCTATGCGGCTGCCGCAGGGTCACGCGGCGTCACTGCGCTGTGCAAGTCCCAGAGAAATTTCACGCCAAATTCGTGCTCGGTCGCCCACATCACTTCACAGTTACTCAGAATGGTCGACAATTGGCCTCCTTCGCCGTGCAGGGCCAACTGGATCTGCACCCCCTTACGCAACTGTGTCTGTCCCTTCACGCGGCAGCCGCCCTCGCTCAAGTCGATGAGCGTGCCGTGCCCGGTGATAACAGGCTGGTTCCTGAGCGTTTGATAAATGACATTATTCTCAAACGTGGTCTTTGGGGGCTTTCGCGGATGTTTCCTCTTGTCCATATCGCTCCTCCAAGATGACTTTTACTGACTCCACCTCTCACTGACCCTTCGCCACTCACCTCGTTCGCTTCCACGACGGCGCCCATACGATCGTGACAGGATTCTGGGAAGGTGGCGTTCAAGGAAAAGGTTCAAGTTCACCTGGTCGGATTTGCTCATCTGGATGAACTCAATGCCGAATTGATTGCCGTGGGTCCATCGCACAGCGGCAAGCTCGACGTAAAACGGCGCCGTTAAGCCTGGAAGCACCATCTTGAGCTGGACATAGTCGCCCCCTGTGGCCGGGCTGGGACTTTCGACGAGGCATCCAGGAGCGGTCAGATTCAGCACATGCCCCTCACCGATATAGGCCTCGCCCGCAAACACCACAGGACAGCGCATCGACAGTCGTTCGTTATATCTGGGAATCATAGGACTCCTCCTTCTCCAGCACCGTGTTGTTCACTGGAGCGCAAGACAACGAGAGAAGGGCCGGGACTCCTCTTTCTGATACCAGCCGTGTGCATCATGGCGTGTCTCATGCGATGATCTATTATCCGATCAAGTGCCTGTCGGAGTGCTTTCCAGACAGGTGTCGACCGATGTTGTCTCGGCGTGCCCCGCGATTCTCCTCCATGCCGGTCGCTGATGCCGCGAGATGAATTGCGCCAGTAAGGCGCGGTCAGTTCCGCTCATCTTGATAAATTCCACGCCGAAACGCGGGCCATTCGTCCAGCGCACGACGCCCATTTCGACGGACAAAGGCGCTTTCAGTTCTGGCAAATACATTTTGAGCTGAAGGTATTCGCCCTTGCAGACATGCGCGGGGCTTTGAATCATACAACCGGGATTAGTCAGATCCTGCACTTCACCCTCTCCGACCATGGAGCCCAATGTGAAGATGACGGGGCATTTCACGGACACGCGGTCACTGTATCGCGGTTTCATAAGTCAACGTCCTTCCCACACGGCACCCCTGAGGTGCTGCTAGATGGCGGTAATAAAAGAGAATATGAAGGTAGCCATCACACTCACTTATCCTTTGCACGGCAATGCCAATGGCATACCAGCGACTTCAGACGCATTCGTGGAGAGGCCCATCAAATGACGGAAGCTGTTCCGCCGTTCGGCAATTTCTAAGTACCCTCTGAGCCAGTCCATGTCGTCCGCACCCATTCTGATAAATTCAGCCCCGAATTGCTCCTCGCTGACCCATCTCACCACCGCTTCCTCGATAACCAGGTCCTCAGGTTTCTGTGGGGAATCGACGTAGATCGCCAAGCGCATCCCGACTTTCACCGGCATCGTACCGGCGAACCGTCCTCCCTGAAGCGAGATATCAAGCATCGTGCCTTCGGCAAGGAAATTCTCCCCCCGATAAAGCATGAGCCATTGGACCTCAAACCGTGGCTGGCTTCGTACTCGTTCTGACACTTCCATAGCCGCCTCCCTCCTTTTCATCACCGTCCCACGTTGTTAAAGCTAGCAACCGTCTTAGGGCGCCGGTATACCGAAATAGCAGGTAGGACGGCCCCTCAGAGGAGGGGGACGTAGTTGAGGTCGGCCGGGGGCCCTTTCTGGCCCTCTTTTAGGGGGTCTCGGATCCGTCCTTTTGGGAATGACAGTTCGGCGGTAGCGGCTATGCTTATCCTATGAGAGGGATTTCAGCGAGGGAGGGACCTATGCAATTAGAACTACTTCATCAGGATCGGGCAGAAGAAGAAAAACGGCGGTTAGATTTGCTTGCGGCGATCGCCAAGAGGAAAGAACTCCCCATGTTGGACCGCCGCCAGGCCCAGCGTGTACCGCTGCAGGTCCATGTGCTCTATACCAGCGATCAGGACGAGGTCCCCTACGACGGCGAAGGGAGGGTGCAAAATCTGTCGAAGAGGGGCTGTCAAATCGTGGGCAGTGTGCGATTAGCTCAAGGCAGTCAAGTCACCTTATTTCTCGATCTGAATGATGGTCAGCTGCCCCTCTGTTTGCCTGCCGCCACCGTCTGCTGGACGGTCGGCGATCGGTTTAGCGTGAAGTTTCCGCCCATCACCGATGAGGCCCGGTATCGTTTGCAACAAGTCGTCTTGAAATTCGCCACCCAAAGGGAAATGAGTCGAACACATACGGCCTTTAGACTCCGGTGAAGCGTTCGCGGAGGAATCGGGGATGGGAGCAATACGAATGAAGGAGATGCCATGCTAAACGATCTTGCAGCGCCCGAGCTCTTACACGCACTGATCGCGATTCTCGTGTTGTTGGTTCTCTGGCAATATTACAAGTTGCAGGTCCTGTCGGGGCGTGTCCTGGCTGTCGATATCTTTGATCGATCGGCCACACGCATGTATGTCTATGCGGTTGCGAAAGGCGCCTGCCTACACTGTGCCACGGCGCACGGGCGCGTGTATCTGCCGTCCGTGGTAGCCAAACCGGGATTTTCTCCGCTGGAAGTGCCATGCCCTCACCCTGCGCCATGTTCGGCGGTCTTAGTGGGATTATATGGAGCGTGGGAGGAAGCCCGACAGGTGCTCGAGAATTTGAGGGTCAATCATAAGAAGGGCGGCCTTACGCTTACGTCGCCCGAGTTGCACGCGTTGCTGGATGGAGCGTGGGAACGCAGTATCAGCGCAGACACGGATCGTCTGAGCATGTATATGCTCACGGCGATTGAATATGAAGAGTCAAAGCAGGATTTGGCCATCGGACATTACGGGTACATTCTCAAGCACACGAAGGAAGTCCGGCATCTGCCGTTACTCGTTCCGGCTTATGTCCGAATCGTGCACTTACTGGCCAAGACGCATCGCTGGTCCGAAGTGGAAGGCCATATCGACCAGTTCGAGAGTCAATTTCCCAATGCCGGATGGGCGACACACTTTCCGTCATTGAAGCAACGAGCGGTCATGCGAACCATGAAAACTCAAGCGCTGAAAAATCGGCTGATGCAACTGTCCGCGTGATCAGCTGCTTTAGGCTGGAGCAGGTAAGGCAACGACGCACTAGCCGCACGTCCTGCGGGATGCAGATGCTCGGGTAAGTGGGCACCGGGTACCCTTGCACGAACATTTTACGACTGTTTCGTACGCCTGCCAATTCATTGGCCGTAACGCTCTGTCACCGTCCACGCTGTTTATTGGTACTCCTTCCCCAAAAGCATAGGGTGAACTACCTCTTTCAGGCTCTAGCGGTTGCGACAGCGTACGCTATCCTTTTCCTTAGAGAAGCAACTGTCCGTCTCAGAGGAGGAGAAAATGCGTTGCTCACGGTGTCAGGGACTGATGACGAAAGACCACTTGTTCGATATGGAAGGCGGCTTCGGCGACATGTGGGCCAACAGCTGGCGCTGTCTGAATTGTGGCGCCGTCGATGATACGGTGATCCAAGCAAATCGTCGGGCCAGATCGGCCAATGTCTGGGCGGTACGAAGCGAAGAGGTAGTCAGTCAGGAAGAAGATTTATATCTGGGCATCGAAGCATTTGTCCGTCCTGCGGCATAACGCAGAAGGGGAACATGAGAAAAGACTCGACAGGCAAAACTGTATCAAGAAGAACACCGTACGCGATTGATGTCACTTGCCCGTCTTGCGCCTCACGCGATTGCCTCTGCACCGCTCGTACCGGCTGGCGAACCTGGATCCATCGGGTGTTGAGAGTCTATCCGTGGATGTGCAAGACGTGCCTGCAGCGGTTTTATCTCAGAAGACGGTGACAAGTGTAGATTCTTCATTTGCCTGTATGCCGAGACGGCACAGGCTTCCTGTGGTGAGCGTGCACAACGCTTAAGGAGAGAGCAAATGTCGCACACATTAAACTGTAAGAGAAGAACAATAGGCTCACGCCGCTTCGAGATTGACCTTGACGCCCAAGTTGTTATCGCGAACGGAACGGAACCTGGATTTGAAGGAATAGCCGTCGTCCGAAACCTCTCGATGCGGGGGGCGTTGATTGAGACGCATGCCCGAATGAAGGCGAATGACCAATTACGACTCTATCTGACCCTTCCGAATCAACCCGATGAATTGGAGATCTCGAACGCGGAAGTTCGATGGGTACGAGAACGACAGGTGGGTATTGAGTTTCTGAAACTGAATAGAAAAACGTCTCAAGTTCTGATGCGATATCTGTCAAGTGTCCACATTACCAAGCAAACTAGATTGACTAGTACGAGATAATGCCATGTCAGGATGGACGCAATATCGCGAGCAATGCCATCGACGACGGAACGCCTTTCTTTTGCTAATGCTGAGTGGCGCCATCCGTCCGGCCCATGCGGAGCTGCCCCAGTTTCGTGTAAGCGGGTCGAATGGACAGGAAGGCGAAGCAACCTCGGCGCCAAATTCCCTATTACAACCTGAGCAATCCAGATGGTTTAGAAACATAACAGAATGTCTTTGTAAACACACTCGTCGGCCACTGCCCATGCTATCCAAATATGGCGTAAAATGGATAGGTGCGCGCGAAGAAAAAGAGGTTAGGGGCCCAAATGAATAGCTCTTTTCAACATGCAGATCTGATCACGATATTACAGGGGACTGCTCACGCGGTCATTGAACTCGACGGCAGGGGGAAGTCTCTCGGGATGAATTCAGCCGCGGCGGAAATGATCCACACACTGGGACACGAGCCGCAAGCCGTGCTAGGCAAAGCTATATGGGATCTATTTTCGGATGTAAAAGATACGGTTCTCGAGCAAAAAATTCAGGCAGTCCTTGCATACAACGTCCCGATGCAATACGAATTTTTCTCCCCTGTCGATCAGCATTGGTATGAGACACGCGCCTATCCTACCTCATCGGGCGCCATCCTGACATTTAGAGACATCACCCATCGCAAATGGGTTTGGCTTGCCACCAGTCCTTCTTGCTCCTAAGCAGAGCTTCAGCACCCGTAATTCGTTTTGGAGGATTGTGAGGAAAAGCCTAAAGCCGCTAGACTCGTGCTGTGGCGAAGAGAGTTCAATACAGACACTACTCCATCAAGTCAGCACCAGAACGCGTTCTCACCTCGGGGAAATGGGAGCTGCATATCACCATTTTTTGGGAGAGTGACGGTATCGTGACTATGCGATCGTTCACGGCTCCTGGACTCTATGATACCGAAGACGAAGCTGATCTCCACGGTATTTCCTATGGCCAACGCATTATCGACGGGAAAGTGCCAGGAGAGACGCTGAGTTAGCGAACCTTGATTCTTGACGTCGAAAGACCAGAGGTAATCCCGCTCTAGTCGTTTCAATTTGTCAATGATATGACGTCCACCTCTTCCCGTTTGGCGACACATTAACAAAAGCCGATGCTGCTGTTCGACAACCGCGTCTTCCAACTGAGACTGCTGCGATACAATCTTCCTTGCCGTTTTCATATCGATCGGAATGGAATGACGGCATGAGCCCTTTTTAAGCCTCGGTGCAGCGCCGCTCCAAGGCCTACGATCATCAGCAGAAGCGCTGGGGCTCAGGTACGCCTGAGGCGAGGCACCCTGTGGCTCCTCTTGTTGAATGGTGCTTGAGTTTGGACTCAAGAAATCGGACACGAAAATAGGAGAACACATGTGGGAGAGGAAATTCCCTAAAAGGGCTGAGGTCTGGCAGCTCACCCGCGCCCTAGTGGCATTTTAGGCCGAAGGGAGAACGAATAAGGTCTCTCTGTCAGTGAATTGCGGGACCAACTGGGGCCAGTGCACCGGTGCGCTGGTTCGTAGGTCTGACCCTTCAAAATACACGTATTTTATTGATACTAGGAGCGATTTCCCACTTATACTCCCCCAGGGCGACTTTCACTTTTGTTGCAAGCACTTAAACGAGTTGGGAAGCCCCCGGAGGATCCGAAGGCTTCCCATTGAAGCGGACTCAGCGCTTCAAGACATGAGCGGCAATCCACTCTTTGGCTTCGTGCGCAACAGTTAGCAAGGCCTCAAGGTCATTGAGACCGAATGAGGTTCCGTTGCGCCATGCGCCGGCTTGATCCTTGAAAGGCCGGGAGAAGGTCGTTGCGAAGAACGGTCCCTTCTCGCTGTCATTCTGCCAGATCGTGGCCTTGATGTTGCCGCAGCGCAGCGAGTGACTCGGTTTTTTATTGTTGGTAGCCATCTTGTTTCCTCCTTTTTTTGAAATGAAGTTGGCTCTCTCATAGGAAGAGGAGAGCCAATGCACATTTCAAGGAGGAAACTATGTCTGGGAAGCGATGCCGGTGTGCCGAAGAGGATTAAGCAGCGGGAGTGACACAAAGTGGCGCGAGCGTTGCGCCGCGCAGATGTTAGCCAGCGGCAAATACGCTAGAATATGAAAATCTAGGGCCTCGCGGATAAAAGTACCTGAGTCAGCTTGTGGGAATCGACGCACCTACCATTTTAATATTGCCTAATCGCCTCTACCTATATATGTTGACGTGTTCTGAATTGTTGCGCTTAATGAAGTTTTAAGGCGTAAAAACGTATGAAGATTCTCGAATATCAGTTCGAAGACGTCGAACATCCAGGATGGAAGTTTGACAGGGTTAAATTTGACAAGATCAATCTGCTCGTAGGTGATACCGCCACAGGCAAAAGTCGGCTACTTAATACAATCTTTAACTTAGGCCGATTCACTGTTAGCAAAGAAGTTAAAGAATTTAAGAATGGATCTTGGGTCATGGTTTTTCAACATGAGGGAATAACGTATGATTGGACTATAAGGACTGAAAAAAGGGATGACGAGCGTAAGCCGGGTATCGTTTCTAGTGAAACTCTTGCATCAACTTTTCAGGGCCAAACGCAGCAGCTAATCGAGAGAGAAACCAGTTTTTTCCGCTTTCGAGGGCAGGACACTCCTAAGCTCTCACTCCAAGAAACCAGCATTTCTTTGTTACGAGAAGAGGAACTGATAAAGCCCGTCTTTAAGGCATTCTCAATAATAGGGAGGAGACAATTTGATAGGGATGCGCTCGGCACAGCCTCAGACCTTCAAGTCCTGCCAATGAGTATTGTTGAGACAATGGAAAAAAAGAAGGATTTATACGCCTTATTCACTGCCGAACTAAATGTGAGCGTCAACTTGTTCATATT